>NZ_AUZM01000439.1 GCF_000478195.2 Lyngbya aestuarii BL J | reverse complement strand
TGCTTTGATTTTGTTGACCAATTTCATAAATTTTTCCAAGAGGAACTGCTGTAATTTGAACTGAGGAAGCCAATTCAGGATTTTGGGTTTTCAACTCATTAATAAAAGCTTGAGCATCCTGACGACTAATATAAACTTCGACAACAGAAGCACTCTGACCTTGACTTTGAGCCGTTCCCACTAAAGGAGAACCTTCGGAGTCTGTAATGGTAAAGACAGGAACTGCACCCAATTTTTCTAAAACTTCGTTAGGGGTGAGTGCGAAT
>NZ_AUZM01000438.1 GCF_000478195.2 Lyngbya aestuarii BL J | reverse complement strand
TTTTCCAGTTATCTGATTAATACAATTGGCATTTCAGAGTCTTTTTTAGTTCCTATTGCTGAAATTGCTGTTTTGGGTTTAACTATTGTTGTCTTAGGTGGAATGCGACGTTCTAAAGCTGCAACCACCGTGATTCTTTCTGTCACTCTATTTTCTTTATTCTTTTTAATTATTGCCGGAGGATTTGTATTATCTCAGCGTGGTTTTTTGACCGTCACTTTTGCAGAAATTGATCTCAAAACCGGATTAAAAAACTTCCTCGAATCTGTCGCTTTATTATTT
>NZ_AUZM01000437.1 GCF_000478195.2 Lyngbya aestuarii BL J | reverse complement strand
AATTTGCTGCAAGATAAAGAATCGTTCCGCTTCTCGCATCAAACCCGGTTTAATTTGATTAACTTGGGCTTCCTTGATATCGTAGGCGTTGCGTAACTGTTCGTGTAAGAAGGTCTTAATCTCATCGACATTCAAATCAATCAGTTGGTCTGCATTTAAGTCTGACAGCAAATAAACAAACTCTTTGACCTTACTGACCACATTTTCCAAATCCCACTCCTCCGAGGGCAAATCAGGGTTAATATAGGCATCAACAATGTCATTCATCGTCTGTTCGCCGTACTTAAT
>NZ_AUZM01000436.1 GCF_000478195.2 Lyngbya aestuarii BL J | reverse complement strand
TCTCTCTCGAGTCTTGGCATACAATTGGAAGGGCAAAGACGGAATCTGTTGGAGGGATAAGATGTTAGTGATTTTGATGGAGAACCAACTTCTCGAACCGCAGCGAGTTTGTCAAGGTTGTCCACTTTCAGATCGTAGTGGTCAGCCTCGCTGGAGAGGAGGACAACTCAGTTGTGGTCATCCGGTTGGTAAAACGACAGAAAACCTTCCCAGTCAATATGAGTGTCAGATGGGTTTTAGAATTGCGAATATTGAATAGAAGTTTAAGCAATACTTTAAATACTGAGGAT
>NZ_AUZM01000435.1 GCF_000478195.2 Lyngbya aestuarii BL J | reverse complement strand
GATCGCCATTGCACTCACCCCACCAGAAATATAACCCGCGATCGCACTCGCAGTCACCGCCACCGTTAACACCTTTGTCAGACTCATCACCCAAGCCAGACGCTTAGTCACCGCAAAAATCACCCCAAAAGCCACGGCTGATGCAAACAGGATCGCTCCTGCAAACCCCGCTAACACCCCCGCAATGGCTAAAGTACCGAGCAACGTGACAACATTCGCCAGTCCAGATATCACCCCGATAATAATCCCGACAATCGCAATTTCAATCGTATCGATAAACGCTCCCCAACCCCGT
>NZ_AUZM01000434.1 GCF_000478195.2 Lyngbya aestuarii BL J | reverse complement strand
TTTCGGGAAATCTTATTCGATAAATTCAAGCTCAATATCTTTTATTTTTTTTTGAATAATTTGTGGCTTCATCGGACAATATTCTTCATATAAACTTATCAAATATAATAAATCATTGGTGTATTCAATCGCCGGAGTAATATTACTAGAAACAAAAGTTACAGGATTATTAATTTCATGGGCAATTCCCGCCAGCATTTGACCCAAACTTGACATTTTTTCGTTTTGAATGAGTTGGGCTTGAGTTTGTTGTAACTTTTGTAATGTAATTTCGAGCTGTTGAGTTTTAGCTTTT
>NZ_AUZM01000433.1 GCF_000478195.2 Lyngbya aestuarii BL J | reverse complement strand
GGAGAATTAATGCAGCCCCTTGAAGAAATTAGAACAGAACTCCCGGCGAATTCTCAAACTTGGTTGGGATATATTGCGCCCAGGGCGTGGCTACGTCTACCGAGTGATTTAAACCCGTCTTCGGGATCACCGCCTCAACTATGGCCGCTCGAAGCTGGAAGCGTGCGAGTTGGACGGGGAGAAGACAATGATATCGTCATTTCTGAACAATGGGTATCGAGTAAACACGCGGAAATCTTTTGTCGCAATGGTAGCGATGACAACCCCCAACCCACCTTTTTTCTGCGAGACTTTT
>NZ_AUZM01000432.1 GCF_000478195.2 Lyngbya aestuarii BL J | reverse complement strand
TGATTTCGTCTCCGGTGTCTACTCGTCTCGCCTTTGACAGTCTCACCTACAAGCTTTATAACTTGTCGAGAGATTTTTGCTGTTTCCTCTTTTTGCTGGACTAGACTTCAGAAAAATCTAACTTTTGCGACTTCGAGTCCACAAGCATTTTAGTTTGACTTCTACTGACTGGCTGACAGCAGAAAGATCTCCATCTATATTAAGGAGACTTTTTGGGTCAGACGGCCAAATTTTAAGCTAAGTTTTATATCTTTCGTCTGTTGTTAAGGTAAATTTATTTTTTTTTCTTAAAGAATAAAGA
>NZ_AUZM01000431.1 GCF_000478195.2 Lyngbya aestuarii BL J | reverse complement strand
CACTACCTGAAATATCAAATCTCCGAGTTAACTGCTGAACAACAAACTCAATTATTTGCAGACTTGGAAATTGAAGTCACCGATATCTCTCAACTCGATGTTAAACAGGTGATTGATATTGGCTTCAGTCGCGACTTCAAAGAAATCCTTGAAGTTGAGAAGGTACAATACAGCGCTATCGACCTCGATAAATACCGTAAAGATAACGCTGAACAAATCGCCGAGTTCTATCACGAAATGGATGATGATTCTGAAATGGATGATGAGTCGGAAATGGATGATGAGTCGGAAATGGATGATGAGT
>NZ_AUZM01000430.1 GCF_000478195.2 Lyngbya aestuarii BL J | reverse complement strand
ATGCAAGAAAGGCGGTGTCGAAATCGCTACACCTGTGACATCGGGTAAAGCAACAATCTCCTCAACTGAACTAGCCGCATGGGGAATATTATGACTCGATGCCATCGTTTTCGTTTTTTAAATACCCCGATAAAAAACCGCCACAACTTCTGTACGTGGATGTTCTTGAAGTCCAGGAATATGAACCTTTTTTCCGAACCCTGTACCGATGACTGCAATTCCAATTTTATTTGTCATTATTCAACTCTAATTTGTTAGTTTTATCGTTTAATCTAGGGATTTATTACTTATTTTTTGCTCGATTT
>NZ_AUZM01000429.1 GCF_000478195.2 Lyngbya aestuarii BL J | reverse complement strand
TTTTGAAAGCACTTTAACAAATTATCCTCGCAGTGCTAAAAATATTGGTCGAGGTTTGGTTTTTGCGTTCCGAACTCCGCCCGAATATACTTCGATTTTAAAAGATGCGGGCTTTAATATTTTGAGTGTGGCGAATAATCATTCTTTTGATTTTTTTGAGGCGGGGTTTGGTGATACGATTTGCAATATTAATAAAATGGGAATGGAGGCGGGCGGACGCAAGGGTGGAATTGTTTTCCCTGAAGTGGAAGGGGGGAAGTTTGCTTTTTTTGGGGTTTGTTATTTTTCCGTTCATAATAATATGTT
>NZ_AUZM01000428.1 GCF_000478195.2 Lyngbya aestuarii BL J | reverse complement strand
GGGAAACAATAAACTGACCGGATTACAAGTGGCGATCGCCCGTCATGCTAATGCGGCTTTAATCAACTTGAAACAAGAGACCCCCGAGCAAGAGGCCATCCCCCGTCGCTTTTTTTTGCGTTTGGTGCAGTTGGGAGAAGGACGAGCCGATACCCGTCGCCAGCAACCTGTAAATGCCCTGCGTGCAGGAAACGATCCTTACTTATTTGAAAAAACATTATCCCATTTGGTCAACTGTCGCCTACTGACCCTCAGTGGTGGAGAAAATTCTACTCGTAAAGTCGATATTGCCCATGAAGCCTTAAT
>NZ_AUZM01000427.1 GCF_000478195.2 Lyngbya aestuarii BL J | reverse complement strand
CGAATTTCAAGAGAAATCGTTGGTCAATTCAATGGTATTGTATCCGGGGGTTTCTCTGGATATGACCAACCGGGCGGGGATGGCGCTGTCTAACTCGCTCCAGGATAATCCCCTTTATGAATGGGTGCAGGTGCGGGCGGGGCGAACTCCCGGCGATGCGGACGGGGCGGGGGGAAATATGGCTCATGTTGATGTCGAACTCAGCGATATTGCGCTCAAAAATCGCGAAGCCAGCGTTAAGGAACTGCGGGAAATGTTTTTAAAATTACCGGGGGTTGCTCCCAATATTGGCGGGGTTTTTTTTTTT
>NZ_AUZM01000426.1 GCF_000478195.2 Lyngbya aestuarii BL J | reverse complement strand
GCTCTTCCGATCTAACTTCTATCCAACTTCCTCGAACATCAGACCACCGTAACCATTGCCGTTCAATCCCTTGATAAACACCTTTCCATAACCCTAATCCTAATTCTAAGCCCGGTATCCAAATTCGTTGTTCAGTGGGTTCGAGTTGTTCGTAGCGACTTCCCACTAAATGAAATGCTTCTAATTTATTGTTTTCAGGATCAAACAAAATATAATAGGGAATCCGAAGAAACTGTTCATAAACATCCCATTTTGTTGGAATAGTCTCTACACCAACCGGAGTTTGACCTAAATCTTCAGTGGCGGTTT
>NZ_AUZM01000425.1 GCF_000478195.2 Lyngbya aestuarii BL J | reverse complement strand
GCTCTTCCGATCTGTAATTTAACTCTCGCAGACGTTGTTGTACTTTTCTCACTTCAAATCCTGTATCTCCCACACTGACAAAACTCCGGTAAGTCGCCACAGGTTGAACAGGAATCAGGGGAGAAGGATTTAAGGGCTGACCTTGAGGAACAGGAGCAAAAGGAGTCGGATTCAAAGGAGCAGGGTTCAAAGGCCGACCTTGAGCAATAAGCCGATTAACAGGTTGATTAACAGGTTGATTAACTGGAGCAATTCCCCCGATGGGGCGACCTTGAGGAATGCCAAAACTCGGCACCTGAGAAACTACTCTC
>NZ_AUZM01000424.1 GCF_000478195.2 Lyngbya aestuarii BL J | reverse complement strand
TGCATTTAGTTTGACGATTGGGACTCCGGCCGGATTAATGGGTGTACGCGATCCTCATGGTATTCGTCCTTTAGTTATTGGAACTTTAGATACCAATCCCACTCGATATGTTCTGGCTTCTGAAACCTGTGGGTTAGATATTATCGGGGCCGAGTTTTTACGAGAAGTTAAACCGGGTGAAATCGTTTGGATCACTGAAGATGGATTGCAGTCTATTGAGTGGCAATCCCAACCCTCTCGCAAACTTTGTGTGTTTGAAATGATTTATTTTGCCCGACCCGATAGCCAGATGGAGGGAGAAAGTCTCTACA
>NZ_AUZM01000423.1 GCF_000478195.2 Lyngbya aestuarii BL J | reverse complement strand
GGATCGGGTTTCTTTCCCCCCATTAAATCCCCAAAATAAACACAAGCCCCTTCACCCAACGCCCAAGTATAAGCCGCCGCCCAAGACGCCGCAATCCCACTCCCAAACCCGGGTATAAATTTCCCCACCCCCCGCCCCCCCGCTTGGGCGAGAAAACCGCCTGCGATCGCACTGACAACGCCCCCCGCCTGGGAAGGATTGAGGGTTTGCCCGTATAACTGCCCTAATAACCCCACCATTGACACTTGTAACGTCGTTAACACAGGCATTGTCGCAAAGGGTAGGGGAACCGCAGCCACCGTTGCTGTAATC
>NZ_AUZM01000422.1 GCF_000478195.2 Lyngbya aestuarii BL J | reverse complement strand
GTTGGGGATTTTTAACAACTCGATAACCGGGTAAAATATGCGCCAGTCCGCCCGCTTCCCGTCCGCCCATTGCGTTAGGTTGACCTGTTAAAGAAAACGGCCCCGCTCCCGGTTTTCCGATGTTTCCGGTCATCAAATGCAGGTTAATTAACGTTCTCACTTTCGCCGTTCCTTCTGAGGATTGATTCATCCCCATCGACCACAACGAAAGCACCCGATTTGACTCTCCCCACCACCGGGCGGCTTTTTCCAAATCATCCAAACGAATCCCACATTTTCGGGCAACTAATTCGGGTTTATAGTGACGAATGACT
>NZ_AUZM01000421.1 GCF_000478195.2 Lyngbya aestuarii BL J | reverse complement strand
TCTTCCGATCTCTCTCGCCACCTATATGGTGAAATCGATGGGGTTTGATGAGATTCGACATCAGCGGAACCGCGCCCAAGAATTCTTTCAAAATGTGATTTCTGCTGAGGAATTTTTAGCCGGTTGTGATATGAATGTGAAAAAGACGGTAACAGATGGCATTGTCAAGTTATTTGATAGTCGCAAAGAGGCGTTATGTCGGTCTTAAGAGGAGACAGGGGACGGGGAATAGGCAACCATGCAAGATCTCCCCATTACCCCCTATCCCCACCTCCAGTCCTCCCAACTCCCTACCTCCCTATCTCCCTATCTCCC
>NZ_AUZM01000420.1 GCF_000478195.2 Lyngbya aestuarii BL J | reverse complement strand
TAAGCAAGCGATCATCTGTCGTTAACAAGATATCCGCCTTCCCCCGTTCGGCACTAGCAATATGAAAAGAGTCATAAAGTCCAAATCCTAAATCTTCTAACTCCTGCGATCGCTTGTCAACATCCTCATCAAGGGTAACAAAAACTGAAGCCGTTTGTAGAATGTCCCTAATATTTTCCAACTTCTCAAGATTCGTCATTTTTTCAAGTTCTGCGGCGATCGCTTCACTCATAATAAGCTGCCAGCCTAGAGAGGGAATTCGACCGATAATATTGAGGACTGCTTCTCCCTCCAAGCGAATACAGATCGGAAGAGC
>NZ_AUZM01000419.1 GCF_000478195.2 Lyngbya aestuarii BL J | reverse complement strand
TTCCGATCTAAAATCTCTCCGATGAACAATACCGTCAACTGGTTGCAAATTTAAGACAAAAATCGGAGCAACTCGAAGCGGAACTTTCTCGCCGCAGTGCCGAATTTAGAACCCTTTCAGAACCCATTACCATTGAAGCGGTACAACAGTTGATTCCCGAAGATGCAGCGTTAATTGAATTTATTTTATATAAACCTGCTGATATTAAAGCAAGACAATGGGGAAAAGATCATTATGCGGCTTATATTCTTAAATCTTCCGGCGAACCGCAATGGGTTGATTTAGGGGAAGTTGAACCCATTCACAAAGCGGCTTTCTTTCG
>NZ_AUZM01000418.1 GCF_000478195.2 Lyngbya aestuarii BL J | reverse complement strand
GTGGCAATTTTTCCCATTTCCACCGGATGAACTTTGTAAACATTTCCTTGGGGAATTAATTTACCTCGGGCATTACCCACTTCATCAACAGTTCCCAAATGCGCCCAAGTTGCAAAAGCGATACAAAATACTGCGCCACCCCAAAACAGTTGCATCGGAAATGAGGCGGGGGGTTGATCTAAAACTGACTGTAAAGCAATTGACCAATTTCCTGAATTTGAAGCTGTTTTTTCGGACTCTTTATCTTTCGGGGCGAAAGGGGAAGCACCATCGGAAATTGGCGGGGGAAGAGGGGGAGAAGGAGTAACTCCACCGTGGGTGG
>NZ_AUZM01000417.1 GCF_000478195.2 Lyngbya aestuarii BL J | reverse complement strand
AATATAGATGTTATCTCCCATGCCAATTTCATCGCCATAATACAATACAGGCGTTCCGGGCAGCGAGAGCAGCAAACTATTGAGCAACTCAATTTGACGGCGATCATTGCCGAGTAGGGGGGCTAACCGACGACGAATCCCTAAGTTGATGCGAGCTTGATGATCTTGGGCGTAGACTTTGTACATATAATCACGATCTTCATCTGTGACCATTTCCAAAGTCAGTTCATCATGATTTCGTAGGAACAACGCCCACTGAGAGTTAGAGGGAATCGCGGGAGTTTGGTTAAGAATATCAATAATGGGGAAACAGTCTTCCATC
>NZ_AUZM01000416.1 GCF_000478195.2 Lyngbya aestuarii BL J | reverse complement strand
TCTTCCGATCTTTCGTTGTCTTAGTATTCCCTTGCAGGATCGATCCAACTGGAATACCCTCACGGTTCGCACAATCGCCTTAATTAAAACTGAACTGACCTCAAACCCAGAACGAGGGGTGTATGTCTGTGGAGAATCCTTTGGAGGGTGTTTGGCGGTCAATATCGCCGTGAAAGCACCGAAGCTAATTGATCGCTTAATTTTAGTCAATCCTGCTTCTTCGTTTAAACAGCAGCCCTGGCTTCAGTGGGGATCATTATTAACCCAATCCATGCCGGGATGGTTTTATCCGACTTCTGTACTGACTCTCCTACCTTTCCTG
>NZ_AUZM01000415.1 GCF_000478195.2 Lyngbya aestuarii BL J | reverse complement strand
TTCCGATCTTTTCTAATCTTAATAACCAACGTCAACTCGATTTTGCCATGCCAAGTCCCGCTCATATCGAACCTTTAACCGGACTTGCCAATAATAGTTTATCAGATAAAGCCCTAAGAACACTGCTAGAAATTAAAGAAAATAAAGAACAGTTAAGTGATAATCTTGAAACGTTACAAGACTGTAAACTTGCATCCTGTAATGCTATTATGTCAGTTTACGTTCAAACCTTAGTTAAAAACTATCGAGAAAATCTCCAAAGATTTGAGAGATACAGAAATAAACCTCTAGATGAAGATCAAGAAAGTGTAATTTTCTTTTATA
>NZ_AUZM01000414.1 GCF_000478195.2 Lyngbya aestuarii BL J | reverse complement strand
TTTGCAGTTTGTGGAACCGTTTTTAGTATTTTAATTGGTTTAATTGGCGGTTTATTTTCCTCAGAAATTTGGTGGCGATCGCTTTCGCCTCAACTTTTCGGAACCCCTTGGTTATTTATACGATCGCTTTTAGCTATTCCTCGTTCCATTCACGAAGCCATTTGGGGCTTATTTTTTGTGAATATCTTTGGACTCGATCCCCTGGTTGCTATTTTGGCGATCGCGATTCCATTTGGTACCATTACCGCCAAAGTTTTTTCAGATATATTAGATGAAACCCCACGCCAAGCTTTAACCGCCCTTTTAAGCAGTAGATCGGAAGAGCAC
>NZ_AUZM01000413.1 GCF_000478195.2 Lyngbya aestuarii BL J | reverse complement strand
TGATGCGTCTATTGCGATGAAAATGGGTCATGTAGCCAGAGGGGCTTGTTTAGGCTTCCCCACTCAAAATACTCACGGCTATGAAATCGCCCATTTAGGTGCCATTGTCAACTGCGTTCAAATCCTAGAAGCATACTGTCAAGGGAGTTTTAGCGAATTTCCTCATTAGTCTCCAAAAAAAATTGAAGCTTGGGGTTGACAGAGCAAAATATTCTATTTATAGTAGTAAAGGTGAAAGGCGAAAAATGCTGGACACACAACTTGCCCCCATCGTCTAGAGGCCTAGGACACCTCCCTTTCACGGAGGCGACAGGGATTCGAATTCCC
>NZ_AUZM01000412.1 GCF_000478195.2 Lyngbya aestuarii BL J | reverse complement strand
GTTTGGGAAGCGCCTTATTGGTGGCGGATGCCAAGCATACCATGAGCGATATTTGGACAACTTTAATGGTAATTGCTGGATTAATTGGAGTGTGGTTAGGTCGGAAATGGAACTTTCCTCAACTGGAAGCTTTAGATGTGGTGATGGCGTTTCCCGTGGCGGTTTTTGTGTTTTATAGTGCTTGGGGAATTTTCCAAGAAAATTTACCTTGGTTAACGGATCGGGTGGCAATTCCACCGGAAAAAATTCGAGCATTAGCAATGAGAGTTCCAGGTGTTGTTAATTGTCATGATATTGCTTCTCGGGGGGTTATCGGTCGTCAGATTTTT
>NZ_AUZM01000411.1 GCF_000478195.2 Lyngbya aestuarii BL J | reverse complement strand
TGGGCGTAGTATTGCATGGCAATCACTTCATTGTATTCCGGTGTGGCGTTATCTCCAGTCATTAAGATTTTCCCGACTCGCCCCAGATGATACAGGTCAATTGCCCCTTGTATGCGATCTCCAAGCATCGGCATGGGTGTTCCATCCCCCCATACCCCCGCCCCAAAAACAATGGCAACGGGTTTAGACGGAACTTGGTTGATATTGGTATAGCGACGAGTATAGGTACTCGCTTCAACGTAAGAACGGAGTGCTAATGGCGTTAACAACGCTCCCAACAAGATTAGAGGGAGAGAAAGAGAAATATGCCAGTGACGAGTTAACCCTTT
>NZ_AUZM01000410.1 GCF_000478195.2 Lyngbya aestuarii BL J | reverse complement strand
GGATGCTTGTATTTTATTGCAAGTCCAGGGAGAACCCCGGCCTGATTGGATGTTACGCATTGATCTCACCCCTCCGGTTGAAATTCTCAAAAATTGGGCGCGTTGGGGTTCACAGGCCGCTATTGGTCGTATCCTCAATCAAAAGCTAGAGGAGTCCAACGTCAAGGTTCGCGCCACCCTTAAAGAATCCACTCTCCATTTATTTTGTGAAACCCTCACTGCCGAAAAACCCTCCCGTAGCCCAAAAAACAAACACAACGCTCCGGCTAAAGCAAAAGTGATGGCGGCGATCGCTCCAATTCTCGATACCCTTGCCCCCCAGGGAATTC
>NZ_AUZM01000409.1 GCF_000478195.2 Lyngbya aestuarii BL J | reverse complement strand
TGTGCTCTTCCGATCTCTTTATACAAAAACAAAAACTTGTGACGCTTTTAAGGGGTTTGATCTTGTTCGTCTCGGCGATCTATAATAATAATTTCTGGATCGTCAGATACCTTTTGACCTTCGATCTTTCGGGAATTATTTCTTTTGATATTCTCGGAATGATCGGAGAGAACTCGGGGTTGAGTTTCAATGGGTTCTCGTTCAATTCTTGGCATTTTACCGTTGGATTCAACAGCTTTTTCTGTTTCAACGCGGGGGGTTACCGTTTTTTTTTCTTTGCTTTCCATAATTTCGGGGCGTTCTTGGTGTACAACTTTTGGTTTCACTGAC
>NZ_AUZM01000408.1 GCF_000478195.2 Lyngbya aestuarii BL J | reverse complement strand
TCCCCAGTGGATGGTCGGTATTTTAGTGAGTTGGTCGCTGTTTGAACTGTTCGCCTCAAAAAATGTACTCGGACAGCGAATTTTAAATTTTATTCAGCTTGTTTGTAGTCCCTTTGTCGGGGCGATTATGGGAATTGCGATCGCCCAGGCGACTGACGCACCCGAGTGGCTCGGGGGGGTAATTGGGGGAACAGGAGGGTTACTGGCGTTAGTGTTGCAACTGGTACAGGTGGGATGGTTTTACCGTTTACAAGGCTTACCGATTTGGGCGATTTTTTTCCAAGATATTCTCTGCATTTCCCTAGTGGTATTTGCGTTTGACGCACCACAACA
>NZ_AUZM01000407.1 GCF_000478195.2 Lyngbya aestuarii BL J | reverse complement strand
GGGTGATCACCTCTGTTGAAAAGACTGGCTTTGAGGTGGCTTGCTGTACCCTTCCAGCAGGGGAACCCCACAAAACCCTAGAAACTTTGCAAAAAGTCTATGATCTCGCCTTAGAACATCGCCTGGAACGTTCTGCAACGATGATTGCTTTAGGTGGGGGTATTGTTGGGGATATGACTGGGTTCGCGGCTTCGACTTGGTTGCGGGGGATTAATGTTGTCCAAGTTCCGACGACGCTGTTGGCGATGGTGGATGCGTCTATTGGCGGAAAAACTGGGGTTAATCATCCTCAAGGTAAAAATCTGATTGGGGCGTTTCATCAACCCCGAAAGG
>NZ_AUZM01000406.1 GCF_000478195.2 Lyngbya aestuarii BL J | reverse complement strand
AAGAACAAGTTTTGGAACTGGGGAAGAAGCGATCAACTTCTATGAGTTTTGCGCTTTTTTGTCGGAGCTTGTAATCCATAAAGTTTACAAACATCCCCCATCCAACATCAGATATTGACTTGGATAACAAACGATTCTTAACCATCCCCTTGACGTTGAGATTTTCAACGACAATGACTTGGCTTTCATCTACCAACTTTCTTGATAACTTGTGCAAGAAATCTTGGCGGGAATTAGCTATTCTCTCATAAACCTTAGCTACATTTTTCCTGAATTTCTTTCTCGATTTACTTCCTTTAGTTTTTCGAGAAAGTTTTTTCTGTTTGAGGGCTAA
>NZ_AUZM01000405.1 GCF_000478195.2 Lyngbya aestuarii BL J | reverse complement strand
TTGATTGCTTGTATCAATACCTGCTCTTAAGGCTGGGTCACTATTATAAATTAATAGATTGCGAGCAAAAATATTAATATTTCCCTGTCCATCTCCAATCACTTCAAGGGTAGAATTCTCACTAATTACAACATTAGATCGTTGAATATTGGCGGGGGTATTTTAGCGATTTTTTTTGATTTTAACAAATCCTTCACTTACACTTCCAAGTTCTACTCGACCATTTTGCGCTCTTAATAGTCCGCCATTGATGTTAATGTTTCCTCCAACTAATGCTAAACTTTGACTCTCTTTAACACCGAGTTGAGCTTGATCGACCTGAAGATTAGCGGGAT
>NZ_AUZM01000404.1 GCF_000478195.2 Lyngbya aestuarii BL J | reverse complement strand
AACGGCTTGAGTGACAAATTCTTCGCCGACATAAGAGGTGCCATATTCATAGACATCGAGAGATTGACTTTCACTTTGGGGGATAAATAAAAGTTCATCGGATTTGATTTTTGAGTCGGGGGGTAATAAGTCTCGATCATGAACACTAAACATTAATATCCCGGCGGGGGTGATTAAGTTATAAAGTGTTTTCATCCAGAGTGTGAAGGTTTTTTCGGGAAGATGACTAAAAAAAGAACACGCTAATATACAATCAAATTTTTGGTTAACTGAATAGTCGGTAGGATTAACCGTTGAAATAATGCCGTTGACTCCAAAACTTTCTTGTTGAAACTGAACTGCAT
>NZ_AUZM01000403.1 GCF_000478195.2 Lyngbya aestuarii BL J | reverse complement strand
GATACGCCGATTGTCGGATACTTTGAAACCAGTTCCAAAGGGAGTCGATTTCAAGTCGAAGCCATTAATTTAGAAGGGCGTAGCATTCCCATTCAAGCCGAATCCGGTTGGATTCCCGGTCGATTAGATCCCGAACCCAAAAACGTTCTTCGTGATACCGGAATTGGCGGGGTAGGGCTATTTTTGCTGACAGGCTTTACAGGGGTTGGTTTGTTGGTGGGGGCGCTTGGGGGGGCGGCTGTTGGTTTTGCCACCCCTCCCCAACCGACAACGGTACAACCGGATCAAGTGATTGAAGTGCGCCTGAGCGAAGATTTACGTCAATCGCAATTTGTCTATATTCGGG
>NZ_AUZM01000402.1 GCF_000478195.2 Lyngbya aestuarii BL J | reverse complement strand
TGGGATGAAAAAATCAATTTTAACCCATTCTTTATTAGCTATAATTCTTCCCAGACCCATCACTGTAAAGTTATTCTTGTCTTCACAAAAAAACTCTCCGTAGATCTACTTATAAATTCACAAGTTTTTCACAAAATCTTTATAAAAATAGGCTTAATTTTCAGTGTTTATACGAATTGATTTCCTCCAATCGCCAGTTTATTATAGATTTAGTTTCGGATTTAAAACACATCAATTCAGGATAAATAGTCATGAATAAAAATCAACAAATATCCAAGGTATAAAAGCCGCTATTGACATGGAGTTTAGCCCTGTCTTCAATAATGTTGATCAATTTATTTGGAAT
>NZ_AUZM01000401.1 GCF_000478195.2 Lyngbya aestuarii BL J | reverse complement strand
CACACTGACCGCCGCGGTACAATGTGAGCTTCTGATTTCTCAGCCCGATGCCCTTTCACCGTCGCGGTTATCTGGTCTTAAACAGGCTCCCTCAGCAGAGACGGGGTTCCCTCCGCCAAAATGTATTATTCTGATGCCTTCATTTCTTATGTTGAGTGCGGCGTTACTGTCACGATCGTGGTGAGTTTTACAGTTAAGACAATCCCATTCTCTGATATTTAGAGGCAGCGAATCCACAATATGACCACAACAAGAACAAGTTTTGGAACTGGGGAAGAAGCGATCAACTTCTATGAGTTTTGCGCTTTTTTGTCGGAGCTTGTAATCCATAAAGTTTACAAACATCC
>NZ_AUZM01000400.1 GCF_000478195.2 Lyngbya aestuarii BL J | reverse complement strand
GTAATACTCGTTCTCGCGTTGTTAATTTTTGGCCCGAAAAAGCTACCCGAGATTGGTCGCAGTATGGGAAAGGCAATTCGAGGATTTCAAGAGGCTTCTAAAGAATTTGAAAATGAATTCAAACGAGAAGCCAAACAACTAGAAGAAGCAACAAAAACGAGCAAATCTCAACCCGAAAAAACGATGACCGTGGCTTCAACTGATGAAGCGGTTGATGCTTAATCAAAATGTTGAGATTAATATTGAGAGCGAATATCATCGGAAATTGAGGGAGAACAATCACCGTTTCTCCCTGTTTTAATTTTTAGTATTCAAAACCATTAACATCGTCGCAACAGCACTTTCAACCC
>NZ_AUZM01000399.1 GCF_000478195.2 Lyngbya aestuarii BL J | reverse complement strand
GTGAGATGAATTGCGGTCAGGGTTTATCGGAATTAGGTTTGTTCTGATTTTCGATATATTGTCGCCGAGTTGAAATAGTTATTCCACCACAACTAGCAACAAAGTAAGAGCCATTCCATAAAACATCTTTCCAGTAAAAAGAATTTAAGTGGTCGGAAAATTCTTGTCTAAGCTTTCGAGACGTTACAGATTTGAGATTATTAACCAAATTACTTAAAGCAATGTCACCGATGGTACTGAAAAAGAAGATGAACATGATTGTCTTCCCCGTTAAATTCAATTAATTTACAATCCCACTTATGAAGTAATTCTTCAAGGATGGAGTGTAATATGTTCAGCATCTCAAGAGTAA
>NZ_AUZM01000398.1 GCF_000478195.2 Lyngbya aestuarii BL J | reverse complement strand
GTTTTGGAACTGGGGAAGAAGCGATCAACTTCTATGAGTTTTGCGCTTTTTTGTCGGAGCTTGTAATCCATAAAGTTTACAAACATCCCCCATCCAACATCAGATATTGACTTGGATAACAAACGATTCTTAACCATCCCCTTGACGTTGAGATTTTCAACGACAATGACTTGGCTTTCATCTACCAACTTTCTTGATAACTTGTGCAAGAAATCTTGGCGGGAATTAGCTATTCTCTCGTGAACATTAGCCACCTTTTTCCTGAATTTCTTTCTCGATTTACTTCCTTGAGTTTTTCGAGAAAGTTTTTTCTGTTTGAGGGCTAAATTCTTTTGGTGGCGGTTTAAATGCTT
>NZ_AUZM01000397.1 GCF_000478195.2 Lyngbya aestuarii BL J | reverse complement strand
GTGTGCTCTTCCGATCTGTCTACTCCTAAAGCAATATGGCCGTATCCATCCCCGATGTCATAATGATCGGTGCCCCAGTTGTAGGTTAACTCAATCACGGAGTGATCGGCTTCATCACCATAACCGACGAATGCTAGCGTAAATTCTCCGCCGGGATAGTCTTTCTGGCGATAAAGCTTCATTCCGAGAAGATCACAGTAAAACTTTTTAGATTCTTCTAGGTTGCCGACTCGCAACATGGTATGTAATAGTCTCATTACTTGTATTCACCTTTTTTATGTACCCTCACTGTTTATTTTAAAAGGATGTTTGCAACTTGGGCAGAGATTGGGGTTGGATTTTGCGATCGCTTT
>NZ_AUZM01000396.1 GCF_000478195.2 Lyngbya aestuarii BL J | reverse complement strand
GCAATGTCACCGATGGTACTGAAAAAGAAGATGAACATGATTGTCTTCCCCGTTAAATTCAATTAATTTACAATCCCACTTATGAAGTAATTCTTCAAGGATGGAATGTAACCTATTCAGCATTTCAAGAGTAAAAACTTTCCGTCGATACTTGGTTGTCAAAACCAAATGCACTTTGAGGTCACTGACAGACCTCCCGAGCGCTAACAAAATCGTTCTTCATAATCTCCACTTGAAAAAACTTGTGCTATATTCAGTGTATCTTGTAAATACAGCACTCAAACGAAGGGGGTGATTCAATTGCTTAAGGCAGTTAAGGTTAGGCTTTACCCAACACCCGAACAGGAATTGGC
>NZ_AUZM01000395.1 GCF_000478195.2 Lyngbya aestuarii BL J | reverse complement strand
TCGAGTTCTAAAATGTTATCTCCAACGGTTGTTGGGGAACGGCATTATCAAGTGGCTCAAAACGTGCGACAAACCCTAGCAGGTTATGAGGATCTTAAAGATATTATTGCGATGTTGGGGATAGAATAACTTTCGCAATCTGACCGACAAACGGTGGCTCGGGCGAGGCGGTTAGAGCGGGTTTTTAATCAACCTTTTTTTACCACAGAACAGTTTACCGGGGAGAAGGGGAAATTGGTGATGACAGAGGAAGAAATAGAAGGATGCGATCGCATTCTTAATGATGAATTTTCTGATTATTCCGAGCGTTCTCTTTATATGATTGGTAAGATTGATGAAGCTCAGAAAAATAAAAATA
>NZ_AUZM01000394.1 GCF_000478195.2 Lyngbya aestuarii BL J | reverse complement strand
ACATCAGATATTGACTTGGATAACAAACGATTCTTAACCATCCCCTTGACGTTGAGATTTTCAACGACAATGACTTGGCTTTCATCTACCAACTTTCTTGATAACTTGTGCAAGAAATCTTGGCGGGAATTAGCTATTCTCTCGTGAACATTAGCCACCTTTTTCCTGAATTTCTTTCTCGATTTACTTCCTTTAGTCTTTCGAGAAAGTTTTTTCTGTTTGAGGGCTAAATTCTTTTGGTGGCGGTTTAAATGCTTGGGGTTAGCATATTTAGTTACCCGCTCTCCATCGTGAACAATTGCGAAATCTTTCAGCCCTAAATCAATACCAATAATTTGATCTCCCAACTGTTTAACGTCA
>NZ_AUZM01000393.1 GCF_000478195.2 Lyngbya aestuarii BL J | reverse complement strand
GTGTGCTCTTCCGATCTTTGAGTCAATTGGGTAACAACTGGGTAAAAAGCTTGTAATTTATGTTTAACTACAAGCTGAGAAGTTAGATGCTTTAAACCTTTATAACTGTTGATTGCCAAATATTTTGTCAAGATGTCATTTAATTTGTCAATCAATATTAGTGTAGACGGGACTGGCCGGACTCGAACCGGCGACCTAGCGCTTCAGATTTGTGTGAGTTTCCTCACTCTCTGGACTCTCTCTTCACCATTGGCTAACGGTCACAGCAGCCGACAGACCCCGCGTCGCCGTCAGGCGCAAGGGAATGCTGTCCAATACAGACCCCGCGTCGTTGTACGGTGAGAGCAGTGCGTTGGGCGGG
>NZ_AUZM01000392.1 GCF_000478195.2 Lyngbya aestuarii BL J | reverse complement strand
GAAAGAATTTAAGTGGTCGGAAAATTCTTGTCTAAGCTTTCGGGACGTTACAGATTTGAGGTTATTAACCAAATTACTTAAAGCAATGTCACCGATGGTATTGGAAAAGAAGATGAACATGATTGTCTTCCCCGTTAAACTCAATTAATTTACAATCCCACTTGTGGAGTAATTCTTCAAGGATGGAGTGTAACCTATTCAGCATTTCAAGAGTAAAAACTTTCCGTCGATACTTGGTTGTCAAAACCAAATGCACTTTGAGGTCACTGACAGACCTCCCGAGCGCTAACAAAATCGTTCTTCATAATCTCCACTTGAAAAAACTTGTGCTATATTCAGTGTATCTTGTAAATACAGCACT
>NZ_AUZM01000391.1 GCF_000478195.2 Lyngbya aestuarii BL J | reverse complement strand
GGAGAAAACCATCCTCGTGTTGCCACCAGTCTCAACAACTTGGCATCACTCTACCGTTCCCAAGGACGCTACGATGAAGCCGAACCCCTCTACAAACGTTCCTTAGCTATTTGGGAGAAAGCCCTGGGAGAAAATCATCCCGATGTCGCCACCAGCCTCAACAACTTGGCAAACCTCTACAAGTCCCAAGGACGCTACGATGAAGCCGAACCCCTCCATCAACGTTCCTTAGCTATCTGGGAGAAAACTTTAGGAGAAAACCATCCCGATGTCGCACTCAGCCTCAACGGTTTGGCATTACTATACCGTGACCAAGGACGCTACGATGAAGCCGAACCCCTCTACCAACGTTCCTTAGCTAT
>NZ_AUZM01000390.1 GCF_000478195.2 Lyngbya aestuarii BL J | reverse complement strand
CGATTTGACTAACGCCAATTCCTGTTCGGGTGTTGGGTAAAGCCTAACCTTTACTGCTCTATGCACTTGAATCACCCCCTTCGTTTGAGTGCTGTATTTACAAGATACACTGAATATAGCACAAGTTTTTTCAAGTGGAGATTATGAAGAACGATTTTGTTAGCGCTCGGGAGGTCTGTCAGTGACCTCAAAGTGCATTTGGTTTTGACAACCAAGTATCGACGGAAAGTTTTTACTCTTGAAATGCTGAATAGGTTACACTCCATCCTTGAAGAATTACTCCACAAGTGGGATTGTAAATTAATTGAGTTTAACGGGGAAGACAATCATGTTCATCTTCTTTTCCAATACCATCGGTGACATT
>NZ_AUZM01000389.1 GCF_000478195.2 Lyngbya aestuarii BL J | reverse complement strand
GGGAATTTAGCTTGTCCTTTAAAAAAGTTTTTATAGGCTCTGTCTAGGTTAATTGCTACACATTGGAGAACCGATGAATAGCAATCTTCCTTGAGCCAAGGATATTCCTTTTTGAGTTGAGGGAGCATCCCTTTATAGGTTGCTAGTTTTAAGCTTTTTCCAGTTTCTTGATAGTGCTGAATACAGGCATTTAAGGCAAAATTCCAATACCACCGTACACAACCAAACGATTTGACTAACGCCAATTCCTGTTCGGGTGTTGGGTAAAGCCTAACCTTTACTGCTCTATGCACTTGAATCACCCCCTTCGTTTGAGTGCTGTATTTACAAGATACACTGAATATAGCACAAGTTTTTTCAAGTGGAGATTATGAAGAAC
>NZ_AUZM01000388.1 GCF_000478195.2 Lyngbya aestuarii BL J | reverse complement strand
GACGCTCTTCCGATCTTTATCGCATTGGTTTAGATCAAGTTATTTATCTCAGTGTCGCACCTGGGCGCAAATTTAACCGCGAATTAGTAGAGGCGCAAGTTGCTATTCTCAAACAAGTTCCTAATAGTATTTTAATTCATAAAGCCGCCGGAGATGTCGCTGTTTTTCAAGGTGCTTATCAACAAGCTTGTCAAGCTGCTGGAGTGAGTCTACATCGGGTGAAGTTTATTCCTCGATTTCCCACCGAAGAAGAACATCGTCAGATTTATGCTTTAGCCGATGTATTGTTAGATTCTTATCCTTATAATGGGGGAACTCACACTCTAGAAGCGCTGTGGTTTGAAGTACCAGTTGTCACTCGCAAAGGCGAACAATTTTTAT
>NZ_AUZM01000387.1 GCF_000478195.2 Lyngbya aestuarii BL J | reverse complement strand
CAAAACCGGATGATGCTTTCCAGCCTCCCTCGGCTCCTCGATCTCCTTTAATCGGTTCTCCATCTGAGAACAGATACCGCTTGGTTTCTTGATTTTCGATGATAAAATTATCACCACTTTTGTAGATAATCCACAGGGCACGATTGTAGTAATTGGCATCGGCTCCTACGACTGTAGGACTTTCAAAACCGGATGATGCTTTCCAGCCTCCCTCGGCTCCTCGGAAGAGCCTTTAATGGGTTCTCCATCTGAGAACAAATACCGCTTGGTTTCTTGATTTTCGATGATAAAATTATCACCTTGTTGATGGATAATCCACAGGGCGCGATTGTAGTAATTGGCATCGGCTCCTACGATTTTAGGACTTTCAAAACCGGATGAT
>NZ_AUZM01000386.1 GCF_000478195.2 Lyngbya aestuarii BL J | reverse complement strand
GTGCTCTTCCGATCTAGCAGAAATTTGGTGTAATCGGTTTGGCAGTGATGGGTGAGAACCTAGCACTCAACGTTGAGCGGAATGGTTTTCCCATCTCTGTTTACAATCGCACTAGCTCCAAAACTGACGATTTTATGAAAAACCGGGCGCAAGGAAAAAACGTCCATGCTGCCTACTCTTTAGAAGATTTTGTTCAATCTCTAGAACGACCCCGTAGAATCCTGGTGATGGTACAAGCCGGAAAACCAGTCGATGCCGTAATTGAACAACTTAAACCCCTGCTAGACCAAGATGACATGATCATCGATGGTGGTAACTCCCTCTACGAAGACACAGAACGTCGCACAAGAGATTTAGAATCCACTGGATTAGGTTTCATGGGG
>NZ_AUZM01000385.1 GCF_000478195.2 Lyngbya aestuarii BL J | reverse complement strand
GCTGATACCTTTGTTTTAGCCGTTGGCGAAGGGATTGATACGATTGTTGATTTTGAAGTCGGAATTGACTTATTAGGCTTAAAAGGCGAACTCAGCGCCGATGAACTCTCGATTTCTCAAGTTGGAAGCAATGCTGAGATTAGCTTGGGTAGCGAGATGTTAGCGATTTTAACAGGTGTAAATGCGGCTGATTTAACGGCTGATGATCCTTTTGTAATGATCGCCTAATTTTAGGATGTCAAAAATCTGAGTTCTGACTCGGTAAAGTTGTTTATGAATTGGGGTGGTTTTTAACCGCCCTATTTTTTTGGGAAAATTCATAGAGATTTTCTCGGGTTAGGCTTGAGAATACGCGAAGAAGCTAAAATTTAATTACAGCAAGCATTT
>NZ_AUZM01000384.1 GCF_000478195.2 Lyngbya aestuarii BL J | reverse complement strand
GTGCTCTTCCGATCTAAGTTAGATTTCCGTTCTCGAACCATTTGAGAAATTAAGGTTTTATTCTGTTCAATATCTTTAGTTGCCACTAAAGTCCGAATTGAAAATGAGCGCAACGCATCCGAAACCGATAACGTTCCTTCAGCCGAATCTTTGCGTCCAGTAAAGGGAAAAGTATCAGGGCCACGCTGACATTGGCTATTAATATTCACTCGACAAACCTGGTTCACTAGGGGATCAATGAGTTGAGCAATCGCATCAATATGTTCTCCGAAAATACTCACTTGTTGACCATAATTTGAGTTAACAATATACTCAATTGGAGTATTGATATCATCAAAGGGAATAATGGGTACAACTGGGCCGAACTGTTCCTCTGAATAAACGCGCATTT
>NZ_AUZM01000383.1 GCF_000478195.2 Lyngbya aestuarii BL J | reverse complement strand
AGTTCCGTTATTTTCGATAGTGAAGGTTTTGCTAACTACGCTTCCAACCGTCGAAGTTCCGAAGTCAAACGTTCCGGTATTGTCAGCAATATTAGTGGTATTTTGAATAACGGATATTTCGGGA
This sequence comes from Lyngbya aestuarii BL J, assembly GCF_000478195.2. Lineage (GTDB taxonomy): Bacteria > Cyanobacteriota > Cyanobacteriia > Cyanobacteriales > Microcoleaceae > Capilliphycus > Capilliphycus aestuarii. Next base: position 270 of record NZ_AUZM01000383.1, on the reverse strand, counting down.
ACCGGGTTGGGAGAAACTACACCAGAAACAGCAAAGTTAAACGGGTTTTCATCCGTGTCGTTGGTTGTAAATGAAAGTTCTCCGTTAAAAGTATTTGCGGTATTTGTATCAAGTTGAACATCAAAAGTTCCTTGAGAACCCGCAGCAATAACGGTTGGGAAAGTTCCCGCTAAAGTTAACCCGGTGGGAAGCGTTAACTCCGAAAGAGTTAAGTCAGCAGTTCCGTTATTTTCGATAGTGAAGGTTTTGCTAACTACGCTTCCAACCGTC
>NZ_AUZM01000382.1 GCF_000478195.2 Lyngbya aestuarii BL J | reverse complement strand
AGTAAATTTACTAATTTTTAAACTTTTATCTAAAAAGATGACCCCAATATCGGTACTTTGAAGTAAGTTATTGACATCATTTGAGAGTTCGATCAATTTTTGAATTTGATTTTGATATTCCGTATTAACGGTATAAAGTTCTTCGTTGGTACTTTGGAGTTCTTCGTTTGAAGCGATCAATTCTTCATTGATTGCTTGTTGTTCCTCATTGGTTGTTTCTAGTTCTTCATTCGTCGCCTGCAAGTTTTCACGGGTTTGTTGAAGTTCATCTTCAAGGTGTTGGATCTGTTGAAGTGCGGCTTGATCAAGATGATAGGATTGAGGATGATCGATTAACGCAGAAGGTGACTGAACTTCCTGTTTATTTGTGATAACTAGCATATAAAATTCTTCCT
>NZ_AUZM01000381.1 GCF_000478195.2 Lyngbya aestuarii BL J | reverse complement strand
GTGTGCTCTTCCGATCTAATTCTAAATCCTCCAATTTGATTAACTAATGATCGACGATAAACACCTAAATGACAGGTGTACATTCGAGAGAGAAATGAATCGGGACACCAATCGGGTTTGTAAGCGGCTTCTCTCAATTGATTATGATCATCTATTTTATCTTCATCGGAATAAATCATGTCGGCTTCTGGATGCTGATTGAGTAGCCGCACAACTTCTTCTAAAGCGTCAGAAGTTAGTAAGTCATCGTGATCTAATAATGCAATAAATTCACCTGTTGCTATTTCTAAAGCCGAATTAGAACAAGCAGAAATATGACCATTTTCGGATCTAAATACCCGTTTAATTCTGCTATTTTGGTGAACATATTCTTCTATAACGGCTCGAACATAAGG
>NZ_AUZM01000380.1 GCF_000478195.2 Lyngbya aestuarii BL J | reverse complement strand
GTGTTGGGATAGGAGTTGATAAATTCGTGAAACAGTCTAACAAATTCGGCTTTCTTTTCTACTAACATGAATCCCCAATATTTTTCGACAACAGCAATAGAATCGGTTAATTTCAGCCTGATTTTTGAAAGAGTATTCGGGTTTAATTTGTTCCTAAAGCTTTAATAATTTCATATTCATTTTTATTTAAGTAACGATAACTTTGGGGTGGACGCAAGTCAGACAACTTTTTGGATAAACGTTCAAATTTAACGGGCTTTTCAAAGGGTTTTATTTTCTTGATTAGGATACCAACAACGATAGATGCTCCTTGATAATAACTATAAAATTCTTGGCGACTAATACCAAGATTGTCTTTATATTCATCCCAAAATTTTTTGAGTTCTTGACAGGATGCTT
>NZ_AUZM01000379.1 GCF_000478195.2 Lyngbya aestuarii BL J | reverse complement strand
CTTGAATCTAGGGAATTTAGCTTGTCCTTTAAAAAAGTTTTTATAGGCTCTGTCTAGGTTAATTGCTACACATTGGAGAACCGATGAATAACAATCTTCCTTGAGCCAAAGATATTCCTTTTTGAGTTGAGGGAGCATCCCTTTATAGGTTGCTAACTTTAAACTTTTCCCAGTTTCTTGATAGTGCTGAATACAGGCATTTAAGGCAAAATTCCAATACCACCGTACACAACCAAACGATTTGACTAACGCCAATTCCTGTTCGGGTGTTGGGTAAAGCCTAACCTTTACTGCTCTATGCACTTGAATCACCCCCTTCGTTTGAGTGCTGTATTTACAAGATACACTGAATATAGCACAAGTTTTTTCAAGTGGAGATTATGAAGAACGATTTTGTTAG
>NZ_AUZM01000378.1 GCF_000478195.2 Lyngbya aestuarii BL J | reverse complement strand
TGTGCTCTTCCGATCTATACTCCCAATAATTTGATCATCTAGAAGTAAAGGAACCACCATTAACGCCTTCGATGGCGATCGCAAAGGAAGCTCAATTAAGTTCCAGTCTGGTTTTTTTGTCAAATCATTAATAACAACAGGATTTTGAGTATCTAATAAGCGTTGAAGAACCGGATTTCCGCGAATGGGAACGGCTGACTGGGGTAAATTTTCTGGGCTTTTAGCATCAGCAGAAGTTTCATCTATTTGATCAACTTCATCTATTTCATCTTCTGACCAGTCTCGGACAACAGAAGTTTCATAGTGAGCATCATACAACCCCACACATTGCACAAATTCATCCTCTTTCGTCCACAAAGATAGGGCGCAACCATCAACGCTGAGGGCTTGTCCGAGTTGTTGAG
>NZ_AUZM01000377.1 GCF_000478195.2 Lyngbya aestuarii BL J | reverse complement strand
ATTCCTGATGAGAATAATTTCGTGATATTCATATTAAAAGAGAGTAGATGGATGACTGTTGGGAAAAAGCCTAATTGCGCTTATCCAACTCTACATATCTCTAGAGGAGATCTACTTATGCAAGTTCACCCAAATTTCACAACCAATTTCCCACCCAGAAGTAGGGATAAGCAGAGTTATGCTGCATTTCCAACAGGATAGGAGATCAAAAATAAAATATTATCAAATCACAAAATGAGGGCAACCCTCAAAAAGATTACCCCCGAAACGGACTCACAATTTAATACAACTGAACTTACTAAAACACCGCTTAAGACTGTAAGTAAACCGTCACATCATCATCGTCAAAATTAGGGGTCGCAAAATCAAGATCACCGACTCCATCCAAATCATCTACCACCAAT
>NZ_AUZM01000376.1 GCF_000478195.2 Lyngbya aestuarii BL J | reverse complement strand
GTCCCGGAAAATCAAGTATTGAGGATTCTTAACCTCCCCAAATCAACATCTCGGACAATTTTGTTAACTTTAATGAATTTTCAGATTTCTATCCCAGGCGTCAGGTCTGTAGGGGCGGGTTCCGAATTAATCTCTGTTTCCCACCAATAACTGATCTAAACCCGCCCGGAAGGTTATGTTTCGGGCGCAAGTTTCGGGCGCATTGCCATGCGCCCCTACAACACTGAAAACTGATAACTGCTATCACTGGTGACTGGTGACTGGTGACTGGTGACTGTTTACGGTGTATAGGTAACGCTAAAATAGAACCCATCATCTTGAATATTATTACCGCGATCTTGTAGGTCAACCAAAGGCACCCCATAATCTAAACGTAGGTTCAAGCCCGGTAAAGGTTCCCACAAT
>NZ_AUZM01000375.1 GCF_000478195.2 Lyngbya aestuarii BL J | reverse complement strand
CTTGTGCAAGAAATCTTGGCGGGAATTAGCTATTCTCTCATAAACCTTAGCTACATTTTTCCTGAATTTCTTTCTCGATTTACTTCCTTTAGTCTTTCGAGAAAGTTTTTTCTGTTTGAGGGCTAAATTCTTTTGGTGGCGGTTTAAATGCTTGGGGTTAGCATATTTAGTTACCCGCTCTCCATCGTGAACAATTGCGAAATCTTTCAGCCCTAAATCAATACCAATAATTTGATCTCCCAACTGTTTAACGTCAGTTACTTCAACTTCACACAAAATTGAAGCAAAATATTTATCAGTTGAAGATTTAGAGATTGTTACCGTTTTAATCTTCCTTGTAACTTCTCTGTGAAATACTGCTTTGACTTCACCAATCTTGGGGACTTTTAGATATTCATCCTTGAC
>NZ_AUZM01000374.1 GCF_000478195.2 Lyngbya aestuarii BL J | reverse complement strand
ATTTGGACGTTTTTTTTTTTTTCACGTTAATCTTTTTTTTTACTGGTTGGTCCCCCCTCAAGGGGTTTTTCTTTTTTTAGGATTTTTACCGCCACTCGCTTTATTTGGATTAGGATTTCCTTTTTTAGCTAAACAAACAGAACGCTTTTCTCTCGCTCAAAAAATTCATTATAACGTTATAATTTTAGGACAAATTATTTTAGCTTCTTTGGTATTATATTTCTTAGCTCATGCTGTTTTATTCCAGCTTTATTTTCCAACTCGCTACACCTATCATAGCTTAAAAATTGTCTTGATTTTAGCATCCGGTTTAGCTGTAACATTAATCTTAGAAGCACAATTACGAGCTTTAATTCAAATCATAGAAAACGGTTTAACTCGATATCAGTTAATGCTTTTAGATCG
>NZ_AUZM01000373.1 GCF_000478195.2 Lyngbya aestuarii BL J | reverse complement strand
TTCAGTCGAAATCTACTTATTGTAAAGGGATGACTGGCTTACTAGGGGTAACTGATTAAAGTTGAGTTCGCACTTAAATCCCCTTCCGATGACAACTTAATAACCATGTCGGTGAGAATGAGTATCCTAGAAAGTTTAAGCCTGACCCTCCAGGCACGGGAGTGAAAGCACTTCCCCTATGGTAGCGACTAGCCATCAATAGCGGTGCGTAGAGTGACCCAGGATAACAAGGGCACGGTGGGAGTGGATGGGGTTAAATCCTTATCCCCAGTAGCACGTATGAAGCTTATCAATAAAATCAAACTGGGTACGAGGGTTAAACCAACGAGAAGGGTTTGGATACCCAAACCCAATGGAGAGGAACGACCTTTGGGAATACCTACCATGTATGACCGTGCGCTTCAAGCGTTAG
>NZ_AUZM01000372.1 GCF_000478195.2 Lyngbya aestuarii BL J | reverse complement strand
GGTCTTCATGAATATCTTCGGGACGACGGAAATTAGTTGAATTAGGATCTCCGGCTTTTTCCTCGATAATTTCATCGACAACCATACGACCTGTTTCAGGGAAGTCAGTAAAGAAACCATCCACCCCGATATCGGTCAGTTGTTGGAACTCCTGTTCCGGCGTTTGGGGAGTACCATCTGGGTTTAAGGTTAAAAAGCGTTCTTCGTTTCGTAGTGTGTAGGGGTGAACCTGTAACCCTGCATCATGCGCCCAGTCTACTAGAGGACGAACTTCTCCGGTGAGTTGGCTAGTAATTTCAGCGTTGCCATCACCATTACCATCGACGGGAGTTTCGATAGATTCTCGCAGGATAAAGCTATTTTTCCACGGCCCCAACCCTTCTGCGTAGGTTTCGCCGAGATAATCAATCACTT
>NZ_AUZM01000371.1 GCF_000478195.2 Lyngbya aestuarii BL J | reverse complement strand
CATTGGCGATCACAATTTGCATCAAAGTAGCTAAGAGTTTCTCTAATTCTATTTCTTCAGAAATAGCTTGTGCTGCTTTGATCACAGCCGGAACATCTAACCAAAAATTTGAATGTTGACTATGAGTAGTCCGATTGACGCTTTTCGTTAGGGAAGAAATCGTTCCTCCATATCCGCTCGTTAGTTGAGTGGATTGTAAAATTATTTCTAATAGTTGAGGATATGTTTGTTCTAGGTGGGCGACTTTTCCTTTGGCTCCCCATCGGGTATAACAGTAGTAAGCTTCTTGCATATATCCGGCAGCAACTTTTTCTTTTCCCCAATTCAGATAAAATTTAGCTGCTAACTCATTTGCTAAGGCTTCTTCGTTAAGATATTCATTTTCTTTTGCTCCGTAAATTGCCTGATCGTACCAATCTCCCG
>NZ_AUZM01000370.1 GCF_000478195.2 Lyngbya aestuarii BL J | reverse complement strand
TTAATCGTTACAATCCATCGAAATTGTAGGGTATTGTCCGCCATTGGTTGACCGTCGCTGTCGGGATAGATGATATTCGTTTGAGTTTCCGGTATTTGTTGTACCATTGGTTTTACCTCGGTTGCTCCTGGGGTTGATCAGTTGATGAAAATGGAGGAATTTGATCGGCGGTTAGGGTGACGACTTTTCCATCTTTCCAAATACTAATTGATTCCCCCAGTTTGCGGTGTCTTTCGATAGAGTTCGCGATCGCTTGTTTTACCCCGGCGTCAATTTGTTGGTGGAGTTCAGATAAAGGAATATGCGGGTTATTCATTGTTATCAAAGGATTATATAGCAATCAGAAATCATTTGTGAGAGTCGCAAATCTCAGCAAAGCTTGTAGTGCAAGCATCTTGCTTGCTTGAATACTTACAACTCATTC
>NZ_AUZM01000369.1 GCF_000478195.2 Lyngbya aestuarii BL J | reverse complement strand
TTTGCGCTTTTTTGTCGGAGCTTGTAATCCATAAAGTTTACAAACATCCCCCATCCAACATCAGATATTGACTTGGATAACAAACGATTCTTAACCATCCCCTTGACGTTGAGATTTTCAACGACAATGACTTGGCTTTCATCTACCAACTTTCTTGATAACTTGTGCAAGAAATCTTGGCGGGAATTAGCTATTCTCTCATAAACCTTAGCTACATTTTTCCTGAATTTCTTTCTCGATTTACTTCCTTTAGTCTTTCGAGAGAGTTTTTTCTGTTTGAGGGCTAAATTCTTTTGGTGGCGGTTTAAATGCTTGGGGTTAGCATATTTAGTTACCCGCTCTCCATCGTGAACAATTGCGAAATCTTTCAGCCCTAAATCAATACCAATAATTTGATCTCCCAACTGTTTAACGTCAGTTACTTCCAC
>NZ_AUZM01000368.1 GCF_000478195.2 Lyngbya aestuarii BL J | reverse complement strand
TTGGCTAGATTGTGGTTGCGTACCATACCCTTTACATTAAGATTTTCAGCGATTATCACTTGGTTCTCGTTGACAATCTTGCGAGACAGTTTATGTAGGAAGTCTTGTCTCGCAAAGAAGATTTTCTCGTGCGCTCTTGCTACCAATTTCCTGGCTTTATTCCGGGAATTGGAACCTGTTTGCTTGCGAGATAATTTCTGCTGCTTTCGCTTTAAATTACGTTCATGCTTTTTAAAATGCCGAGGATTTTCGTATTTAGACCCCTCACTTGTAATCAAAAAGTGGGTGAGTCCCAGGTCTAATCCTATCGCTTTTCCCTCGTCAGAAGTCTGCGGTTCGGCTTCCTCGTTCTCAAATAAAATTGAAGCGTAATACTTCTCCGTTCTTGTCTTTGTTATTGTGACTGTTTTGATAAGATCGGAAGAGCGT
>NZ_AUZM01000367.1 GCF_000478195.2 Lyngbya aestuarii BL J | reverse complement strand
TGTGCTCTTCCGATCTGTATACTGGACTGCTGTTGGTACTAAAATGGCAATCACCGCCAAGTTCATCGCCGAAGCATTCAACCGAGCTACAATGGACTGAAACTTTTGTTCTTTGTAGCGCAAGCCACCGAGAAGCATCGATAAACCCATCACTAACAGCAGGTTGCCAATAATCGAACCTGTGATGCTGGCTTTCACCACATCCAATAGTCCGGCTTTGAGAGCAACAATACCGATAATTAGTTCTGTAGCGTTTCCGAAGGTGGCATTCATCAGTCCACCCAAATTCGGGCCAAGAACGACAGCAATTTCTTCTGTAGCAATTCCCATCCAACCCGCTAAAGGAATAATCGCCATAGCAGACGTGATGAAAATAGCAGTCGAACCCCATTCTAAGAAGTGAGCTGCAATGGAAATGGGAATGAAGATCA
>NZ_AUZM01000366.1 GCF_000478195.2 Lyngbya aestuarii BL J | reverse complement strand
TGCTCTTCCGATCTCATGATCGTGATCTTCTTCTGTTAACGGTTCAATTCCTTGACTTGCATCAATTTGTTTGAGTTGTGGGTTCCCCGCATTCGCCACCAACCCACTGAGAAATGTTTCCATTCCTAACCCATTTTTAACTAAAATTTCAGCTTGAGCAAGTTTACGCGCATCACTGGGGGAAGCTTGATATTCGTGGGCGGTAACGTTAGGCGGAACCAGTATTTCAACTTCCTGACTTGAACCGGATACCGCTTTGGTAAACAGGTACATCGGTAAAAATGTGGCGACAACCTTTGTAGAACGGGTGTTTTGGGCGACTGTTGTTAAACTTCCGACTATGATGGCGATCGCAGAAATTAATAATACCGCAAACAAAGGACGACGTTTCCAAGCACTAGGCTGAGTCAATATTCGCAAAAACTGTGAAGG
>NZ_AUZM01000365.1 GCF_000478195.2 Lyngbya aestuarii BL J | reverse complement strand
ACCGATTCCCACAGAATTTGGCTTTGATTATCAGTTAGGAGAGGTGTTAGATTCTCTCACCGTTGACATTGGTGTTCAATCCGGTTCTGGTGATGTTTTTATTCCTCGGTCTAGCATCGTCACTGGAACACCGGGAACAGAAGTGAATTTAGATGAATCTTGGTCATTTGTGTTAGAAGATTACGCAATTGAACATCAAGGTCAAGGTGTTATTGATCTGGTTGCCAGCTATGATTATGTAGAAGGAATCGGTATAGATGATCCGTTTGAGTATCCAGAATTTACTCAGATTTCTAATTATATTGACGATTTTCTCGTCAATTATCCCAATGAAACGGACTTTTGGGAAATCCTCAATAAAAATCTGGTGACTGAATTATTAACTGAACCGATTCCCACAGAATTTGGCTTTGATTATCAGTTAGGAGAGGTGTTAGAT
>NZ_AUZM01000364.1 GCF_000478195.2 Lyngbya aestuarii BL J | reverse complement strand
TCGTTGGTTGTAAATGAAAGTTCTCCGTTAAAAGTATTTGCGGTATTTGTATCAAGTTGAACATCAAAAGTTCCTTGAGAACCCGCAGCAATAACGGTTGGGAAAGTTCCCGCTAAAGTTAACCCGGTGGGAAGCGTTAACTCCGAAAGAGTTAAGTCAGCAGTTCCGTTATTTTCGATAGTGAAGGTTTTGCTAACTACGCTTCCAACCGTCGAAGTTCCGAAGTCAAACGTTCCGGTATTGTCAGCAATATTAGTGGTATTTTGAATAACGGATATTTCGGGAACCGGGTTGGGAGAAACTACACCAGAAACAGCAAAGTTAAACGGGTTTTCATCCGTGTCGTTGGTTGTAAATGAAAGTTCTCCGTTAAAAGTATTTGCGGTATTTGTATCAAGTTGAACATCAAAAGTTCCTTGAGAACCCGCAGCAATAACGGTTGGGAAAGTTCC
>NZ_AUZM01000363.1 GCF_000478195.2 Lyngbya aestuarii BL J | reverse complement strand
GTTAATGATGGCAATGGGGGAACCGATACCGCCACCGTTACGGTAACAGTTGAAGAACCTGTAAATACCAATCCTGACGCGGTTGATGATACTCGTACAACTGGTTTCAATACACCGGTTACTATTAACGTTCTCGGTAACGATACCGACCCGGAAAACGACCCGTTAGACATTACAACCTTTGACGAAAATTCGGCTAATGGGGGAACCGTTGCACGTTCGGAAAATGGTCAGTTAATTTATACACCTGCGGCCAATTTCACCGGAACAGATACCTTTAATTACACCGTTAATGATGGCAATGGGGGAACCGATACCGCCACCGTTACGGTAACAGTTGAAGAACCTGTAAATACCAATCCTGACGCGGTTGATGATACTCGTACAACTGGTTTCAATACACCGGTTACTATTAACGTTCTCGGTAACGATACCGACCCGGAAAACGACCCGT
>NZ_AUZM01000362.1 GCF_000478195.2 Lyngbya aestuarii BL J | reverse complement strand
ATCTGGTCTTAAACAGGCTCCCTCAGCAGAGACGGGGTTCCCTCCGCCAAAATGTATTATTCTGATGCCTTCATTTCTTATGTTGAGTGCGGCGTTACTGTCACAATCGTGGTGAGTTTTACAGTTAAGACAATCCCATTCTCTGATATTTAGAAGCAGCGAATCCACAATATGACCACAACAAGAACAAGTTTTGGAACTGGGGAAGAAGCGATCAACTTCTATGAGTTTTGCGCTTTTTTGTCGGAGCTTGTAATCCATAAAGTTTACAAACATCCCCCATCCAACATCAGATATTGACTTGGATAACAAACGATTCTTAACCATCCCCTTGACGTTGAGATTTTCAACGACAATGACTTGGCTTTCATCTACCAACTTTCTTGATAACTTGTGCAAGAAATCTTGGCGGGAATTAGCTATTCTCTCATAAACATTAGCCACCTTTTTCCTGAATTTCTTT
>NZ_AUZM01000361.1 GCF_000478195.2 Lyngbya aestuarii BL J | reverse complement strand
TCAACAACTTGGCATCACTCTACCGTTCCCAAGGACGCTACGATGAAGCCGAACCCCTCTACAAACGTTCCTTAGCTATTTGGGAGAAAGCCCTGGGAGAAAACCATCCTCGTGTTGCCACCAGTCTCAACAACTTGGCATCACTCTACCGTTCCCAAGGACGCTACGATGAAGCCGAACCCCTCTACAAACGTTCCTTAGCTATTTGGGAGAAAGCCCTGGGAGAAAACCATCCTCGTGTTGCCACCAGTCTCAACAACTTGGCATCACTCTACCGTTCCCAAGGACGCTACGATGAAGCCGAACCCCTCTACAAACGTTCCTTAGCTATTTGGGAGAAAGCCCTGGGAGAAAATCATCCCGATGTCGCCACCAGCCTCAACAACTTGGCAAACCTCTACAAGTCCCAAGGACGCTACGATGAAGCCGAACCCCTCCATCAACGTTCCTTAGCTATCTGGGAGAA
>NZ_AUZM01000360.1 GCF_000478195.2 Lyngbya aestuarii BL J | reverse complement strand
AAGGTCAAGGTGTTATTGATCTGGTTGCCAGCTATGATTATGTAGAAGGAATCGGTATAGATGATCCGTTTGAGTATCCAGAATTTACTCAGATTTCTAATTATATTGACGATTTTCTCGTCAATTATCCCAATGAAACGGACTTTTGGGAAATCCTCAATAAAAATCTGGTGACTGAATTATTAACTGAACCGATTCCCACAGAATTTGGCTTTGATTATCAGTTAGGAGAGGTGTTAGATTCTCTCACCGTTGACATGGGTGTTCAATCCGGTTCTGGTGATGTTTTTATTCCTCGGTCTAGCATCGTCACTGGAACACCGGGAACAGAAGTGAATTTAGATGAATCTTGGTCATTTGTGTTAGAAGATTACGCAATTGAACATCAAGGTCAAGGTGTTATTGATCTGGTTGCCAGCTATGATTATGTAGAAGGAATCGGTATAGATGATCCGTTTGAGTATCCA
>NZ_AUZM01000359.1 GCF_000478195.2 Lyngbya aestuarii BL J | reverse complement strand
CGTTAGCCTGAATGTTCTCGAAAACGATACCGACTCAGAGGGGAATATTGACCCGACAACAGTAGATCTCAACCCTGATACACCCGAACAAGAAACTACACGGGAAATTCCCGGCGAAGGCACTTATAGCGTAGATGATAATGGAGTTGTCACCTTTGAACCCGAACCCGGATTTACCGGAGACTCCACCATTAACTACACCGTAGAGGATGAAGAAGGTCAACCTTCAGAACCCGCACCGATTAATATTACAGTTAATCCCCCTGCAAACGTTCCCCCCACAACCGTTCCCGATCAAGGCGTCACAACAGAAGGTGAACCCGTTAGCCTGAATGTTCTCGAAAACGATACCGACTCAGAGGGGAATATTGACCCGACAACAGTAGATCTCAACCCTGATACACCCGAACAAGAAACTACACGGGAAATTCCCGGCGAAGGCACTTATAGCGTAGATGATAATGGAGTT
>NZ_AUZM01000358.1 GCF_000478195.2 Lyngbya aestuarii BL J | reverse complement strand
TTGTATGAAAGGTTGACACTGAGGCGGGGTGGTCGAAAGTTCGGGATCGATCTCGGAGTGAGTCTCTAATTCCGCGTTAACTTTTCGCTGAGAGATGAATCGAGTGGCGATCGCTCCGAGTAATATTCCGAGTCCCAATGTTAAGCTTGTTAAGCTCAATTGTACCCTCTGGGTGATTGGCTCTTGAATGAGGATGAATTGCCATAGGATTAATGTTGTTCCCAAAATTCCCGAACCGACAACCATCGCCAGCCCGGCTTGACCCAAAATAGTTTCAGTTTTTAGAGAGTTTCTAGGGAAATATTTTTTCACCTGACGTAAAATTTGCATTGTTATGAGGTTAATGATTAACCGACTAAATTCCTAATTTTGATCAGTAGATGCTCTTTTATAGGTTTGGCTTGATCGAGGTATTGATGAGTTAATCGTTCTCAGCGCTTTGATCTCATCGCTTTAAGATCGGAAGAGC
>NZ_AUZM01000357.1 GCF_000478195.2 Lyngbya aestuarii BL J | reverse complement strand
GGTGAAGTTGTCAATGTTGCGGGTGTATTGGATGATCAAGATTTCGATACCTTTTCAGTAACTCGGGTTGATGGTTCGCCCGTAATTCCGACTGCGGTTGCTCCTCCGCCCGCTCCTGTAGGTGTTCCTCCAATGGTTGCTACAACGGTGACAGGAACGGTAATTAATTTAGTCGATAATGATGAATTTCTGCTCGATATTAATGGCAGTCCGCTGTTAGTTGATGCCAATTTACCCGATTCACAATTTTTGCAATTAGTTCCCGGTGAAGTTGTCAATGTTGCGGGTGTATTGGATGATGAAGATTTCGATACCTTTTCAGTAACTCGGGTTGATGGTTCGCCCGTAATTCCGACTGCGGTTGCTCCTCCGCCCGCTCCTGTAGGTGTTCCTCCAATGGTTGCTACAACGGTGACAGGAACGGTAATTAATTTAGTCGATAATGATGAATTTCTGCTCGATATTAATGGCAGT
>NZ_AUZM01000356.1 GCF_000478195.2 Lyngbya aestuarii BL J | reverse complement strand
GCTCTTCCGATCTCCGTAATTTTTTTGTCAGTTTTAGACATTGGTTTCAGGGTAATCCTTAAGGTATTGGAATTGAGATAGTTGGAGTTCGGAGTCAAGACGTTTGTTTTGAGGAAACGTCCGAGTTGATGGAGGAAAGCCGCCGCATCGTTGCGATCGTCATTAGTCAGACTCAGCTTCCCAACAGCGTTCTAAGGTTTCAAGTAGATCTCGACGAGAGGCTGAGAACTGTTTCAAGACGCTGGAGAGTTGAACCGCTTGGTTAATGTTATTGATCTGTACCCGTAGGGGTTGCTCGATCTCACATGAACTGGGGATTTCTAGCTCTTGTAAGCGTCTGTAGACTTGCCACCGATCGGCCCAGGAGTTGACCTCGATGACTTCGCTGTTGTCGGGATGTAACTGTGATGAATTCATTACTTGTACCAACTGCAACTAATTTCTACTTAGTCCTGACTGAGATCTCTCGAACTTG
>NZ_AUZM01000355.1 GCF_000478195.2 Lyngbya aestuarii BL J | reverse complement strand
ATGATGCACAAGATAAGATTCAACTGCATGGAAGTGCCAGTGATTATGAGCTAGTACAAAAGAACGGAGATACCCGCATCTTCTATTATGGTGAAGGAAGCAAAGAGATGATTGGAATTATCTCCGGTTATTCCAGTTCAGTATCTTTAACCGACGATATCTTCACCTACGTCAACTCAGAAAACTCTGAACCCACTCCCCCAGAAGAAGAACCCGTTAACCAAATTCCCACAGCCAACAACGATACAGACAGCACTGACGAAAATACAGCTATCAATATTAATGTCTTAAGTAATGATAGCGACTCAGACGGTGATAGTCTCAACGTCAGTATGGTTGATGGTACAAACACCAAAGGTGAAGTTAGCATCAACAACGACGGTACAATCAGCTATAACCCCAACGGTCAATTTGACGCTCTCGAAGCAAATGAAACCGCAACAGATAGTTTCAGCTATACGATTAACGATGGTCAAGG
>NZ_AUZM01000354.1 GCF_000478195.2 Lyngbya aestuarii BL J | reverse complement strand
GAACAGGAATTGGCGTTAGTCAAATCGTTTGGTTGTGTACGGTGGTATTGGAATTTTGCCTTAAATGCCTGTATTCAGCACTATCAAGAAACTGGAAAAAGCTTAAAACTAGCAACCTATAAAGGGATGCTCCCTCAACTCAAAAAGGAATATCCTTGGCTCAAGGAAGATTGCTATTCATCGGTTCTCCAATGTGTAGCAATTAACCTAGACAGAGCCTATAAAAACTTTTTTAAAGGACAAGCTAAATTCCCTAGATTCAAGTCTAAACACCATAAGCAATCAATCCAATATCCCCAGAGTGTTACTGTCAAGGATGAATATCTAAAAGTCCCCAAGATTGGTGAAGTCAAAGCAGTATTTCACAGAGAAGTTACAAGGAAGATTAAAACGGTAACAATCTCTAAATCTTCAACTGATAAATATTTTGCTTCAATTTTGTGTGAAGTTGAAGTAACTGACGTTAAACAGTTGGGAGA
>NZ_AUZM01000353.1 GCF_000478195.2 Lyngbya aestuarii BL J | reverse complement strand
TTTTGTGGGGATAGGCTTGGTGGCCTACATCCCAGACGACTTTATCTCGATCTAAGTCCAGAGTTTGGTAGAGGGCGAGAGTGAGTTCTACGACTCCTAAACCTGGGCCTAAATGTCCGCCTGTTGCGGCGACTGTTTCTAAGTGTTTTTCACGAATTTGTCGGGCAATTTCTTGCAATTCGTGAATCGATAAACCATGTAGCTGATTCGGATGAGTAATTTCACTCAAATGCATACGTCTAAATACCCGCGCTAGCCATTACTTAAGGTAACGTGTAAAAAGCAAATATGGATCGGTTTACTTACCGTCCAAGTTAATGCACAGATGTCATGGTAGCAGGGGAAAGGGATCTGCGATCAAGTTGATTGTAATTTGTTATCGATCAGATCCGTCTCAGAACTCAGGTTTTCGGGGGTCAAACAGGGTAAATTCCGGCTTTTTGCGAGGGAATTTTGGGTGAGCGAGTGCTGTGGTAATTGCGATCAG
>NZ_AUZM01000352.1 GCF_000478195.2 Lyngbya aestuarii BL J | reverse complement strand
TTTGATGGAAGTCTAAAAACGGTAACAATAACTAAGACGAAAACAGAAAAGTATTATGCTTCAATACTGTTTGAGAACGAGGAGCAAGAACCCGAGATTTCAAGCGAAGGAAAAGCGATTGGACTGGACTTGGGATTGACTCATTTTCTAATTACAAGTGAGGGGTCTAAATATAATAATCCTCGACACTTCAAAAAACACTCACACAACTTAAAACGGAAACAACAGAAGTTATCCCGTAAGCAAAAAGCGTCTAACTCTAGGAATAAAGCACGTAGGTTAGTCGCAAGAGCGCACGAGAAAGTCAGCAACGCAAGGCAAGATTTTTTGCATAAATTGTCTCGCAAAATTGTCAACGAGAACCAAGTGATAATTGCTGAAAATCTCAACGTAAAGGGCATGGTACGCAACCATAATCTTGCCTTAGCAATAAGCGATTGTGGTTGGGGAATGTTCTTAAACTTTGTTGATTACAAAGCTAAACGGGATGGAA
>NZ_AUZM01000351.1 GCF_000478195.2 Lyngbya aestuarii BL J | reverse complement strand
TCTTCCCCAAGAAGCCTCACTTCTAACCCGACAGAGCAGCGTGAGATGAATTGCGGTCAGGGTTTATCGGAATTAGGTTTGTTCTGATTTTCGATATATTGTCGCCGAGTTGAAATAGTTATTCCACCACAACTAGCAACAAAGTAAGAGCCATTCCATAAAACATCTTTCCAATAGAAAGAATTTAAGTGGTCGGAAAATTCTTGTCTAAGCTTTCGAGACGTTACAGATTTGAGATTATTAACCAAATTACTTAAAGCAATGTCACCGATGGTACTGAAAAAGAAGATGAACATGATTGTCTTCCCCGTTAAACTCAATTAATTTACAATCCCACTTATGAAGTAATTCTTCAAGGATGGAGTGTAACCTATTCAGCATTTCAAGAGTAAAAACTTTCCGTCGATACTTGGTTGTCAAAACCAAATGCACTTTGAGGTCACTGACAGACCTCCCGAGCGCTAACAAAATCGTTCTTCATAATCTCCACTTGAAAAAA
>NZ_AUZM01000350.1 GCF_000478195.2 Lyngbya aestuarii BL J | reverse complement strand
TTCTCCCAGATAGCTAAGGAACGTTGATGGAGGGGTTCGGCTTCATCGTAGCGTCCTTGGGACTTGTAGAGGTTTGCCAAGTTGTTGAGGCTGGTGGCGACATCGGGATGATTTTCTCCCAGGGCTTTCTCCCAAATAGCTAAGGAACGTTTGTAGAGGGGTTCGGCTTCATCGTAGCGTCCTTGGGAACGGTAGAGTGATGCCAAGTTGTTGAGACTGGTGGCAACACGAGGATGGTTTTCTCCTAAAGTTTTCTCCCAGATAGCTAAGGAACGTTGGTAGAGGGGTTCGGCTTCATCGTAGCGTCCTTGGTCACGGTATAGTAATGCCAAACCGTTGAGGCTGAGTGCGACATCGGGATGGTTTTCTCCTAAAGTTTTCTCCCAGATAGCTAAGGAACGTTGATGGAGGGGTTCGGCTTCATCGTAGCGTCCTTGGGACTTGTAGAGGTTTGCCAAGTTGTTGAGGCTGGTGGCGACATCGGGATGATTTTCTCCCAGGGCTTTCT
>NZ_AUZM01000349.1 GCF_000478195.2 Lyngbya aestuarii BL J | reverse complement strand
CTTTCCGAGCCGCCGCCGTCGAACAGGTTAAAATCTGGGGTGAACGCAGTGGGGTTGATGTCATTGCCAATCCCGGCAAGAATACCGATCCAGCCGCCGTTGTCTTTGATGCAATGGAAGCCGCTAGATCCAGAAACATCGAACTGCTTTTGGTTGATACGGCCGGACGCCTGCAAAACAAGAAAAATTTGATGGAAGAACTCAGTAAAGTGCGCCGGGTTATTGAAAAAAAAGCACCCGATGCGATCGTAGAATCCCTACTCGTACTCGATGCAACTCTCGGTCAAAATGGTCTGCGTCAGGCTGAAGTTTTTGCGGAAGCTGCTCAACTCAGTGGTGTAGTCTTGACAAAATTAGATGGAACTGCTAAAGGTGGTGTTGCTCTAGCAATTGTCCAAAAGTTAGGTTTACCCATTCGTTTTATTGGTGTGGGGGAAAGTATCGAAGACCTGAGACCTTTTTCAAGCTATGAGTTTATAGAAGCTTTACTCAGTGGCTAAGTCGAATTTTTT
>NZ_AUZM01000348.1 GCF_000478195.2 Lyngbya aestuarii BL J | reverse complement strand
TGAGAAGAAAGTCATGACCTGGAATATAGCCGCCGAACGGATTTATGGTTGGCAACCTCAAGAAGTTATGGATCAAGTTTTTCCGGTAATTCCTGACCATCAAGAAGAACAGTTTAATCGCTTATTTCAACAAGCTCTAAAAAACAATACACTGAGTAATTATGAATTTCAACATCTTGGAAAAGATAATAACTTAATCGACATTAGTATTTCCTTGGCTCCTCTCCACAACGCAGAAGGAAATGTTTGTGGTGTCGTGATGACTGCTGTTGATATTACAACTCGTAAACGTATTGAAGCTGAACGTTTTAACCTCCTCCAACGAGAACAATCCGCTAGAGCCGAAGCCGAAGCCGCCAACCGGATTAAAGATGAATTTTTAGCTGTTCTTTCCCATGAGTTACGAACCCCTCTCAATTCGATTTTAGGATGGATTACATTAATTCAACGGGGGAAACTCAACAACACCACTCTTGAACAAGCGTTAGAAGTGATCGAACGGAATGCTTCTAT
>NZ_AUZM01000347.1 GCF_000478195.2 Lyngbya aestuarii BL J | reverse complement strand
TAAGCAATTGAATCACCCCCTTCGTTTGAGTGCTGTATTTACAAGATACACTGAATATAGCACAAGTTTTTTCAAGTGGAGATTATGAAGAACGATTTTGTTAGCGCTCGGGAGGTCTGTCAGTGACCTCAAAGTGCATTTGGTTTTGACAAACTTTGTATCGACACAAGGTTTTTACTCTTGAGATGCTGAACATATTACATTCCATCCTTGAAGAATTACTTCATAAGTGGGATTGTAAATTAATTGAATTTAACGGGGAAGACAATCATGTTCATCTTCTTTTTCAGTACCATCGGTGACATTGCTTTAAGTAATTTGGTTAATAATCTCAAATCTGTAACGTCTCGAAAGCTTAGACAAGAATTTTCCGACCACTTAAATTCTTTTTACTGGAAAGATGTTTTATGGAATGGCTCTTACTTTGTTGCTAGTTGCGGCGGAGTTACTATTTCAACTCGGCGACAATATATCGAAAATCAGAACAAACCTAATTCCGATAAACCCTGACCGCAA
>NZ_AUZM01000346.1 GCF_000478195.2 Lyngbya aestuarii BL J | reverse complement strand
TGATCGACGCGATAAAAGCGATCAAAAATATGGGGTAAATCTTCGGGCGGAATACCCATTCCGGTGTCTGTTACCGTAATCATTACCCAACGGAACTCATAGATTAATTTTAGGCTGATTGTTCCCCCCGAATTTGTATACTTAATAGCATTATTGAGAAGATTTTCAATGGCTTGACGGAGTAACTCGGGTTCGGCGCGAATTAAAATAGATTTTTGGGGAAGTTGAGTATAAAACGTCAAATCTTTTTCTGTGGCTAAGTCTTGATAATTGGGGACTAAATCGATCAAAACTTGAACGATATTAACGGTTTGCAATAACTCGGGATTGAGTTTGCTGCTCTGACGCGCTAATAGCAATAAATGACCGATTAAAACCGTCATGGATTTGGTTAAATTGACGATTTTTTCCAGGCGTTGGCGGGGAATTTCATCGCAAGTTGGGGCGAGCAAACCGACTTGGGCGTTGCTGAGAATGGCGGCTAAAGGGGCGCGTAATTCGTGGGAAGCATCGGCGG
>NZ_AUZM01000345.1 GCF_000478195.2 Lyngbya aestuarii BL J | reverse complement strand
TTTTCAACGACAATGACTTGGCTTTCATCTACCAACTTTCTTGATAACTTGTGCAAGAAATCTTGGCGGGAATTAGCTATTCTCTCATAAACATTAGCCACCTTTTTCCTGAATTTCTTTCTCGATTTACTTCCTTGAGTTTTTCGAGAAAGTTTTTTCTGTTTGAGGGCTAAATTCTTTTGGTGGCGGTTTAAATGCTTGGGGTTAGCATATTTAGTTACCCGCTCTCCATCGTGAACAATTGCGAAATCTTTCAGCCCTAAATCAATACCAATAATTTGATCTCCTGTTCGTTTAACGTCAGTTACTTCAACTTCACACAAAATTGAAGCAAAATATTTATCAGTTGAAGATTTAGAGATTGTTACCGTTTTAATCTTCCTTGTAACTTCTCTGTGAAATACTGCTTTGACTTCACCAATCTTGGGGACTTTTAGATATTCATCCTTGACAGTAACACTCTGGGGATATTGGATTGATTGCTTATGGTGTTTAGACTTGAATCTAGGGAATTTAGCT
>NZ_AUZM01000344.1 GCF_000478195.2 Lyngbya aestuarii BL J | reverse complement strand
ATGGTTTTTAAAAGATCAAGCGCTTGACCCCGGTGATCCCCTGTGTGGGTAAAATCACGAATCACTAGGGAGAGACAGATGCAGGTGAGTCTTCCAATTGGGCGATTGTGGCTTGCATCTGAGGCGTGTCTAGAAACTTTTGGGTATCGTTGAGTAAGCGATCGCCCCAAAGGTTTTCTTTGAGAAATTCGAGATCGGCGTAGCGACCATCGAGTTCGAGGGCTGTTTCTCCCATCGCTAAAGCTTCTTGGCGTTGACCTTGAGTATATAAAGCAACTGCTATCGCTAGGATCGGTTCGGCGGCTTTTTCATCGATTTTGATTGCCTCTTGCCATTTTTTGATCGCACCTTTGATGTCTCCCATTTCATAGCGAACTAAACCAATGTTGTTAATTGCAGGCCAAAGGTTTTTTTCCTGAGCAAATGCTTTTTCATACTGAGTGATCGCCTGGTCATACTTACCGAGCATATAGTAAGCATTCCCGAGATCAAAGAGCGCACCGGGAACATCGGAACGGACTTTTAAACCC
>NZ_AUZM01000343.1 GCF_000478195.2 Lyngbya aestuarii BL J | reverse complement strand
ATCAGGAACAAGGTTTTGATATCCCGACAGAAGAAGCGATCGCCCTTGGAATTGCCAATCAACTGACGAACATTCTCCGAGATGTCGGTGAGGATGCTCGCCGAGGTCGTATTTATCTTCCCCTAGAAGAGTTAGCCTTGTTCAACTACACGCAAGACGATTTATTGAATGGAGTTGTCGATGATCGCTGGCGAGAACTAATGCGCTTTCAAATTCAGCGAGCGCGTAAATATTATACTCAAGCCGAGCGCGGAATTCGTGCTTTGAGTCCTGATATTCGTTGGCCGGTTTGGTCGGCATTGCTTCTCTACAGCAAGATTCTCAATGAAATTGAGCGCAACCAGTACGATGTTTTTAGCAAACGAGCCTATGTTCCGACTCGGCGTAAGTTGCTTTGTTTGCCTGTTGCGCTTTTGAGATCGAAGGTCTTGTAATTTTGAACCTGTTGATCCCACTCCGAATTGAATTAAATAACCCGCCGAAAATTAATTCAGGCGGGTTTTGTCTTGTCAGAAAATAAAAACTAAAACTCGGG
>NZ_AUZM01000342.1 GCF_000478195.2 Lyngbya aestuarii BL J | reverse complement strand
TGCTCTTCCGATCTTAAAGCCAACAGAATCGCTAAACTAATTAGAAGCCGTTTTTTTTTGAGTAAATGCACGGGTTAATCAGGTGAGTGAGGATTGATAATAATTATTTTAGCGAGGCGTCAACGATCTAAAGATAGATAGTTATTGACATTGATAAATTCTCTGATGAAGATTTATTCTGTCCGGCCTTGCAGGAAAGGTCAGCTTTTGACGGGCTAGGTTGAGTTTGATAATCTTAATATTTCTCCTATCTTCTCAAACCCGTTCATCTTTTACACTTTTAATACTACAACTAACGAGAGTAACTTTTTCAAACCTATCCGCTTGGGGATGTCTCTCAAGGCAGGTAATCTATTAAATAGAGCTTAATTTGAATTTGTGCAGAATGATTTTTGCATAACTACCCGCAACCTTTTTACAAGGGCTGTAGGACTTCCTATTTTGTTCGAACGACCTGGGTCAGAACCCTCACATTAGTGTTATGCCTAGAAGAAAGAGAACATTTCCGTGTGGCCACAAAGGATATGGAAAAATCTG
>NZ_AUZM01000341.1 GCF_000478195.2 Lyngbya aestuarii BL J | reverse complement strand
GAGCATAATTTTGAAAAACCATCGCAATATCTCGGGCTTTTGGGGGTAAACCATTCACCAAAGTTTCCCCAATCCAAATATTGCCACCCGTGAGCGATTCTAACCCGGCAATTAACCGTAATAACGTACTTTTCCCACACCCAGACGGCCCGACTAATACCATAAATTCGCCATCATTGATCGTCAGGTTAATCCGTCGGAGAACTGCCCCAGAAGACATTAACCCCTCAGAAGTCGAAACCTGTTCATGATCATCCGATTCGAGACGATAACGGTTTGCTTGAACTCGAATAGAAGACGAAAACGTTTGATAAATATTTTCTAAGACAACCTGAGCCATCAGTTCTATACTTAGTTAACCCAATTCAACCCAATAATTAGTTCCTAAGGATGATGAAGCAATAACGGATCACGAACCCCAATAATTTTTTCTCCCGTATTGAGTTTAAATAAACGATTGCCTGTAGCCTCCTCATTTTGAAGCTTGACTTCATCAACCGCAAAACGCACAATACGATTTTCACTGGTGATCAGATAA
>NZ_AUZM01000340.1 GCF_000478195.2 Lyngbya aestuarii BL J | reverse complement strand
CGTTACAATTGATCCCATTAGCATACCCGAAACAAAAATGGGAAGGGGTTTAAAGATCTGTCTAATAATTGTTTCTGTTTTTTCACTGATGTTCGTATGTTTCATACTGAAGCTAAGGTAGATGCAATGGCATCAAGACTGAGAGCAAAATGAGAAAATGAGAATAGCTAACTCAGATTGACACAAATACAGTAGAGGTTGATTCCTCCCCATAAAATATTTAGCTTGGCCTTGAGCATCGACATCATCCTCTAAATTATAACTTTGTTGAGGTGGGACTGTGGGAGAATTGGGTCTGAACCTGGGTCTTTGTCAGAAATCACGGATTAAAGTTTGAATAATTATATTATACAAAGCTGAGATTGCAATCAGACTTTTTTAACATATAATTACTAGGCGACGAACTCACTTAACTGCATTTTATCCTCCTCTAGTCTCTAAGTTCATTTTCAGTATTAGGTTGTGAATCTCACCCGGTTCGTCGAAACTTTATAGAATTTTTAAGTTTGATTTTAAATCAAAAAATATTAGAGAATATTACTTATT
>NZ_AUZM01000339.1 GCF_000478195.2 Lyngbya aestuarii BL J | reverse complement strand
TAAAGATACTGAACTGGAATAACCGGAGATAATTCCAATCATCTCTTTGCTTCCTTCACCATAATAGAAGATGCGGGTATCTCCGTTCTTTTGTACTAGCTCATAATCACTGGCACTTCCATGCAGTTGAATCTTATCTTGTGCATCATTAAACCCACTAATGAGCGCGCGATCATCCCAATTTGATTGGTCGTAGAAAGCTGTGCTAGCATTGCCCAGAATAAATAGATCTGGCTCGTTAGTTGCTTCGAGGCTATCTATTTCTTTCATCCCCGCAAAAGCTGTGTTGGGATCAAAATCACTGATGATGTTATACCCTGTGTTGTTATTGTTGTTGTCAGTTCCGTTATCGCCACTATCGTTCGGTTGAGTGGCTGGACTAACTCCGTTGATAGTCAGGTTAACGGTAGCTGTGTCGGTTCCCCCTTGACCATCGTTAATCGTATAGCTGAAACTATCTGTTGCGGTTTCATTTGCTTCGAGAGCGTCAAATTGACCGTTGGGGTTATAGCTGATTGTACCGTCGTTGTTGATGCTAACTTCACCTTTGGTGTT
>NZ_AUZM01000338.1 GCF_000478195.2 Lyngbya aestuarii BL J | reverse complement strand
TCGGGCGGTTTTAACTCGGTTTGCCGATGCCGGAGTCAAAGGGCTAGTTGTTCCTGATTTGCCCCTAGAAGAAGCTCAAACGCTGCTTGATATTGCCGCCGAGGTGGGGATTGAAATTATTCTTTTGGTGGCTCCGACAAGCCGCTCAGAGCGCATCCAGGCGATTGCCGAGAAGTCGCAAGGATTCATTTATCTGGTGAGCGTGACTGGGGTTACAGGAGTGCGATCGCAGGTTCAGTCACGGGTTCAAACGTTAATTGCTGACCTGAAAAACAGCACAGATAAACCTATTGGCGTTGGTTTTGGCATTTCCGAACCGAAACAAGCCCAACAAATTGCCCAGTGGGGCGCCAATGCGGTGATTGTTGGTAGTGCTTTTGTAAGGCGTTTGGCTGAAAATTCACCCGCACAAGGACTCAAAGAGATCGAACAGCTAGCGCAAGATCTCAAAGCAGCAGTTTCCAGTTAAAAGGGAACAGGGAACAGGGAACAGGGAACAGGGAACAGGGAACAGGTAAGATCTCCCCACCTCCCCCGGAACCCCACCTCCCCACCTCC
>NZ_AUZM01000337.1 GCF_000478195.2 Lyngbya aestuarii BL J | reverse complement strand
GTTTCTGCGGCTTCTTTTTCATCAATTCGGTTCATGGCAAAACCCACATGAACTAACACCCAATCCCCAACGCAAGACTCAACGGGGTGAGTTTCATCGACGATACAAGCAATATTAACCTGTCGTTTTACACCCGCAATATTAACCATTGCTAACTTGTTGGTGGTGTCGGTAATTTCAGTAATTTGACCGGGAATTCCTAAACACATTTTTTTTTGTAATCTAAACAATAGGATTGAAAAAACGTTTATTCTTCTTTTAGTTTAGCAGATGCAATCACGGCTTGTCCGAGAGAGAGTCCGCCATCATTAGAAGGAACTTGACTGTGCGTTAAAACTTCCAAATTCTTAGACATTAAGCGCTCGCGAACTTGAGTCAGTAAAATTTGATTTTGAAACACACCTCCTGTTAAAATAACTTGATGAAACTCCGTTTCAAAACTTAACCGTTCAACCATTGTTGATATAGCTTCAGCTAACCCGAAATGAAACTTCGCCGCCATCATCCCCACTGGAAGATTTTGTCGCAAGTCTGCTAACAAAGCTGACCACATCGGACGAGGTTC
>NZ_AUZM01000336.1 GCF_000478195.2 Lyngbya aestuarii BL J | reverse complement strand
CCCGCCACCCGATAGCAGTACAGTTTCAACTCTTCAAAGGTTTCATATCGACTGCGGTACAGATCCATACGTTGACCCGCAATCATATCTCGAAACGGCTGAATATCTAGAGGAAACTGGCTGAGAGTATCCACTAGAGCCACGTCTTCATCATCAATGGGATCTCCTGCAAAAATAGATTCGAGGTGTTTTTCCCAATGATCCAAAGTTTCAGCCGTTGTTGAACTCGCTAATGGCCCATCAACCCATTCATCGGTACGGCGACACCAGACATAAATTGCCCAGATCGCCCGACGTTTGGCGAATGGCATAAGCTGAGTTCCCATATAGAAAGTTTTGGAATACTCCGCAGTAATCTGACGACAGAGTTCGTAGGAGTCTTCCAAGGAAGCCAGAGTTCTCATCCGGAGGGACTTAGACAGTTGTAGCATTCGTCGTTTTTCTGCTCTGTCGCTATCAGCCGTAAATCGGTTGGTTATTGCGTAACAGGGGTGCGGGGTTGGGAATTGACAGTGGGTGAATTTCCATCCAGAGTAGAATCAACCACAGCAGCCTGGGCTTGCTT
>NZ_AUZM01000335.1 GCF_000478195.2 Lyngbya aestuarii BL J | reverse complement strand
TTTTATTAATAAAAAGCTATTTTTGATCAGAAAAAACCCTCACCCCACCACTCCTTTTATGCACTCTCAAAGATTGTAAGGTTCATGTACTGTTATACAATACTTTCAGGACTATCTGCGAAAATAATCGTGCTAGAGTTGAGACTCGAATCAATGAGATACTCACTAATACTCTGACTCCCTTCTACTTCCGCTAAGTCTTGAGAATCTATTGTATTTCGAGTTAGAAGTCGATAAGTAACGGGAATAGCACCTTCTTCACTTTGCTCTGGAGGGAGAGAACTATCATCGAAAATGGGAATGCTAATGGTTGCGGTTTGTGCGGTAATCGTAAAGGCAAATCCGGTAAAATCAAAGTCTCCTGTGGGGAAACTTTCACCTCCTGTATAAGAAAGTTCGGTGAGATCAAATTGAGTTAAAGATTGGGAAAGATCGCTATCTACAAATACTCGAAGTCCGTCTTCAGGAGGGGGTTGGTCGAGTGAAAATTCAAAGTTTATCCGAGTTTCTTCTGTCTCAATCAATGTGTTTGGACTCGCACTAAAACTAACTTGAATTAACTCATTT
>NZ_AUZM01000334.1 GCF_000478195.2 Lyngbya aestuarii BL J | reverse complement strand
CATAAATGCAATTAAAGCAAAAGATTCAACCCGAGAAGAAATCCCAAATCCAGCAACAACTTCGGGACTATAAGTCGCTAATAAACTGGTAATAATTCCCAGAGAAATCGGCGTAATCATATTGGTAGATGCCGCAGGTAAACCCACATATAAAATCTCTTTCCAACAGTCCCAACAATTTCTCAGACAGGTGAGACTCCAAAGAATCATTCGTTCTCGGAAATGAAGCACAATTAAAGAGGCAATTAACGTTAGAGAACGAGCAATAACTGTGGCTAATGCTGCCCCTTTTAAGCCCCAACTGGGAATGAACGCCCAACCAAAAATAAACACCGGATCTAAGGCAATATTCACAATCGCCGCAAACGTCATAATTAGACTGGGGATTTTGGTGTCACCCGCCGCCCGAATGGCACTATTTCCCACCATTGGAACGACGAGACAAATCATGCCGGGATACCAAATTTGCATATAATCGTGAATATAGGGCATGACTTCAGAACCCGCCCCTAAGAGTTTAAATAAAGGGTCAATTGTTGCCAATCCAATGAGGATAAAAATTCCCACAAT
>NZ_AUZM01000333.1 GCF_000478195.2 Lyngbya aestuarii BL J | reverse complement strand
TTAGTTGACCTCAAATTTGGAAAGTGTCGGATGTCGGTTGCTGTCAAACAATCGAGTCCTTTTCGCAGTCCAGTTGAGTTACCGCTTCATAGTCGAGTTGCTTCTAAGTTTGTTCATTGTGCGAGTGAATATTTTGAGAGTTTAGATCTTCCTGTAGAGATTATACCGCTTTCGGGTTCAGTCGAACTTGGGCCGATTACGGGAATGTCGGAAGCTATTGTTGATTTAGTTTCTACAGGTCGGACGTTAAAGCAAAATGGTTTAATTGAAATAGAGGTTTTGTTTGAAAGTACCGCTCAGTTAATTGTTCATCCGTTGAGTTATCGGGTCAATACAGGGGGATTAAAAACGGTGGTTGAAAAAGTGCGATCAAAAATATTAGCACTTGTGTAATATGATTCTATAAATGTTGTCAAAATGACTGTTCAAGACGACCGTCGCGAAAATGAATTAATTCATATTTTTGAGTTAAGAAAACCTGATCTACCGACTCGAAGCGGTGTTGATGCGGTTTTAGATTGGAATCACCAACAAATTCCTTAGCTTCGGTGACAACCGTTCGAAGATCGGAAGAGC
>NZ_AUZM01000332.1 GCF_000478195.2 Lyngbya aestuarii BL J | reverse complement strand
GTGTGCTCTTCCGATCTGACCGTATCTCCGGCTCCAGTCACATCAAATACATCAGTACGATTAAAAGCCGGAATATGGAATGAACTCGGAGGAGCGTCCTCTGAGTGGGCGGAAAACAAACTCATCCCATCTTCACCCCGAGTAATCAAAATATGATCCGCTTGGGTGAGTTTCAGCAAATCCTTTCCCGCTTGAGCGAGACTACTCTCATCTGTAATCGAGTATCCGACAGCCAGTTCTGCTTCGGGAAGGTTGGGAGTAAACAGACTCGCCCCTGCAAACCGATGTAAATCCTTTTGCGTATCCACCAGCGTCAAACTATGAGACAAAGCCGCTTCAATCGTGACCGGGGTAAGAACCCCATCGCCATAGTCCGAACAAACCACCGCATCAACTGTTTCTAGGGAGTTGCGAATGTAATCTGCCAGTTGTAACTGTAACTCTAGATCCGGTAAGCGATCAGACTTGCGATCAATTCTGACAATTTGCTGAGTCACCGACTGACGGGCATGACCAGAAATGCGAGTTTTCGTAACCGTGGGGCGATCAGGGTCAAGCAACATCCCCTCAGTCTCAATTCCCGCT
>NZ_AUZM01000331.1 GCF_000478195.2 Lyngbya aestuarii BL J | reverse complement strand
TTAGATATTCATCCTTGACGGTAACACTCTGGGGATATTGGATTGATTGCTTATGGTGTTTAGACTTGAATCTAGGGAATTTAGCTTGTCCTTTAAAAAAGTTTTTATAGGCTCTGTCTAGGTTAATTGCTACACATTGAAGAACCGATGAATAGCAATCTTCCTTGAGCCAAGGATATTCCTTTTTGAGTTGAGGGAGCATCCCTTTATAGGTTGCTAGTTTTAAGCTTTTTCCAGTTTCTTGATAGTGCTGAATACAGGCATTTAAGGCAAAATTCCAATACCACCGTACACAACCAAACGATTTGACTAACGCCAATTCCTGTTCGGGTGTCGGATAGAGTCTGACCTTAACTGCCTTAAGCAATTGAATCACCCCCTTCGTTTGAGTGCTGTATTTACAAGATACACTGAATATAGCACAAGTTTTTTCAAGTGGAGATTATGAAGAACGATTTTGTTAGCGCTCGGGAGGTCTGTCAGTGACCTCAAAGTGCATTTGGTTTTGACAAACTTTGTATCGACACAAGGTTTTTACTCTTGAGATGCTGAACATATTACACTCCATCCTTGAAGAATTACTTCA
>NZ_AUZM01000330.1 GCF_000478195.2 Lyngbya aestuarii BL J | reverse complement strand
TTTCGAGAAAGTTTTTTCTGTTTGAGGGCTAAATTCTTTTGGTGGCGGTTTAAATGCTTGGGGTTAGCATATTTAGTTACCCGCTCTCCATCGTGAACAATTGCGAAATCTTTCAGCCCTAAATCAATACCAATAATTTGATCTCCCAACTGTTTAACGTCAGTTACTTCAACTTCACACAAAATTGAAGCAAAATATTTATCAGTTGAAGATTTAGAGATTGTTACCGTTTTAATCTTCCTTGTAACTTCTCTGTGAAATACTGCTTTGACTTCACCAATCTTGGGGACTTTTAGATATTCATCCTTGACAGTAACACTCTGGGGATATTGGATTGATTGCTTATGGTGTTTAGACTTGAATCTAGGGAATTTAGCTTGTCCTTTAAAAAAGTTTTTATAGGCTCTGTCTAGGTTAATTGCTACACATTGAAGAACCGATGAATAACAATCTTCCTTGAGCCAAAGATATTCCTTTTTGAGTTGAGGGAGCATCCCTTTATAGGTTGCTAACTTTAAACTTTTCCCAGTTTCTTGATAGTGCTGAATACAGGCATTTAAGGCAAAATTCCAATACCACCGTACACA
>NZ_AUZM01000329.1 GCF_000478195.2 Lyngbya aestuarii BL J | reverse complement strand
GATTCAGCGAGTAGTTTATAGGTTGCCCTATTCGGATACCTCCGGATCTCTGCTTGCTTCCAGCTCCTCGGAGCGTTTCGTCGGTCACCACGTCCTTCTTCGCCTCTGTGTGCCTAGGGATCCACCGTTAGCTCTTTGTAGCTTGACCACTTTGACTTAGTTGTCTGTTACGGTTCTACCTTTTTTCTGATTCTCTATGCAGTTTTCTAGGTTCTGACTGAACTTTCGTCCAGCATCCTATAGCCTCTCTTCATTGCGACTTCTAGGTGCTGTACTGTATTTTTTTAAACCGAACCGAGAGTTTGAAAGCCTGTTGAATGCTTAATTCCTTGACCGACCTAGGATGACCTTAGTCTGCCTGATTATTTTGGGGTTGGCTAAACTAAAGTTAGGTCTCCCTAAAAAGGAGGTGATCCAGCCACACCTTCCGGTACGGCTACCTTGTTACGACTTCACCCCAGTCATCAGCCCTGCCTTCGGCACCCTCCTCCTCGAAAGGTTAGAGTAATGACTTCGGGCATGGCTAACTTCCATGGTGTGACGGGCGGTGTGTACAAGGCCCGGGAACGGATTCACCGCAGTATGCTGACCTGCGA
>NZ_AUZM01000328.1 GCF_000478195.2 Lyngbya aestuarii BL J | reverse complement strand
TCGATATATTGTCGCCGAGTTGAAATAGTTATTCCACCACAACTAGCAACAAAGTAAGAGCCATTCCATAAAACATCTTTCCAATAGAAAGAATTTAAGTGGTCGGAAAATTCTTGTCTAAGCTTTCGAGACGTTACAGATTTGAGATTATTAACCAAATTACTTAAAGCAATATCACCGATGGTATTGAAAAAGAAGATGAACATGATTGTCTTCCCCGTTAAACTCAATTAATTTACAATCCCACTTATGAAGTAATTCTTCAAGGATGGAATGTAACCTATTCAGCATTTCAAGAGTAAAAACTTTCCGTCGATACAAAGTTTGTCAAAACCAAATGCACTTTGAGGTCACTGACAGACCTCCCGAGCGCTAACAAAATCGTTCTTCATAATCTCCACTTGAAAAAACTTGTGCTATATTCAGTGTATCTTGTAAATACAGCACTCAAACGAAGGGGGTGATTCAAGTGCATAGAGCAGTAAAGGTTAGGCTTTACCCAACACCCGAACAGGAATTGGCGTTAGTCAAATCGTTTGGTTGTGTACGGTGGTATTGGAATTTTGCCTTAAATGCCTGTATTCAGCACTATCAAGAAACTGG
>NZ_AUZM01000327.1 GCF_000478195.2 Lyngbya aestuarii BL J | reverse complement strand
AAAAAAGAATTTTCCAATTTACTCGGTGTTAAACGGGCAAAATTGCCAAAATTGATGTTTTCTGAACATCATCAGTCTCACGCGGCTTCTGCCTATTTTCCCAGTCCTTTTGAACGGGCGGCGGTTTTGTGTCTCGATGGTGTGGGGGAATGGGCGACAACAACGGTATGGTTAGGCGAAGGCAATACTCTAACTCCGCAGTGGGAGATTGACTTTCCCCATTCCTTGGGTTTGTTGTATTCTGCCTTTACTTATTATACCGGATTTAAAGTCAATTCTGGTGAGTACAAACTGATGGGGTTGGCGCCTTATGGTCAGCCGAAATATGTTGATACAATTCTCACCCATTTAATTGATTTAAAAGACGATGGTACTTTCCGGTTGAATATGGATTATTTCAACTATACCGTCGGCTTAACGATGACAAATAAAAAGTTTGATCAACTGTTTGCAGGGCCGCCTCGTCAACCGGAAACCAAACTCACTCAACGAGAAATGGATATCGCCGCTTCAATACAAGTGGTGACAGAAGAAGTGGTTTTACGGTTATCAAGAACGGTTCAAAAAGAACTGAATGTTGATTATCTTTGTATGGCGGGAGGGG
>NZ_AUZM01000326.1 GCF_000478195.2 Lyngbya aestuarii BL J | reverse complement strand
AATCGAGTAGTTTAAATGACTATCTTGGTGTTCCAAACTTGCCAGTTATTTCTGGATAAACGAAACAATCTCGCGCAGCAATTGCAGAACAAAATTAAAGGTTTTTTCAGCCCAGATAAACGAAACAATCTCGCGCAGCAATTGCAGAACAAAATCAAAGGTTTTTTGAGAAGGATTGGACTGAAGAATTTGGCAAAGCAGTATCAAAACCGAACTTTGTTCGATCATTCGAGCCGTCATTTTCTCAAGCTTTTCTCGATTTTGATACCAGGTGTTTTCCTCGGATTCATTGGCTATCAACCACTGTTTATCTAGTTCACCAAAGGCTTGATGATTTTTTTGTTCATTTTTAAGAGGACTATTAATCCAGAGAAGTTTACTGTAAAATCCTTTAATTTGCTCGATAGTCTGCGGTTCAATAGCGTGGGGCTGTTCGCAGAACGTGTTCATCGAGTCCAACAAACTTTCAAATTCACCTTTGAGGTGTAAAACCGTTGCACTATTCATAAGATTGAGTCCAAATGAAGTTAAGGTTAAAACAGTTCTCCAACCCGAACTGCTATTGAAAAGATGCAGTCAAAAAATTGATTTAAACTAGAAACTCACTCC
>NZ_AUZM01000325.1 GCF_000478195.2 Lyngbya aestuarii BL J | reverse complement strand
CAGCTTCGGATAATTGGGAAAACGGAAAAAATAACTGACCAATTCTTCCGCTTGAATATAGTCTTTTTCTTCGCCGTCTAGACGGGAAATTCGCAGCAATTTATTTGGCGTTAAGCTATCAAAAACATGGTTTTTCAACGCTTCAAAAACACGTTCTTGTAATTTATGGCTGGTATTAATTTGGGAATGAAGGTCAATAATTTCGAGTTTATTCGGCGGTTGAATATTGGGATTAAATACGGGTAAGATAATATATTCGTACAGTCGGCGCAGCGCCGCTTCAACTTCTGAATTTGCCTCTTTTTCCTTTGTACCCAGTTCCTCCCCGTCTTCTGCGGAGAATTTGTATTTTTTCTTTTGTGCCACTAAAGAGGCGATCGCTAAAGCCGTTCTTGCCCCCTTGCGTGCCTTATCCATTTGCGCTAAATTGGGAACTATAAACGCCAACCCATTCTTATAATCCCGCTTATCATTACCCCGATTTTCCCACCAAATTAAAGCATCTTCTTTTACTTTTTCTTGACTTTTTTCTGCCCAACTGGGGTCGAGATACACTATAATAAACTGAGAGATTCTATCCGGTATCGCCGCCGAATCCTTCGAGATCGGAAGAGCGT
>NZ_AUZM01000324.1 GCF_000478195.2 Lyngbya aestuarii BL J | reverse complement strand
AGTCCAGTTTTCGTTTGATTTAAACCATTTGCAGTTTCGTTGGAACCTTGATTAATCGAGTTCATAGCTTCTAATACTTGAGAAATTGCAATCGCTTGTTGTTGGGTATTGAGAGAAATTTGCTGATTATTTAACACAACATTATTAACCGAGTCTGAAACGCCCATCAATGCTGAGGCTGTCATTTGAGCAATTTCTACTCCCGAAAGTACCGTTTTTGTTCCTTCTTCAGTCACAATTACAGTCGAATTAATTGCACTTTGAATATCGATGACGAGGGTATTAATTCTTTGAGCCGATTTTTGACTTTCATCAGAGAGTTTACGAATTTCAGCCGCAACCACTGCAAATCCTTTCCCATGTTCACCTGCTCTAACGGCTTCAACTGCCGCATTTAATGCTAACATATTGGTTTGATTGGCTAAATCACTGACTAATTTAGAAATTGTCCCAATCTGATTAGTTTGTTCACTTAAACGAATAATTTGTTGAGCAATTGCATCGACTTTTTCTCGCAAATTTGCCATGCCTTCTAGGGTTTTTTCTACGGCTTGACTGCCATTTTCCGTGAGGTTTAAAGCTTGTTTAGCATCCATCACCGAAGATTCGGCTTGTTCA
>NZ_AUZM01000323.1 GCF_000478195.2 Lyngbya aestuarii BL J | reverse complement strand
TTCTTCAACAAACTATTAAGCAGTTGCATAGAAGTTGGGAATATTTCCAGAACAGAGGATTTGGTTTTCCACGCTTCAAGAAGTACGGACAATTCAAGTCGTTACTTTTTCCTCAATTCAAGGAGAATCCAGTAACGAACTTGCACATTAAGCTGCCCAAGATTGGAGCAATCCCAGTCAACCTGCATCGTCCTATCCCAACAGGATTTGTGGTTAAGCAGGTGAGAATTTTGAGAAAAGCTGACCGATGGTATGCGTCTATCTCCTTGCAATGTGATGTCAGCGTTCCTGACCCAAATCCACATGGTCATCCCATCGGAGTGGATGTTGGACTGGAAAAGTTTTTGGCAACGAGTGACGGTGTTATCGTCAAACCTCCTAAGTTTTTCAAGAAGCTGCAAAGCGAGTTGAAATTACTGCAACGCAGACTTTCTAGGAAACAGAAAAGGTCTAAAAATTACGAGAAACAACGACTTAAAGTTGCTCGACTTCACCACCAAATCGACAACACGAGGAAAGACTTTCATTACAAACAAGCTCATGCGCTTTGTGACGCGGGTGATATGGTCTTCATGGAAGATTTAGACTACCGAATAATGGCTAAAGGTCTGTTCAAGAAACATACTCTT
>NZ_AUZM01000322.1 GCF_000478195.2 Lyngbya aestuarii BL J | reverse complement strand
AATCTTGGCGGGAATTAGCTATTCTCTCGTGAACATTAGCCACCTTTTTCCTGAATTTCTTTCTCGATTTACTTCCTTTAGTCTTTCGAGAAAGTTTTTTCTGTTTGAGGGCTAAATTCTTTTGGTGGCGGTTTAAATGCTTGGGGTTAGCATATTTAGTTACCCGCTCTCCATCGTGAACAATTGCGAAATCTTTCAGCCCTAAATCAATCCCAATAATTTGATCTCCCAACTGTTTAACGTCAGTTACTTCCACTTCACACAAAATTGAAGCAAAATATTTGTCAGTTGGAGACTTAGAGATTGTTACCGTTTTAATCTTCCCCGTAACTTCTCTGTGAAATACTGCTTTGACTTCACCAATCTTGGGGACTTTTAGATATTCATCCTTGACGGTAACACTCTGGGGATATTGGATTGATTGCTTATGGTGTTTAGACTTGAATCTAGGGAATTTAGCTTGTCCTTTAAAAAAGTTTTTATAGGCTCTGTCTAGGTTAATTGCTACACATTGGAGAACCGATGAATAGCAATCTTCCTTGAGCCAAGGATATTCCTTTTTGAGTTGAGGGAGCATCCCTTTATAGGTTGCTAACTTTAAACTTTTCCCAGTTTCTTGATAGTGCTGAAT
>NZ_AUZM01000321.1 GCF_000478195.2 Lyngbya aestuarii BL J | reverse complement strand
CAACGAGTGACGGTGTTATCGTCAAACCTCCTAAGTTTTTCAAGAAGCTGCAAAGCGAGTTGAAATTACTGCAACGCAGACTTTCTAGGAAACAGAAAAGGTCTAAAAATTACGAGAAACAACGACTTAAAGTTGCTCGACTTCACCACCAAATCGACAACACGAGGAAAGACTTTCATTACAAACAAGCTCATGCGCTTTGTGACGCGGGTGATATGGTCTTCATGGAAGATTTAGACTACCGAATAATGGCTAAAGGTCTGTTCAAGAAACATACTCTTGATGCTGCATTCGGACAGTTTAGAGCTATCGTCAAATATGTTTGTTGGAAACGTGGAAAGTTCTTTGCTCAAATTAATGCAAGGGGAACTTCTCAAGAGTGTCCTGAATGTGGTGGTGAAGTTAAAAAAGACCTGAGTGTGAGAATCCATGATTGTCCTCGTTGTGGATACAAAACAGACCGCGATATAGCCGCAGGTCAAAACATTAGAAACCGAGGAATTAAGCTAATTAGTACCGTTGGACAGACGGGAAAGGAAACTGCCTGTGCAGACGTTCTACCGGGGGCTGTTAAAAATCAGTCTAGGCAAGTGTCGAAATCCCGTAAGGGGAAAACCAGGAAAACCAAGCCGTGAGGTGAGGATC
>NZ_AUZM01000320.1 GCF_000478195.2 Lyngbya aestuarii BL J | reverse complement strand
TTGCTTATGGTGTTTAGACTTGAATCTAGGGAATTTAGCTTGTCCTTTAAAAAAGTTTTTATAGGCTCTGTCTAGGTTAATTGCTACACATTGGAGAACCGATGAATAACAATCTTCCTTGAGCCAAAGATATTCCTTTTTGAGTTGAGGGAGCATCCCTTTATAGGTTGCTAGTTTTAAGCTTTTTCCAGTTTCTTGATAGTGCTGAATACAGGCATTTAAGGCAAAATTCCAATACCACCGTACACAGCCGAATGACTTGGCTAACGCCAATTCCTGTTCGGGTGTCGGATAGAGTCTGACCTTAACTGCCTTAAGCAATTGAATCACCCCCTTCGTTTGAGTGCTGTATTTACAAGATACACTGAATATAGCACAAGTTTTTTCAAGTGGAGATTATGAAGAACGATTTTGTTAGCGCTCGGGAGGTCTGTCAGTGACCTCAAAGTGCATTTGGTTTTGACAACCAAGTATCGACGGAAAGTTTTTACTCTTGAAATGCTGAATAGGTTACATTCCATCCTTGAAGAATTACTTCATAAGTGGGATTGTAAATTAATTGAATTTAACGGGGAAGACAATCATGTTCATCTTCTTTTTCAGTACCATCGGTGACATTGCTTTAAGTAATTTGGTTAATAATCTCAAATCTGTAA
>NZ_AUZM01000319.1 GCF_000478195.2 Lyngbya aestuarii BL J | reverse complement strand
GAGAATTATTAATGAATAAAAACAGAGAACAATCACTTAATCGCCACGAACTG
This sequence comes from Lyngbya aestuarii BL J, assembly GCF_000478195.2. Classification (GTDB taxonomy): domain Bacteria; phylum Cyanobacteriota; class Cyanobacteriia; order Cyanobacteriales; family Microcoleaceae; genus Capilliphycus; species Capilliphycus aestuarii. The sequence continues at coordinate 605 of NZ_AUZM01000319.1, read as the reverse complement.
TTAAAACAAAGTTTGCGTCAAAATCCGCCAGATCCCAACCGTATTTTTGATCTTTTTTTAAATAAATCGGAGTTGGAAATTAATTTAGAGAATGTGATCACGGTTTTAAGAGATAGCTATGATAAAAATCAATATTTTGAAAAACGTTCTCAATTATTAGTTAAATTCCTAGACAAAGCTCTACGAATTTTATCTACAACTGAACAATGGCTTGATGAGATAGATCGGCTCATCAACGAATACGAAAAAAGCTCGATAAATTTACCTGCAAGTTTATATTATGCCAAGTTTAGGTGTTTAGCAACTTTATCGGTTTCCGATGCAAAAGCAGAGTCTTTTATCGAGAAAGCTATAGATCTAGAAATTAACATATATAATCAACTTGATTATCAATTGGAACTGGCAATGTATTATGAAAATACTAGCCAATATCGGAAAATGAAAAAGATAATTGATCAATGTGAAATCTTATGCAGGCAGTATTCTAACCTGGATCAGCAATTAGCCAGAACTTTGCTTTACTTAGGACATTACTATTTCTATACATTTCAGTTGGATAAAGCTGCTAATTACATGAATCAAGCTCAAAATATTTTAGAAACTAT
>NZ_AUZM01000318.1 GCF_000478195.2 Lyngbya aestuarii BL J | reverse complement strand
CCCGTTGACGGCTATCTCCGGTTAACAAATGAATCTCCATTCCGTAGCGGTTTTGTAATTCTTCAATTAACTCTAAACTTTCAGGACGCAAGGGGTCAGCATATTGTATCGCCCCCTGCAATTGACCGTTACAGGCGACATATATTAACGACATCCAAGCGGAATTTTCGGGCGAATTTTCGGTATCAGGTTGATCTAATCCTTCCAAACTAATCCCCTCTTGGGTGATAAATCTCCCGCTTCCCACCAAGACTTTTTGACCTTCGATTTCCGCCCGAATTCCCAAACCAACTTCATAATTCCAATCCACCCGGGGCGGTATTTCTATGTTTTGTTCTTGAGCGTAACGTACAATTGATTCTGCAACCGGATGAGTAATTCTTTGTTCGCTTGCTGCCGCATATTTGATCACGTCTTTGGCTGACATTCGCCCGGAAATTGTTTTCACCCCAACGACGGAAATATTACCTTGAGTTAGGGTTCCGGTTTTATCAAAAACAATGGTATCGAGTTCGGCTAATTGTTCTAAGGTGCGTCCGCTTCTAACTAAAATACCGTGTCGGGTGGTGTGGTTTAAAGCGCCTAAAAAAGCGGTGGGAATAGACACTCGAATTCCGGTGACAAAATCGAGAGTTAATATTGATGCGGCTCGGGCGGGGTCGCGGG
>NZ_AUZM01000317.1 GCF_000478195.2 Lyngbya aestuarii BL J | reverse complement strand
ATTACCGGAACTGATTTAGTTCGCGATCGCGATGGACAATGGTATGTACTCGAAGATAATCTTCGTTGTCCTTCGGGGATTTCTTATGTACTCGAAAATCGCCGCGTGATGAAAAGTACATTTCCGCAAATTTTTGCGACATTAGGAATTCAACCCGTTGATGAATATGCGAGTCATTTATTAGAAACTTTACTCAATCTTGCGCCTTCCCATATTGCTGATCCAACGGTTGTCGTTTTAACCCCCGGAATTTATAATTCAGCTTACTTTGAACATTCATTTTTAGCCCAACAAATGGGTGTAGAATTAGTCGAAGGGCGAGATTTAGTGGTGGTGGATGGTTATGTACAGATGCGAACCACCAAAGGCTTAAAACGCATTGATGTCATTTATCGTCGGATTGATGATAATTTTATTGATCCATTAGCGTTTAATTCCGAATCTTTACTCGGAATTCCGGGTTTAATGGAGGTTTATAGTCAAGGGCGAGTAGCGTTAGCGAATGCGTTAGGATCGGGGGTTGCAGATGATAAAGTCATCTATGCCTATGTTCCTCAAATGATCCGCTATTATCTCGACGAAGATCAAATCTTACCCAATGTTCCGACTTATTTATGTTGGGAAAAGCAACAACTTGATTATGTCTTAGCTAACCTCGATAAATTAG
>NZ_AUZM01000316.1 GCF_000478195.2 Lyngbya aestuarii BL J | reverse complement strand
GCTCTTCCGATCTGGGGCGGCGATCGCATCCAGTTGAGGGGGTTGTAATTCTACATTTTCTTGATAGGCATGATTCGCATAATTTAACGTAATATAACCCTCTGCAACCATCCGATCTAAAACATAGCGTTGTCGTTGTTTTAAAGCTTGCCAATTGTAGTAGGGATTTAAGTCAGTTGGATCATTGGGTAAAGCGGCGAGTAAACTGGCTTGAGATAGGCTTAAATCTGTGGCGGGAATGTTAAAATAAGCCCGAGAAGCAGCTTCAACTCCATACAGGTTTCCGCCCATGGGTAAACGGTTGATATAGGCTTGTAGAATTTCATCTTTATTCATTCCGGCAAATAACCGCCAAGCCAACCAAATTTCTTGACTTTTATTAACTAATGTTGTGGGTGCAGGTTCCAACATTCGGGCGAGTTGCATGGGAATTGTCGAGGCACCACTGACAATTTTTCGGGCTTGGATGGCTTCTAAAATCGCTCGAACGATGGCTATACTATCGACAGCACCTTGTTGATAATATCGTTTATCTTCTGCGGCAATAATCGCTTGAATAAAATGGGGGGAAACTTGCGCTAATGGCACCACTGCGGTATGATTTTGATCTCGGCTGAGTAGCGTTCCGAGGGGTTGTCCATAGCGATCGCTAAACTCAACCGCGAGGC
>NZ_AUZM01000315.1 GCF_000478195.2 Lyngbya aestuarii BL J | reverse complement strand
TAGACCTATGCCCTTAATTAATCTTCTTCCCGGAGCGGTTTACGCCATTGTTGCATCTGTCGGAAATAACAATTATTTAACTCAAGCTGATCGATACGGATTAATGGCTGCTATCTTAGATGATACTCTCAGTGAAGATGAGCGCAAATCTGTTGATCGTTTACTTCGGGCTGTTATGAGAGGACGGATTCAGGTAATCGATGAATTATCTGTGATCAATTAATCTCTATCTATACTATAAGGTGGGGTTTGATTCCTGAACTCTATCTTATGGTAAGTATTTTTGTACGACAGTCCAGCCTGTAAGAGAAACAACAGCAAAGGCGAAGAAAAGTACAATATTTGTCGTAATATGAACTGATCGCGCCCAAGGTCGGGAAGGATGAATCTGAGTCGCACTCCACGCTGAAACGAAAACTAAACTGACAACGGTTAATCCCGCAGGCAAGTGGGCTGAATGACCGAGACTCCCATAGTAACCGAGGGTGCCAATCAAACCAATTGCCAACAGGAGTAATATTAACCCGACCATTGTACCGCCAATCACATAATGAGCGGTTCGTAACCCTGGAGGGCGAGGTTTTTTCACATTACGAGTATAAAACATCCAACTACCTGTGACGGCGAGCATCAGGTAAGCAAACAGCGAAAATCCCATTGACCAAGCAGC
>NZ_AUZM01000314.1 GCF_000478195.2 Lyngbya aestuarii BL J | reverse complement strand
ATCTCAGCTTCTGCGGTGATTATTTTCGATGTATTTCGTTGAAAAGGGTGCATTTGAAAGCGAACCCAGTGCTTTTCATCTTTCCAAAAGGTTTCGACATGAAAAGCGTGGATGGCGGAGGAACGGGCGCCTGTATCAATTTTTGCTTTGATGGCGGTTACTCCGAGTGAGGGTAATACAATCCACTCTCGCCAACCGATGATTGATAATTGTTTTTGTTTGGACAATTTAAACTTGATTTAAACGTTTTCATTACGACTCTAATTTTAGATTTTATCTCAAACGGTATTTAAAGTCACTAGATTAAAACAGTTTTGAAGCAAAATACAATTCTGCTGAGAGAAAAGGAACACGTTTTTAGAAATAAGGTTTAAAATCTATCAAGGATGCCTCTACTGGGTTGATCTTCTCGTAATTTTATCAGAATGAGGAGTCATCATCGAACAAACAAGCTCTAAATTAATTGACTAAAAAAAATGAAGAATATCTTTAAAAAATATCGCTGGCTGGCCTTGGGTGCTTTATCTTTTATTTTGAATTCCTTTCCGGTTGCTGCGGCGGAACGCATTTACATTGACTATGGTTCAATGGAAACTTCTGTTTCTGTGACCACTTTAGAAAGTTATGCCAAAGATAATAAAACTGAGCCTGAACTTTCTCCCTATCTTAATCTTTTAACG
>NZ_AUZM01000313.1 GCF_000478195.2 Lyngbya aestuarii BL J | reverse complement strand
CGTTTAAAAAAGCTAAAATTCCCTTGGCTGACCGTCCGTCTCAAATTCCAGGTTTAATTAAAAAAGCTTTGAAAAAATAACGATGTCTAAAAAGTCTGATCGATCTTCACAATCTTCGAGTTCTTCTGCTTATCTTTCTGATCAATGGCATTCTCTTATGAATGCGGTTGCTTATCGCTTTAATCGGGAATATCAAGGGGAGGCTTTTGAACTTCCCGAAGAAGTGGAAAACTTGCCGATTTTTCGCGATCGCATGGCGGGAACTCTACAAGCTAAAATCACTTCGCCCTTTTGGGAACTGACTAAAATCCAGAAAAATCAACAGTGTTTAGATATTGGTTGTGGAGTCAGTTTTTTGATTTATCCTTGGCGAGAGTGGAATGCTTTATTTTATGGTCAAGATATTAGCAATGTGGCAATAGATGCTTTGAATGCTCGGGGACCACAGTTGAATTCTAAACTGTTTAAAGGGGTAAAATTGGGGGCGGCTCATCATTTAGAGTATGATGCAGATCAGTTTGATTTAGCGATCGCAACGGGGTTGAGTTGTTATTTTCCCCTTGAATATTGGACGGAGGTTATGGCTGAAGTTAAACGAGTCTTGAAGCCCACTGGAGAGTTTATTTTTGATGTTCTCAATCCTGATGCACCATTAGCAGAAGATTGGGCAATTTTAGAAACTT
>NZ_AUZM01000312.1 GCF_000478195.2 Lyngbya aestuarii BL J | reverse complement strand
TCATATGGCTCAGGTACTTCGTCGGAGGACAAAACCATGAATAGTAATTTAAAATTAGAACAAGCTTCAATTTGGGGACAAGTTTTTGAAATCGCTGTTCAACGGGGTGTTATCGCCTATTTACTGCATAGTAAATTCTTAAACGAAGAACATCCCCAACTCGAACCTTGGCGAGAAGTTAAAATTAGTCAACTCAGTAAACACCTCATTCAAGCTTTAAAAGAGACGAAAACTTTACCTGTTCACGATATTTATGTTGAAGAACGGATTCAAGAATATTTACGTCATTTATTGGTTTTAGGGTACGGTTTAGGCTGGACTAGCTTACGGGAATGTCTGAATCATTATAAACCCTCTCGCCGGATGAAATTAGAGGCGTTATGGTGTCCTTTAACCTTACCCGGACAAACAGATAATAGAGAGTTGGAACCCAAACAAACGGCTGAGGAATTTCATCACGCTTTTAAGATTTCAGATTTTATTGATCAGTCTTTAGTTAAGCAAGGAAAGTCAGGACGAGCGGACTTTTTACTCTGGCTATCTCCTACAGAAGAACAACTCAAAAAACGTCAACCCCCACAGGATTTTATTCTCTGTTTTGAGTTTTCTTTTAACGCTCCTTTAGAATTAGAAGACTTTCGTTTAGAAACGGCTCATTGTCAAGAAATTAACCGTTATACTCGTT
>NZ_AUZM01000311.1 GCF_000478195.2 Lyngbya aestuarii BL J | reverse complement strand
GCTCTTCCGATCTCTGTCTCCAGATCGGGCTGTTAAACATTTAGGAGATAGTCGTACTGGGGAAGGAAGTGGAGATGATGAAACCATTGAAATTGATTTAACTCAAATTAATCCTACCATTCAAGAATTAATTTTTGTAGTGACAATTCACGAAGCTGATCAGCGCCGCCAAAATTTCGGACAGATTCGTAATTCTTTTATTCGGATTTATGATCGAGAAACAGATACAGAAGTGACTCGCTATGATCTAGAGGAGGATTTTTCGAGAGAAACATCAGTTGAATTTAGCCGACTCTATAAAAAAGATGGAGAATGGCGATTTCAAGCCGTGGGACAAGGTTATAACACAGGTTTACAAAGCTTTGTAGACAAGTATGTGTGATCTCAGTTGAGAGATTTTCAGGAACATTTGGATCGAGATCAGGAGAAGTCTAACGAGAATAAAAAGTGAGTAACTTGTCAATAAAAAAGAAGTTTTCTCCTGATTAATTAGTCTTTATTGGTCAACATAATACTAAAAAAAAAATGACGATTAACCTCAAAAAAGGACAAAGTATTGTTCTCGATAAAAGTGAATATGATTTATCGAAGTTAACAATGGGATTAGGTTGGGATGTGGCAAAACCTAAAGGATTAATTGAAGGATTTCTCGGAAAAACCGTCGATTTTGATTTAGATGGATATGCCCT
>NZ_AUZM01000310.1 GCF_000478195.2 Lyngbya aestuarii BL J | reverse complement strand
TGGTGAACCTCCTTTAGAGATGGAACCGGAAGTTACTCAACCGGATGCTGTTGGTGAACCTCCTTTAGAGATGGAACCGGAAGTTACTCAACCGGATGCTGTTGGTGAACCTCCTTTAGAGATGGAACCGGAAGTTACTCAACCGGATGCTGTTGTCGAACCTCCTTTAGAGATGGAACCGGAAGTTACTCAACCCCCAGAACTTCCAACAGAAGCAATGCCAAGCGAGTTTGAGGAACCTTTAGCAAACCCCGCAGAAAACATGACTCCGGCTGAGTAATAAGAAGTAATGAATTAGCTTTGAGGGCGCTGTGGTTTGCGCCCCTATACTCTGTTAGTCTTAACCTAAAAGCTATCAGCTAGAAGTGATCCGTAAAAACACGGATAAGAACAAAATTTAGTAAAACTCCACATTAAAACCCTCTCTCTCCCGGTTCATCAGGGAAACAATTCAACAACTAAATTTAATACAAAAAAAGTTGATATTTATGGGTTTCAGAACTCGTAAGTGTAGACGAAAAAACATCCGGCGATTAACCCCTCATCATCCTTTGGTAGTGGGACATTCAGCCTAGAACTGGATGGGTCATCCGCCAATTTTATCAGTCAAAATAATTTGATCAAAAGTTCAGTGTTAATACTGATGCAATTTTATCCAATATAAGCTGATAATGAGAGAAGAATAAACCCTAAAAAATTCTTCTCAT
>NZ_AUZM01000309.1 GCF_000478195.2 Lyngbya aestuarii BL J | reverse complement strand
AACATCAAATCTAACCCGATTTAATTAACAGTTTTTTTTCGGGTAAAATACCAAATCAAGCTCACAATTCCCAATCCAAATATTGAGTCGGCTTCGGGAACTTTAGTGGCAATCATTCGCTGTCCAAACTCATCTCCTGCCGTCGGATCGTTTAGCAATTGAGCGGTGGTTCGAGTGAAAAAAGCAACATCCAAATGCCGACCAAATCCAATGGGTAAATCTGGAAAATCATTCCCGAAATCTGTGAGGTGAACGTGAGGAATTGCTGTTCCCTCTGGAGCCGGAGCCGCAGACCAAAAATTGAGACCGTTGGCGGAAACCAGATTTCCTTCCTCATCAAATCTGGCAGCAACCCGATTTTCTTCCTCTTCAAATATGGGATTGTATTCTCCGATATCAATACCATTTGGCTCATCGGAAAAGCCCTCTTGAAGAATCTTTCCAGTTTGAGTATCAAAGTTGAAATTGAACCCCGAATAGGTAAGATGATTATCAATAAATTCTTGAATTAGATTTTCCTCCGGATCGTAAAATGCGATATTAAAGGACTCCAGATCATCTCGGCGAACAATTCCACTTTCATCGACTTGAGTCTCGTTGTAGCTGAAAAGACCTTCAGCCTGGTAGCCTAAAACCTGACCTGTCCAGGAAAGGCGAAATGTTGCGGCTTGAGCGGGAGCGATGTTGAGAACTCCCAAGCCACTGAGAGT
>NZ_AUZM01000308.1 GCF_000478195.2 Lyngbya aestuarii BL J | reverse complement strand
TGCATCCTCTGAAATCGCTAAAGAGGGAGTAGGGGAAAATTCTTCTTCAACAGGAGACTCTTCGATAGACTCCTCGATAGACTCTTGGCTTACCTCTGTCGGAGAATCTAACTTCAGGGTTAACTCCACTGGGGCAGGTGCAGGTATAGGTGGACTCGGTGGACTGACCTCAATTAATTCTTCTTCATTTTCCTCTAACAGATCTTTGGGTGAGGGGGGGTCTTCTCCGGGTAAACAGACCGTCACGATCACATTTCTAGAATTTTTTGGAGTTTTACTCGAAAGCATCAGCGGGGAAATACCCATCATCGCGTACATTTGCTGTTCATCGGTAGTCATTTCAACAGAAACCACTTCTGGCGGTTCGGTTGTGGGTTTGAGAGTATCTGATTTAGCTGTGCGACTGCGTTCGGCTAATCCACTTCTAGAAGATAATCCCTCTGATAATTGAATTTCAGAGCGATTTTCGGTGTATCCACTGGTTGGGGTTAAGCGCAAATTATTACGACTGGGTTCATCTTCGCGAACCAAAGAATCCAAATCTCCAATTCGCCGCCGCCGCCGCCGCCGAGCATTACTTCCGGTATGATCTTGATAACTCGGATGGTTAATTAACTCTAATTCTTGTAAATTGCTGACTGCATCTAGTTCGACTGTTTCCGGTTCTGAGCGAGTTTGGGGTGCATCCAAGATCACGGTTTTTGCAAGTTGCT
>NZ_AUZM01000307.1 GCF_000478195.2 Lyngbya aestuarii BL J | reverse complement strand
CTTATATTGTTTAAAAGGGTTCTCTTTACGCGCTTGAAATCGCTTCAGTTGTTCATCGGTGTCGATATGTAGCCAAAATTTCACTAACACATAACCCGCACGGGTGAGTTGTTCTTCAAATTCGTTAATTTCTCGATAAGCCCGTCGCCATTCTTCATCGGTTGCAAACCCTTCAACTCGTTCAACGAGAACTCGACCATACCAACTGCGGTCAAAAATCCCGATTTTCCCAGCAGAGGGTAAACGTCGCCAAAACCGCCAGAGATAATGATGGCTTTTCTCCTCATCCGTCGGGGCGGCAAAGGGTTGAACTTCGTAACTGCGAGGATCTAAAATATCAGTTAACCGTTTAATCGCTCCGCCTTTTCCTGCTGCATCCCACCCTTCAAAAATAGCCAACACCGGGACTTGTTGTTCATAAATTTCTCTTTGGAGTTTACCCAAACGGGCTTGTTGTTGGGAAAGTTTGTGTTTGTAGTCGTCTTCTGAGAGAGATTGGGTTAAATCAATTTGTCCCAGAGGATTCGGTTCAGTGGGGTCGAGGTGGTCTTGTAGCGGGGTTCTGATGGGCGGAAGCTGAACCTGTCGCCTATCTAATGCTTCGGTGAGGGTAGCAACCATTGCCGAGAGAACTTTAATCCGAGCATAGCGTTGACTATCGCCTTCGATCAATATCCAAGGTGCCGCGCCTGTGCTGGTATGAATTAACATATCT
>NZ_AUZM01000306.1 GCF_000478195.2 Lyngbya aestuarii BL J | reverse complement strand
TTGATGCCCAAGCCCTTTCTGCGTGTGCCTGCCTCGCCATAGAGTTTAATCTGGCTACCCAGGGAAACTCCTGATTATCGGACAGCACCTTGCAGTGCTTATAAGCATCGTTGCGACTTTTGACCTGACCATCTAACCACGCTCTGATGACGCTGTTCCGAACAAAACGCCCCGTCCGAATGGCTTCATCTAACCTTCGGTACTGACTTTCTGTTCCTTTCAGCTTCATCTCGTAGACCAGCATAGTTATCGTTATCACCTACGATAAATTATCGTAACACAGGTTTCTTCCCCTGCCAAATAAAATGGGCTGCCCTCGCTTGTATCCCCCGGTTAAAACACGGGGGCTTTACGCATCGCCACCGTAATTAAACGTACTATCGCCCTTTCCCAAGCCGTTTAATTAACCGGGCAATTTGCCCCGTATCGCATTAGCTTCTTCCCCAAGAAGCCCCACGTCTGACCCGACAGAGCAGCGTGAGATGAATTGCGGTCAGGGTTTATCGGAATTAGGTTTGTTTTGGTTTTCAATGTATTGTCTTAAGGTTGAAATAGTAACTCCGCCACAACTAGCAACAAAGTAAGAGCCATTCCATAAAACATCTTTCCAGTAAAAAGAATTTAAGTGGTCGGAAAATTCTTGTCTAAGCTTTCGGGACGTTACAGATTTGACGTTATTAACCAAATTACTTAAAGCAATGTCACCGATGGTACT
>NZ_AUZM01000305.1 GCF_000478195.2 Lyngbya aestuarii BL J | reverse complement strand
CGTCTACCCCAACAGTGGCTATCTATTCTCAGCGTTAACAGCATCTTTCTGTTGAACTTGGGCTTCCCTTTGTTAACCCTACCCATAACCCTGCATCGCGGAGAAGTTATCGCCCAAACAGACCCCAATGCAGAAGCATTAAGATTATACAGACAGGGAGTTGAACTGTTTCAACAAGGGACAGCAGAATCTTATCAACAGGCAATTGTAGTTTTGGAAAAGGCGTTACAACTTTATCAGCAAGCGGGTAACTTGGAAGGACAAGCTTGGAGTTTGTTAGGACTGGGTAGAATTTCTGATTTATTAGGAGACAAACAGCAGGCGCTCGAATTCTACAACCAATCTCTTCCTTTATCGCGACAGGTGGGCGATATTGCGGAGGAAGCTAACACACTCCGGAATTTAGCCATCCTGAAAGGCAGTCAAGGCAATCTCAGCGAAGCCTTAACCGATATAGAATCAGCTATTAGTATTATTGAAGAACTCCGCACCAAAATTATTAGTCAAGACCTACGAACCTCTTACTTTTCTACTGTTTATGGTTATTATGAATTTTATATTGATTTGTTGATGGAGTTGCACGAACAAAACCCCAATCAAGGTTATGATGCCAAAGCGTTACACGCCAGCGAACGGGGTCGGGCGAGAAGTTTATTAGATATTTTGGCGGAGTCGGGGGCGGATATTAAAAAAGGGGTTGACCCGCAATTGTTGGCAAG
>NZ_AUZM01000304.1 GCF_000478195.2 Lyngbya aestuarii BL J | reverse complement strand
CCCCGCCATTGAGTTTTCGTGACTAAGACAATTAATTGATTGGCTAATTCGGGAATAATTTTAGCAATTTGACGACGATAAATTTCATCTAAACTCCCAAACGGAGAATCCATGACAATCGGAAATGTACTGCTATCTGGCCCCATTAGGGTGTTTTTTTGACTCCATTCTCGCACGCCTTCAATAATTCCCCCAATAAAAGATAAGCTAAGAATTTGATTTTCTCCGGTAGAAGCGGCGACTTGGGCTTCTTCTCCGGCTGTAGTTTCCACTAATTTTAATTCATAGTTTTCAGTCAGCTTAGGAAGATAGGGAGTAAAGGAAATTCGACTAAAAATATTTTGAACTCGACTTTCGAGTTGACACCGAAATTGTTGATCTAAGCGATCTTTCACTTGAGTTAAACGGGTAATTGCATCTTGAGTTTTTTCAATTCTTCTTTGGGCTAAAACTTGTTTCATTTCGTTCATTTTTAGCTTATCAATCTGTTTATCTAGTTGACTAACTGAACTTTTAGCCGTTTCGATTTGTTGTTGATTTGAACCCGTTTCTCGGTTGAGGTTATTAATTTTAGTTTCAACTTCATCCAAACGTTTTTGGAGTTGTTGAATATCTTCATCGGGGTAACTTCTCAACTTCTTTTTAACATCATCAAGTTGAGTTTCAATTCGAGATAACTCTGTTCTGTTTTGATTTAAGTTTGCTTGTTGTTGATCGAC
>NZ_AUZM01000303.1 GCF_000478195.2 Lyngbya aestuarii BL J | reverse complement strand
GAAAGAATTTAAGTGGTCGGAAAATTCTTGTCTAAGCTTTCGAGACGTTACAGATTTGAGATTATTAACCAAATTACTTAAAGCAATGTCAGGATGGTATTGGAAAAGAAGATGAACATGATTGTCTTCCCCGTTAAACTCAATTAATTTACAATCCCACTTGTGGAGTAATTCTTCAAGGATGGAGTGTAACCTATTCAGCATTTCAAGAGTAAAAACTTTCCGTCGATACTTGGTTGTCAAAACCAAATGCACTTTGAGGTCACTGACAGACCTCCCTTTGCTAACAAAATCGTTCTTCATAATCTCCACTTGAAAAAACTTGTGCTATATTCAGTGTATCTTGTAAATACAGCACTCAAACGAAGGGGGTGATTCAATTGCTTAAGGCAGTTAAGGTTAGGCTTTACCCAACACCCGAACAGGAATTGGCGTTAGCCAAGTCATTCGGCTGTGTACGGTGGTATTGGAATTTTGCCTTAAATGCCTGTATTCAGCACTATCAAGAAACTGGGAAAAGTTTAAAGTTAGCAACCTATAAAGGGATGCTCCCTCAACTCAAAAAGGAATATCCTTGGCTCAAGGAAGATTGCTATTCATCGGTTCTCCAATGTGTAGCAATTAACCTAGACAGAGCCTATAAAAACTTTTTTAAAGGACAAGCTAAATTCCCTAGATTCAAGTCTAAACACCATAAGCAATCAATCCAATATCCCCAGAG
>NZ_AUZM01000302.1 GCF_000478195.2 Lyngbya aestuarii BL J | reverse complement strand
TCATCCTTGACGGTAACACTCTGGGGATATTGGATTGATTGCTTATGGTGTTTAGACTTGAATCTAGGGAATTTAGCTTGTCCTTTAAAAAAGTTTTTATAGGCTCTGTCTAGGTTAATTGCTACACATTGAAGAACCGATGAATAACAATCTTCCTTGAGCCAAAGATATTCCTTTTTGAGTTGAGGGAGCATCCCTTTATAGGTTGCTAACTTTAAACTTTTCCCAGTTTCTTGATAGTGCTGAATACAGGCATTTAAGGCAAAATTCCAATACCACCGTACACAGCCGAATGACTTGACTAATGCCAATTCCTGTTCGGGTGTTGGGTAAAGCCTAACCTTAACTGCCTTAAGCAATTGAATCACCCCCTTCGTTTGAGTGCTGTATTTACAAGATACACTGAATATAGCACAAGTTTTTTCAAGTGGAGATTATGAAGAACGATTTTGTTAGCGCTCGGGAGGTCTGTCAGTGACCTCAAAGTGCATTTGGTTTTGACAAACTTTGTATCGACACAAGGTTTTTACTCTTGAGATGCTGAACATATTACACTCCATCCTTGAAGAATTACTTCATAAGTGGGATTGTAAATTAATTGAATTTAACGGGGAAGACAATCATGTTCATCTTCTTTTTCAGTACCATCGGTGACATTGCTTTAAGTAATTTGGTTAATAATCTCAAATCTGTAACGTCTCGAAAGCTTAGACAAGAATTTT
>NZ_AUZM01000301.1 GCF_000478195.2 Lyngbya aestuarii BL J | reverse complement strand
GGATGCTCCCTCAACTCAAAAAGGAATATCCTTGGCTCAAGGAAGATTGCTATTCATCGGTTCTCCAATGTGTAGCAATTAACCTAGACAGAGCCTATAAAAACTTTTTTAAAGGACAAGCTAAATTCCCTAGATTCAAGTCTAAACACCATAAGCAATCAATCCAATATCCCCAGAGTGTTACCGTCAAGGATGAATATCTAAAAGTCCCCAAGATTGGTGAAGTCAAAGCAGTATTTCACCGAGAAGTTACAGGGAAGATTAAAACGGTAACAATCTCTAAGTCTCCAACTGATAAATATTTTGCTTCAATTTTGTGTGAAGTTGAAGTAACTGATGTTAAGCGAACAGGAGATCAAATTATTGGGATTGATTTAGGGCTGAAAGATTTCGCAATTGTTCACGATGGAGAGCGGGTAACTAAATATGCTAACCCCAAGCATTTAAACCGCCACCAAAAGAATTTAGCCCTCAAACAGAAAAAACTTTCTCGAAAAACTCAAGGAAGTAAATCGAGAAAGAAATTCAGGAAAAAGGTGGCTAATGTTCACGAGAGAATAGCTAATTCCCGCCAAGATTTCTTGCACAAGTTATCAAGAAAGTTGGTAGATGAAAGCCAAGTCATTGTCGTTGAAAATCTCAACGTCAAGGGGATGGTTAAGAATCGTTTGTTATCCAAGTCAATATCTGATGTTGGATGGGGGATGTTTGTAAACTTTATGGA
>NZ_AUZM01000300.1 GCF_000478195.2 Lyngbya aestuarii BL J | reverse complement strand
TAATTCCGGCATTTTCGGGTAAATCAGAGAAATTATTACACTTGATAATGGGTGGAATAGTAATTAATTTGAGTAAAGTATCTCGATCAATTTTCAAGCGTTCAATTTCATCCTGAAATTCAATTTTTAAGCGTTCACTTTCATATTTCAATTCACTGTTTTCATATTTCAATCTTTGATTTTCCTCTATTAATCTTATTATATGTTCATTGTTTAAATACCTGATATACCCAAAATCAGTATTAGGAGGATAGCGTCGATCAATATCTTGAAGAAAGTCTCGTAGTCCACTCATCTCAAAATCTCCAAATTGTTGAATGATAAAAAATCAGTGTTCTTCTCAAGTAGAACATATTTTTCTAGGGACATAACAACAACATTGTCATGCCCCTAACTAATATTCTACTCGTTACTAAACCCTTCTATCGGCGCGAACCCTTGACGTTGAATATTTTCAGTTATCGTCCGAGGTTCGAGGAATTGTAACAAATAATCCGGCCCTCCCGCTTTGGAACCAACACCGGAAAGTTTAAACCCTCCGAAGGGTTGACGGGAAACAATTGCCCCTGTAATACTGCGGTTAATGTACAAATTCCCGACTTCAAAATCGGCTTTTGCTGTCGCAATATGAGACGGAGTTCGAGAATACAAACCGCCCGTTAATGCAAAGTTTGTCCCGTTGGCAATATGAATCGCTTCCTCAAAATTCGGCGCTTTAATCACC
>NZ_AUZM01000299.1 GCF_000478195.2 Lyngbya aestuarii BL J | reverse complement strand
TTCTTGATAACTTGTGCAAGAAATCTTGGCGGGAATTAGCTATTCTCTCATAAACCTTAGCTACATTTTTCCTGAATTTCTTTCTCGATTTACTTCCTTGAGTTTTTCGAGAGAGTTTTTTCTGTTTGAGGGCTAAATTCTTTTGGTGGCGGTTTAAATGCTTGGGGTTAGCATATTTAGTTACCCGCTCTCCATCGTGAACAATTGCGAAATCTTTCAGCCCTAAATCAATCCCAATAATTTGATCTCCCAACTGTTTAACGTCAGTTACTTCCACTTCACACAAAATTGAAGCAAAATATTTGTCAGTTGGAGACTTAGAGATTGTTACCGTTTTAATCTTCCCTGTAACTTCTCTGTGAAATACTGCTTTGACTTCACCAATCTTGGGGACTTTTAGATATTCATCCTTGACAGTAACACTCTGGGGATATTGGATTGATTGCTTATGGTGTTTAGACTTGAATCTAGGGAATTTAGCTTGTCCTTTAAAAAAGTTTTTATAGGCTCTGTCTAGGTTAATTGCTACACATTGGAGAACCGATGAATAACAATCTTCCTTGAGCCAAAGATATTCCTTTTTGAGTTGAGGGAGCATCCCTTTATAGGTTGCTAGTTTTAAGCTTTTTCCAGTTTCTTGATAGTGCTGAATACAGGCATTTAAGGCAAAATTCCAATACCACCGTACACAGCCGAATGACTTGGCTAACGCCAATTCCTGTTCGGG
>NZ_AUZM01000298.1 GCF_000478195.2 Lyngbya aestuarii BL J | reverse complement strand
AAATATATCGCTTTTCGCCATCGATATAATGCAGTAAGGCGATGCGGGCGTTACGGTTGGGGTCGTATTCGATCTCTGCAACTTTTGCCGGGATATTATGTTTATCGCGACGAAAATCAATGATACGGTAGAGTTTTTTATGTCCTCCACCCCGATGACGACAGGTGATTACACCTCGGTTGTTACGTCCCTTATGACGATGTTTGGTCGTGACGAGGGAAGGTTCTGGGGTTGAGCGTGTAACTTCAGCAAAGTCTGAAACTGAATGTTGTCGAGTGCTTGGGGTATAGGGTCGATATGAACGAATTCCCATGATTTTCCCTCTTTTTTATATCTGCAAAAAACAATCCTAAATTGTGAATTTCCCTTACACTTCTGGGAATAGGATTTTTCTTAGGGGTTCTCCATCCTCTAGAGTAACAATGGCTCGTTTATAGCGAGATTTGAATCCGATAAATTTGCCCACTCTACGCCGTTTTCGGGGCGGATTATGAGTATTGACACTCATCACTTTGACGGAGAACAAGAGTTCGACCGCTTCTTTAATGACGGGTTTACTCGCCCGAGGATCGACATCAAAGGTGAACTGGTTTAGCTCCATTAATACGGTTGCTTTTTCCGTCACAATCGGTCGTTTGATCACATCAGCGAGATCGCGGGTTTGATATTCAGTCACCGTAAACCTCCTGGATTTTCTCAAGGGCTGCGGCTGTGGTCACAATATTGTC
>NZ_AUZM01000297.1 GCF_000478195.2 Lyngbya aestuarii BL J | reverse complement strand
AACCAATTAATCTCCACTCCGGCTACATACAACTGAGATAAACTCGATAATATTGTTTGCCAATTGTCTTGTTTAGGCGTCAGACTTGCCAACCACAATTTATCACTGTTTCCCAAACAACTTTGTCCTAAACTCATTAACGTTGGCTTCGGCCCGATTTCTACAAAAACATCTATTCCCAACTGGTTTAATGTCTCTATTCCAGAAGCAAATTTCACCGAATGACGGAGATGACGACACCAATATTCTGCGGTTGTTATTTCTTCGGTTGCCAATGTTCCCGTAACGTTAGAAATAATATCAATCGACGGCAGATTATACTTAATTTTTTCGGCGACTTCCCTAAACTCGTCTAACATCGGTTCAACCAGATGAGAATGAAACGCATGGGAAACCGGGAGTTTTTGGGTTTTGTATCCTTGTTGATTGAGAGATTCTACAACTTGGTTAACGGCTTGAGTTTCACCGGAAATAACGGTATTTTTGGGACTGTTAATAACAGCTATTTCTACAAGATTCGGCTGTGACTCCAGACAAGCTTTTACCGTGTTTTCGTCGGCAAAAACCACAACCATTTCGCCATTTTGCGGAAGTTGCTGCATTAAACGGGCGCGACTGGCAACGAGTTGGAGTCCATCTTCTAAACTGAAGACTCCCGCAACACAAGCGGCGACATATTCTCCGAGACTATGACCGATGAGAATATCCGGTTGAATTCCCCAAGATTTCCACAGTTGAAACA
>NZ_AUZM01000296.1 GCF_000478195.2 Lyngbya aestuarii BL J | reverse complement strand
AGACAGCACTGACGAAAATACAGCCATTAATATTGATGTCTTAAGTAATGATAGCGACTCAGACGGTGATAGTCTCAACGTCAGTATGGTTGATGGTACAAACACCAAAGGTGAAGTTAGCATCAACAACGACGGTACAATCAGCTATAACCCCAACGGTCAATTTGACGCTCTCGAAGCAAATGAAACCGCAACAGATAGTTTCAGCTATACGATTAACGATGGTCAAGGGGGAACCGACACAGCTACCGTTAACCTGACTATCAACGGAGTCAGTGCAACCACTCAACCGAACGATAGTGGCGATAACGGAACTGACAACAACAATAACAACACAGGGTATAACATCATCAGTGATTTTGATCCCAACACAGCTTTTGCGGGGATGAAAGAAATAGATGATCTCGAAGCAACTAACGGGCCAGATCAATTTATTCTGGGCAATGGTAGCACAGCTTTCTACAACCAATCAAATTGGGATGATCGCGCGCTCATTAGTGGGTTTAATGATGCACAAGATAAGATTCAACTGCATGGAAGTGCCAGTGATTATGAGCTAGTACAAAAGAACGGAGATACCCGCATCTTCTATTATGGTGAAGGAAGCAAAGAGATGATTGGAATTATCTCCGGTTATTCCAGTTCAGTATCTTTAACCGACGATATCTTCACCTACGTCAACTCAGAAAACTCTGAACCCACTCCCCCAGAAGAAGAACCCGTTAACCAAATTCCCACAGCCAACAACGA
>NZ_AUZM01000295.1 GCF_000478195.2 Lyngbya aestuarii BL J | reverse complement strand
TTGGTGGGAACCCAAATGCTGACGAAAGGTTTAGACTTAGCCGGAGTGAGTTTAGTGGGTGTTATTTCTGCTGATGGATTGTTACATTTATCGGATTATCGCGCCAGTGAACGAGCGTTTCAAACCTTATTACAAGTGGCAGGTCGAGCGGGTCGAGGAAATGATCCCGGACGTGTTATTATTCAAACTTATACACCTGAACATCCAGTTATTCAAGCCGTACAGGGTTATGAATATGAGTCATTTGTTGAACGAGAATTAGAACAGCGACAAGAGCTAAGTTATCCGCCTTATGGTCAATTGATTGCGTTGAAATTGAGTAGTTTAAACTCAACCGAAGTGGAAGAAACGGCTCAACATTTTGCCGAGATTTTGTTTACTGTTGCTGATGAAATCCCGGATATGGAGGTATTAGGGCCTGCTCCTGCCCCAGTTTTGCGAGTAGCAAATCGATATCGTTGGCAGATTTTACTGAAGTTATTACCGGGGACTTCGATTAATACTGCTAGTTTAGAACAATTGCAAGAGGTGTGTCCGACTTCAGTTCGTTTAATGATTGATGTTGATCCGTTACATTTCGGTTAGGTTAATTGTTATAGCGCTACGCGCTAGGCAAGAGCTTATATGGCAAGATCTCCCCATCTCCCCCAACGGGATAGCCACTCCCCTCAACGCGCTTGTTCCCGCGCACGGCGGTGGACTCACCATCTCCCTACCTCCCTACCTCCCCATCTCCCTACCTCCCTACCT
>NZ_AUZM01000294.1 GCF_000478195.2 Lyngbya aestuarii BL J | reverse complement strand
GCTCTTCCGATCTGTTAAGTGATAATCTTGAAACGTTACAAGACTGTAAACTTGCATCCTGTAATGCTATTATGTCAGTTTACGTTCAAACCTTAGTTAAAAACTATCGAGAAAATCTCCAAAGATTTGAGAGATACAGAAATAAACCTCTAGATGAAGATCAAGAAAGTGTAATTTTCTTTTATAACCAAGATGAGGTTTTACCGGATGCGGTATTTTTTGAACAAGTGGCTGATTATTGGGCGAAAACCTCTATATTAATGCACCAAGTTGCAGCCGCTAATAATATTCCTTATTTTCATTTTTTTCAACCGAATCAATATTGGAAAACCAACCGAAAATTTAGCGAAGCGGAAAAGAAAATTGCTTTCATTGAGTCGAGTCCTTACAAAAAAGGAGTAAAATTTGGCTATCCTTTGTTAATTAAACAAATTGATGAGTTGAAAGCAAATAATATTAATATTTTTAATGCCCTAAATATTTTTGATGACGTTGCTGAACCCGTTTATGGAGATAACTGCTGTCACTATAACGCAAGGGGAGAAGAAATTTTTTCAACTTATATTGGCAGTTCAATTGTGGAGACGTTAACGGATAAATCTTTTGAGGCTAAAACTCAAAATTAATCAGATAAATGAATTTAAAAATATATTTTGCTGATCTTTATGTTAACATTTAATAGAGACTAAATATATGATTATTTGAGATGAAAGACCTGGGACAAAGTTTATCAAGCCAATTAGAACTGATT
>NZ_AUZM01000293.1 GCF_000478195.2 Lyngbya aestuarii BL J | reverse complement strand
GGAAGTTAGCCATGCCCGAAGTCATTACTCTAACCTTTCGAGGAGGAGGGTGCCGAAGGCAGGGCTGATGACTGGGGTGAAGTCGTAACAAGGTAGCCGTACCGGAAGGTGTGGCTGGATCACCTCCTTTTTAGGGAGACCTAACTTTAGTTTAGCCAACCCCAAAATAATCAGGCAGACTAAGGTCATCCTAGGTCGGTCAAGGAATTAAGCATTCAACAGGCTTTCAAACTCTCGGTTCGGTCTAAGGGCTATTAGCTCAGGTGGTTAGAGCGCACCCCTGATAAGGGTGAGGTCCCTGGTTCAAGTCCAGGATAGCCCACCTACTATTTATTCAGAGTCAGATGGGGGTATAGCTCAGTTGGTAGAGCGCTGCCTTTGCACGGCAGAAGTCAGCGGTTCGAGTCCGCTTACCTCCACTCTCTACATGAATAAGAGTGAGGGTTTACTCGAAAAGTATAGATAGTTATTGAATGATATAGTACAGCACCTAGAAGTCGCAATGAAGAGAGGCTATAGGATGCTGGACGAAAGTTCAGTCAGAACCTAGAAAACTGCATAGAGAATCAGAAAAAAGGTAGAACCGTAACAGACAACTAAGTCAAAGTGGTCAAGCTACAAAGAGCTAACGGTGGATCCCTAGGCACACAGAGGCGAAGAAGGACGTGGTGACCGACGAAACGCTCCGAGGAGCTGGAAGCAAGCAGAGATCCGGAGGTATCCGAATAGGGCAACCTATAAACTACTCGCTGAATC
>NZ_AUZM01000292.1 GCF_000478195.2 Lyngbya aestuarii BL J | reverse complement strand
GGGTTGAGAATCCGGGCGAATGGGTGTTGTGGTCACTGGCTCAAAACGTTAACTGAACGATTGATATTATTATAGGATTCTAGGGTGAGAGATTCGGTATGTTCAATTTTTATTAAGGAAATCTGAGTTGATTGTGTTCATCAGCGAAACAATTCTGTCGATCAAGGTTAGTTAACGTAAAAACCAATGAATGTATCCGCACCGCTCACAGATTAGACAGAGAGCTAACGAGGAATCTTCTATCCAATCGATGTTAAATGGTGGAGTCGTTAAATCTCTCTGGAACTTTACCGATCTTTCTTGGAATAAGTCATGACTACAAACTAAACATTTCAATGGATGTTCAGCCACTTTGTAGGGTTTTGCTTTGGTCATAGTTTATTGCCTGTTGTTTATACTTTTATTATAGCTACAACTTAGACATTACTGATTTCCTGTCAAGTGAAAATCAACCCTTAACTTGCTGCCAGCGAGGGTAAAAAGCTGACAATTTGGGGAAAGAAAACAATCAGTGCTAACACAATTAATTGCAGGATAATAAACGGAATTGCCCCTTGATAAATGTCTTCGGTTTTGACTTCGGGTGGTGCAACGCCTCGCAAGTAAAATAGGGCAAATCCAAACGGTGGGGTGAGAAACGAGGTTTGAATATTGGCGCCGATGACGACTCCAAACCAAACTAAATCCATCCCAAAATTTTGGGCGATGGGAACGAGTAACGGCACGACAATAAAAACAATTTCAAAAAAGTCGATAAAAA
>NZ_AUZM01000291.1 GCF_000478195.2 Lyngbya aestuarii BL J | reverse complement strand
CTGTTTGACGGCGAAACTTAAAATCATGTTGTTCTGAGATTCCTAAACGCTGACGTTCCAGGTTTGCTGCGGCGATTTCCCAGTTGTCCTCATCAATAAACTCAAACATCGATTTTCCCATCATATCCTCTACATGACAACCGAGCATTGTCGCCATTTGTTCATTAACAAACGTGGTTCTGTTCGCCGCATCAATCACCCAAACACCCTCAATTGTGGTTTCAATAATGCGACGGTAACGTTCTTCACTTTCTCGTAATGCTTGTTCGATCTGTTTTTGTTCGCTAATATCTTGACTACTGACTCGTCGTCCTAACCACTGTCCATCATTACTATAAACAGATTGACATTGATGAGCAATCCAACGTATTTCTCCGGTCTGGGTAATAATCCGAAAATCGACAAAATAAGGTTGATTTTGCTGAAAATGTTCTTGCAAATATTCTAAAATAATCTCTCGATCTTCAGGATGAACAATTGCGATTAATAGTTGTGGGTTGCGAATAAATTCTTCAGGTTGATATCCCGTAATTCGTTTACAAGATGGAGAAACATACAGAAAGTTTCTGTCGGGATTAATCCAAGATTCCCAATTATAAGTGAAATTAGCGACGGTGCGAAAACGTTCTTCACTTTGACGAATTTTTACTTCTGCTTGCTGCCGTTGGGTGATATCACGCGCCACAGCATAAATACGATCTTGTTCTAAAACAGGTGTTGCCGTCCACAAGAACCAGCGATAAGTTCCGTCTTTACAGCGATAAC
>NZ_AUZM01000290.1 GCF_000478195.2 Lyngbya aestuarii BL J | reverse complement strand
TCTAACTCGGTCAAAGGTTCATACTCAATTTCCTCAACTGACCCATGACGCTGAATATTTCCGCCCTGATCTAAAATCAAACAATCTGATTTTCCTTGCTGCGGACATAACCTCATTCCTCGACCAATCATCTGAACATAAAGGGCTTTAGATTGAGTTGGTCGTGCGAGAATAATACAACTGACTTCGGGTCGATCAAAACCCGTCGAACAAACCCCCACATTAATCAGGATTTTAACATCACCTTGAGAAAAAGAATCAAAGATTTTTAATCGTTCTTCATCGGATGTTTTAGCAGTGACTAAAGCTGAAGGATGACCTCGAGTTGTAAACTCTTGAAAAAGAGATTGAGCGTGTTTTACCCCGACTGCATAAACGAGAGTTAAGCGCTGAGGACACAATCTTTCATAGTTGTCTACCGTCGCCTTAACCACCCCAGGGGCGTTACATCGGAGTTCGAGTTCACCAATGGCAAAGTCTCCTTGGCGAATTTTAACCCCTTTGATATCTGCCCCGGCTATGCCATAATAAACAGTTGGAACTAAATCACCCTTTTCTATTAAACGGGCGGGAGATTGGCTGGCAATTTGAACTTCAAAAATATGACCAAAATTTTCCCGTTTACTCAGTCTCCAAGGACTCGCTGTAAACCCAATTAACAATGGAGAATAGGTTAATGAATCTGGGGTTTTATTCAGACGCGGAAATCGTTTTTTTGCCCATTTTGACCACATGACTTGATGACATTCATCAATTATCACCAGATCAGGATCAAACCAT
>NZ_AUZM01000289.1 GCF_000478195.2 Lyngbya aestuarii BL J | reverse complement strand
TATTTAACAGCCGTTTGTAATGAAGCCCTGCGAATTTATCCCGTTGCGATGTTAACCTTTCCGCGAGTTACGAAAGAACAGACAGAACTTCTAGGATATCAATTAGAACCCAATGTAGGGGTCGCAGGTTGTATTTATTTACTTCATCACCGCGAAGACTTATATCCCGAACCGAAACAATTTAAACCCGAACGATTTTTAGAACGAAAGTTTTCTCCCTATGAATTTTTGCCCTTTGGTTCAGGTGCGCGTCAATGTATTGGGATGGCGTTAGCGCAGTTTGAAATGAAGTTAGCACTCGCTCAAATTATACTCGATTATGACCTAACTTTACTCGAAAAACGTCCGGTTAAAGCTGGACGTCGAGGGGTAACATTATCGCCTTTGGGGGGGATTAAAATGATGATGAATGGAAAGCGTACCCCCTCAAAATCTGTCGCCATTCCCGCAACAGTTTAGAAAGACTCATCTAAAGTTTTAGGGGCGAGTTCAACCTCATGTACGACAATATTTGTAAATTCATTGCTGAAGAATTTTCCACCGACTTAGCTAGTTGGTTACTGGGTGAACCCATTCAACTGACTCAACTCAGCCCCAAAGAACTTTCTATTGAACCCATTCGCACCGATGCGTTAATCTTACAACAGTCTAATAATTTAGTTCTTCATGTCGAATTTCAGACTAAAACGGAAGCCACAATTCCCTTTCGGATGACAGATTATTGCTTGCGAGTGCATCGGCGTTATCCTGATAAAGAAATGCACCAAGTCGTTATTTATCTCAAACAAACGGCTTCAGAATTAGTTTAT
>NZ_AUZM01000288.1 GCF_000478195.2 Lyngbya aestuarii BL J | reverse complement strand
ATTAGTCGATCAAAAAATTAGTTTGGTGTTGTCTCCAGAGGCAATGAATTATATTGCAGAAGTGGGGTACGATCCAGTCTATGGAGCGAGACCGTTAAAACGAGCCATTCAACGGGAGTTAGAAAATCCGATTGCGAATTTATTATTAGAACAAAAGTATGTGGCTGGAGATACGATTTATATTGATCGTTTAGAGGAAGGTTTGTCTTTTACCAGTCAACCCAAAAGCTCTGAAAAAGAAGAAAAACTTCCCTCTCAGTTAACGGCAATTTCCACAACAATTCAACCCGAAGCATGAACTTCTGAGTGAATGAGACGTTTGAGTTGTTGGAGGAGTTGGGGAAATTGAGGGGTTAGGATCAAACCAATACTTTTGAGTAAAAGAATGAAAATCAACTTCGACTGTTTGACTCGTTGGGGTTCGTAGCCAATATAAATCATGATTAGTCGTAAAGCTTTCCAACCGTTAGAACGATTTGGTAAAAGGTCAAGGGTTCTGCACACAAGATACTTATAAACAAGAGCCAAACTTTTTCGCTTTAACGGTTGTAGGCTGGCGGGAGCTTGCGAAAAAGCCCGGTTTAAGACTTTCACAACTTGTTGTTCTTGGCGAGTAGTATGAGAAGATATTGAGTTACTGCGAATGCGGTAAAATATCTGGACAGCCGGAACATTGACAAACAGATAACGAGCCGCTAAACGCAAGTATAAATCCCAATCTTGTCCCCCTGTCAGAGACTCATCAAAATCTCCCACATCGTCGAGAGCAGAACGACAAATCAAAGGGTTAGAACCATTTTCCAGAAAGTT
>NZ_AUZM01000287.1 GCF_000478195.2 Lyngbya aestuarii BL J | reverse complement strand
GTGCTCTTCCGATCTCAACTGAAGATGTTAACAAGATGTTGCAGCATTCTGATTTGATTATAGGAATTAATCACCCAGATCATCAAAAGTTAATTGGGTTTGCGCGAGTCTTAACCGATTATGTGTATCGGGCTGTGATTTGGGATGTGATTGTTGATTCGACTTATCAAAAGCAAGGATTGGGACAGACTCTGATTCAGTCTCTTTTAGATCATCCTCAGCTACAATCGATAGAAGCTTTTCTTTTGGTTTGTTTACCCGAGACAATTCCTTTTTATGAAAAGTTAGGGTTTACCAGCGATGTCGGTGAATTGAAGTTAATGAAGCGGGTTAAACCAACATCATCTTATTATTCTCTGTGATTGCTTGAAATAAGTTTTTAACAAAAAATGGGATACTGGAAATATCCTATTCTCACCAGGTTGATTTAATGGATAATTAAAGATTTTTTGTTGTAAGCGATCGCTAAGTTTTGTGTTAGCAATATCCTACAGTTAAAATCGCATTTTTGCTAATATTAAACTTGTGAATGCACTCAATTTATTGAATCAACGGAAGAATTTTCATCGGAACAAACTTCAAATGTAATGGCAAATTTGACTTGAGGAAGCAACCGTTTTAGGATTTTGAGGTGTTCTTCGGCATGATTGCGACGGCGAAACCGAGCAACTATCAGGCGTTTCAGGTTGGGTAACAGGCGATAGATGACCCAAGGATAGAGTTGTTGTTGGTAATTCATGGTTTTGTTGCGATCAGTGACAAACAAAATGAGACACTAGAAAGTAGGGGCAGTTTTGCCCCGTCTTGACTCT
>NZ_AUZM01000286.1 GCF_000478195.2 Lyngbya aestuarii BL J | reverse complement strand
GTGCTCTTCCGATCTTATGTTCAGCGGGGGATGGTTCATTTTAAATTGGCTGAAATCGAAGCCTCTATTCAAGATTTTGATCAAGCCGAAAAACTTGAACCAACCCTTCAGCCTTATTTATGGCAACGGGGGTTATCTTACTATTATGCTCGACAATTTCAAGCCGGAGCGAATCAATTTGAACTAGATTTAGTCGTTAATGGACAAGATTTAGAAGAAACGATTTGGCGATATCTTTGTATGGCTCAACTTTTAGGAGATGAAGCCGCAAAAGATTGTTTATTGTCAGTTCGTAATGATCCTCGAAAGGTGATGCGACAGGTTTATGAACTTTTTGCAGGAAATTGTCAGCCCGAAGATGTGATCAACACGGGGAAAAAATTAGGAAAACAAGGAGAATTTTATGCTCATCTCTATGTAGGATTATATTATGAAGCCCAAGAAAATGAAGCCCAAGCCAAAGAGTTTATTATGAAAGCTGCATCAGAATATCCCTTAGAGGATTATATGTGGCATCTGGCTGTGGTGCATCAAACGTTGCGAGAATGGGTGTAAATGCCGTTAATTTTGCTTGTTGAGGAGAATAACAAATGAGTTTGATCGGAAATATTATCTGGTTGATTTTTGGCGGTTTTATTTCGGGTTTAGGATATATTGTGGGTGGGCTGGCAACTTGTTTAACGATTATTGGGATACCTTTTGGACTGCAAGCGATTAAACTCGGTTTTGCGACGATGACTCCTTTTGGAAAGCAAAATCTGGTGTTAGATAGTTTTTCTAGTCCATTGACCCTAATTTTTAATGTGATTTGGGTG
>NZ_AUZM01000285.1 GCF_000478195.2 Lyngbya aestuarii BL J | reverse complement strand
TTGAGTGTTGGGCTTCGGTCGGATTAGAGGAGGATTCATATTTTGTCTGCATACTTGATACCTCTGCGGTTCTAACATAAGAATTGGATAATATTCTTACATAAAACTGGCCCCATTCTAATCTGTTTTTGGACTGGTTTTCTGCGATTTTAATTTTTGATGTTCTGATTGTTTATCAAATCGATGATTGTTAAAGTTATCTATGATACAAATTATGGCAACATGGCGTTCGTTGCGATCGCTGTTTCCAGATCGTTAAGATGCTTATATTGAGCTAATTTCGCTCTATTACTCGGAGTCTGGCTTTCCTGAAAGTTGAAAACAATTTACCCCCAGACTCTCGATATTACAGATCAACTTTGTCTGTTTGACACCCGGCTTTGCCCAGATAACACTTTAAGGAATTATTTATTTTTAGTCTTTCCACAAACTCGCTTCGTGGGGAATGAAGTCAGTAGAAATCACAGACATCGGTAGTATCGCAATCGGAAGTAATCCCATCGACAAAGAATTTAACACGATGATGATCACCAGGCTGAGGCGATCACCCCGCTTGGACTCAATTCGATAACACTTTAACTGTTCTTGAGTATTCATGCCTCGATCCCCTTGCTGCTGTCATCTATGACTCTTTACTTAGTTTATCAATTTTTTGTAGCTTAGAATACAGAATTTAAAATCTGTTACAAAAGATACTTTTTGACAAAATAAAGAGACAGAAGTGATCACAACTGTCTCCCGATCCTCAACTCATCGATGCCAGACTGTTTCTCCCCCCGGACGATCAATTAAAGTAATTCCGGCTTCTTTTAAGCGATC
>NZ_AUZM01000284.1 GCF_000478195.2 Lyngbya aestuarii BL J | reverse complement strand
CTTTTCAATCTTCTCCCGAACAAACCGGGTTCTCTGCAATCACAATCGCCCAAAACTATACCCAGGCAATCACCCGCACAACAGAAGAATTGGGAATAACCCTCCGTCAAGCTTGGCAAACGAGTGCCAAAGAATTAACGATTCATACCCCTGAAAATTATTCTATTCAAACCTCAGTCGAAGCCAATTTACACCAAGTTCAATCGGTAATTTGGGCGGCGATAGATTACTTCTTTTTTAAAGATCATAATTATCAATTAAATAGTGAGTCTCAACCGGAAAATGTCCTGAGTGGAACCCCTCAAAATCAACAATTAACCCCCCAACCCCAAAAAAGTCAATCTCCAATTCTGACCAATTCTCGGCGTCCCTTGGCTGCAACTTCCACGACGAAATCTGAAAAATATTCCGCCAAGAGCTTGACAACCTCCCCAGACTGTGGTTTAATAATGAGTGATGCCATAAAATATTCTGAGACAGACGATGGTGCGGTAGCGGTTAGACCTCGCTCCTTTCAGGTTCGGCAGTTGCTTCAAGTCGGGGAACCCGCCCAACGCACTGCACTCACCACCTGTGGGCGCAATTCGGCCAATCACAACGATACAGCCTCCCCAGAGTGTTTGTCAGCAGAAGCAACAGCAGTGGGTTATGTCAAGCATCCCTTAGAACAGGTACTCGAATGGCTAGATCGAGTGCTGTTTTGGGTTGAAGAAGCGGTGATCAGAGCCTGGGAATGGATCAAACAAAGATAGACCGCCCAGGCAATCTCGCGTCAAAATCAGTCAAATTTTAAGATAAGATGAAAAAACTGTACAGATCGGAAGAGCACACG
>NZ_AUZM01000283.1 GCF_000478195.2 Lyngbya aestuarii BL J | reverse complement strand
TATGCGTTGGCGATGGGTCGTTTACTCAAGCTTCCATCCTCAAAAAGTGAAGTCAACATCCAGACTGGTAATCGACCGGATTTCCCCGTGATTTTGCCATCTTCGACGTTTATGTATATAGCCCATCGCCTTCTCGTGAAACATCCCTCTTAAGGAGAAAGTTCAATTTCTCGCTGGCCAGGAGTCTACGGCGACATGAGTGCTAACTTTTGGAGTGACCTTTTTTGTCTGTTTACCCAAAGATGTTGTGGAAATATACTTTTTTAATTTTTAATTCTTATTTTTTTATTATTAAGGTGACGATTTTCTTGAAGTTGAGCGAACATGATAGAGATAGCTCTCTCAAAGCACTGCTGAGAAATCTCCCAGGAGTTAGAGAGGTGTGAGCCATAGTCAACCGTTTACAGAACAACTTTAGATAGCCGTTTTTGACTGGAGAACAGGAACAAAACGGTAAAATTGTCTCAACTCGGTCGCGTATTGAGAAACCCAAAAGTTACCAAGTGGAATCACAGAACTGAATAGAAGTTGTTATTCGTGAGTTGGTCTTAGTTGATTCAACTCCCTCGCCTACGACTATCCCCCAATAATTTGATCGCGATTTCCCCCAGAGACGCTATTGCCTTCGGCTCCAATACAGATTTTCTATGTACTCTTGCCCCACTCACCTCCAAACCTTTATCCGGGCAGTACCCGTTTGTCATCAAACCACCACCTTAAGTGAGGTTTGGTCAATATTCTGCCAGGAAAAATGCGATCGCATCGTTGTGATCAGTCCTCAAGATCATCCTTTGGGAGTGGTTTACTTGTGTCGTTTGATCGGATCTGTCTTT
>NZ_AUZM01000282.1 GCF_000478195.2 Lyngbya aestuarii BL J | reverse complement strand
TTGCGAGAAGAATTTCAAATAGATATCCCGATGCGAGAGTTTTTATTTGAATCACCCACTGTTGCCGGGATTGCTAAAATTATTGAGGAAAATAAATCAAAACAAACGGATGATCCGGAAATCAAAAAACTCTTAGAGGAAATCGAAAATTTATCATCGGAGGAGGTTGAATCTGTGCTATCAATTCAGGGTAACTTACAGGAAGATGATGACAAAACATAATTGCTCACTCTGTAGCTAATAACACCAACCAAGAAATAACAATTAATTTGGAGATGAACATGGATTTTAGTTTATTTTATTTTGATGGAGATGGATCGGTTGCACAACCTAATAAGTATCAGTTACTTATTGACAGTGCCAAATTTGCCGATCAAAATGGTTTTTCGGCGCTGTGGACACCCGAGCGACACTTTCATGCTTTTGGCGGACTTTATCCGAATCCTTCCTTAACAAATGCTGCCCTTGCAATGGTCACAGAAAGAATTCAATTACGAGCAGGTAGTGTTGTTGTACCCTTACATCATCCCGTGCGAATTGTAGAAGAATGGGGAGTTGTTGATAACCTTTCAAATGGTCGAGTTGGGATTGCTTTTGCCTCCGGTTGGACGATGGATGAATTCATTCTTTCTCGTGAAAATCATGCAAATCGTAAAGCAAATATGTGGCGAGGAATTAAAGCAATTCAGCAACTTTGGCAAGGGGAAGCTGTAGACTATCAAGATGCAAGTGGTAGAACAGTTCAGGTCAAAACTTTACCAAAACCAATTCAGCAAAAACTTCCAATTTGGATTACTTGTCAATCTCCAGAAACGTTTATAGAAGCGGGAAAAAT
>NZ_AUZM01000281.1 GCF_000478195.2 Lyngbya aestuarii BL J | reverse complement strand
TCCCTGGGAAATGTGAAAGCAATCGCACAAATTCTCTAATGGTTTCAGCATAAATATACAAACTGGGTTTTGTGTGGGAAATTTTGTATTCTCATCGAGATTTCAACTAGAAACCCGGTTAATCAACACACTGACTCTTTTAGCTCTTATCCTGGGATGACTTCAAAAGCATCTTGATCATATAATCGATAAACATAAAAATCACTATCTAGTGTAAAGATCCGCTTAATCTTTTGACTTTCTGCCACAGCCACCAGAGAAGCATCTGCTAAATCCATAGGTATATCTTGATATTTTTCCATCAAAACTTTCATGCGTTGACATTCTGCTTCATTAATGGCGTGAAGATACAAGGCTTTTCTATTGATAAACTCCCATAGGATAGCCTGTGCTGACCAACCTCGCAATTCTGATAAAAAATACATAGCCTCAGTAAAACAAGGCCATGTTGTTAAGAGAGAACCTGTTAGTGTTTTGTAAGTTTGAACACATTTAACATGGGCTTCTCCCTGGCCTTTATCCAATCAGATCAATAAGAGGCCCAGTGTTAACTAAAATGATGGTCGTCGCAGTCCTTGTTTAGATAATTTGGTGGCAATCTGTTCGCCAAAATCAGTTGGCTTAAACTGATGATGAGGTTCAACTTGACTATCAATGGCCCCAATTAAATCCCCTATTTTTTCCGATAAAGGTTCGGTTTCCGAATGAGACCGATAAAGTTGATTTAAAATCCAATTTTCAGGGGTTAAGCCTTGTTTTTGGGCAACTTCTAGGAGAGCTTGGTAAGTTTTTTCAGATAGGGTAATGGTATGTTCTGACATAATTTTACTAGGATGTAT
>NZ_AUZM01000280.1 GCF_000478195.2 Lyngbya aestuarii BL J | reverse complement strand
AAATTGACGGCCCAGAAATTCCGTTGTTAGACGGATCAGCTAAAATTTGGGCAGAGGCGATCGCCAATGCAGGACTCGCAGTCACCTCCCAAACCACCCCAATCATACCCATTACCCAAGAAATAATCGTGCGTCAAGGCGATGCTTTTGTGATGGCTATCCCCGCAGACGAAACTCGCTTTAGCTACGCCATAGATTTTGAAATGGCGGCGATTGGTCAACAATGGTACAGTTGGACCCCTCAACAAGAAGACTTTACAACAGCGATCGCCCCGGCCCGCACCTTCGTTCTCGAAAAACAAGTTCACCACCTGCAAGAAGCCGGATTAATCAAAGGCGGAACCCTCGATAATGCCTTGGTTTGCGGCGACGACCGTTGGTTAAATCCCCCCTTGAGATTTTCAAATGAACCCGTCCGTCATAAAATTTTAGACTTAGTAGGGGATCTAAGCTTGTTGGGAGTTATTCCCCAAGCTCATTACTTGGCTTACAAAGCTGGACACCACCTACATACCCAACTGGTTCAACGCATTCAAGCAGCCGCCTTAGCCGCCCTCTGAAGCGGTGCGCGCGCTGAACTTTGTTGCGATCGCTAACCGACAAATGGGAAGCTAACTAGAAACTGTGAATTTGATCAAATGTCAGACGTAAAATCCGATCCTGTTAACTCTAACCCTGTTGAAACCCCCAACGGCACCGCGACAAAAGTCGTTCAAGCTGTTATGGGTGTCGAAGACATTCAAAAGCTATTACCCCATCGTTACCCCTTCGCCCTCGTTGATCGCGTCATTGAGTATGAACCCGGTAAACGGGCGGTGGGAATTAAAAATGTCACCTTCAAT
>NZ_AUZM01000279.1 GCF_000478195.2 Lyngbya aestuarii BL J | reverse complement strand
TATGCGTTGGCGATGGGTCGTTTACTCAAGCTTCCATCCTCAAAAAGTGAAGTCAACATCCAGACTGGTAATCGACCGGATTTCCCCGTGATTTTGCCATCTTCGACGTTTATGTATATAGCCCATCGCCTTCTCGTGAAACATCCCTCTTAAGGAGAAAGTTCAATTTCTCGCTGGCCAGGAGTCTACGGCGACATGAGTGCTAACTTTTGGAGTGACCTTTTTTGTCTGTTTACCCAAAGATGTTGTGGAAATATACTTTTTTAATTTTTAATTCTTATTTTTTTATTATTAAGGTGACGATTTTCTTGAAGTTGAGCGAACATGATAGAGATAGCTCTCTCAAAGCACTGCTGAGAAATCTCCCAGGAGTTAGAGAGGTGTGAGCCATAGTCAACCGTTTACAGAACAACTTTAGATAGCCGTTTTTGACTGGAGAACAGGAACAAAACGGTAAAATTGTCTCAACTCGGTCGCGTATTGAGAAACCCAAAAGTTACCAAGTGGAATCACAGAACTGAATAGAAGTTGTTATTCGTGAGTTGGTCTTAGTTGATTCAACTCCCTCGCCTACGACTATCCCCCAATAATTTGATCGCGATTTCCCCCAGAGACGCTATTGCCTTCGGCTCCAATACAGATTTTCTATGTACTCTTGCCCCACTCACCTCCAAACCTTTATCCGGGCAGTACCCGTTTGTCATCAAACCACCACCTTAAGTGAGGTTTGGTCAATATTCTGCCAGGAAAAATGCGATCGCATCGTTGTGATCAGTCCTCAAGATCATCCTTTGGGAGTGGTTTACTTGTGTCGTTTGATCGGATCTGTCTTTAGATCGGAAG
>NZ_AUZM01000278.1 GCF_000478195.2 Lyngbya aestuarii BL J | reverse complement strand
TGCTCTTCCGATCTATTATATCTAATCCCCAACAGTATCTTTTATTTGTGTTTTTTAATCTTTCTACTCGACCTTTTAAAAAAGCTATATTATCTTTGGTGTTTTCAAGCAAAATCTCTGATTGTATTTTTAAGTTGTGAGGGCTTAAACTTAATGAAAAAATAGTGACATGATCTGTATGAATATACGATTGGTCTGATACACGAATTAAAAAGTATAATCTAATTTCATAGTCAGGTTTACTTGACTTATCAAGCCATGCTTGACTAACCGAAAAATTAGGATAATGCTTTAAAGATTTTTCAAGATAGTTGTATGTAAGATTTGAAATTTTTTTTAAGTTTGAAAAAATTTTTGAAAAAACTTGTGTTTTTGAAGAACTGAATTGTTTACCTTCTATTTCTGAAAATTTATCTATAAAATCAGGTAAATGTTCAAACATATCCTTAGTAAAAAGAAATTCTTCTTGTTTCTCACTCATTTTAATCTCAATCCCTTTAACACTTGCTTTAACAGTCAACCAACCAAACGTGCAGTTATTAACCATTGTACTCTCAAAACAGTCGCTATCAAGCAGAATTAAAGATGTTGATGTAGGACTTGGAAAAATGCGACAACAACGGTATAATTAACTCGGATAAATTCAAAAAAAGTTGGTATATTTTCTGATTTTAGTTGTAAAAATGATAACATACTGAACTGTATATTTCTCTGTATCGTCCTTAAAATCCCCCTGCCCCCAAAAATTCCCTGCCCCCTAAATCCCCCAATAATGGGGGACTTTGATTAATAGGTGACTTTGATTAATGAAGAACTTTGAAAAGGAAATTCTAATTCCCCCCAGAATTGGGG
>NZ_AUZM01000277.1 GCF_000478195.2 Lyngbya aestuarii BL J | reverse complement strand
AATTGACCCGGAACACCCCCCATAAAGGCAACAGGTATAAACACAGCGACAATGGTTGCAGTTGTGGCGACCACCGCTAACCCAATTTCTGCCGAAGCATCGAGGGCGGCTTGAAAGGGTGTTTTACCCATTTCAACGTGTTGGTCGATATTTTCCATCATACAGATCGCATCATCAACCAAGTTTCCCATTGCCAATGCTAATGCTAATAACGTCATACTATTGAGGGTATATCCCAATAGTTTCATTACCATAAAAGTGGGTAAAATTGACAAGGGTAAAGCAATCGCTGTAATTAATGTAGGTCGCCAATTCCGCAAAAATACACCGACGACAATCACGGTTAAAACCGACCCCAAAACTAACGCATCAACTGAGGCTCGATAGGAGTCTCGAATTGAGTCAGCATCCGTTAAAATCAGTTCTAAATTGATATCCTCGGGTAAAGTTTTCTTTAACTCAGCAACGGCTTCGCGAACCCCTTCTTCAACGGTAACTAACGTGCTACCCGTACTTCTAAAGACGGAAAAGGTAACAACAGGTTCACCAATTTCTTGAGAATCTGAATTCGGATAATTTTCGACCTCAAAATAACGGGCAAGCTGACGAACTTCCCCAAACCCATCAACCACATTCGCGAGACTTGAAAGGGGAATTGAACCGCCAGACGGAAGCACAATCGGATAATCTCTTAAGGCTTCAACTGTTTTGGCACTTCCTAACGTGCGAATACTCTTTTCTGTGCCGCCAAATTGCGATCGCCCTCCGGGTAAATTAATATTAAAAGCCCGAATTTGATCGTTAACTTGTGTTGCCGTAATTCCTAAACTTTGGAGTCGATCTGGGTTTAACTCAATCC
>NZ_AUZM01000276.1 GCF_000478195.2 Lyngbya aestuarii BL J | reverse complement strand
CGTGTGCTCTTCCGATCTTCTCAAGCCGTTTATTCCAAGTTCCCCTACACGACTCAAATGCAAGGGCCGAACTACGCCGCAGACCAACGCGGTAAAGATAAATGCGCTCGTGACATCGGTTACTACCTGCGGATGGTTACCTACTGCTTAATCGCAGGTGGTACTGGCCCCATGGATGAGTACCTGATTGCAGGTATCGATGAAATCAACCGGACTTTTGAATTGTCTCCGAGCTGGTACATCGAAGCCCTCAAGCACATCAAAGCCAATCATGGCTTAAGCGGCGATCCTGCTGTGGAAGCTAATTCTTACCTCGACTACGCAATCAATGCTCTGAGCTAGTCAGCGGTTTGTTGCCTGGAACGATAGATAGCTGTTAGCTAACCACAGAAGTTTGTTGAGTTAGCAGTTATTTAACGCTCCAGGCATCTTATTAGTTAGATAGAGAGCTGAATAAAACAAGCAACTTTTAAAATCTTTTTGCTGTTCTCGGCAGTTTCATCTAACAGAACGCAAACAGTTATGAGTTTTTCCTCGTATTTTTCTTTAATAAATATTAATTGAAGAATACGGAATTCGGTTTATTATGTGTCGATGAGGTAGCGATGACAACATTATTAGTACCCGCTAATTTACAAGCTGCGGGACGATTAGGCCTAGATGCGTTTGATGGCAGCAAAGTAGAATTGCGTCCAGATTGGACAGAAAGCGATCTACAAGCTATTTTTCGTGCCACCTACAGACAGGTACTCGGTAACGAGTATATTATGAAAGCTGAACGTTTGACGTCAGCAGAATCTTTACTCAGACAGGGAAATTTAACAGTTCGTGATTTTGTGCGTGCCGTTGCCCTTTCTGAGTTG
>NZ_AUZM01000275.1 GCF_000478195.2 Lyngbya aestuarii BL J | reverse complement strand
GCTCTTCCGATCTCTGAGTTTGAACACGCTCTTTTGCATGAGGAGAAAGCCAACCAACAAGCGGAATTAGGAGATATTTTATTTACTTTGGTGAATTTAGCGCGATGGTCTGAACTTGATCCCGAAGCAGCGTTACAGGGGACGAATCAGCGATTTATTCAGCGATTTTCTTTACTGGAACAAGCTTGCGATCGCCCTTTATCAGACTACACCTTAGAAGAATTAGAAGCCCTTTGGCAAACCGCTAAAGCTCAACTGGCAAAATAACTACCCATTTTATCTTTCTAGTTACAGCTTAACACAAACCTTGAGTGGATTGCCACTTTGAGGGGGAGAAACTTTGTGTTAATAATCTTAAAGTAAATAGATAAAAATGCTCAAGCTATAGGACAATTGAGTTGGAAATTGAATTTTGATTTCCAGCCGTTTTGTTCTTGAGTTCTGTTCAGAGTTGAAATTGTGCTGGATAGTTGTTTTAATATCAGGGGAGAGAGATGAACAATGCTTCAAACCAAAGTTTATTCAATTGATCTCATCAAAGATGAAGCCCGTCAGCTAGTTTGTCAGGGCGTTGTATGCTGTCATCAACCGATTTACACCCTTTGTCAATATATTCCTTCCCGAGACTGGGAATGCGTTGAGTGTGAACTAGAAGATCACGACTTTTTACTGCGAGATCGGATTATTGATTTGATTGGCTCTGAGGATTGGCACGAAGACTAACCCAATTTTATAACCAGAAGATTTTATCTGTCTAAAGAAAAACAGTCGATAAAATTCTATCAATTTGTATAAGTTGAAATTATTCCTAACCCAGATTTTTTGGGTTATTTTTTTCTTTTATGAGAGAAAATTATCAGCCT
>NZ_AUZM01000274.1 GCF_000478195.2 Lyngbya aestuarii BL J | reverse complement strand
ATCCTGTTCAGGATGAGGAAAGACTGCCACTGAGAAAATCACATCTGGATATTGCTTTCGTAGCAACTGAGACACTTCCCGAACCATCGTATTGACCTGTTCAACTCGGAAGTTCACCCACTGTTGCCACAACTGACTATCTCTCGGACTCACCGAGATCGGATCAACTCCGGTTAACTGACGAAACTGTTCTCGTCCGGCGGTACCATAACCAAAGTTAAAATTGCGATTGGGATCTTGGAACGGATAGCGAATATAGTCAAGCTGTATCCCATCAACATCGTAGTTGTAGACAATCTCTCCGACAAGCCGGAGAATATAACTGCGAACTTCGCGATTGGCTGGATCAAGATAAGCTTTACCATCGCGTTCATGCCAAACTCGACCTCGACTATCACGATTCGCCCAGTCGGGATGAGCGGTCAGAACAGGCCCTAAATAGCTAGTCGGCTGATTGACTAAAGTATTATGGCGCTGATTGGCGGTGGCAAATGTCCACAACCAAGCGTGTAGTTCCATCCCCCGTTCGTGAGCAAGTTTAACCCCACTGGCTAAGGGGTCCCAACCTTGAGTGAGGGGGTTTTGCTGCGGTGCAACTCTAGTCGGATAAATGGGATAGCCTGCGTTAACGGTTTCAAAGAAAACCGTATTAATTCCGGCTTGGGCGAGTTGATCAAAGATTTTAGCGAGTCCCGCTTCTCCCCGAGCTTGCACAATCGTACCGCGATCAAGCCAAACTGCGCGAATTTCTGCCCCTGCTCGTTCCCCATCAATGGGATAATTTTCCCAAAGTTTTTGTCGAGCCTCTAACCACTGTTGGCGGGCGGCTGCCCAATTTTGTTGATTGACTAATTGGGGAAAGTC
>NZ_AUZM01000273.1 GCF_000478195.2 Lyngbya aestuarii BL J | reverse complement strand
CGTTGACAATTACGAAGAACTCCCCACTGACTATCGGATTGAAGCCATTCCCACCCTATTATTTTTCAGTCAAGGCGAAGAAGTTTATCGAGTGTCTGGTGTTGTCGATCAGTCTGTCTTATCAAATCAACTGAAGGAATTACTCGAACAAGTGTCAACTTCTAATTCTGTGAGTTAATTCATTTAAAGGAAGGCTGATTGTAGCCTTCCTCACTTCCTCAAAAATTCCAAAAATTGTAATCAACCTATCCAAAAATTAGCCATGAATACTGATCTTAATTTGTTAAAACCGTTTAAACTCGGCGCTTATGAACTCCCTAACCGGATGGTGATGGCACCCTTAACTCGGATGCGGGCAAAAGCAGGCAATATTCCTCAAGAAATGAATGAGGTTTATTATACTCAACGAGCATCTGCGGGGTTAATTATTAGTGAAGCTACTCAAATTTTACCCCAAGGATTAGGTTATCCTAATACACCTGGAATTCATTCACCCGAACAAATTCAAGGATGGAAAAAAATCACTCAAGCAGTACATAAAAATAATGGCAGAATATTCTTACAACTCTGGCACGTCGGTCGCATTTCTCATCCCTCTTTACAACCCAATGGAGAGTTACCTGTAGCGCCGAGTGCAATTGCACCAGAAGGAAAGGCAAATACCTTTTCAGGAGAGCAACCTTTTGTCACACCGAGAGCGTTAGAAACCGAAGAAATTCCGGCAATTGTTGAACAGTATCGTCAGGGTGCAAAAAATGCTCTAGAAGCAGGATTTAACGGGGTAGAAATTCACAGTGCGAATGGTTATTTACTAGATCAGTTTCTTCATGATGGTTCCAACCAACGTACAGATCAATATGGCGGTT
>NZ_AUZM01000272.1 GCF_000478195.2 Lyngbya aestuarii BL J | reverse complement strand
GATCTTCTCGAAATTTTAACTGTTGAGCAACTTGTAACCCTTGCTGATAGGCGGCTAAAGCACGTTGATATGCTTTTTGATCAAAATAAACTTGACCCATATTATCATATACATTCATCATACCATAAAAATTGTAGGATTGTTGCTCGATTAATAACTGAGCTTGATATAATTCAATCGCAGTTTGGGTTTGATTTTGAGAACGATATAATCGTGCTAATCTTCCTAAAGCATCACTGGCATTTGCTAGCTGTTGAATTGTGGTCGCAACCGTATAAGCCTCTTGGTAGTTTTGACTGGCTTGTTGTAATTGACCTAGCTTTTCATAGTCTAAACCAATGGATAACTTTAAATCGGGAAGGGGTTGGAAATTTTGTAATTGTGAATAATAACCCACTAATCTTTCTTTCGCAGCAATAGACTTTAAGGGTTGTTCTAACTGTCCATAAATAAACGATAAATCTTGCAGAGATTTAACTTCACTGGGTTGATTAATCGTCTCACCTTCTGCGTTAACTTGAGGAGGAGGAGGAGGGGGTAAAATTCCCTCAGTTCGTAACAATTTAATCTGTTGTTGTGTCTCTAATAATTCCTCATAAACTTGCGCTGCGGCTTGATAATCTAACCAACTTAGATAAACTTGACCCATTTCACTCAACGCCTGTTCTTCTTGGATGAGATTTTCTTGTTGACGGGCGTAATCAAGCAAAGTTTGATAGGTTTCAATTGCTAATTCTTTTTCTCGGGTTTCTTTAAATGCTGTTCCTAATGCTTCTAAAACTTCCAGATCAAGTGTTTCTTCTAATTTGATCTGTTGTAAAATCTCATCTAAACGTTCGACAAGAAACTGAAGATAGAGACGTTGACTATTA
>NZ_AUZM01000271.1 GCF_000478195.2 Lyngbya aestuarii BL J | reverse complement strand
AATTACGGATTGGTTGAAGTTGAAACCGTTGAGGTTGAATGCCATGGTGGATACACCTAAAGCAGTAAACCAGATTCCGATTACCGGCCATGCACCTAACAAGAAGTGCAGTGCGCGAGAGTTGTTGAAGCTAGCGTATTGGAAGATCAAACGACCGAAGTAGCCGTGTGCTGCAACGATGTTGTAAGTTTCTTCTTCTTGACCGAACTTGTAACCGTAGTTTAAAGATTCAGTTTCGGTAGTTTCACGTACCAAAGAAGAAGTTACCAAAGAACCGTGCATTGCACTAAACAGTGCGCCACCGAATACACCTGCTACACCTAACATATGGAACGGGTGCATCAGGATGTTGTGTTCAGCTTGGAAGACCAACATGAAGTTGAATGTTCCGCTGATTCCCAGAGGCATACCATCAGAGAAGCTTCCTTGTCCAATCGGGTAGATTAAGAAGACTGCGCTTGCTGCTGCAACAGGTGCAGAGTAAGCAACACAGATCCAAGGACGCATTCCTAAGCGGTAGGATAATTCCCACTCACGACCCATGTAGCAGAATACACCGATCAAGAAGTGGAAGATTACCAACTGGTAAGGGCCACCGTTGTACAACCACTCATCTAAGGAAGCTGCTTCCCAGATGGGGTAGAAGTGAAGACCGATTGCGTTGGAAGAAGGAACAACAGCACCAGAGATGATGTTGTTTCCATACATTAATGAACCAGCTACGGGTTCACGGATTCCATCGATGTCCACCGGAGGTGCTGCTACGAAGGCTACGATGTAGCAGATTGTTGCTGTCAACAGGGTTGGGATCATCAGAACACCGAACCAACCGATGTAAATCCGGTTGTTGGTGGATGTTACCCAGTTGCAGAACTG
>NZ_AUZM01000270.1 GCF_000478195.2 Lyngbya aestuarii BL J | reverse complement strand
TCGAAATCAATAATATCTGAACGTCCAGAAACCTGCCACAAACCCGTAATTCCCGGTAAAACATTTTGTCGTGCAAAGTGATGAGGCGCGAATCCCTCAACATCTCGTAAAGGCAGAGGACGCGGCCCAACCAAACTCATTTGACCCCTGAGAACATTAATTAATTGCGGCAGTTCATCTAAACTATATTTACGCAAAAACTTGCCGACTTTTGTAATCCGAGGGTCATCTTTCATTTTAAAGAGAACACCGCCTTTAAGTTCGTTATTAGCTTCCAATTCTTTCATTAATTGGTCAGCGTTAATCACCATTGTTCTAAATTTCCACACCTTAAAATGCCGTCCTCGTAAACCCAAACGAGTTTGTTTGTAGAAAATTTGCCCCGGTGAATCTAGCTTAATTAAAACTGCAATTAACAGCAAAATCGGACTAATAAAAATTAACAGCAATACCGCAACCGTTAAATCAAATCCTCGTTTTAACCAGAAATCAGTTCCCATAATGGCAGGGGTTGAAAACTGAATTGTTGGCATTCGACCAATCATTTCAATTTGAGGGGATTGATAAGGCAATTCTAAGCCAACTGGTAATACTCGTAAGTTAATCCCTGCGGTTTTTAAATTCCAATAAAAAGACATCGGATTCGGAATAGATTGCCAAGAACAAACAAATACTTCTCCTACATCTTGTTGTTGAATATCTTCTAGAATTTTCGGCCAATTTTTTTGTCCTTCAATCGTCGATAAATCAATTTGACCCACCACTTGAAATTCTCGATTACTAATCAGTTTCAGTGATATTTTGGCAGCTAAAGTATCCCGAGGAGTTCCAATCAGAAAAATTTTGCGCGTTAATATTCCTTTGCTGCGAACGGTAA
>NZ_AUZM01000269.1 GCF_000478195.2 Lyngbya aestuarii BL J | reverse complement strand
CATAAAAATCTAGAGTTTGTCCAATATTCAAGTTACGATTTTGTAGGATTAGAGGATTAGGGGTTAGGATTTAGTCACCTGATACCTGTAACCTATTCACTATTTTTAGCCCTATGCTTCCCTTCATTCGCAATGATCTGGCTCAATTTCAAGCTTATGCTCCTCATCCGGGTGGAGACTCTGGGAGTCCAGTCGCATCTGAGATTATTTTAGATCGTTTAGATACCAACGAATGTCCTTATGATCTCCCCTTGGAGTTAAAACAAAAGCTGGCTTGGGCCTATCAGCATGAAATTGAAACGAATCGTTATCCGGATGGTTCTCATACTACACTAAAAGATGCGATTGTTAATTATGTCAATCGGGGAGTTCCCGATGCTGAAAGCCCTGTTAATTCTACTAATCTTTGTGTAGGAAATGGTTCAGATGAATTAATTCGATCTCTATTAATTGCCACCTGTTTAGGAGGAGAAGGTTCTATTTTAGTGGCAAATCCGACGTTCTCAATGTATGGGATTTTAGCAAAAACGTTAGGAATTCCGGTGGTAAAAATTGGGCGTTGTGAAGACAATTTTGAAATGGACTTAGCCGCCGCTCAAAATGCAATTGAACACCCAGAAAAAGCACCGATTCGAGTTGTATTTGTGGTTCATCCCAATTCCCCAACAGCGAATGCTTTAACAGAAGCCGAAATCAACTGGTTAAAAAGCTTACCCCGAGAAGTTTTAGTCGTGATTGATGAAGCTTATTTTGAGTTTAGTCAAACAACTCTCTTGGGTGAACTTCTTCAACATCCAAATTGGGTAATTTTACGAACTTTTTCTAAGGCGTTTCGGTTGGCGGGGTTACGGGTGGGATATGCGATCGCGCATCCTGATTTTATTGCGATTT
>NZ_AUZM01000268.1 GCF_000478195.2 Lyngbya aestuarii BL J | reverse complement strand
ATATCCATTGTCTTGTTCAATGGTAATTTCAGCCGGACGAGTTTGACCTTGATAGCCTCGAACTTCTTTTGAACCGGATTTCCAATCAATTTCTAAATCAGATAAAGCCGCTTTTAAAGAAGTCAGATTGCGAATTTGTGTTTTGATTTGACTAAAGTGTGACATAGACGCTGATGTTGAACGAATTGAATGAATTCGTCGGTAAAGTTTACCAATTGCTAAAATTGACTTGGGCAGTCGCCGCTTGAGATTGATTCTGAGTTTGTGCAAAATATTCAGAAGTTGTCTCCTGATTTAGCACTACACCCAATTCAGCTTCAATGGCTTTTGTAACCTCCTCACAGGAAGCACCGACAATGCCAGTGACTTTTTCCTGGACTCGGCCATCGGGATAGATCACGAACTCTAAGGTTTCCATAGATTGAGCAGACTGCTACAAGAGTTGCGGGACGTTAATCTACACTGCTCGGGCAGTGCAACCGTTTTGGCGATCGCTTCATTATTTTAATGACTGCAACATCCCTACATCAATTTTGACGAATGGATCTAAAACGAGTCATTGCTTTACAAAACTTATTAATAACTGAAGCAATCTAATCATATGTTAAGTTTCGCGTACATTCAAGCGAGAGTCAAGGTAGTGAGGTATTAGTCTTCCTTGCGTTGTATTCCCAATGATCACCGATAATAAAAGATTGTCTGATCCAAAAATCATGTTATGAGTCAAAGACCAATGACCAATTTTACTTCATCTCCAATGCGGGTTGGTATACTCGGATTTGGAGGTTTAGGACAAGCCGCAACAGCCGTTTTAGCCCCCAAACAGGAAATGCTCTGGGTTGCAGCAGCAGATCAAAAAGGCTATGCTTATTCTCCGACAGGACTCAATCGCGATCGCTGTAT
>NZ_AUZM01000267.1 GCF_000478195.2 Lyngbya aestuarii BL J | reverse complement strand
GCAGAGTTAGAAAAACAACTCGCAGGCGTTGACCAAACTTTACCCCCATTTACCCCAGAATTTACGATCAATGACGAATACAAACGACCCTGATCTCATCAATCAGGATAATCCCAACGTTAATGTTCCTCCCCCAGTCAGTACCCCTCCTCATGCTGATTCTTCAGTCCAACGAGAAGATATCATGGCACGCGCAGAAGATCGCCGCAATGTGTGTCGAATTTTGAGTCGAGCGCACGTTTTAGTGTCAATTCGTTGGTCAAATACTCATCTGTATATTGGGATTCCTAGCACCGTTTTTGCGGCTTTAGCTGGGGTGCAAGCCATCTCAGAACTCGGTCAAACGGGTAGTAACTCCGGAAAAATCATTCAAATTATTCTTTCAGTTTTAGTCGCCGGGTTAGCCCCCTTACTTACTTTTTTAAATCCAAACGAAAGAGCCAATAATAATCAAACCGCCTCTAGAGTTTATGAACAAATCGGCGATCGTTATGATGCCTTTTTACTGCGATGTCTTGTCGAAAGACGCAGCTTAACACAAGAACTCGATGAATTAGTCCAGCTAAATCTATCTTATTCCGAAGAAAAAAAAGCCCTTCCCCTCACCCCGGAATGGGCATTTCAACAAGCGAAACGAGGTCAAATGATGACTCCTTTTGCACAAGACCATAAAAGCAAAACTTAATAACCGTCACCTTTTGCTAAAATTAAACACAGTTTATATGGGCATCCTTGTCGATTATCCTCCATGCGCTCTGAACTTCAAGGCTTAGAAATAACCAAAGGAGAATTAAAACATCTCAGTGGTTTAGGAATGAATCAGGTTTATCGACCTGCAACCTGGCAGAAATTCGCAAAGGAAGGATTTAAAAGCTTAATCATATCGATCTTAATTTTAATCAGTTAC
>NZ_AUZM01000266.1 GCF_000478195.2 Lyngbya aestuarii BL J | reverse complement strand
TTCATAATTATGAACGATCCATGTTCTCTGACCCGGTGTCTCC
Organism: Lyngbya aestuarii BL J; assembly: GCF_000478195.2. Classification (GTDB taxonomy): domain Bacteria; phylum Cyanobacteriota; class Cyanobacteriia; order Cyanobacteriales; family Microcoleaceae; genus Capilliphycus; species Capilliphycus aestuarii. The sequence continues at coordinate 872 of NZ_AUZM01000266.1, read as the reverse complement.
TGTTCCCTATTCCCGATCATAATATCCACTCGGAAGCCCGTTCTCCGAGATCGAGAGGAATACTCACCGCTTTACCCAGGCGAGGTTTTTCTTTCGTATTTTGAATGTAGTCTTTCACCAACTCTACACTTCCCCATCCGTTCAAATACTGGGCGATCGCATTCAAATGAGCGATGTAGTCCGCCTCACTCAAGGGAAAAGACATCTGTTCGAGATACTTCCACATGATCTGTAAGAAAACTTTGCCTCGGGTTCGCCGTAGCTGAACGTCATAGGATACGCCCCACTTGTCCAACACTAGCTGATGTAGTTCTTTTCCCGTCATGGCTCGCTCCTGAATAAACCCCTCATATTTACATTCTGTAATAATAAAAGACCAAGTTAAAAAAATGTAATAATGCTCTAATGATGGGAAAAAACCGTACAGAATCATTCTTTAAGGTCTTGACCCATAGCAGACTTGGTGCAATAGTTCAAGCGAATCTGCAATACATTTTTTGTTTGTTGGCTCCAAAGTTCTCGAAAACTAACATAAGACAGAATCAACTGCGTCAACTATGACTCAAATTTCTGAAACGCCGGAAGTCCCCGATATGGGGCGTCGTCAATTTATGAACCTTTTAACGTTTGGGTCAGCCACAGGCGTAGCTCTGGGTGTGCTTTACCCCTTCGTTAAATATTTTATCCCTGCTTCAAGCGGTGGTGGTGCAAGCGGTGTGACTGCTAAAGATGCACTCGGAAATGACGTAATTGCTAGTGAGTTTTTAGCCAACCATAACCCTGGCGATCGCACTTTAGCCCAAGGCTTAAAAGGTGATCCGACCTACTTGGTGGTAGAAAATGACAGCACCTTAGCAGACTATGGCATTAAT
>NZ_AUZM01000265.1 GCF_000478195.2 Lyngbya aestuarii BL J | reverse complement strand
GTGCTCTTCCGATCTAGAAATCCCTTGAGGTCTGAGATAACTGTTGATCAGGTAGTTGATCGCTTGAAAATCACCCGAGCGAGCTAAATCAAAAATAGACGGTTGAGATAAATGTTCTGCATACACCATATACACGCATTCCCTAACACCAGTATTAAACTGAATGGAGCCAGAAATCTCTTGCGATCGGATCGATCAACACCGATATCAGGCTTCTAAACACCAAAAACTCCTTCTTCTGAGCAGTCTTTCAGTCATTGTTACCGATTGAATTGGGATTCTCAAGCCCCAATTTTGGACTGATCATTCCCAAGCTAAATTCGGTTTGGATCTACAATACAGGTTTTATCTGTCTCTAAACAGATGTTTATTCCTAAAATATCAGCTAGTCTACTCTCCTCGTCAAGTTACTGATGTCGGGACAATCCAATAATTGTTATTCCCCGATGGAAAGTGACCCAGAAAGCTCACTTTTCCAAGCACTCGGCTGAGTTCTTAGGATGTGATCCCCAAAACAGATCCACATCCTGAGAACAAGGATTATTGCTTTACCATTTATTTGGATGTTAAGCGGAGACATCCAAGTTGACACTCACCAGTACCAATGCGATCGCTTGAGCAACACACTCCAAAGGATCAAGTTCTTCTGGAGTCAGTTGACAAGGTTGTTTCCACTGAAGGGAAAGGAGGGCGACATTTTTCTCTCGAAAACTCACCGGAATCGTAATGTGTGATTGAATTTCAGAAGTTTGGTAATGTTGTACCTCGGAGATCGCCCCATCTCTAGGAATATTAATGGAGGCTTGTATATTTCCGGTGGACAACGCAGCAGTAACTAGAGGATCATCTGACAACCAATTTTCCGCTGTCCCACTACTGCTATAGATCCCCTCAACTGTTGTTAAGGTATTTTCGCTC
>NZ_AUZM01000264.1 GCF_000478195.2 Lyngbya aestuarii BL J | reverse complement strand
TTATATCCTCAAATCTTCTGGCGAACCGCAATGGGTTGATTTAGGGGAAGTTGAACCCATTCACAAAGCGGCTTTCTTTCGCTTCAATTTAGCCCTGAAAGACAAAAAAGATGCTTTTATCGGAAATACAGATGACATTAAACAAACCGGACGCCAACTTGATGAACTTCTCATGCAACCCATTCGGGAAAAGTTGGGGAATATTAATCATATTATCATCTCACCAGATGCTCAGTTAAATTTGATTCCCTTTGCGGCGTTGGTTGATGAAAATAATCGCTATTTGTTAGAAACTTATCAAATTACTTATCTAACAACTGGACGAGATTTAATTCGTTTCCAACTCGAATATTCTCACAAACAACCGCCTGTTATTGTCGCTAACCCAGATTATGATAAACCGGGTGAAATAACGACGGTTGCGGTTTCAAAAAACTCTGAAATTTCCCCCGCCCCCGTGACCCCCAATTCTGGGGGTATTTCTAGGGACTTTGCTTCAAGTTCCCCCCAAGTTTGGGGGGCTAGGGGGGCAGTTGATATGAGTTTTGGGGCGTTACCGGGAACCGCAGAAGAAGCAAGGGTAATTGCACCTTTGTTGTCTGATGTGACGTTATTTACCCAATCTCAAGCCACAGAAAATGCGGTTAAACAGTTGCAAGCCCCGAATATTTTACATATCGCAACTCATGGCTTTTTCTTGAAAAATCTTCCCCGAGTTGAACCGGATAATTCTTTTGGTTTAATCTCGGAAAACACTCAACAAAATACCCCAATTCAAGAAAATCCTTTGCTGCGTTCCGGTTTGGCGTTGGCGGGTTTTAATCCCCGTGAAAGCGGTTTGGATGATGGGGTGTTAACGGCGTTGGAAGTGGCAAATTTAAAGCTAAGAGGCACAAAATTAGTCGTATTATCGGCTTGTGAAA
>NZ_AUZM01000263.1 GCF_000478195.2 Lyngbya aestuarii BL J | reverse complement strand
TGTAAATATCTTTTCCGCCCCTAGATTGAGGTATAATATGGTCTGTCTCAATCAGGTCATTAATTGTGAAGAATTGTCCACAGTATGTACATCGTCCTTTTTGACGTTTGATGAGTTTGGTTACGCGGTTTGGTATCCCTGTGTAGCCGTTGCTCATCCGTTTACTCCAGTATGTCCAATCGCCGTCATAAGGTGATTTCTCCCTTTTGACTTTGATGTGTCTCTTGATGGGGGTTTCTATGTGGTTTATCAGTCGAAACCCTTCTTTAGTTTGGAACGTCCATTTTCCATTGACTCCATATCTGTAATAGTTTTTAAGTTTGTTGTAGGACGCTTTACCACATCGAGAGGCTGTCCATGCCCTTAAAGCATTCCATATCATATGGTCAAGTTTGGAGAAGACATTTTTACTGACTACTTTAGAGAAGTAGTTGCTCCATCCTTTGATGACCGGGTTGAGTTGCTTAACCAAGGCACTTTGGGGTGCTGTGCGGTGGGTCTTGATGACCTTTTTGCAGTTGTCGTAGTGACTCTTGATTGCCTTTTGAGATGGTTTGATGTTTAGTTGGTATGGTTTTTTTCCCCCGGCTTGTCCGGCATTGATTCCCTTGTGAATACTTAAAGGATAATGTCGGATATTAAAGCCTAAGAAGTCAAACCCCGGTTTTTCCCCATTCCATTCGTACAAGGTGTTACACAGCCTCGTTTTTTCAGGTTTGAGGGTTAATCCAACAGGTTTTAACCATTCTTTAATCAGGTCTTGGGCTTCTAGTATGACTTCAGGGTTATTTGCTATAACTACGAAGTCATCGGCATATCGAATGATTTTCGGGCGGTATTTTTGTATCTGTTTTCCATCAACCATGATACTTTGTGGGAAATGGTTGACAACCGTATTTAACATTCCATGTAAAGCAATGTTGGCAAG
>NZ_AUZM01000262.1 GCF_000478195.2 Lyngbya aestuarii BL J | reverse complement strand
GAACTGTTCACGAGAAATTGCCCCTTCCGCGTAGAGATCTCGACGACGTTGGGTTTGTAAACGAGCCAGTTCTAGCTGTTCTTCCAAGTCCCGTACTCTCGAACGAGCAGCATCAATATTTTCAACTCGTGGCCCGGCTTGTAGTTCTCGTAGCCTTGCCTGTTCCTGAGTCAATAATGCTCGTGTTGCTGCAATGGTTTCCTGTCTTGGTCCGTTTTGCAATTCTGTTAGCGTTGCTTGCGCTTGCTGTTTTTGGGCGATTAACCCTTGTCGTTGAGCTTGGAGTTGACGGGTATCTAATCGACCTATGACTGCATTTTGAGCCACTTGATCTCCTTCTTTGGCAGCCAGTGATAGCAGCAACCCAGATTGCTCAAAACTCAATTCACTGGTGCGTTGGGCTTCTACAATTCCGGTATAACTCTGAGAGATAGAATAGGAACTAACCCGTTCTACTGTTACGGTTTCGACAGGTAAAATCGTGGGTAAATTCTGTTCAACAGTGGGTGATTTCGATTGAGGGACAACTGTTTGACGACGAAAAAAGGTGATTCCACCCAACCCAACTGCAAGTAAAATCCCAACGGCTCCGACCCGTAACCAACGATTTGAGGAACGTTTCGGCCCAGAAGGAACAACCTCAGCCTCGACCGCAATGAGATCATCGTGATCGGTTGAGGGTTCAGGTAAAGTTTCCAATGGAATTGGTCTTTTCCCGTTCTGTTGAGCAGATTGAGAATCTTGCAGTTTATCTTTACTCATGGGTCTAACCGTTGAGTGGCATAACTCTAATTCAATAAATTAAGACAGTCGTTTGATATAATTAAAACGCACGTTTAAAAAAATTGCAAGGATCGCAATAGATTTTTGTTTGAATGAACAGATCTGCGTACTATAGAATAAAGACCAACGTTTAACCCAAAATGAGTC
>NZ_AUZM01000261.1 GCF_000478195.2 Lyngbya aestuarii BL J | reverse complement strand
CTCAGACGTGTGCTCTTCTGATCTCCGTTGCGGGGGTTCCCCCCGTTGTAGGAACTTCGTAAGAGAGTGACTGCCGAACCCGGAGGGTCTTGGGGTCACGCCTGCGTGGAGCAACTTTGCAATCTTAGGCAAAAGTTCGATTATCAAAGGTTTTCAGCCTTTACAAATGTCCTAACCTTAGTGAGTAGCACTATATCTCTCTCAGAAAACTTAACCAAACATAAATCTCAAATCCCGGTGTCTCCGTCAATTGTTGCCAATGCGATGTATTTATACCAATCTGAGCTAGATTCCCAAAGCAATCAAGATAGATTTTACAAAAGTTTTACATAAATCTCTGGATAACTTTACATAAACACCTGTTATTAACTCCTGTCAACAATATAAATTAAATTGTATTGTTTCATCCGGTTAATTCAAGTTTTAAAATCAATCTCTGAAAAAAACTCAGATCAGTTATCATTGTCGCTTGGATAGCGTCCATCTCGCTAATTCTTCATAACTTTTTTCCCGGTTATGACCCGTATCCTCTCCTCATAGGAAACATATATATGCTGCAAGTTGTCAAATCTGGGTACAGAACTTCAAGCCGAATTTGTATTCTCGGTGGTGGCTTTGCTGGATTATATACAGCTTTGTACTTAGATCGTCTATCTTGGTCTAAAGGGAAAAAGCCGGAAATTGTTCTAATTGATCAAAAAGATCGCTTTCTATTTACTCCATTTCTCTATGAATTAATCACCGGAGAACTCCAAACCTGGGAAGTAGCTCCCTCCTTTCAAAAGTTATTGATGGATACAGATATTCAATTTCATCAAGGAACTGTAAAAGGGATTGATTTACAAGAACATCAAATTCTATTGCAAGATGGCGATCCTTTATTGTACGATTATTTAGTTCTAGCAGTTGGCAGACGAAGCTATTCTGATA
>NZ_AUZM01000260.1 GCF_000478195.2 Lyngbya aestuarii BL J | reverse complement strand
CCCGACAGAGCAGCGTGAGATGAATTGCGGTCAGGGTTTATCGGAATTAGGTTTGTTTTGGTTTTCAATGTATTGTCTTAAGGTTGAAATAGTAACTCCGCCACAACTAGCAACAAAGTAAGAGCCATTCCATAAAACATCTTTCCAGTAAAAAGAATTTAAGTGGTCGGAAAATTCTTGTCTAAGCTTTCGGGACGTTACAGATTTGAGATTATTAACCAAATTACTTAAAGCAATGTCACCGATGGTACTGAAAAAGAAGATGAACATGATTGTCTTCCCCGTTAAATTCAATTAATTTACAATCCCACTTATGAAGTAATTCTTCAAGGATGGAGTGTAACCTATTCAGCATTTCAAGAGTAAAAACCTTGTGTCGATACAAAGTTTGTCAAAACCAAATGCACTTTGAGGTCACTGACAGATCTCCCGAGCGCTAACAAAATCGTTCTTCATAATCTCCACTTGAAAAAACTTGTGCTATATTCAGTGTATCTTGTAAATACAGCACTCAAACGAAGGGGGTGATTCAATTGCTTAAGGCAGTAAAGGTTAGGCTTTACCCAACACCCGAACAGGAATTGGCGTTAGTCAAATCGTTTGGTTGTGTACGGTGGTATTGGAATTTTGCCTTAAATGCCTGTATTCAGCACTATCAAGAAACTGGAAAAAGCTTAAAACTAGCAACCTATAAAGGGATGCTCCCTCAACTCAAAAAGGAATATCTTTGGCTCAAGGAAGATTGTTATTCATCGGTTCTTCAATGTGTAGCAATTAACCTAGACAGAGCCTATAAAAACTTTTTTAAAGGACAAGCTAAATTCCCTAGATTCAAGTCTAAACACCATAAGCAATCAATCCAATATCCCCAGAGTGTTACTGTCAAGGATGAATATCTAAAAGTCCCCAAGATTGGTGAAGTCAAAGCAGTA
>NZ_AUZM01000259.1 GCF_000478195.2 Lyngbya aestuarii BL J | reverse complement strand
CTCTTCCGATCTTGGTCGAATTTTAGCTCGAAATATTTATTTTTTTATTCCGACAAAAACCGATAAAGACAGAGAGACAAAATTAGATTATATTAAATTAGTGGGTACATTGGTCTGGGCGATCAAAGTTCATGTCAGAAAAGAAGATCTAGAAACTGAACTTAAAAATTTACTCACACCTAATCAGTTTATAGAACTTCAACAGATTCAGCAACGACCCTTAAGAATTGCCAATTGGTTAGCGGATTATTTAATCAGAATGTATGAACAAAATCTGATTAACTATCGCTTTTTAATTGAATTAAATCAGTCAATGGATCGAATTTTAGAGGCGATGATTGCTTGCGATCGCATTGCTTCGACTCCCCTACCCAAAGCTTATTCTATTCACTTAAAACATCTGTTGCTTATTTATTGTTTGAGTGTACCATTTACTTTCGTTGAGGAGTTGAACTGGTTAACAGTTCCTGCGGTGGGAGTGATTACTTTTTCTTTACTCGGAATTGAAGAAATAGGCTTAGAGATTGAAAATCCGTTTGGAAATGATCCCAATGATTTACCCTTAGAGAAGTTTTGTTATATTCTCCAAAGTGATATTGCTGAGTTAATCGAGTATGAAAGTCAATCAAGTTTCGATCAAATTATCAACGAATCGTCCGGAAAAGTATGATCAAAAAAGATAAATCAATCAGTCGAAAAAAATCTAAAAATAAACCCAATTCCTGGCTGTTTAAACTCCAACTCCAACTGCAAATAATTTGCAACTTTCCCTAAATTATCACCCTCATATTTAGCAGCCAAACAAAGCTTGAGTGAAAATCTTTAATCTTCCTCAAAAACAATCACCTATTCTTCACTCTCAAGTTCACTGTCAGGTTTGGCGTTTAAATCAGAAGGAGGTATTTTTTGTAGTCCAATTAAACCTTCCATCACGGATT
>NZ_AUZM01000258.1 GCF_000478195.2 Lyngbya aestuarii BL J | reverse complement strand
TAATTGCCTCATTAAATCTCGGAAGGCTTGCACAAATGCACTGAAAGGAATATTCCGTTGAAATTGATCGAATTTGCCTTTAATAAAATAACCCCGTTGTCTGACAATGGGTTTATGAACTTCGTTAACAACTGCCGTTTTGCCAATCCCGGAAAAACCAGCTACTAGCATCATTTCCGAACCTCCTCCCTTACCTCGGGGGGGATTACTGACTCTTTCAAAAGCTTCTAGAAGGGTTTTGACTTCGGTTTCTCGTCCGTACAATTTGTCGGGAATAAGGAAGCGATCACTGATATCCCGTTGCCCAATTTCAAAGTCTTTTATCTCACCTGTTTCTTGAAGTTGAGTTAAACATTTTTCTAGATCGTATTTTAACCCTAATGCACTTTGATAGCGATCTTCAGTATTTTTAGCCATTAATTTACTGACTATCTTTGATAGTACAGGTGGAATTTCTGAATTAATTTCATGTACTAAAGGTAATATTTTTGCTAGATGACAATGTACTAATTCCATTGGGTCATTTGATTCAAATGGCAATTCTCCTATGAGTAATTCATAGAAAGTTACACCCAAAGAATAAAAATCTGTCCGATAATCAATTCCTCGATTCATTCTCCCAGTTTGTTCAGGAGAAATATAAGCCAGTGTTCCTTCTAATACATTTGGATTATCGATTTCTGGGATTTCTTTAGGTAATTGAGAAGAAATGCTAAAGTCAATCAACTTTATTTGTAAGGTTTCAGGTTGAATAAGAATATTAGCGGGTTTAATATCTTTATGAATTATTCGCTCCCGATACAAAATTTCTAGGGCATCACAAAGGGAAATTGCTATTTTTAAAAAGTCTTGTAGCGATGTTAACTTTCCCCCAAGTTCCCATTCTTTTAAGGAAACTCCTCCAAAGTCTTCCATCACCAATACATAACTATTTTTATAGGATT
>NZ_AUZM01000257.1 GCF_000478195.2 Lyngbya aestuarii BL J | reverse complement strand
AGTAGTATACATTATCTAAACGTTCGAGGAGAAATGCCACTGCTACTCCGGCTGCTAAACCGCCAAAAATACCCGTCATAATTTGATTGATTAAATTGTCCGCAGGCGCACCCGGACGAGCGGGAGGAGATAGAACTTGCCAGGGAACTTCTGTTTGAGCGCCTTCAATTTGTAGAGATTCTCGTTTTTCTAAAAAGCGATTGAGACTGTTGGTTGCAATGGTTAAATCCCGTTGTAAATCAGTATATTGACGGTCTAAAGTCGGCATTTGTTCAAGTTGACGATTGACTTGGGTTTCGGCTTGAGAAATAGCATTTAAACGAACTTGTAATAATAATAGTTCATTGGTGACAGCAGCGACTTGAGAGCCTAAAACTTGTTGAGCTTCTTGACTCAGTAAAGGCATTAAGTTTTGGCGTTGGTTGAGTAGGTTTTTGATTGGAGCGCTGTTAGAACGGTAGCGGGTAGATTCTAAGGCAATTAGGGTTTCAATTTGTCGGATTTGACCGATTAATTGTTGATAGTTTGCCGAAGAATTTAAAACAGCAATTGCTCCTTCATCTTGTTGTAATATTGAGTAGCGGGTTTGAACTTCAACTAATTGTTTTTGAGTTTCAAACTTTTCAGCCGATAAATTTTCAGCTTGAGCGGATAATTTTTGGGCTTGAGTTTGCGGATCGATAAAATTATATTGTTGTCGAAATCGTTCGAGTCTGGCTTGTAAGGTATCCACTCGATTGATTAATTCGGGTAATTGTTCATCTACAAAGAGTAATCCTTGACGGAGATTTGTTTGTTGTTCTTGGAGAGAATATCTTAAATAACCAATTGCTAATTGATCGAGTACAAATTTCACCCGCTCTGGATTAGAGTCTTTATAACGAATATTTAATATTTTTGTTTCTCCTTGTCTAAAAATAGATAATTTACTGATAATCGAACCAT
>NZ_AUZM01000256.1 GCF_000478195.2 Lyngbya aestuarii BL J | reverse complement strand
GGGTCATACGCCCGCCCCTGACCTTTAAATATAGACAAAAACGGGAGCGGTCTGAACACCGCCGCCCCGTTTACCGATCCTTTGAGAGGAGAACACTAAAATTTAATATAACCTTATTGAAAATTATTGTCAAATAATTAGGAGAATTTTCCCAACTGTATTAGAACACTTCGCGAACGAGTTATGATAATTGAGGATTTTCAGCAGACATCAATCGGCTTATGGCTTTGCAACTGCGCGTTTATGTTCCCCCCCATCCGTTGGTTAAGCACTGGCTTTCAGTGGCTCGTGATGTCAGTACCCCCTCTGCAATTTTTCGATCTGCGATGACAGAATTAGGGCGATGGCTCACCTATGAAGCAGTACGAGACTGGCTACCGACGCTAGAAACAACGGTGCAAACGCCTTTAGCGGAATGTCCAGCGACTTATGTGAATCCTCAAGTTCCTCTGGCGGTGATTCCGATTTTACGAGCGGGATTAGCGTTAATGGAAGGCATTCAGAGTGTTGTACCGATCACTTCGGTTTATCATTTAGGGATGGTACGCAACGAGGAAACTTTAGAATCAACTTGTTATCTGAACAAACTGCCTCCTCATTTTGATCCTCAAACCCGCGTCTTGATCAGTGAACCGATGTTGGCGACAGGCGGAACCATCATGGCTACTATGGAAGAATTGACACAACGGGGAGTTAATCCAGAGTTCACCCGAATTGTTTCGATTGTGGCGTCTCCTCCGGCGTTACAACGGTTGAGTGTCGCTTATCCTCAGCTGAAGGTGTATACGGCGATTATTGATGAAACGGTGAATGAGAACGGGTTTATTGTACCCGGATTAGGGGATGCTGGCGATCGCACCTTTGGAACTTAAGTTCTGAGAGTTGTCCCTGACAACGGTAAAATTAGGGTATTGAAAACAGAAAAGTTGATATGAGCAATCGAGAAGGGTT
>NZ_AUZM01000255.1 GCF_000478195.2 Lyngbya aestuarii BL J | reverse complement strand
GAATACAAAGTTTTGGTGAGGTTGATCGACGGGAGCCATCCAGGCGCGAATCCCTTCGTTCAACAAAATGTTCTTGGTATAGAATGTTTCAAATTCGGGATCTTCAGCAGCCCGCAATTCCTGAGACACAAAGTCATAGGCTCGCAGGTTGAGTGCTAATCCGACAACACCGATAGAACACATCCACAGTCCAGTCACGGGGACGAATAACATGAAGAAGTGTAACCAACGCTTGTTGGAAAAAGCAATCCCGAAGATTTGTGACCAGAAACGGTTTGCGGTCACCATGGAATAGGTTTCTTCTGATTGAGTCGGTTCAAACGCACGGAAAGTGCTAGATTGTTCGCCGTCTTCAAACAGGGTATTTTCAACTGTTGCTCCGTGAATCGCGCACAGCAGCGCACCACCGAGTACACCTGCAACACCCATCATGTGGAAGGGGTTGAGTGTCCAGTTGTGGAATCCTTGGAAGAACAGAATGAAACGGAAGATTCCAGCGACTCCAAAGCTCGGAGCGAAGAACCAACCCGACTGTCCTAAAGGATACATTAAGAACACGCTGACAAACACAGCAATGGGTGCGGTGAAGGCAATAGCGTTATAGGGACGTACACCAACCAAACGGGCGATTTCGAGCTGACGTAGGCAGAAGCCAATCAGTGCAAACGCACCGTGTAGGGCGGTGAAAGCCCACAAGCCACCGAGTTGACACCAGCGAGCGAAGTCCCACTGAGCTTCGGGTCCCCACAGGAACAGCAGGGAATGTCCCAGACTGTTAGCGGGGGTACTGACAGCGGCGGTTAAGAAGTTGCAGCCCTCTAGGTAGGAGCTTGCTAAACCGTGGGTGTACCAAGAGGTGACAAAGGTGGTTCCGGTTAACCATGCACCTAAAGCCAGATAGGCACAGGGGAACAGTAGGATACCCGACCAACCCACAAATACAAAGCGATCGCGTTTCAGCCAGTCATCGAG
>NZ_AUZM01000254.1 GCF_000478195.2 Lyngbya aestuarii BL J | reverse complement strand
TTTTGCTTATGTTCTTCAACTTTATCTTTAAAAGAGGCTAAAGAGGCTTGTTTCCACAGTTTTGTGTTTTTCAGGATTAAAGGTATCCATTTTTTATAGAGTAGAATGTATTTGTCCGTCGTCTTCATTTCTAAGGAATTTATAGTATAGACGGGGATATTTTGATATTTATCTTTAACTTGACTGGGAACAGATAAATGTTCTCTTAACGGAGCAACATAAATACCAATAGTTTGAATATATGGATACTTTTCAATCGTTTGGCACATCGCTTCAAACAACTGGTGAGTCTTACCCGAACCCGTACCATAATTAATGAGCTTGAATTGTGAATGATTTTCTTGAAAACTCTTTTCTATGATGTTTAAATAAGAATTGAGAATCTGATCGCGAATTAATTTTAACTGTCCAACAGCAATATTTCTTTCTTCTTGCATTATCAGTAACTAATTCTCTAAGTTCGTGGGTATCTTTATAAGGATAGTACAAAGGTTTTGTATTGCTTACTTTATTTTATTTTTTCTATATAATCTTTTATTAAAGGTGATAAGATGTGGCCTCTTTAAGTCCTGATCTCACCCGTCATATCAAGCGATTTAGGGATTATCTGATTGATATGGAGGCTATTCCATCTGCCTTACAGCCTTGGATGCTGGTTTTTTAGCCACATCTATTACAAATCTTTACACCATGTTCAATTTTCCACGTATCTCCTCTTTGCACCAAAAAGGAAGTAATGGAATGAGAGCTATTGGTAAAATATAGAAGAATGCGGTTAGCATTGATGCACTCAGATTTTTTCTCCAAGAAATAAATGAGTATAAGCGCCACTTTTGGGGGCAAATTTTGCTTGCCTACTGTTGCTTAAAATATTTGTAAAGCAGATCAGACCCTTGTACACCCATTTCTGCGAGTTTTTGTTCTATTGCATTTAAAGCAAGCTGGGAGGGTTTGGCGCGTCCTCTTTCCCATCGGTTCACCGTTTGAAA
>NZ_AUZM01000253.1 GCF_000478195.2 Lyngbya aestuarii BL J | reverse complement strand
AGAAAGCCCTGGGAGAAAATCATCCCGATGTCGCCACCAGCCTCAACAACTTGGCAAACCTCTACAAGTCCCAAGGACGCTACGATGAAGCCGAACCCCTCCATCAACGTTCCTTAGCTATCTGGGAGAAAACTTTAGGAGAAAACCATCCCGATGTCGCACTCAGCCTCAACGGTTTGGCATTACTATACCGTGACCAAGGACGCTACGATGAAGCCGAACCCCTCCATCAACGTTCCTTAGCTATCTGGGAGAAAACTTTAGGAGAAAACCATCCCGATGTCGCACTCAGCCTCAACGGTTTGGCATTACTATACCGTGACCAAGGAGACACAACCCAAGCGATGAATTTTCTGAGTCGAGGGTTAGATGTTGAGGAACAAAACCTGAATGTTCTCCTCGCAACCGGTTCAGAACGTCAAAAACAAGACTCGATGAAAACAGTTTCTAGTACAACTGATTATGCAGTTTCTCTGCATATTAAAGATGAGATCGGACAACTCAGAAGCGACTCGTTTAGCATTAACAACCCTTCTCCGTCGCAAAGGTCGGATTTTGGATGTAATCACAAATGACTTACAACTGTTGCGAGAAAATATTACTCCCGAAAATCAACAGCTTTTAGATGAATTAGCCGCAGTGAGAACTCAACTGGCGACTTTGATTTATAATAAACCCGAAAATCTCTCCGATGAACAATACCGTCAACTGGTTGCAAATTTAAGACAAAAATCGGAGCAACTCGAAGCGGAACTTTCTCGCCGCAGTGCCGAATTTAGAACCCTTTCAGAACCCATTACCATTGAAGCGGTACAACAGTTGATTCCCGAAGATGCAGCGTTAATTGAATTTATTTTATATAAACCTGCTGATATTAAAGCAAGACAATGGGGAAAAGATCATTATGCGGCTTATATTCTTAAATCTTCCGGCGAACCGCAATGGGTTGATTTAGGGGAAGTTGAACCCATTCACAAAGCGGCTTTCTTTCG
>NZ_AUZM01000252.1 GCF_000478195.2 Lyngbya aestuarii BL J | reverse complement strand
TTTTTGGCTGGCAATCACTACACGCGCACCGATAATTAAAGGTAAATAAAGTTCTAAGGCGGCGATATCAAAAGACAGGCTGGTAACAGATAATAAAACGTCTGATGGTGTTAAATCGAGGTGTTGATTAATAGCAAATAGAAAGTTACTCAAGGCGTGATGAGAAATTTGTACGCCTTTCGGTTGACCTGTAGAACCAGAAGTGTAAATAATGTAGGCGATATTTTTGATGGTGATGTTATTAGAAAGGTTATCTGTTTTTTGTTGAGCAATAATTGACCAATCTTCGTCTAGATTGATAATATTTGTACAGGGTAATTGAAGATAATTGAGAGTTTTTTGAGTGATAATGAGTGAGATTTGAGCGTTTTCTATAATAAAATTGAGACGCTCAGGAGGATAGGCGGGGTCAAGGGGAACATAAGTGGCTCCGACTTTTAAAATGGCTAATAAAGCGATAACCATTTCGCAGGAACGCTCTAAACAAATGCCGATAGTTTGTTCGGGTTTAACGCCTTGTTTTTGTAGGTGGTGAGCGAGTTGATTTGCTGTTTTATTAAGTTGCTGATAGCTGAGTTGTTGATGTGAGTCAACAATAGCAATAGCATCCGGTGTTTGTTGGGCTTGGGTTTCAAAAACTTGATGAATACAGGCGAGTTTATTAAATGTTGTTTGAGTTTTATTCCATTCGACTAATAGTTGATGTCTTTCGGTTTCTGCTAAAAATGAAAGTTCAGATATTTTCTGGTGAGAATGAGTTACAATCTGTTCTAATAAGTTTTTGAAATGAGTAATTATATTGCTAATCGTTTCAGCTTTGAATAAATCTGTATTGTATTCAAATACTCCGGTCAGTTCCGATGGATGTTCATACATATCCAAGCTCAAATCAAATCGAGCCGTTTGATTTTCTGGATTAATATAATTAAACGTTAAATTGGGGAGTTTAACAGTTTTGGTCGGAGTATTGTGAAGAATAAACATCACCTGAAATAG
>NZ_AUZM01000251.1 GCF_000478195.2 Lyngbya aestuarii BL J | reverse complement strand
GAAGCAATGGATACAGTCTAAATCCACTTCCAGAGTGATGAGGATGAATTTTAAGCAATAACTAGATAAACTTAGAATTCAAAACTCAGAACTCTTGGAGGTTGGTGTCAGACATGGATATCAAAAAAGTTGCAAAAGACACGACCAAGGTACTAACAAGCTACCTAACCTACCAAGCTGTACAGGTGGTTTCATCTCAATTAAAAGAGACAAACCCCGGTCTAGCAATTTGGTTGAGCGGATTCTCGTCCACCGGAAAAATTCAAGACGGTGAAGCGTATCTCAAAGAGATGCTTCAGGAAAACCAGGAAATGGCTTTCAGAATTATGACGGTGCGAGAACATCTCGCTCAAGAGGTGGGAGGTTATTTACCGGAAATGGTGCGTGAATCGATTCAGCAAGGCAATATGGAACATCGCCGTCAATACCTTGAACGGATGACACAGGTTTCCTTGTCTGACACCAGTCCTCATCCCGAATTTCAGATAGATTCCGAACCGACTCAGGATGAATAGAGCCTGATCGCTGGACTGTTGTATACCTTTTTTAACGTTTTAGGAAATCGCAATGCAAACTTTACCCAAAGAGCGTCGCTACGAAACTCTGTCTTATCTGCCTCCGTTGACTGATGCTCAGATTGACAAGCAAATTCAATATATGCTGTCTCAGGGTTTTATTCCGGCTGTTGAGTTCAACGAAACCGCAGAGCCAGAAGTTCACTATTGGACATTGTGGAAACTGCCCCTGTTCAATGCAACCACTGTCCGTGATGTGATGATGGAAATTCAAGCCTGCCGTCAAGAATATCCGAAGTGTTTCATTCGGGTTGCTGGTTTTGACAATGTGAAGCAGTGCCAAGTCTTAAGCTTCATTATTCACAGAGCTGATCAGTCGTCCGGTTATCGGTACTAAATCGCCCAGTTTAACAGATTAATTTGGAAAGGTAGGGAGTTATCTCTACCTTTTTTGTGCTAGCTGCAAATTAAGCTCGCATTATA
>NZ_AUZM01000250.1 GCF_000478195.2 Lyngbya aestuarii BL J | reverse complement strand
GCTCTTCCGATCTGCCACGTCCTGTAATAATAAATTCGCTGTCTTGACCTTGTTTGCAGGGGTCTTGAGCGATTAATTCAGCCGGGTCAATGAATTCTACTTCGGGTGTTTCTGGCGGGTCAAAATTGAGGGTATCATCAATCGAAAGTTCTCCGGCTGCATTAATAATACTATCAGTAGATTGTAAAAGTCCGAGTTCTGAATTTCCTAAAGGACGAATAGTAATATTACTTCCTCCGGTTGGGTTGAAAGCATCAGTTAAAATACGACTTTGTTGAAGTAAAAGTAAAAGATTAGCATCAATTTCAATATTCCCTTCAAAGGTTTGACCGCTGTCACTTCCCGAGGCTAAAATTCTACTTTCATTAAACAAACGAATGTCATCGGATAAAAGTCTAATGTTACCGCCTTGACCCGCTTCTGAATTTGCATTCAGTTGAGCTTGATTGTTTAAAAGGGTTTCGTTTGCAGAAATATCAATATTACCCGGAATTCCTGATGCTGTAGAACTAACATTTACTGAACCGCCATCACGAAGTTGAAATTGTTCTGTTTCAATTCTCACATTTCCAGCATTTCCACTCCCTTGAGTGCCTGCTCGGATATTCCCTTGATTTCTGATTTCTACTAACTCGGAGCTATTAATATTAATATTTCCGGCATCTCCATCTCCATCTATTGTTGCTGCTAATACATTGGCTTCATCTTGAATAAACAACTGATTAGACTCTATTGTAATATTACCTGCGTTTCCACTTCCAGACAAACTTCCCACTCCAATAGATGCTTCATCTTTCAGCACTAACTCGGGAGTTTTAACCGAAATATTTCCAGCATTTCCTACTCCGTCTGTCCCTGCCAATAAGCCACTTTCAAGACGAGATAACTCTACAAAATCTGAGGCTAAAACTTCAATATTACCTGCATTTCCACTTGCCGTATCGTTACTTAAAACAGAAATTAATCCCTTGTCAACAATTAACTCTCCGGTTTCTATTCTAATCTTTCCTGCTCT
>NZ_AUZM01000249.1 GCF_000478195.2 Lyngbya aestuarii BL J | reverse complement strand
ATAGGCTTGTCTGTTGGCTGAGGGATTTTGCGATTAACTGTCTTAGCTTCTGTTCCCCGGCTGCTGGCCCATAACGGGTTTTGCCCTCGTCTAACGCCTCCTTAGCCGCAGCGACAATGTGTTTAGGTGTGTCGAAGTCAGGTTCTCCCACACTAAAATTGAGGACATCTATTCCCTCAGCCTTCATCGCTTTAGCTTTGGCTGAGATTGCTAACGTCAGGGACGGTGTAACCTGCTCGACTCGTGCTGCCAGCTTCATCCTTTGTGAACCTTGATTTGAGCTTTTAAAGTTTAAATTTTAAGCGGGGTTTGGCTGAGTTGCAACCTAATTATCAAATATTGTTGACATTTTTTTACTACAAAATAACTTTTTTGTCAAGTTTTTTTAGTCTAAATTTTATCGAAATCGACCTTGACTGTGGAAAACCATAAGTTTTTAGAACCTTTAAAAAAATCAGAGAATCTGATCAAATTTGTTTCCAGTCCGTAAATTTTCTTTTCATAAGAATAAAAAATAGTTCATTTTCTATTTCTTTTTTTCCAAGAAATCCATCTCAAATCATTTCAACCCATGTTTTTCGGTCTAGACAAAAATAGGATCAAATCCTCAAAACGGTATAGAGTTCAGACCCCATCAATCTCAAAGAGATCTCCGGTGATCATCCAGGCTAAAATCAACATCTGCGACCCGACCGTTCACCGACTCAGATGGCAACAACAAGTTCTAACATAAACTGCAATATTTCATCTATAATAGAGCAACAAACATAGGTGTTTTGTTTGTTTTTTTACTGTAGCTTCAGAGTTACTAAATGTTGCACTCTTATTTTGATACCGAGACCGACAGCCAAAAATCCTTTGAGCTACCTGGCGCTCGTCCACACTACAACCCTGACCGCCCTGGACAAGTTGAACACATTTTTCTTGACCTGGTGTTAGATATTCCCAACAAATCCTTTCACGGGGATTGTACCATTACCTTAAAACCCGTGCAAAGTGGAATTGAAACACTGAGGCTTGATGCGGTTGACTTAGAAATTGAGGCGGTG
>NZ_AUZM01000248.1 GCF_000478195.2 Lyngbya aestuarii BL J | reverse complement strand
AAAGCGTCCCATAATAGGGCATACTTGACGCAATTCCAATTTTTCGTTAGATTTTGCAATTCTACAACAGTTTGTCGGAGTACAGCCGTGAATTCAGCATCCCACCGCAACTGTGAATTTACCTCACACAATCTCAATCTCAAGCTTGATCATCAAAAGTTGAGCTTGACTAAACGTTCTCAACGTTATCGCTCTGATCTCAACGATGAGTCTACTCATCTGCAATGGAGTTCTCGATTTCAAAGACTCTCGCTTTTGCTCGTTGCTCTCACAGGTTTTCACCTGGGTATAGCTCCTACAGAGACATTAGCAGAACCATTGCTCACCCAACAAGTGGCTCAAACCCCTCAGTCTCCCAATACTCCCACTAACATTATTTACGTGAGTGCTTCAGTCGGAGATGATACCGGGGACGGTTCCCAACAGTCTCCCTTGAGAACCATTACTCAAGCCTTAACCCTGGCTCAACCCAATACCGCGATTATCCTCGCACCCGGAACCTACAGCGCCCAAACCGGGGAACAATTTCCCCTGATGCTGCGACCCAATATCACCGTTCAAGGCAATCCTAACACTCGCGGAGAAGCCATTATCATCTCGGGTGGGGGGTTCTATACCAGTCGCACTTTTGCCAAACAAGATATTGCGGTTCTCGGCGCCAACGGTGCAAGAATTAGTGGGGTGACAGTCACAAATCCCAATCCGAGAGGGTATGGATTATGGGTAGAATCGACTTCGATGATTGTTTCCAACAACACGTTTACAAGGAATACCCATGATGGGATTTCTGTGGTTGGGACAGGGGCGCCTTTAATTCAAGAAAATAATTTTAGCGAAAATGGCGCCAATGGAATTACCGTGTTTGGTTCCTCTCGCCCTGAAATTCGCAATAATGAATTTCAAAATACTGGGTTTGGAATTAATATCTCCCAAAATGCCGCTCCGTTTATTGCCGGAAATCGGATTATTTTTAATAAAGATGGTGTGGTTATCCAAGCCAACGCCCGTCCGATTTTAAGAGATAATTATATCGAACGCAACGAACGAGATGGGATTG
>NZ_AUZM01000247.1 GCF_000478195.2 Lyngbya aestuarii BL J | reverse complement strand
TGCTCTTCCGATCTGTAGACAAGACCCAAATTGCCCAGAGAATCGGCTTCGCCTTTGCGAACGTTGATTTCACGGAAAATGGTCAAAGACTGCTGATGAAGTTCTATTGCCTGCTGATACTGAGATAAGTTCCAGTAAGCCCAGCCCAAATTGTTCAGAGAAGCCGCTTCCCCATAGCGATCACCTATTTCCCGTGCAATGGTTAACTGCTGCTGATAGAATTCTATCGCTTTTTGATACTGCCCCAAATACCAGTAAGCATTGCCCAAATTGCCCAGAGATTTCGCTTCTCCTTGTCTATTACCGATTTCCCGATAAATTTCTAAAGATTGTTGGAAAGACTGCAACGCTTCTCGAAATTGGCTTATATTAAATTGTTGAATACCCTGCTGTAAAAATCGATCGGCTTCGGCTTGACGTTGCTGTTGAGTTTGTACGAGAACGGGAGACTCAGACAAAACGTTTGTGGGTACTGTGGGACTCAACACACCAATTACCACCGCTAGGGTTAGGGCTTTCGGGTTCAGCATCGGAGTTTGGGTTAGGGTAGATGTTGCTTCACTTTTAACTTATTTTTGGGGTCGTTGGAGTTATGCAGTTTTAGACGGTGGAGACAGAGTGTAATGAATTTGAATAAACGTCGAACAGGGTGCAGGATGTAAGATGAATCAATGTTGAGTTGTTGAGTTTTTGAACGTTATTTTAGTTAAATTTCAAATGAGTTTATTTTACATTCTGGGGATTTTCCTCATCATCCTGACGTTAGGGATTGGATTGTATCTAATCAGCGCTCGTCGTTATCAATCTTCTGATTCTGTCGCCAATTCCTACGACGAATGGACTGAAGATGGTATTCTGGAGTTCTACTGGGGCGAACATATTCACCTCGGTCATTACGGTTCACCGCCCGAACGAAAGGATTTTCTCAAAGCCAAAGAAGACTTTGTACATGAAATGGTCCGTTGGGGAAGTTTGGATAAATTACCCCCAAATACAACGGTTTTAGATGTCGGTTGCGGTATCGGCGGAAGTAGCCGCATTTTAGCCCAAGATTACGGG
>NZ_AUZM01000246.1 GCF_000478195.2 Lyngbya aestuarii BL J | reverse complement strand
ATCCTTCCCTGAAAAAATCGGCAACTTCAGCATTTAGTTTAGCCCAAGAAAGCACATACAGACGAAGAAGACCCACTTGATCTTACTCAATGGAATAACCCTTGATCAAATGTCAGACGACAGAGAATGATGGACGCTACAGACTCACTTTATATATACAGCTTGATCCAAAAGTTGAGTCAGTCGATTTACTAAAACTGTTGTTCGCCTTTCTGTTCGTGACTCGAACAGGTGATCGCACAACGCTTGAGAGAGTATCGTCGATGGCTAAGGGTTCAAGCCAATTGCTTTAAACCGATTACATCTAGTAAAAAAATTAAAATAGTGATGAATAATTTGCTTAATTCGTGTAATATAGTCTCACAAGCACATATTTAGCTAATGTCTTTGGGCAACTTAATTGTCAGCCCGAAGAAAAGCCAAAACCTTATTGTCGAATGTCGAAGGAACCAATTAATGGCTAAACAACAAAAAAGAACAGATGTTCAACCTCAACCCCTGATCGGTGAAGCTTTACTGAGAAAAGTTAAAGATCTCGAACATCTCAACAAAGAAGAGAAAGCAAGAGAATGTGGTTACTACACCCTCACAAAAAATGGGGTTGAGCGAGTCAACATGATGAAATTCCTGAATGCTCTGATTGATGCAGAAGGAATCGAGTTAGATGGTAAGCAACTCGGAAATGGACGAGGCGGACGCTCGGCAAGCTATCGAATTAGTGTACAGTCAAATGGAAATTTATTAATTGGTGCAGCTTATACCAAACAAATGGATCTGGAACCCGGTGATGAATTTGAAATTTCTTTAGGCCGTAAACATATTCATCTCAGACAAGTCGAACCGGGAGAAGAACTCGAAGCGTCATAACTGGCACAGTATCGTTTTCGACTTCTATTTTTCCGAGCGGGATTAAATACAATCGATTCCTGATTCTGGAAAATCGGCGTCGCGCATCATCATTCTGGCTGGTTTTGACCGAACGTTAGTCATCGCCAGCCTAACCGTATTAATTGCTTTCAAACTAGGGAATCGAGACAGAATGCAATAACTGTTCAATAATC
>NZ_AUZM01000245.1 GCF_000478195.2 Lyngbya aestuarii BL J | reverse complement strand
TCCGTTGAACCTTAGCAACTGTTTTTCTGGCTCCTTCTTCAGTTAAGGGTTCGTATTTTTCCTGACTCCAATCAAGAATTCGCTTGGCATAAAAACGGTTAAGATAGTTAGTAAATCCCGAGAATTTTTTCTGTGCTTCCTCCAGTGTTAAAGAAAAACTTTCAAGCCCAGAAGCGAGTTCCTTGAAATAGGATTCGATATTCATAATTACAGAAGCACAGGAATTTGAAAATTCACTTCGAGCTTTTTCCAGCGTTGCCTGTTTTTGGGTATTCAGTTGCTCGTACAAAGACTCTGAAATTTTGTGAGCCGCCTCACGACGTTTCTGATCTTTGGATTTGAATAATCCAGTAATACCTCCGATAATTCCAGCAACAATTCCTACAGGTATTGCAAAAGGTGATGAAAACAATAGAAGAACTGTACTGGCTACCCCTAAAATAATTCCGCCAATTCGCAGGATATGTTGAGTATCCCAAGAATCTTGTTCTGTGAATTTAAAGTTATCGCCGCCAAGTTCAGCAACCAACTGTAATTCATGGCCGATTTCCTCTAATATCTCTTGAACTTCACGCTTAAACTGTTCACCTGCTTCCTGAAAAGCAGACTTTAAACGCTGTTCTAAATTGAGAGATTTTAGCCTTTTCTCCCAACCGAGTTTCAATCCCAACTCGTTTGAATTCCAATGTTCCTCTGCAAACGATGGAACAGCATTAATCGCCTCTTGAAATATCGTTTCGATTTCTATTTGTAAGTTGCTGCGGCTATCTTTGAATGCGATCTCAATTTTCTTTCTGATTTCCTCCTGTTTGCTTTGAATTGTTTCTGCTAATTGTCCATAAATTTGAGCTTGTCCTGCAACCCAGTCATAGGGTGTATTAATGGCGCCGACAGTCGAACCGAGTAGAGTTTGCGATCGTCGAATAGTTCCGTATTGAATCAAAGACTCGCGAATAGAATCTAAAAAATCTTGCATTCGACTGGCTTTGAATAATTCCTCTTGGCGATTTTCATGTTCGGGTTCGCGGGAAAGTTGAGCCGCCAAAAGCATCACCGGAACAATGGGAAAGTA
>NZ_AUZM01000244.1 GCF_000478195.2 Lyngbya aestuarii BL J | reverse complement strand
GTAGTTGCTATCTTCAAGTTTAGTGTTTTCATTAGGTTCGTTGTAACGACTGTAGAAAAAGCCTTTGTGGTCGTGTGTCCAAGACGCTCCCGAAAATTTAACCCACTTTAAATGATCGTCGAGATCTTGTTTGGTATTAACATCTCGAACTTTCCACTCTTGCCAGTCTGAACCCGATGTCGAAATCCCATAAGCCATCAAATTTCCATCTTCACTAATAGAAACCCCAGATAAGGCAACGGTACCATCTTCAGATAACGTATTGGGGTCTAGTAAAACCTCGGGCTGATCTTCTAAATCATCTAAAACATACAATACACTTTGATTTTGCAAACCGTCATTTTTATAATAAAAATAGCGATTTCCCTGTTTATAAGGTGTGCTATATTTAGCAAAATCCCAAAGTTTAGTCAGGCGTTGTTTCAGCTTTTCTCGGGCAGGAATTTGTTGAAGATAAGCAAATGTTATCTCATTTTGGGCTTGAATCCAGGCCTTTGTTTCTTCTGAGTTGGGATCTTCGAGCCAACGATAGGGATCAGCAACCTTTTCCCCATGATAATCATCAACGTGATCCCCTTGGCGAGTGGTCGGATAAGTTAAAGAAGGTTTAGAGTCTAACATAATTTCTGTCTTTATATAACAATTTAGGTTGAGTATTGTTCAAAGAAAAATTAGCGTCGATCTGATTTTTTGGTTCGTTCAGGTATCGCCCCAGGTTGATTATAGGGCATCGGAATATATTGTACAGTCGGACGATTTCCTCGCGGCTGAGGATACAAATCCATCAAATCATAAATTGATTTTGGCAATCCCGGTGTTACAGGTAATCCCAATTCTGCTGCTTCTTCTGCCATAATCGGACAATCATGGGTAATACGACCTGTCGTTAAGGTATGAATCACCCCATCAATGCGGCTAGGATCAATTTTTTGTTGTGGAATATTATCTTCAAGCAAAGTTCTTACAAAGTCTTGAACTTGACGAATTGCTTTCCGAGAAATATCCGCCATAATCAAAGTTTGATCATCAATTTCACTAATCGGTTTATCTTCAAGAACTTTTAAGATACTTGCT
>NZ_AUZM01000243.1 GCF_000478195.2 Lyngbya aestuarii BL J | reverse complement strand
TGTGCTCTTCCGATCTTGATACTCTTTTTGGTGATATCGATAGCGATCAAGTTTTTGGTGGCGACGGGTTGGATTTAGTTTTTGGGAATCAGTCTGAGGATACTCTCGATGGGGGCAATGATAATGATACTCTATTTGGCGGTCAGGGAAATGATAGTATAGCGGGAAGTTTGGGTGATGATTGATTGTTTGGAGATGGCGGGAATGATACTTTGTTTGGGGGAAATGGTAATGATAAATTTGTTTTCAAGCCGGGAGATGGAACAGATATTATTATTAATTATAGTGCTGGTGATAGTATTGTTTTTGATGCGATCGATGGAATTACTGCGGGTAGTATAACGCTTGTGGATGGAACGGGTGCTAATAATGGTAGTTTGTTAATTAATTTGATTTCAACGGGTGAAACGCTGGCGATATTACAAACGACTTCGGTTGCTGAATTTAATAGTATTGGTTTAATTGAAGTTGTGGAAATCTAATTTATCTTAAAAACCCGGTTTCTCCAATAAACCGGGAGTTTAGGGTGTATTTTTGGTGAGTAATTCTGCAAGTTCACAAAATCCATTCACTTCTTCTGCTATCGTTACATAAGTGGGTTTATAATTGAGATATTCGGTATAATGTAAAATATTGGCAACACCGACGGAGTAAGGGAATTTTTCGGGGTTAAATAAGCTTTCGTCGTTGGGACTATCACCCACGGTTAAAATATTTTCGGTTGACAGTTTGGGGAAATATTGTGATAAAACTTTTAACAGTCCCGTGGCTTTATCTTGGGTTTGGGGTTTAATATGACATTGAACGGTACTATAGGTAAAACCCCAATCTTGTTCGTGACACATCTCAGCTAACGTTTGCAGTTGCGATGGACTTAAGCCCCCGACATCAAACGTCCAATCTGTTAGCCGAAAGCGGTTATCTGTTGATTCTTTGAGATCCGGAAATTGATATTTTAAACGCTTAAAAACTTCGGCTAATTGTTGGCGATGTTCGCTGAGATCAGAAACCGAAACTAACAATTCAGGAGAATCATTTTTACTCCCATAAAAAAGTCCGCCATTTTCAGCGATC
>NZ_AUZM01000242.1 GCF_000478195.2 Lyngbya aestuarii BL J | reverse complement strand
TTGGAAAGTCTATAAGATTTAGAGGAAAATGAAATTAGAGATTAAGAGGAGTTGGAAGAATATAGAAACTGTATTAAAAATTGGATACAGCTCATCAAAAGAAAGAAATTGAGGAGAATAAAATAACGAATGTTTAAGAGGGATTTAAGGGAATCCAATCATCTAAGGAGAATAAAATAACTCAACTCCCGGTAAGATGAAAGTGTCTATCTGCATCAAGGAGGTTGCCATGTTTGGTTTGGGATTACCAGAAATGGGAGTGATTTTGTTAGTTGCTGTATTTATCTTCGGGCCGAAGAAGATTCCCGAGTTAGGAAAAACTATCGGTCAAGCACTAAAAGGTTTCAAAGATGAAATGCAGAATGATTTAGAAACCGACAGCGATAACCCAGAAGTTAAAAAATCTGAGGGAAATTAAGCATGAGGGATGAGAAATTGAACTTTTGGGATTGATTCTCATCCCAAGCTTCGAGATATCCTTAAACCTGCGACGGTTTCAAGTTTGTAGAATAGGGAGCAGAAGCCGTTCCGTTTTGACCAGTCGGTGAATCCGAAATCGGATTGCGGGCCTCGATTAGACTAATTGCCCGAGTCACACTTTCCGGTAAAATCACCACCAAACCGCCTTCGGGGGCGCGATCAAGGGTGGTTTCTATCGCTTCGGTTTCGTTGAGGATGGTTTCATAGCTAACTCGGGGGTCAGGAACTCGACTCAACACCTGTTCAATCCCTTCGCGAATTAAGTCTGCCGCATTGCCCCGTTCTCGACCTCGCGTGTCATCATCTTCTTTGATCACAATTTGGTCAAACATCTCCGCCGCCAATTTGCCTAACGTCACAAAATCTTCATCTCGGCGATCGCCAGGGCCACCAACAACGCCAATCCTAACCCCCTGCCAATTGCGAACAAATCCAGCTAAGGCTTCATAGCTAGCGGGATTATGAGCATAATCAATCAGGGCGTGAGATTTACCCATATTAAACAGGTTCATCCGTCCTGGGGTTTGAGAAGCCGAAGCGACAAACGTCGATAAACCCTGTTGAATATGTTCAATTTTGATAGATCGGAAGAGCACAC
>NZ_AUZM01000241.1 GCF_000478195.2 Lyngbya aestuarii BL J | reverse complement strand
AGTAAGAACTATTTGCGGGAGTGGGGATTTATTTGGGTTTGGAGATGAAGACGGAGAGGGGTTTGAGGTGCGGTTACAGCATTGTTTGGGGGTGGAATTTGCTCAAAATTATCTCTGGGTTGCGGATACTTACAATCACAAAATTAAGCGGGTTTATGTGAATACAGGATACTGTGAAACAGTATTGGGAAATGACGGGAGTTTTTCCGAACCTTCGGGGTTAAGTGCTGCGGGTTCTTTGTTGTATGTTGCCGATACAAATCATCATCAAATTCGACAAGTGAATTTAGAAACGCTAACGGTTAAAACCTTAACATTTCCGGGGTTATGTGCGCCGGATGTTTGTATTCCAAAACCGGGTTAATTTAATAGCTTAATTCTCTCAAAAGAGAGAGGATTTTAAAAAGAGTGATCTCTACTGTTTGGTTTAAAAAGAGCAAAGAATGAAATATTAAACCCGAACTTTACAGGTGTAAATAATCATGGTAAAATCTAGAAAATAAATGAATTTTATAAAATGATGAAGATTATTTCAGGCTTTCATCAACCGGATAAATCGACATACCGTTTCTCGTCTAAATTGAGAAAATCTTATAGCAGAATTTACTTTAGATTTGTTGAAATTGATGATTACTCAATGGTGGCGACAACTTCTCCCGTTTGCGAGGTATCGTAACCCCCAAGTGCAGTTAACTGAGAATGTAAACGAGGATGTCCGAGCGTATTTAGAAGTTGTTGAACTGGAGTTTCAGCTAAATAATCTTTAAGAACCACTAAATCATATCGAGATTTATGCAGAGGAATAAAAGTGAGTCCAAACGCTTGAGCAACGGCTTGGGTACTAACTCCGGCATCAACATTTCCACTCGCAACCGCTCTCGCCACAGCAACATGACTATTTACCACAGAATTAAATCCTTGCACCGCATTAAATGGAATTTCAGCTTTTTGTAATAAATATTCTAATAATTGACGACTTCCTGACCCCATTTCTCGATTAATGATGGTAATATTAGAGTTAGCTAAATCTGCAACGGTTCTCAATTTTTTAGGATTATTCAGTTGAACGAGTAACCCTTCT
>NZ_AUZM01000240.1 GCF_000478195.2 Lyngbya aestuarii BL J | reverse complement strand
CAGTTTAATGATATTAGCAGTAATGGCGAGTTCAGGAATTCCGGGTTTAGTTGGATTTATTTCTGAATTTATTGTGTTTCGCGGTAGTATTGCCGTTTTTCCAGTACAAACTTTATTGTGCATGATTGGAACGGGTTTAACTTCCGTGTATTTCCTAATTCTGATTAACCGGGTGTTTTTTGGACGTTTATCTGATTGGGTGGTGAATTTACCGCCAGTTCAATGGCGCGATCGAATTCCTGCTATTGCTTTGGCAATTATTATCACAATTTTGGGGATTCAACCGAGTTTGATGATTAACTTAAGTGAAAGTACAACAACGGCTTTAGTGAGTCTTTCGGCGACGGTTGCTAAGGCTTCCCAAACCAATCAATTTAAAATATTAAAATAGAGGACTGGATTCAAAAGTTTTGAGGTTCAGCCCTCTAAAAGCTTGTCATCATAACGACAAACAATTAACAACGAACAAACAACGGAAAACCAGCTTATGACCAGTACCACATCTCAACCTATTTCACATCCCCTCGAAGAATACATCCAACGACTGCAAACAGGTGATGCCCTTCTGTCTGACTACCCGGAAAATGTAGTCGAAGTTGTTGGTATTCTTAAAAGTTATGGTGTGGTTTTAGATGCGTACTCTCGTAATCTAATTTACATTGCCAACCATCAATTCTTGGTATTCTTTCCCTTTTTTAAATATTTCAATGGAGAATTTACGCTGTCAAAATTGCTACAACATTGGGGACATGATCGGATTAACTACGAATATGCAGAATATTGCATGAAAGCGATGCTGTGGCATGGGGGCGGTGGGCTAGATGCTTACTTAGATTCTCCCGAATTTCAACAGCGTGCAAACCAAGCTATTCAAGGGAGATTTAAGAATAATCTGTTAATTTTAGGACTCAATAAACTCTTTCCTGATTTTCTCACAGAACACATTCGTCAACTGTGTTATTACAGTGCGTTAGGTCAATTTTGGCGAGTGATGAGTGATATGTTTATCGAACTTTCTGATCGTTATGATCGCGGAGAAATTCAATCGATTCCCCAAGTTGTTGAGCATATTTTAAAGGGTTTA
>NZ_AUZM01000239.1 GCF_000478195.2 Lyngbya aestuarii BL J | reverse complement strand
CTGTCCTATTTATCGATTTAGATGATTTTCAACACATTAATGATTTCGGAACGGGATTTTCATCTTTGAGATATTTGCATCAATTTCCGCTGAATGTGATCAAGATTGATCGTTCTTTTGTGGAAACTCTCAACCGAGGAACGCGAGAACGCTGTATTATTCACTCGATTGTTACCTTGGGGCGATCTCTGAATTTGGCAACGGTTGCAGAAGGTATAGAAACCCCCCAACAACTGGAAAAACTGCGATCGCTAGAGTGTGAATCGGGACAGGGTTATTTATTCTCCAAACCGATACCGGGTGAGCAAATTGAAGATTTTTTGCTAAAGCCGGGTGTGTTGATAAAACCTGCACCAAAAATGTACAATGAGAAACATCTCAACACTTTTAATACTGTATCTGAACAAGTCCGTCAGGTCATTTGAGATGCCTTGAGTTTGAGGATTTTGACAGACTCCGGCATTTTTAACTATTAATAGGAGATATTGATTTTTTGCTCAAAGTTTAGTCTAAGCTCCAGTTGAATTAAAGATCTATTCTGCCAAGTGTTATTCTTTATTAAATTATGAAAATTAAAATAACTTCAACAGAAACGTATTGGAATATTGTTTTTTCGTTAGAGGATTGGGAATGTACATCTATAATACCTTTTAGTAGCTGTTTAATACCCGAATTTAAAATGCCTGATTTAACAATAAAAGAGTTTTATGATAAAGCGTTTAATGATCTAACCAAATTAACTTCATTTTACAGAGAAGCTTTGTATCTAACCGAGGTATTTCGTTTTAGATTTTTTAAATGTATAGACGAAAATAAAGAGTTTGTTGTTGATGATAATAAAGATTATTCTAAAAGAGAATTGTTAGAGTTTTTACAACAGTTTTAATTATGAAACTAAAAATTAACGATACTATAGCGCAACGCAGGCGGCAGGCAATAGGCGCTCTGGCAATAGGCAAGAAAATGCCGATATAGTCAGGCTTTTGGCTATTCTTCGTTCAGGGCATTTGTAGATATACCAGTGCGACCTGCTATATTTATTTTTTACCGAAAATAGGAATATGTTAGAGTTACTGGAGTTTAGACTACC
>NZ_AUZM01000238.1 GCF_000478195.2 Lyngbya aestuarii BL J | reverse complement strand
GTTTGACATTCTCAGATTTCCTGCAAAGACCGATTCTTTCCAATTTAGCCGACATTTAACCCCCTGTTATGACTCTAGAGACAAAAATTTTCTTCCTTCCTGAGTTGACCCTTGATCCGTACCCCAGAAAACAACGGTGTAAAATCTCAATGTTGTTGTTTTGCCAGCTTCCAATATGATTTTAGGTAAGTATTAAGAGTTAAATTAGATTATCCCAGGCCCAAGAAGTCTTGGCCAAAAAAATGATCAAGTCATCAGTTAAATCAGATATGAGACGATTGACATCTACACGAAAAAATTCATCTAACCCTAACCCAGATTATCATCATCACCGGGACTCAAGCCCCGAAAATCAAACGGTAGAAACCGATCCGATTGATCCTCACTCCCCTTTTCAACATCAAGTCGAACCGATGACCAATTCACCCTCAATTTATCAAGGACGCCGCCGAAAAGCGGCTGTAGTCCTCAGTATGATTTGGGGAGGAACAATCACCCTACATCTCGTTTCTTGGGGTTCGTGGTTCATTTTCGGCTTAACAGGGTTAATTTCGATTCATTCGTTGCGTATCCTGTTCACCCGATATCGTCACCCATCGTCTGATCAGACGGCAACAGGTGATCGCGACTATTGGCCCTTTGTCTCTTTGCTCGTGGCTGCCAAAAATGAAGAATCTGTGATTCACAATTTAGTCGAAAACTTGTGCAACCTCGATTATCCATCTGACTCCTATGAAGTTTGGATCATTGACGATCACAGCACTGATAACACACCCCTTTTATTAGATCAACTGGCGGAAAAGTTTGAGCAACTCAATGTTTTACATCGTCAAAATGGAGTCGGTGGAAAATCGGGGGCGCTCAATCAAGTTTTACCCTTAACTCAAGGTGAATTTATTGGGGTATTTGATGCCGATGCTCAAGTGTCCCCCAATTTATTGCAGCAAGTCGTTCCTCTGTTTGACAGCGATCAAATTGGTGCAGTCCAAGTCCGAAAAGCGATTTCTAACGCCCCTCTCAATTTTTGGACTCAAAGCCAAGCCGCAGAAATGGCACTGGATTCATTTTTCCAAGAACAGCGCATTGCCTTAGGAGG
>NZ_AUZM01000237.1 GCF_000478195.2 Lyngbya aestuarii BL J | reverse complement strand
AATTGATGTGATTTTGGTTGACCCGAGATGTACCAGCCAAACCTGTTCGAGATGCCACCATATCCACCCCAAACCGGGAAAATCTTACCGGAAAGGGAAAGTTTTTAAATGTGGGTTTTGTGGTTTTGAACATGATGCTGATGTAAATGGAGCATTGAATATTGCTCAACTAGGGGTAGTTGTAAACCTGCCCGAAATCTCGACTTATTCCTGTCAACTAGAGGGGCAACTATCGTTGTTTCCTGATGGGAGTGGGTTAGGGATAAAGCCCACGCCATAAGCTATGCGTTGGCGATGGGTCGTTTACTCAAGCTTCCATCCTCAAAAAGTGAAGTCAACATCCAGACTGGTAATCGACCGGATTTCCCCGTGATTTTGCCATCTTCGACGTTTATGTATATAGCCCATCGCCTTCTCGTGAAACATCCCTCTTAAGGAGAAAGTTCAATTTCTCGCTGGCCAGGAGTCTACGGCGACATGAGTGCTAACTTTTGGAGTGACCTTTTTTGTCTGTTTACCCAAAGATGTTGTGGAAATATACTTTTTTAATTTTTAATTCTTATTTTTTTATTATTAAGGTGACGATTTTCTTGAAGTTGAGCGAACATGATAGAGATAGCTCTCTCAAAGCACTGCTGAGAAATCTCCCAGGAGTTAGAGAGGTGTGAGCCATAGTCAACCGTTTACAGAACAACTTTAGATAGCCGTTTTTGACTGGAGAACAGGAACAAAACGGTAAAATTGTCTCAACTCGGTCGCGTATTGAGAAACCCAAAAGTTACCAAGTGGAATCACAGAACTGAATAGAAGTTGTTATTCGTGAGTTGGTCTTAGTTGATTCAACTCCCTCGCCTACGACTATCCCCCAATAATTTGATCGCGATTTCCCCCAGAGACGCTATTGCCTTCGGCTCCAATACAGATTTTCTATGTACTCTTGCCCCACTCACCTCCAAACCTTTATCCGGGCAGTACCCGTTTGTCATCAAACCACCACCTTAAGTGAGGTTTGGTCAATATTCTGCCAGGAAAAATGCGATCGCATCGTTGTGATCAGTCCTCAAGATCATCCTTTGGGAGTGGTTTACTTGTGTCGTTTGATCGGATCTGTCTTT
>NZ_AUZM01000236.1 GCF_000478195.2 Lyngbya aestuarii BL J | reverse complement strand
CCTCGCCAGTTACACCCAAGTTCCTTGGTCAGAACTGGTTCTTTATCCGCAAGTGGTGTTCAAAGACGGTTATGGAATGCAGCGTTGGGTCTTAGAAAAATTTAATCAAACCCAAGCCCAACTCAAAGCAGTTCTCGAACTCAACACCCTAGATGGGTTTCGAGGAGTCGTCCGTCAGGGAGAATTAGTGGCTTTACTCCCCCGTTCAGCCTTAATTGAATCTCAAACTGACTCGACTTTAGCCATTCGTCCAATTGGTGTCGCAGAGGTCAACCCAACAAACACCAAAAAACCCAACGATTTATCCCCATCCGCCTGTGATCGGGCTTGGAGTCGGGAAGTCGTTATGGTCGCCACTTCGGATCGAATGCAAATTCCCCCGATAGAATATTTCTGGAAATTAGTCCAAGAGTTTATTCCGCCAACTTGTGATCCCGTTCTCGAAAAAGTTGGCAAAATAACTGCCGAAAGTCCCTCTTAAACCAGATATGCTAGAGACTTCCTAGTTGTTTTCACCTCTAAACAGATGTAATGAGCGATCGCTTTCGAGACTTACTTCGTAAAATTGGCAGTGGCCCTCATACCGGCGAAAATCTCAATCGCACCGAGGCCGCAGATGCGATGAAAATGATGCTATTACAGGAAGCAACTCCTGCCCAAATTGGCGCATTTTTAATAGCCCACCGCATCAAACGACCCACCAGCGAAGAATTAGCCGGAATGTTAGATGGCTGCGATCAATTCGCGTCCAAACTTCAACCGCTCTCGACCCCTCCCTTACTCTTGAATTGTCCCTACGATGGGCGCTCCCGTACCGCTCCTGTTACTCCTTTAACCGCGTTAATTGTGGCAACAGCAGGCGTTCCGGTGATATTACACGGGGGGGATACCATGCCAACCAAAGAAGGGATTACCCTAACTGAAATTTGGCAACGGTTGGGAGTGGACTGGACAACGCTAACCTTTGAACAGGTTCAACAGGTTCTAGAGACGACTCATTTAGGGTTTGTCTATCTTCCCGCTCATTTTCCCGAGGCAGCCGCTTTGGTTCCCTATCGTCGGGAAATTGGCAAACGTCCGCCTCTGGCAACGATGGAATTGATGTGGTGTCCCTATGCA
>NZ_AUZM01000235.1 GCF_000478195.2 Lyngbya aestuarii BL J | reverse complement strand
CTCTTCCGATCTAGGGGAGGAGTTTGTTGAAGAAAACCACTCGACAGGTTGTTGAGTGCTATCATCTGTGTCCAGTAGGTCTAAGCCTAAAAGCCTCATTAATCCCAGATCCCGAATTCCAACTCGTAGCGGTTCAGCTTCTGTGCTTTGCCATTGAACCCAAGCCAAATCAGCTTCTTGGTTGTTCAGTTCAATCAAGGAACCCTGTCGAATAATTTTGAGCGGCGATTGAGAAGCTCGTGAAGAAGAATTCTCAACGCTAAATAGCACAGATAGAGCAGTACAGATAGCAATGTACTGAGTCAAACGGCCGAAGGATGGGAACATAGGAATAAAGTTCAGTTTGGCTTAAAGGTTAAATTTTTGAGAAGTCTGACCTTCAAACACCACAGACCTCTAAAGTCATAACAGACACCAACTCAGAGGTTAGAGTCGATGCTCACTCTACATTATGCTTTTTGGTATCCTAGTGACTACACAATCATGATGGCTTAAAGCATTGATGCGGCTTGTCGAGCGCGTGTTCTAGGTTACATAATTCATCAAGGTTGATCGGTTTAGATAATCTTGGATTACGTCTTTTTTTTCTGTACCGATGAGCTACTCCCGTGGCAATATCGCCTTTCAAAGAGGAATATTCTAAGGTGAAAGAAATTAAACCCGCAATTTCCAGCTCAACTCTGAGTCTATACCAACTGCAATTGACACTTAAATAGATATCTTTTTAGTGACTGCGCTGTTGGAAATTTTGCCAGTTTTTCTTTATCCTAAATTACTTACAATTTCTATCAATCTTCCGGTGTCGAGACTGCGATCGCAAGTTTAGCGCAGGTATCGTCGTCGGAAAAAACGGATCAACTGGTTACGGAGCAATAAGTCTATCAAGGCGTTGAGGTGTCGGGTTTGACTGAAATAGTTCCTCAACCCATCTGTAAAACTTTCATCTGTAGCCATTTTTGGCGCAGCAAGCGATTCCAAAGTTAGTTTAATCGACATTTGCGAAATGGATCATATCAACACAAGCGAGAATCAAAATCAACCGATGACCGGGGGGGAAATGCCGGAAACCTCTGCAATCAAAGGTTTTTCAAGTCACAGATTACTCCGCCGTAAAACGACGGAGCCTGCT
>NZ_AUZM01000234.1 GCF_000478195.2 Lyngbya aestuarii BL J | reverse complement strand
CTTTTGCCAGATGAGCTGTTGCCTATTGCGAGAGCGCTTCGCGCTATACCTTCTGCCTTTTGCCTAAATTATTCTGCCTTCATTCAATTAAAACGGCGTATAAGTAATTGAGAAATAAACCCCGGCTTCTTGTAAAGAATTTTCGTCTCGATCATCAACTTCATTGAACGGAATTCCATAATCAATTCGAGCGTTAAACCGTTCTCCTAAACGCAATTGTAAACCCAATCCAATCCCGGCAATCGTATCATTTTCTTGGCTATCTTCTTCCTCAACATTCCAGCCTCGACCCAAATCAAAAAACGGCACAATTTGCAATACATTTCCTTCGCCAAAACGAGCGACTGGAAACAAAGCTTCAGCAGAGAAAAACACACCATTATCCGTTAATAAAACATCCTGACGATAGCCTCGCACACTCTGATAACCCCCTAAAGGAAACTGTTCTAACGGCACCAACGCTCTAGTCGATAATTGTATATCTGATCGCACCACCAACAACAGATCGGGCGCTAATAATCGCACATATTGACCTTGACCTCGCCAAGTAAAAAATCGACTATCGGGCGGTTCATTATTAATTGTCGCATCAAATGCACCCACACCTAAACTAAACTGTGATCGCCCAGCCAAAACCGATCTTGAAGTTCTTCGAGTGTATTCTTGAAACACACGAATTGCCGAAATTTTGGTGCTTCCATCTTCTTCAGCACCCACAGAAAGAGGTTCTTCTTCTCCTAAAATAGTGGTTTGGCTATTTTCCCGAGAAAGGGTTAATCCCACCGCAATATCTTGAGTCGGAGTTTGATAAATCGGTTGACGAATCGTTAACCCAAAGCGATCAGAATCTCCGGTGATATTCAGGCGATCAAATGGTTCTTCAATAACTTCCGAATCTGTGCCATAATAATCAAAACGAATTGTACCATTGCGGGCATTAATTGGAAAAGTGTAGTTGATATCATAGCGATCGCTACCATCGGTATTCGTATAAGCAGTATTAATGCGATCGCCAAATCCCAATAAATTAGCTTCTGTAACACTCAAACCTCGACGAAAACTTCCCACACTCGGAATCCGACCATTATCAGCAATTAGTTGTAAACTAAAGGTATCTGCGAGATCGGAAGAGCGTCG
>NZ_AUZM01000233.1 GCF_000478195.2 Lyngbya aestuarii BL J | reverse complement strand
GTTTTTAAATGGGGTAATATATAGGCTGTTGTTCCGCCAGTTCCCGCCCCAATTTCGAGAACTTTTAGCTTTTGGGTTTGAGGTTGATTTTCTAGAGCTTTTTGAATAACCTTTTCGACTAAGGTATTCATCACTTTGGCTCCGGGTGAGTTTTGATAAAGTTGAGTTAAAAAGCTAACATCTCCACTCGGAAAGAGTAACTGTATGGGGTCTAATTTTCCTTGCAAAACTTCTGCTAAATGAGAGCCACAAGCGCTTAAAAGGGAAAGTTCCGCTTCTATTTCTAGGTCTAGACAGAGTTGGGTTTTAATCTGACTCGGAGAATCAATTTTAATCGATTCTTGAATGACTTCCCAAGCTTGATTTTTTCTTTGCAGAATTCCGGCTTCAGACAAGATTTCTAGTAGTCGCTCAAATAGACGTTGCTGTTTGCTTGTAATGCCTAATTTATCGGCTAATTCTTGAGATAAAAATTGCTGTTTTGCTGTAAACTCAAACCCCATCTGTGTAAACGCTTGGATAATATAGCTGAGGCTCACATCTTCCAATTGAGGTAACAGTTCAGCGTATTTTTTAAACTGCGGTTGACTTAAAAATTGCCTAAACTCGGGAACAATCTCATCAAAAATTGCTTGAGTCTGAACTACAAAATTAGTTGCAGATGAACTTAGGGGTTGAGGTTTCCATTCAACGGTATACAACCAATCTTGTAGGTTGGTAGTAGAATTTCCTAAAACCGCTTCACGATTGACCGCTTGAATTTGTAGCTGATTGATTTGTGCTGTAATTTCTCCTTCTGAATTTGCTATTAAAATATCAGCAGAATAAACTTTAGGATTCGATGTAAAATGCAGTTTAACTTGACTCCAAAAGGGTTTTTCATCTAATTTATTATGAATAATAAGCTGCTGAAAGCTAACAGGTAAATAAGTGTCTAACTGTTCCTCTGAAAAGGCTGCACCAACCGCCTGAAAACAAGCATCGAGTAGGATGGGATGAATCTGATAATGGTTTAATTCTTCTGCGATAGTTTCAGAAGGGTTAATTTGCGCGAAAACTTGGTTTTCTTCCAAGTCCAATCTGTATATTTTATCTAAGATTTGAAAAGCAGCACCATAACTTATCAGATCGGAAGAGCACACG
>NZ_AUZM01000232.1 GCF_000478195.2 Lyngbya aestuarii BL J | reverse complement strand
GCTCTTCCGATCTTATACGCTTTCGTTTTTACTTCCCGCAATTGCCCGAGGACTCGGTATTCCCAAAGTCGATCAACTCACAGATATTACTCATCTTCCCGGCGAATTTTATCAACCGCCCTCTCACTGGTTTGTTAACCGTCCTTATCACTGGCGGCATCATTTTGACAATCAAAACGCTTATTTTTGTGGTACGCTCACCTTCGTCGATAAACTGATGGGAACAGCACTTTCTCTCAAAGGTAAAACAATCGCAGTTACAGGCGCATCTGGAACTCTAGGACGAGCGCTTTTATTACAACTTCATCAAGCCGAAGCAAAAGTTATCGCCCTCACGTCTGGAGATCAAACCGTTAGTATTCATCTCAATGGAGAAGAATATCCCGTCAAAACCATCACCTGGAAAGTCGGTGAAGAAGATCAACTCACTCAGTTATTGAAAAAAGTTGATATTCTGATTTTAAATCATGGCATTAATGTTCATGGAGAACGCACACCCCAAGCAATCACAAACTCTTATGAAATCAATGCGTTTTCAAGTTGGCGGTTACTCGAATTATTTCTGTCAACCGTAGAAACAAACACAGATATTGCTCGCAAAGAAATTTGGGTCAATACCAGCGAAGCCGAAGTCAGTCCGGCATTGAGTCCGTTATACGAACTCAGTAAACGAACTTTAGGAGATTTAATTACCCTCAGACGTTTAGATGCGCCCTGTGTAATTCGGAAATTAATTTTAGGGCCGTTTAAAAGTAATTTGAATCCGATTGGTGTGATGTCACCGGACTGGGTTGCCAAACAAATTGTCAAACAAGCTTGTTCAGATATGAGAACAATTATTGTAACGATTAACCCAATTACTTTTATTGCTTTTCCAGTTAAAGAGTTTTTTGTTTCTCTGTACTTCAAACTCTTTACTCACAAATCTATCCCGACATTTTTACGGAAAGAAGTATCTTCTTCCGAGACATTTTCTAAATTTAATTAATCACGACGATTTAACTCTGAGTTGGTCGTGGAACCCGAATAACAAACTCAGTTCCTTTTCCCAAATTTGATTTCACCTCAATCGATCCCTGATGCTTTTCGACAATAATAGACTGTGCGATCGCCAACCCTAATCCCGTTCCTTTCCCTACAGCTTT
>NZ_AUZM01000231.1 GCF_000478195.2 Lyngbya aestuarii BL J | reverse complement strand
CAAATATAATCATCTTCTTGACCGCCATAAATGCTATCATTTCCCGAACTTCCCATGAGAGAATCTGAATCTAAATTCCCCCAAATCATATCATTTCCCTCTTTTCCCCAGACTGCATCATTATTTTTACCGCCATAAATGCTATCATTTCCCAAGCCTGTATCGATGTGGTCGTTTCCTTCATTTCCAAAAATTAAGTCATCACTATCTTGACTATAAATATTGTCATCTCCCCCCATTCCAAAGAGAGTATTATTGTTGGAATTTCCAAGAATTTCGTCGTTTTCAACGGTTCCTAATGTCGGTTCAGTATCAGAAGTATTGATAGTTTCAACAATGGAATTGGGGTTAGGAGTAATTTCTGGAATGGTTCGACATTCCCAGTCAATGTTTATGTTGTCAGGAGTAGGTTCGGGTGTGGGAACAGGTTCGGGTTGAGGTTCGGGTGTAGGAACAGGTTGAGGTTCAGGTGTAGGTTCAGGTGTAGGTTCGGGTGTAGGAACAGGTTCAGGTGTAGGTTCGGGTTGAGGTTCGGGTTGAGGTTCGGGTGTAGGAACAGGTGTGGGTTCGGGTGTTGGTTGAGGTTCAGGTGTGGGAACCGGTTCGGGTGTTGGAGTGGGTTCGGGTGTTGGAGTGGGTTCGGGTGTTGGAGTGGGTTCAGGTGTGGGAACCGGGTTGGGAGAAACTACACCAGAAACAGCAAAGTTAAACGGGTTTTCATCCGTGTCGTTGGTTGTAAATGAAAGTTCTCCGTTAAAAGTATTTGCGGTATTTGTATCGAGTTGAACTTCAAAAGTTCCTTGAGAACCCGCAGCAATAACGGTTGGGAAAGTTCCCGCTAAAGTTAACCCGGTGGGAAGTTGTAAATTAGAAAGAGTTAAGTCAGCAGTTCCGTTATTTTCGATAGTGAAGGTTTTGCTAACTACGCTTCCAACCGTCGAAGTTCCGAAGTCAAACGTTCCGGTATTGTCAGCAATATTAGTGGTATTTTGAATAACGGATATTTCGGGAACCGGGTTGGGAGAAACTACACCAGAAACAGCAAAGTTAAACGGGTTTTCATCCGTGTCGTTGGTTGTAAATGAAAGTTCTCCGTTAAAAGTATTTGCGGTATTTGTATCAAGTTGAACATCAAAAGTTCCTTGAGA
>NZ_AUZM01000230.1 GCF_000478195.2 Lyngbya aestuarii BL J | reverse complement strand
GTAAACCGACTTGCATTTCTCTTGACTTGATTGCTCGATGAATTTGGTCTTTTCAATTTCTTCGTAAATTTCCGATCCTATTCTTGTAATCCGGTCGTATAACGTATGGAAAACGACGACAATATCTTCACCTCCCAGACCCACCCCAGAAATAACTTTCTCCTGATTCTCTCGAATTCCTGCTGGAATTGATATCAGTTGAGTGTCTCCCGATCGCAAGGTAATAATCTGTTGTCCGCCTCGACGAGCTTTAGCATAGGGAACGAAAATGTGATAAATCTCGCGAGTTGAAGTGTTATTTGCTGAAGCTGAAGAATCTGCAAATGCACGGGACGGATAAAGCCAGTCCTTCGCCATCAAGCCAAGAGTCAGCAAAGCTATATTACTCAAAAAATGACGTCGGCTCTGAGTAAAAATACGAGGTTTAGCCATGATTAATCTTCCTAAATTTAGTTCTACAAATAGAATGCTTAGGTTGAGAGTTTGATTCTAAAATCTAGTTTATCATGGGAGTTGCTTCTGGGTTTAAGTTTAAATTTAGATTAATTTTCAGTCCGCTAACATATCAAGTAAATTTGTTATATTTTGGTATTTATCAACTGAATAAACTCACCGATCATATTATACAAGTAATTTGTCTTTAACTCCTAACAAAATATTAAGCTTCTTCCCAAGTTGCAGAGACACAATACTCGTATAATTCCTTTTTAGAATTTCGTTTCCTAATGATTTCAAAGCTAATTTTTTTATAGCCTAGCATTTTCATAGACTCAGCAAGCAGACTAGCCGTATCAACTCTATTACCAAAGAAAGTCGAATTTCCGACGATATAATCAATCTTAGCACCATCTTTTAGAAGATGTCGAAGCGATCTTAAATGTAGGTGCATATCATAGAAGTATTTTAACACATAAATTGATAATATATGGGCATTTTTACCCTCGGATTTTTTAATATTTTCTACCGCATTATAAACAGATTCGGGTAGTAAATTAACTTCATCTATCTGCCAAGATTTTAGTCTACTGGTTGCAATTCCCCAAGTTCCACCAATTGCCATCCAATCGATTTCACCCGCTTCTTTTGCTTCATTTAAAAATTTAGTCCAGTACATATAGGGACGGAGTTCACGAATATAACTAATTCGATTTGGATAAGG
>NZ_AUZM01000229.1 GCF_000478195.2 Lyngbya aestuarii BL J | reverse complement strand
TAAATTATTACCTGTTCCTGAGATTGGACTATTATTAAAATCAATATTGCCATTATTACTATTAATGATAACATCAGTATTAAGTTCAGTTCCACCCGTTGCTTGAGTAAAGTTAATACTCTCGTTTGTTGTGAGATTACCGTTAAGGGTTGTTATTCCTGTGGTTTGAATATCGAGTAAATTCAGACTCTCATTGTCTCCGAATGTACTCAAGATAATATTACCATTACCCGCACTCAGTTGTAAATTAAAATTACCATCAACTGTTCCATTTCCAAAATTAATAATTCCATTTCCAAAACTTGTATCAATCTGAACGTCATTGGTTAAAACCACATTTGTTGCATTTTCAAAGGTAATTCCATCAGTTCCACTGATTGTAATATTACCGCCTAAATTCGTTAATCCACTGGTGTTAATGGATAAAAGATTTAAAGGAATATTATTTCCGACTGTTCCCAATGTAATATTACCCGTTCCCGCATTGAGTTCCAAGTTATAATTACCATTAATGGTAGCATTATTAAAGTTTATGCTTCCATTTCCTAAAGTTGTATTGATAATTACATCATTAATTAAAACAATATTGGTCGCATTTTCAAAGGTAATCCCATCAACGCCACTGAGATTAATATTTCCGCCTAAATTCGTTTGACCGTCGGTGTTAATCAATAAAGAATTTAGAGGAATATTAGTTCCTACTCTGTTGAAAGTAATGTTACCACTTCCGGCGTTAAGAATGAGTTGGTTTTCAGGTTCGGTGGCTTCAATTGGAACACCTGAAAAGTTAATATTTCCATTTCCGCTATTGGTTTGCAGTGTTACTGAACTCTCCGCAATATTAACAGTTGATGCACCCGTAAAATCTAGATTATTAATCGTAAAAATATCGCCAAATAAATCAACGATATTGGCGTTACTAATCGTTAATTCTCCTAATTCATTACCTGTTTGACCAACATTATCAAGTGAAATATTCCCTGATGTATCTAGAGTTAAGTTATTTCCGGTGCCAGTGATTGGACTGTTTTCAAACAAAATATTTCCGGTGTTGCTATTAATTAGCACATCAGCATTAAGTTGTGTTCCACCTGTAGCTTGAGTGAAATCAATATTATTATTAATTGTGAGATTACCATTGAGAGTGGTTAAGCCAGATGTATTAATAGTTAA
>NZ_AUZM01000228.1 GCF_000478195.2 Lyngbya aestuarii BL J | reverse complement strand
CTCGTCTTGTTCCTTGCGTCTTTTAACCCAGGCTTGATAGCTGCTGTAGGTTTTCCTGAACCACTCGTCTCTCTGTCTTTCTCGGTAGTAATAAGATTTTGAGTATTTTGGGTCTTCTGGGTAGTCATCGTACTCAAAAAATCCAGCCCCAAGTCTAGCTCTAATTGTCTCATAATTTTCGTAACAATTTTTTAGCTTAATAAACTTGTCATGGCTCCCCGACTGCTTATCAGGATGCAGTTTAATCGCCATTTTTTTGTATAACTGTCTGGCTTCCACTTGATTATCCGCCGCCAAGACCCAAGTGCCAACTTCCAAACCCGCAAAAATCGTCCCTTTTTTCCGGTGGAAAACACATCGGCCTTTACTCATTCGTAAAAACAGCACATTCTCCCAAACTTCAATAACAGCCAAATTCGGGTAGTTATTTTTAAGTAAAGCTAATGCAGAGGAATAGTTCATATTCAGCAGATTGAGCTAAACAGATTGTACACAACCACAGAGCCAGTCGCAACAGACTTGAAGGTGAGGGGACTCAATCGCACCCCGGACAACAACGAACCATAGGCCACCCCAGTTGCACGCCGGAGATTCGGTTTACCGATGTAAAGTATTCGGTTATCCGTACTTGACAAATAATATTTTTATCTTATGCAATCGCTCGGGTCAATCGCCTCACGCACAGCGCCGACTACTTCAATCGCTGGCTATTTTTGACGATTTCTCCGAATATCTTGCCAAAACTCATCTCGCGTTACCCCTTTGAGTAGATCTTCTCGTTCTTTAGTGTAATCACCACTTCCCCATCCTACCTGTTGTAAAAAGCGAATTGTATCAATTTGACCCAGATTATTGACCAAAACTTGATAAGCTTTCTTTCTAAGCTCAATTGGTGTCATTGCTCATTTCTCCTTCTTGCTGAAAAATAGTCATTAACCAATTAACAGGATTACTTAATCTGACCAACAGCCTATCTTGATAGCTATTTGCTTTTTTAAGCAAGCGATCATCTGTCGTTAACAAGATATCCGCCTTCCCCCGTTCGGCACTAGCAATATGAAAAGAGTCATAAAGTCCAAATCCTAAATCTTCTAACTCCTGCGATCGCTTGTCAACATCCTCATCAAGGGTAACAAAAACTGAAGCCGTTTGTAGAATGTCCCTAATAGATCGGAAGAGCGTC
>NZ_AUZM01000227.1 GCF_000478195.2 Lyngbya aestuarii BL J | reverse complement strand
TATGATAGGCAAAATCAACAACAACTTCTCCCTCTTGTTCATAAGCATTCATAAAATGCCACATCCACAGGGGTTCTGTTTCTATCCAAATCGGTTTTTGATCAATATTCTTGCGATGAATTAACCCGATTTTTGTACCATATTCCGGCTTCCATTCAAACGGAAGTCCACCCCCGAGCGCTTGAAATACATTGAAAACTAAAGGACAATGAAAGAAAATAATGTAATTTTCAGTAATTGCTGTATCATGTATTAGGGCGGGAGATTCCATTTCAATGGGAGTTTTCCGAATAATTTTTCCCTGTTTGTCGGCGACATAATACACTAAATAAGGTGCAGCTAACAGAGAATAGCGATAAAAATGTAACTCTCCCGTTATCGGATCAACCTTGGGATGTGCGGTCATTGCTTCTTCGAGTTCGCCATCAAAATCCCACTCTCCTAAAGTTTCTAATTCGCTAGAAATTTGATAGGGTAATCCGACTTCATACAACGCCAATAAATGATCGCCATAGGGTACAATATTAGTATTGGCATAGTTCACAAGCGGCATATTTTGTCGTTCTTTTCCCTCCATATCTTGCTGTAAACTCTTGGTGAGAATCCAGCGATTTCGATAACTGGCTTTTCCTTCTTTGAGATAAACCGCATGAATCATTCCATCCCCTTCTAAGGGATATTGATAATTAGCTGGCTTTAAGTATGGATTAGGGCCATTTCGCATATACATTCCGTTTAAATCTGCGGGAATTTCCCCGGTTATTTTTAAGTGATCAACATCAACTTCCTGAAAAACGGGAGCGTTAATTCCTTGTAAGAAAATGTTATCACTTAACCATTCTTGGGTTGAAATTAATTTTCGACTCGGAGCAGACAAAGCTAACAGAGAATGACCCCCAACAGTCGAAAGAAAAGAGGCGAATGCAGCAGCTTTTAGAAAATCTCGTCTGGAAAAGTTCGACCGTTTCATATTTTAAAAAAATATCTCTAGAGGTGGCTAAGATTTTAAACCAAGAATCTAGAGATCGGAAAAAATATTTATTCTATTTTAATAACAATCTAAATTTTATTTTAATCTGTTATCAAAGATACGATTTTAATTTAATTAAAAACAAATTTAGACTAAAAATTCAGTAACAAATAAAACAAAAATACAAAATTTAAACTAAAATAGGGGATGTAAATTCTCT
>NZ_AUZM01000226.1 GCF_000478195.2 Lyngbya aestuarii BL J | reverse complement strand
CCCACCGAGATCCACAATAGAACATATTTTCCCGTTCAACTCCTAACAAACCCACACATTTGACCAGTCCAAGCGGGCATTGCTTTCAAACCCCTGCAATTGAGAATGATTAGAATTGTCTCAAAAAACGTAAATCACTGGCATAGACACGGCGAATATCATCAAGCTGATGCAAAACCATAGCAAAGCGTTCGACCCCAAATCCGGCTGCAAATCCGGTATATTTCTCTGGATCATACCCCACCGCTTGAAAGACATTCGGATCAACCATGCCACAGCCCAAGACTTCTAACCATTTCCCCTGCCATTGTAAATCGACTTCAGCCGAGGGTTCAGTAAACGGGAAATAACTCGCCCGGAACCGAATTGGTAAATCCCCAAACATCTGACGCAAGAACTCTTTAATCGTGCCTTTGAGGTCACTAAAACGCAATCCTTCATCAACGGCTAACAGTTCGATTTGATGAAACACGGCGGCATGAGTCGCATCAACGCTATCGCGACGATAAACCCGACCGGGTACTATTACTCGTAACGGAGGTTTACGCTGTTCCATGTAGCGAATTTGCACCGGAGAAGTATGGGTTCGCAGCAAGTTCCCACCGGGGAGATAAAAAGTATCCTGCATATCTCGCGCCGGATGATCCGGGGGCATATTCAAGGCTTCAAAGTTATAATAGTCACTTTCCATATCTGGCCCGGTTGCCACCGTGTAGCCCAAACCGACAAAAATATCCAGGGCGCGATCAATAATGCCGTTAAGCGGGTGAATTTGACCTTGGGGACGATAAATTCCCGGCATGGTTACATCTAGGGTTTCACTCTGGAGTTGGGCTTCAAGTTGGGCGGCTTGAAGGGCGGTACGTTTGTTGTCTAAGTCGGTTTGAATGGCTTGTTTAACTTCATTAGCCATTGCCCCCACCCGAGGACGTTCACTCGGATCGAGTTTGCCCATTGCCCCTAAGACTTGAGAAAGTTGACCTTTTTTACCAAAGTAGTTGATTCGCAACTGTTCGAGTTGATCGAGAGTGTCACAAGTGGCGATTTCATCTTGGGCTTTTTGGCGTAAATCTTGGAGTTGGGTGTCAATTTGAGTCATATCGGAAATTTTCAATAAACAACTTTTAAGTTCAAATGATGCTTAACAGAACAGATGGAATCAATCACAGGTTGTTCGGCGCAAAAATCGTAACATTGATCGATTAACATTACA
>NZ_AUZM01000225.1 GCF_000478195.2 Lyngbya aestuarii BL J | reverse complement strand
CGTAGCCTTGCCAATCATCTGGCGGATGTGGGCCATGAAGTGATTGTGGTTTGTCCCGATCAAGAACGATCTGCAACAGGTCATGGTTTGACTTTACATCACCCGATTCGCGCTGAAAAGGTGGAGTCGGTTTTTCATTCGGGAGTAGAAGCTTGGGCTTGTTCGGGAACTCCGGCTGATTGTGTAAAGTTGGCTTTGTTTGGGTTACTGGAGACACAACCGGATATTGTTCTTTCTGGGGTGAACCACGGGCCAAATT
Organism: Lyngbya aestuarii BL J; assembly: GCF_000478195.2. Classification (GTDB taxonomy): domain Bacteria; phylum Cyanobacteriota; class Cyanobacteriia; order Cyanobacteriales; family Microcoleaceae; genus Capilliphycus; species Capilliphycus aestuarii. The sequence continues at coordinate 967 of NZ_AUZM01000225.1, read as the reverse complement.
TGGGAACGGATATTCTCTACTCGGGTACGGTGTCGGCGGCGATGGAAGGGATGATCGAAGGAATTCCCAGTATTGCGTTGAGTTTGGGAAGCTATTGCGGGCGAGAATTTCAGGGGGCGGTTCGTTTTGCGGAACGGTTGGTTAAGCAATTGGAAACACAATCCTTGCCTCAGACGATGTTGCTCAATGTTAACATTCCGGCGGTGGCTGAAAAAGATATTATGGGCGTGATGATTACTCGTCAAGGCATTCGTCGCTATGTTGATACGTTTGAAAAGCGAGTTGATCCGCGTGGGAAGACTTATTACTGGTTAGCCGGAGAAGTGTTAGAAGATGCTGAAGATCCACAACAGGCTGTAATTAATGATGATTTACCTACGGATGTACAAGCTTTACGTCAGAATTACATTACTATGACTCCCTTGCAATACAATCTCACGCACACGACCGGATTAAAAGAGTTGCAGATCTGGCACGATCAAAATAGCACAGATTGAGGGGCAATGGGGTGCTGGATTGCTTGACAGATATAAGTTATTGTGATAATTGTCTTAACTTCTTTTAATACGGGTCTTGTTCTTTTTTCGGAACGTTAACTGACTCTATTTTTTGAAGTTGTTACAATCCGTATTCTGGGGGTTGATGGAATTGCCAGGAGCGTTAGACTAGATATAAAGAGCAACAAAGTGTCACATCGCTTATGCTACAAGCGTTACTACTTGGGTTCTTGGGGTCGTCAGTTTGATCTATTTGAGTTATTCTGAGTCATTTTGTCTATGAACGCTGATACCTTCAATACATACTCTGTTACTTGCCCGATTTGTCATCACACAAGCATTGTGTCTTCAGTGGGGATATTAGGTGGGCTGTTTACTTGTCCTCATTGTCATACTCACTTTGTGATCAGCAACAGTGGCCATTTTGTCCGTGATCCTTTTTGTCTGAGAAAGTGGGCTGTGGGACAAAT
>NZ_AUZM01000224.1 GCF_000478195.2 Lyngbya aestuarii BL J | reverse complement strand
GAAGAAACAAATCCATTCTCAGACTCAGAAATATCCGCGAACTTTTGTTGTAAACTATCAGCAGGATTAACCTCAATAACAACGGGTAAAGTAAATAAATCCATCTCCGAAATTTCCGGTAAAGTTTGGCGATCTAATTTCATCATTTCCAAACACTGATTAATTCCCTTCACCGCTTGATTATACGCCTCAATTTTTTCCTTCAATTCTACCTTTTGTTTCTCATTGGCTTCCAATTGTGCGGAGGCTTCTTTATCCAACGTTTTTGCCAAATGTTCGCAAGCTTTCTCATGCTGTTGTAAAATATAATTAGCCAGGGTGTGAGACGGTTCTAACAAATGATGAATCAGAGTTTTATTCACCGTTGGGCGATAAGTTCTGAGAATCGTTTCCTTAAGTTTTGGCTCAAAATCAATCTTCAACAATTGACGAATAGCAGGTTCAGCTTTCACCATACTTTCATAGTCATAACCCCGACAAGCTTCTTGCAAAACTTGACGCAATTGAAACACCGAAACCGTACCTTCTGAATAAAATTCAGGACGTTCTCGAATATAGCGATCGCATTCGGTTTTAGACTCATTTACTAACGCCGCTTTCGCCCGTTCACACCAACGTTCTAAATTCTGTTCAACCCCGTTATCATTCCCCAATAAACGATACAATTTGCTGTAATAATCCGCTTGACGAACCCGTTCATAAAGTTGATAAAAGAAGTTATCCATCAACTCCTTAGACGCCTCGACTAAAACCGCTTCCAACTCATTCGCTAAGTAATAGAAAGCCTCCGCTAAAATCCCCATAATGGGGACTACAGCATTGCGTTTATGACTGGCTTGGGCGCGTTTATGAGTTTCCCCAACAGAAAAGGATTTAATCAACACATCCAAGCGACTAATCATTCGGTGCTGAAGCTTTTTAAAATCCTTCTCAAAAGCTAAATTTTCATCACTGGCAACGACCAAATTTAACTCTTTTTCGATGTGTTTACAAAAATCATCTCCTATTTGTTTGAGTTCGGTATTTAGCTGTCGTAATTGATATTCTTTGAGGGCGTTTACCTCGCGAGGTTGACTCTCTAAATCCCACCAAGCTTTTAGATAAGATTCCCGCAAACTAATACAAAATGGCTGTAAATCTTTCGCCAACACTTCAAACAACTGTGGGCGTTTTTCTTCCATTAAATAGCGGGTCATTGCATTCCGAAATTCTTCAACACCGCTATCT
>NZ_AUZM01000223.1 GCF_000478195.2 Lyngbya aestuarii BL J | reverse complement strand
TGCTCTTCCGATCTCAATGCTCGGCGTCGGAAAAAAGAATACACCCAACTCGGAGAAAATTTTGCGTCTGTTGATGGGGGGATCAGTGCGACTCAAGGCGCTCCAACGGCGACTATGTTTACATCTGCCAATACTCAAGCGAGAAACAAATTTCATCGTTGGGATGAAGCCAGTTTACATGATGCTTATATTAGAGGCGAACGCTATTTTACCGATTGTGATCTCCAGGGTCTAAACTTACGAAGTGAAAAATTCTCAGGTGCTTACTTTACCAAATCTCGCTTAGAACAGACAAATTTTCAAAATGCGGATTTATCTAAAGTGGATTTTACGCGAGCGTCTCTCTCAGATGCGATTTTTAAAGATGCCAATTTAACTCATGCTCGCTTGAGTTATGCCAATTTAGAAAATGCTGATTTCCGGGGTGCTAATCTCACCTACGCAAATCTGAGTTATACAAATCTGCGAGGGACTAACTTGTGTGGAGCTAATTTAACTCATGCTTTAGTTTCTGAACAACAACTTGCTCTGGCTAAAACAAACTGGCGTACTATTCTACCCAATCGAAAGCGGAAATTTGGATTATAAATTGATTTAAGGGTGTACTTCTACTAGAGATTTTCGGAATCTTCTAACGTTTGTGGGGAATGATCACTGCTGTCTGAGTTTTTAGCTGGAATAATCCGAGCGGGAATACCGACGGCTGTGGCTCCAGGAGGAACATCACAAATCACAACAGCATTTGCCCCAATTTTAGCATGATCGCCAATATAAGCTTGTTTGAGAATTTTAGCCCCAGCTCCGATATCAACATGACCCCCAATTTGAACCCCTTTGGTAATAGTTACTTGCTGTAAAATTAGACAGTTAGGCCCAATCGTGGCTTGAGGATGAATAACAATTCCATTGGGATGAGTCAGCACTAACCCTCCACCCAGTTGACAGTTTAAAGGAATATCGGCACCAGAAGCTACACTCCAAAATCGATGCTCTAGGACGTGTATATTTTTGAAGAATTTAGCAAAAAGTCCACCTTGTTTTTGCCATTTTTGATATTGACGAATTGATTTAATCAGTTGTCGATTTGGAGACCACCAATTTTTCAACTTTTCTCGATTCCAATCGGGTTCTGTTGCTGAAACTTTGGATTTTATTTTGGGGCTAATCTGATTCGACTCTAGAGAAGTTTCCATACTTTGAATACCAATAATAAATTGAGAATATTTTCAGGATTTCGGACGTTC
>NZ_AUZM01000222.1 GCF_000478195.2 Lyngbya aestuarii BL J | reverse complement strand
GATTGTCAGGATGAAATACCAACGATTTCTAACTTGATAAAAAAGTTTAGAAAGACCCCGTTTTTTGACTCGATGATAGCAAATTGCATTCGGAACAGTGTAGAGTTTATAACCTGATATTGTCAGTCTGAAGCTAAATTCTCCGTCTGTCCGTCCAAAGAAATAGTCTTCATCAAATAAGCCGATTTTTTCTGCGGCTGGCTTAGAAACTAACAAACACGTTCCAGAAATTGAATGAACTTGTGTAATATCTTTTACACCTTGACCCAAGGGTTTATCGCTATTGAGTAAAACAGCTTCACCTGTATAATGAATGAAGACTCCCTCATGTTGAATGGTATTTCGTCGATCATGATAAACTAAACGCGGCGCCCAAATGGCGGCTTCAGGATAACGCTGATACGCTTCAACTAATTCGCTTAAACAGTTTTCGGCAAGGATAGCATCATCATCAACCAGTAGGGTTAAATGATCATCGGGTGTATTGATAATTCCTTGATTTCTAGCTGGATTTGGGCCACAATTTGAGTCTAAACGAATAACTTTAATTTGTGAGTAATGATCTTCTATCCAGTCCGGTGTGTTATCCGTAGAAGCATTATCAACAACAAGAATCTGAGTCGGTTTATAAGTTTGATTCAGTAACGAGTCTAAACAGTTTTTAATGACATTAATGCCGTTGTAAGTGACGACTGCAACGGTAATTTTAGGTTTTTCTAAAGATAAAAGGGTTTGAGTTGCTTCATCTGATTGAACGATTTGTTTTAAAGACATTGTTCTTCTCCTAAATAATGTGGGTAGATTGCACACAACCCGGAATATCTCTAAACTCAAAATTTTTGACAAGTTTTTGACAACTTTATGAATTTTTAATTAAGCTTTAGAGATATTTAGCGAGTTGATATTAAACACTTAAGATGCAGAGACTAAGAGATAGAGACTAAGCCACATTTTGAGATAGGGTATGGAACTTGAAGTCCAAAAGTTTAGGCTTCAAACGACTTATTTACGATGCTTTTAACCGGATTATAGATACACTCTCAATTCTATAATACTAGCACCTATTGATTCTTTTGGCTTCATAGGCGACTAAAAAATTTATATTCAGCCTGATGAGTCGGTTGTGTTGAGAATGGATCGAAGCCAGGATAGGATTATCTCTTGAAGTCTGCAATGATGTCGGATCTAAACTTGGGGTTAAGTGTTCAGAGGAATATAAATGATTAAATTTTGATAAAACTGCTATAGCGAGTATTAG
>NZ_AUZM01000221.1 GCF_000478195.2 Lyngbya aestuarii BL J | reverse complement strand
TGCTCTTCCGATCTGATGTTACCCTCAATCAAGTTCTTATTTATCTGGGAACTTTCTGTATTTTATGTCGCGTAAATAACATTATTCGGATCTCAACCCATTGAGTCAGAATCAGACTCTTGACAGACAGGTTATGATCACAATAGAAAGACTCAATCAACCGGAGTCGGTTAACCTGTCCTTTAAATCATCTAGTTGTGAACCCTTTTAAAGCCTAACTTAACTCGCATCTATCGAGTGTTCTGCCTTTGACACTGATTATTGGAGTGATACAAGTAGAGTTGAACTGACTAGCGTAGCTTATAGCACAACTCTCCTATTGAGATTGACGAAGCTCAGGGTTGATGCTTCGGTGTCGAGGACATAAATCCATTCAAGAGCTTCATATTTAAGGGTAATTCCCCCGATACTGAGAAGATTGAGCTAAAATCTAAAATCTAAAAGGCTTGGATGCAGGAAATTGGCCCAAAATGAGGAAAATCTCCCGTTAAATCGTCCAGTCCTATCATTGACTTTCTGCCCACACTCTAAATACATTGGTAACTATGCTGCAAGACGCTCCTACTATTCGCCACTATCAAAAGCTGACCGACTCCCTAGTCGAAATGTGGAATCGTGGTTATCGCTATGATGATTTAAGAATGTATATCGATGGTTATTTAGCGGCTCTGAGACATTCCAGCGTCTTAGAACCCCATTTAGTACATCGTTTAGAGGAAGAAACGTTTCGATATCTCAATGACCCCTCTAACTTTGAGATGGCGATGCCGATGGTTCAGCCTGAAGTTGACTACTATTAGCCAGGCTAGCATGAGTCTGAGGATTTTTCGATGATCTCAGACTCAGTGAAGCCGACTCTTGAAGGGCGGGAGTCGGCTCAGAAGGTAAAGGCGTGCCTAAAATGTGAAAACAGCCTTTTAGCTAGTCTTATGATGCGAGAGCCACCTCAACCATTTGTTGTAACTCGCCCTTTTGATACAGTTCGATCACCACATCAGATCCACCCACAAATTCACCATTGATATAAACTTGGGGAATCGTGGGCCAACTTGAGTATTCTTTGATTCCTTGACGAATATCAGGATCTTCTAAGACATCACAAGTTTCAAAGGGAACACCTAAGCTATTTAAAATCCCCACAACATTGTTAGAGAAGCCACACATGGGCATCAACTTAGTGCCTTTGATAAACACGAAAATTTTCTGGCTATTGACCATGTTGTCAATTCTAGCTTGTAGTTCTGGAGTCATTGTTTTTCCTGAAGTAGCTGAGA
>NZ_AUZM01000220.1 GCF_000478195.2 Lyngbya aestuarii BL J | reverse complement strand
TCTTGTTCGGCGGCAGGAGACCTCCGCCATAAGGAACGTTGGCGTGGGGAGGAATGCACGGGGACTCTCTCTCCCACAAAGTAGTCTGGATGAACTATAATTAAGTTATGATACAATCCCTGACTACTAAATGTAAGTTGATAGTCTCGCCAAACATTCGAGAGAAGATTGATGAAACTCTCGAAGGGTTTGCAGGTGCCTGTAACCAAATTTTGCAAACAGCTAAACAGGAAAACTGCTGGAACACTACCAAGTTGCATCACCTGACCTACAAACTTGTTCGTCAATCTACAGGGTTGAAAGCAAATCATGTTTGTCAGGCAATTAGAAGGGTTGTTAATCAGAAAAAAGCCACCAAGCAAATTCACAAATTTAGACCGACAAGCATCTCCCTTGATGCAAGGACATTCAAATACATTGAATCCGAGCAAAAGGTTGGGGTGACGCTGAAATCGAAACGAGTGAATTTTGACTTGAAAATTGGCGGCTATCAAATCGCATTGCTTCGGGGTCAATCTCCCACAAGCGCGACTCTTTCTAAAAGCAGAAATGGGAACTATTACATCAATATTGGCAGTAGTTGTTCCTACCCAACCCAAAGGTAAAACTCCTAAAGTCTTGGGGGTTGATTTGGGGTGGCGAGATATTGCGACAACCTCCACTGGAAAATCTTGGGACGGAGCGCAACTGAGGGAAACTCGAAACAAATTTGTCCGCGTTAGAGCTTCGATTCAATCCAAACGCACCAAAAGCAGCAAACGACTGTTGAGGAGGCTCTCTGGGAAAGAATCGAGGTTTCAAAAATGGGTCAACCACAATATCAGCAAACAGCTTGTAGAAGAAGCTCAAAAACTCAATTCCGTTATTGCTTTTGAGGATTTGTCTGGGATTCGGTTTAGAACAAAAGTCCGAAGAAAAACCCGGACAGAAATCAATAGATGGGCATTCTACCAGTTGAGATTGTTTACTGAATACAAAGCGAACATTGCTGGAATTGATGTGATTTTGGTTGACCCGAGATGTACCAGCCAAACCTGTTCGAGATGCCACCATATCCACCCCAAACCGGGAAAATCTTACCGGAAAGGGAAAGTTTTTAAATGTGGGTTTTGTGGTTTTGAACATGATGCTGATGTAAATGGAGCATTGAATATTGCTCAACTAGGGGTAGTTGTAAACCTGCCCGAAATCTCGACTTATTCCTGTCAACTAGAGGGGCAACTATCGTTGTTTCCTGATGGGAGTGGGTTAGGGATAAAGCCCACGCCATAAGCTATGCGT
>NZ_AUZM01000219.1 GCF_000478195.2 Lyngbya aestuarii BL J | reverse complement strand
TGGTGTTATCAGTATGTTGTCATTAATGACTATCTCAGAGCAGTTTGCGACCCCAATATTGTAGACGATATCCTGCTCAACGGGCCGCGTTTTTATCTCCCTGGCTTTAGTGGAAATTCGGTTTTTATGCCGCTAGAATTTTCCGTCGCCGGATTTCGGTTTGGTCACTCAATGATTCGTCCGTTTTATCAACTCAATCGTCAGTCTCAAGTCAAAATTATGAATCTCTTGGGTGTTTCCAAAGATCGACCTCAAGAGTCTGATTTGCTAGAAAAGAACGGTGACAATTATCAACTCAAGAAAAGTTTTAGTGTTGACTGGGAAAACTTTGTCAGATTTGTACCGGATGAACCGATTCCTAACGTCGCTCGTAAAATCGATCCGAAGATTTCTCAAGGCTTATTTGATCTTCAACTCGACGGAGTAAGAGCGAATACATTCATGTCTCATTTAGCTCAACGAAATCTAGTCAGAGGTTATTCATTGAGTCTACCCACCGGACAAAAAATGGCTAAAGCATTTGGTTTTCAACCCCTAACAAAAGAAGATTTAATTGATAAAGAACCGAATGAAAAACTGAAGCAAGCACTTGAATATGGGAATTTTGGAGACAGAACACCTTTATGGTATTATATCCTCAAAGAAGCCGCATTACAAACCGGAGGAAACACGCTAGGGGCTGTAGGAAGTAGTATTGTTGCAGAGACTTTAATTGGGTTAGTCAAACAAGATCCCAACAGCTATTTAAACCATTTGCATAATCCGGCTGTACGACCGAATGGAATTCGCATTCCTCGGCTTTATGGTCGTGCTTCAATTATTAACTCGATTGGAGATATTTTATCCTGTGCAGGAGTTCGTTAGAGATCAATTAAAATCAGTTATAATCTGAGTTTTAACTTTCGATATGTTAATAGTTTTTATCCTACTCATCTGGATGAGAAAGTCAAAGGTTGTCAAGATCTTTCTCTCATTCAGATGATGTTTTTATGGGTTGCTATCTATAAAACTGCTTATAAAATTAACCCGATTGCTAAACCCCAAAAAGGAACAAATCTTAGCCATCGCTTTTGACGATTAAAGGGTTCAATACTTCCCATCAAGATGATTTGAAAAATATAAAATAAAACCATATCAACACAAAAAGCAATCGTAACGCGATTACTCATTAAATTTTCAATAAAAAATTCGGTTTTAGTAGGAATATCTCCAAATTCAGGTCGAGCAAAAACCGCCCAAAAAAGAGAGAGTATTCCTATAATCAAGCCAACAAATCCAAATATTTTCG
>NZ_AUZM01000218.1 GCF_000478195.2 Lyngbya aestuarii BL J | reverse complement strand
CTCGATTTAATGGTTATCCAAAAGTGAGTCCTCAAGGTGAACTGGTTTATCATTTTCCCGATTTACAAACGACTGCTACTCAATATCGTCCTCAAGGGATTGTGAGTTCTCTCAAAGAACAATTGTGGAAGTTTAGCCAAGCTAGTTCTGGTCAATTAATGTTAGCCGCAGGTTTGGGTGTTGCTAATATTGTCGGTGCGATCATTTTGGGGAATTTATTACAAGATCAGACTCTAGTTCAAAGTTTGGGTGGCTGGGTTGCCTTTGTAGATGTTATTTTCCCGCTTTTGTTGGTTTATGGGATTGGATTTTTAACCGTTCCTTTGATCCGTTTTATTTGGATAAAATGGCGTAATGCTCGCATTGAAGTTCGCAATCAAAACCGACAAGAACGGGTAGCAATATTGAATCAAGCTCAGGATTCTATTAAACAAAAACTGAGTTTTGCTCGTCAATTTGCCGCAGAAACAGTGATCGATCAAAAAGATTTAGCTTACACCACCGAATCTGATTTAGTCGAACAAGAACTCGAACAAGTAGATAAAATTGATGCCGAATGGCAAAAACGCTTAAATGAATCTAATTCTTGATTGGAATTTCAGGGTTTGAGATCAGTTGACATACATGAATTGTAGAACGTTAGGAGGGCGAAGGCGAAAATAATATTTCAAATACTCTCCGACGTTCTCGGGGTGCATCTGGAGTAAAATAACTCCATAGGGTTTCCCAGTAAAAGAAAGACATTCCTTGAAAGTTATGATCGCGAACGTCTTGAACTTGTTGCTGAATTTGTTCGATCTCAACAGGATGTCCCATTGTACCGCTTAAAATTCCAATTCCGACCGGAATTTTACCGCGAAGTTCTCGAATTGCTGGATCGTCTAACTCGCTTAAAAAAGCTTTAGGGCTATCTCGATAAACTTGTAAGATTAACTCCTCAATTAAACCCTGTTTTACCCAAGTTTCCCAGTCTTGTAGAGATTCGTTATAAGCAAATTCACGGGGGTTGGGGGCGAGAGAAATCAGACAGTCCGGTTTAACAGCTTTAATCTGATCATGTAAGGTTTTCATAAAAGCTGTAATTTTATCCGCTCTCCACTGCATCCATTCGGGATCTGCGGGATTATTCGGCGGAAGTTTACCCTCATGTTCTTGCTTATAAATTTTACGAGTATACCAATCATAACCCAGTTCTATTGGCATTCCAAAATTATCATCAAATTGTATACCATCAACATCATATTTAATCACGACTTCAATAATTAAGTCTTCTATAAATCTCTGAACTTGAGGAT
>NZ_AUZM01000217.1 GCF_000478195.2 Lyngbya aestuarii BL J | reverse complement strand
TCACACCAATTTGTCTCAGGAATCTATGCCGTTTTCAACAGGTATTCATCCTTATTTTACAGTTGCAAACAAACAGCAATTAGTTTTTGATTTACCTTCAACTCAGTTTCAAGCCAAAGATGATGAGACGATTCAAACTTTTTCAGGACAGTTTGATTTTGAACAAGATGAAATTGATGTGGCATTTTTTAATTTATCTAAATCCTCTGCGGTAGTCAATGATTTGAGTCGTAAATTAAAGCTGACCTTTGAGTGGGATAATCGTTACTCAACTCTTGTTTTCTGGACGGTTAAAGGCAAAGAGTTTTATTGTCTAGAACCCTGGAGTTCTCCTCGTAATGCACTTAATACAGGTAAATCTCTGATGAGTGCTAAACCCGGAGAAACGATAGAAACGTTTGTCAAAATTAGTGCAGATCTCGGTTAGAGTTTAAGGTTAGTCACTGGAGTTACTCTTAACTTATTGTATAAAAATTCCCCAGATTAATTAATCGTTAATATTGGGGAATTATAACTAATATTTAAGAAAATTAATTAAAATTTAGCTATTATATTGAATTAGGTTTTAAAATGAGTAATGGATCTAAAGTTTTGATTCGACAGTCTATCAAACTAAGTTTAACCTTATGGGTTTACTTTGTGCTGTTACTAGAGACTGGGAGAGCAGAGTTTAGCAAGACAAACTCACCCTCATTACAACAGCCAGAAACACAGCAGTTTTTGAACGAATCAGAAAAACCTTCACAGCAGCAGACAATTCCATCTCAGCTACAAGCTATTCAAAAATTAGAAGAAACACTATCAAAATCACGAACTCTAGCTGATCAATCTCAAGTCGCATCAATCTTGCTGAAACTCGGTAAACTTTATCAAGAACTCGGAGCAACAACACCTGCATTACAATACTATAACGAAGCGTTAACCCTATATCAAGAAATAAAAAACCCTCTCCAAGAAGCCTATATTCTCAGCCAAATAGGAAGTGTTTATGTCGCCTACTTAGGACAATTAGATGAAGAACAACTCTTTGCATTTAATCACGATTTATTGATCAATTCTCGGCAGTCAAAATTATTGCTCGATCAAAGCTATAGCGATCCGGAAAAAGCGAAAGAACTTTATAACCAATCTCTAGCAATTTACCAGAAAATTAATAACTCTCCTAACTCTAAGATTGATACCTTTGCTGCACGTCAAGGAGAAGCAACTGTTCTCAATACTATGGCTCTCAATGACTATTTGAATAATGGTGAAGAAGATAAAGTTAAATTACTTAAACAATCTTTGGCAATTTATCAGGAAATCGGTGATCAAAAAGGGGAAAGATCGGAAGAGCACAC
>NZ_AUZM01000216.1 GCF_000478195.2 Lyngbya aestuarii BL J | reverse complement strand
GCTCTTCCGATCTTCAATAGGCGGAAAATATGAAAAAGGAACCGCTTTTGAAAATATCGTTCGTCAAAGTTTGGTATTTTTGGGTTTTGAGGTTGATAGCGATGCAAAAGGGGGTGCAGGTGGAATGGATTTGTATTGTACTAAACCCTATCCAATGGTGGGGGAATGCAAAGCCGGAAAGAGTCTTCCTGACTCTACAGCAGAACAACTTTATCGAATTGGTACGAGACATCTGGGTAGAGAAAGCTATGAAACTGCTGTAAAATTAATTATTGGCCCTGGTAAACCTACCAGTTATCTTGAGAAATCTGCACAACAATCAATTATCAGTATTATTAATCCCATGACTTTACAAAACTTGGTTGAACTTGAAGCAAAATATCCCGGTTCGGTTAATCTATTTGAACTGAAAGATTATCTAACAGCCGGACAAATTGATGGTAAAATTGATGAATATATTGAGAAAGTAAAACAAAACCTTCAACTGCGAAGTCAAGTCATTGAAGCTGTTAAAAAACTAGGAGAACTTGGAAGTCATCAACCCACAGTTACAGAAACCAGAACCCAATATAATTCGATGTTTGCAACAGACATAAATTCTACACTGTCGGAAGAAAAAGTTCGAGAGTTGCTGATAGAATTGTCATCACCGTTAACGGGTTATTTGGGTCGTGTTGACGAAAGCGATCAATTTTACTTCCTACGAGAACTTGAAATTGATGAAAGATAGAAGTTCTAATTTTCCTTATTCTTCAGTTTGTTCAAAATCAACTCGTTCGTAGATTTCCCCTAACGACATCTGTAACTCAACGGAATCTAAAGTTAACACCGAATCTTCGCCCTCATACTCTTTAAATAACCATTGATTTTCGGTTTGTTTTGAATATTGTTCGAGATAATAACTAGATTGATCAATTAAAATATATTCTTTAAAACTCGGAATTGAACGATAGGAACGGAACTTATCCCCTTGATCATAACTTTGAGTAGATTTTGATAACACTTCCACAATTAACAGAGGATTTGTGATAATATCTCGGCGATTTTCTTGATAAATGGGTTCTCCTTCGATTACCATAATATCAGGATAAGTGTAAGTTTGATCAGAAGGAATCCATAATTTTACATCACCAATATAAACCTCATAATCTTGTTCTTGAATGGTTAAGGGAAATCTTTTGTAGAAATTTCCAGCAATTTTGTTATGATTTGTGGTTCCACCAGCCATAGGTAAAATTTCTCCATTCCGATATTCGTTTTTAAATTCCGCTTGTTCTTCAAGTTCTAGGTATTCTTCTGGGGTATAAGTTTGTTTTTGAGTTTGTGTCACCATCAAACGAAC
>NZ_AUZM01000215.1 GCF_000478195.2 Lyngbya aestuarii BL J | reverse complement strand
CTGTAATTGTGACTGAAGAAGGAACAAAAACGGTACTTTCGGGAGTAGAAATTGCTCAAATGACAGCCTCAGCATTGATGGGCGTTTCAGACTCGGTTAATAATGTTGTGTTAAATAATCAGCAAATTTCTCTCAATACCCAACAACAAGCGATTGCAATTTCTCAAGTATTAGAAGCTATGAACTCGATTAATCAAGGTTCCAACGAAACTGCAAATGGTTTAAATCAAACGAAAACTGGACTGCAAAAACTCAATCAAGTGGCATTGGAGTTGCAGTCAACCTTATAATACTTCTCTTAATCATAACATAAAGATGAATATTAAATTAAGCACAAAACTCTATCTGGGATTTTTTGTGACTCCGGCGATTATTCTATTAGGAGTTACCCTATACTCAATGATTTCTATTAGGCAAATTAATCAACAAGTTACCACACTTTATGATGATCGAATTGTACCCCTCAAACAACTTAAATTAGTCTCTGATGCTTATGCTGTTTTAGTCGTTGATGCAGTGAATAAAGCCCATGAAGGAATAACTTCTACGGAAACCGCCCTCAAATCTATTGAAAAAGCTTCCTCAGAAATCGAAGAACATTGGCAAGCTTATAAACAAACAAACCTTACTCCAGAAGAACAAAAACTCGCCCGCGAAGTTGAAATTTTATTTGTGCCTGTTAATCAAACGATTAGGAGACTCCAACAAGCTTTAGAAACAGGAGAAATTTCTCAGTTAGACGCTTATGATGGGCCACTCTATGAAGTCATTGATCCGCTCACTCAAAAAATTCAAGAGTTAATTAATTTACAGTTAGATATTGCTGCTCAGGAACGAGCGGATGTTCAAACTATTTACTCCAGAATTATACTGTTTTTTGGATTGATTATTTTTGCTGCTGTTGTTGTGGCTTCTCCGATTGGTTACTTCTTTAGTCAGTCTATCACAAATACTTTAAAAAAAACGCTACAAGTCGTTTCTGAAAGTTCAATTGAAATTGCAGCAGCAACAGAACAGCAAGAACGAACCGCCAACCAACAAGCATCTGCGGTTAATGAAACCACCACCACAATGAACGAACTCAGTACATCTTCTAAATCGACTGCTGAACAAGCCGAATCTTCGGTGATGGATGCTAAACAAGCTTTAAACCTCACGGAAAATGGCAGTCAAGCCGTAGAAAAAACCCTAGAAGGCATGGCAAATTTGCGAGAAAAAGTCGATGCAATTGCTCAACAAATTATTCGTTTAAGTGAACAAACTAATCAGATTGGGACAATTTCTAAATTAGTCAGTGATTTAGCCAATCAAACCAATATGTTAGCATTAAATGCGGCAGTTGAAGCCGTTAG
>NZ_AUZM01000214.1 GCF_000478195.2 Lyngbya aestuarii BL J | reverse complement strand
GCTCTTCCGATCTTAGGATTAAAAGCAGCTTTTGCAGTACCCATGATGTTTGGTAACAATTTTTTAGCCGTGTTGGTCTTTTTTAAAAAAGAGGCAATATTAGCCAATCCTCATGTGATCAAACTGGTGAGTGGAGTGGCGGCGCAACTGGGGGCTTTAGTTCTACAGAAAAAAGCAGAAGAAGCCTTACGAACTGCTTACATAGAATTAGAACGTTTAGCTAAAATTGATGGTCTGACTCAAATTGCTAATCGTCGTTATTTTGATGAATATTTGGAACGAGAATGGAAACGACTCGCTCGTGAAAAACAACCTTTATCTCTAATTTTATGTGATGTCGATTGTTTCAAACTTTATAATGATTTTTATGGACATCCAGCCGGCGATAATTGTTTAAAAGAAATTGCTCAAGCGATTTCCCGAGCAGCAAGGCGTCCGGCGGATTTAGTCGCTCGTTATGGTGGCGAAGAATTTGTGATTGTTTTACCCAATACTACATTAATTGGAGGTTTAAAAGTTGCAAATTTAATCCGCCAAGCAGTTAAAAAGCTCAAAATTCTTCATGCAAAATCTACTGTAGATTCTTTTGTAACCGTGAGTTTAGGAGTTTCCACTACCATTCCTCATTTAGAGCTTTCCCCCAAAACTTTAATTCGAGTTGCTGATGAAGCTCTTTATAAAGCTAAAAATAAAGGTCGTAATTGTGCAATTGCAACATCATTATAAAACGCTCTAAATCTTTAAAGATTAGGGAGATGATGAATAGTGATAATCGTCACCGGATTTAAAGGAGAAAATCGAGTTAAATTGCTAATCGGAACTGAACGGGATAACTGAACTTGTAACAACTGATAGCGCCAAGTAGGTTCAACTCTAATTCGTTCTTCTAACCAACTGAGGGCTAAATTCAAATGTTCTAATGTCGCCAAAGCTAAAACAATGACTCCTCCTGAAATTAGCCGCAGACTAGATAACCCTAAAATTTCCTCTAAGTTTCCTCCACTTCCGCCAATAAAAATCCGGTGAGGGGCGCGTAAACGATGCAAAATAGCAGGTGCTTCCCCATGAATTGAAATCACATTATGAGTTTTAAATCGTTCTCTATTCTGCTCAATTAATGCTGTTCCGGCGGCAGTTTTTTCCACCGAATATAGCGTAGAACTCGGAAATAAACGCGCAATTTCTATCGAAACTGAACCTGTTCCCGCCCCAATATCCCAAATAATTTGCTCCGGTTGTAATGCTAGTTCTCCTAATATTAACGTTCTCACTTCTCGTTTGGTCATTAGCCCAGGGCGATCGCTAAAACTACAAAACAAAGAGTCTGGTATTCCTAAAAACGGAACTTGAGAT
>NZ_AUZM01000213.1 GCF_000478195.2 Lyngbya aestuarii BL J | reverse complement strand
CCATCCCAAACCGCCAGTCCAAGTTGGGAATTTTTAACCAGAAATTGATTTCGAGCTTGCATAACTCCCCGTTTATATTGGGGGTAAAGAACTTTAACTTCCTCAGCTTTTGTAAGGAGAATTAGATAATGAAGTTGGTTCGCTCTCGGCCAGAGTGCGGATTGGTCTTGACAAGGAATAATAGCTTTCCAAGTTAGCTGGCGAGCTACCCAAACCTCGGCTGCAAGTTGGTCGGTTCCCAATGCCATGCCAGTGAGAAAAGTAGTACAGCCTCTCTCGATAGCAAAGTTAGTTAATTGTTCAAGACCCTGGTGAACAAGAGGGGAATTTATCCTTCGATGTCCCGTAATAAATGCTGTTTTCATTTAAACTGATAAACTATAAAGCAAGACAAGGAAGCGGTAGAAAATAAAAAAACCTCCCCGGTTGGGAAGGCTTGAGAACTCAACGGTTATTCGTCGAAGTAAATTCGTTTTATATCCGTTTTCCAATCAGACCAACGCCACCAAATAGTCAGGTTAATTGGCTTGATATGAATCAAGTTCCATCCCAGAAAGCGATGCTGATTTAGGGCTATGTACCGGGTAAAAAACAAGTAGAAGTGTTTCATAATTTTGAAGAAAAAACCAATAAGATTAGCTGGTAAGTTTATGAAAATCCGAATAAAAAAAACTTCCCGGTTGGGAAGCTTCTAATGAATCAGGCTATCTAAATCAAACTCCGATAACCTTTCTGTTCGTTCAACTGCCAAAATACCAAACTAAACCGTTCTGCTGATTTAATTTGTTTAACTCCATGAAGGACTTTACAGTTAAACTGAAGGATATCGCCATCTTTCAAAAGATAATCGGTTGGGTTCGGTTCGCCATAACTAAACACAGCTTCGCCTAAGTTTACAGATATTGCTTTAGGTTTTGCATAGGTATGGTCTCGATGTAAGTTGATTCTTCCATCACTAATCTTACCGTTATCAAAGTTGCCTCCAAAAGTCAACAAACCGATATTACAATCTGGATAAACTCGTTGACTAAAGTTCCAGATTCTCTCGTCAAAATAACTTTTGGTCAGCTTGCCGTTTCTGAAGTATACCTCATGGAAAAGCCACAACCGATAACGGCCCTTCGCATAGTTACTGACATCAGCAACCAGTTTATGTTTCATGCTCCGACACCAATCTCTCAGGGCGTTACTATTTTGAACTTGATTGATTCGCTTGAAGTCAGTCGGAAATCCTAACTTATGGGTCATGGCAGATTACCTCAAAATATCATTCCTTTTCTGCGGTAGCTCCCCAAAAAATAAGCTTCCAGTTCCCCGGAAGCTTACTTTAAATTCCCACAAGTATCTTTTGTA
>NZ_AUZM01000212.1 GCF_000478195.2 Lyngbya aestuarii BL J | reverse complement strand
AGTATTGACGGCTAACAGTTCAGTGGTTCGTTCTTCGACTCGTTGTTCTAACAAAGTATTAACTTGGCGAAGCTGTTCTTCGACTTGTTTGCGTCGGTTAATTTCTTGTTGAAGATATTGAATTTGTTCTTCGAGTAACAAAGTCAGGCGACGAACAGAGAGATGAGTTTTGATTCGACTGATCGCTTCTTCCGGATGGATGGGTTTAGTAATATAGTCAGCCGCTCCGAGTTTTAATCCTTTGACTTTATTATCAGTTTCAGAAAGAGCCGTCATAAAAATCACCGGAATATCTCGGGTTACAGGTGAGGCTTTTAACTGACGACAAACCTCATATCCGTCCATTTCAGGCATTCTGATATCGAGTAAAATGAGATCGGGTTGTTGAGAGACTGCAATCTCTAATGCTGATTCTCCAGTTTGAGCGACCAAAACTTTATATTTGACTCTCGACAAAGAAGCACATAATAATTTGAGATTGAGTGGATAGTCATCAACCACTAAAACGACACCTAAGTTCAAGTCTTGTTTCATCATTTGTTGTTAAAATCATCTCTCTTATTATTGATTATCGCACTTAATTTTATAGATCGTTATCTCAATAAGTGCTTTAATCGCCTCTACAGATGTGCTATGACAAGTCTCTACACCCGTGAACCGTTTTTTCTATGATTGAAATGCGACCCCTGAAGTCCGATACTCAACTTAAAATGTTATCAATTTTTTCAAGATTAAATTAGCGGTTATGATTCCTGTCGGCGAACATCAAGATCTCTGGTGAAAAACTGAAGCCTCAAACATAACATAAAATTTAAAAAACAATGCTACATCTGTATATTTATTCTTCAAAATTTCCTGGATTTGGAATAGATTAAATAACGACCGAGCCAGAAGCGATACTAGAGAAATCAACTTCGCTCTTTTATTTTTAGAAATAGCGGGATTTCAAACCAAACTGCTCAACCGACAAACCGTTTATTTGCAGGGGACACAACAACGCCTGACTATTCTTAGGCTGACTACTCTTAGGATTGTAAACCCTAATCTTCCAATCTCCTCATCTTCCGATCTATACCCGAAGGAGGATTTGTGTTGATTTGTTATGAATTCTTGGCAATTTAAAATTAAAAATGTAACAATGAATACATAAATTAAAAAACTCACCTTGATGAGCTAAGTTCTTTTTCGTTCAGAGACGAGGAGCGATTACGAAGATGAAACTAACCTATCGGACAATTAGCTATGAGCAGCATCAGCCTCCCCTTGACATCGTAGAAAGCGAACTGGGGGGCAAATATCGGGGAAATGCGTGGCAAGTTCACTATCCCAGACATATTCCTGTTCCCTTACCGAACCC
>NZ_AUZM01000211.1 GCF_000478195.2 Lyngbya aestuarii BL J | reverse complement strand
AGGGATGGGGTGATATCAAAGCTGAACAATTTGATTTAGTCGGAAATGTTGTGGCGATCGGTCAAAAGCGTCAAGCTCAGTTGAATACGAATCAGTTAACTTGGTCTACATCCCAACAACAGTTTCAGGCTCAAGGTAATGTTGTTTACCGTCAAATTGATCCACCTTTGACTTTAAGGGGAAATCGAGCAGTGGGTGAGTTTACCAGTGATACCATTGTGGTGACTGGGGATCAAAGCGGGGGTCAGGTTGTGACTGAGTTTGTTCCTTAACAGGAGTTCTCCAAACAAACAAAACCGAATAGAAAGGGGTACAACAGTTGTTATACCCCTGATTAAATTTATGAGATGTTACTCAAGTTGAGCTAGAGATAGCTCAACAGTAACTGATTATTCAGCCGTTTGCGGTAACAATTCCCGCTTTTCTTTTTCTCCTTGGGCAACTGTGACTTGACCCTCTCCATCGACATCAACAACGGCGGTATCGCCCTCACCGATGCGACCTGAGAGAATTTCTTCAGCCAAGCTATCTTCGAGTAAGCGCATGATCGCCCGACGTAAGGGACGAGCGCCGTAGCTGGGGTTGTAACCTTCCTCAACTAAGCGTTCATTGAACCGATCAGTGATTTCCAACTTAATGCCTTTTTCCGTCAGACGACGAAAGACTTCGTTGAGCATAATCACCGCAATTTCCTTAACCTCATCCTTCGTCAATTGACGGAAGACAATAATCTCATCGAGACGGTTGAGGAATTCTGGACGGAAGTATTGCTTCAGTTCTTCGTTAACCAAGTTACGAATCCGATGATACTGAGCATCAGATTCATTTTCGGAGAACTCAAATCCTAAACCACCGCCACCTTTTTCGATCACCTTCGATCCAATGTTGGAGGTCATAATGATCAAGGTATTTTTGAAGTCTACCGTGCGACCTTTCGCATCAGTCAAGCGTCCGTCTTCTAAAATTTGTAGCAACATATTGAAGACATCGGGGTGGGCTTTTTCGATTTCGTCGAATAGAACCACCGTGTAAGGACGCCGACGCACGGCTTCAGTCAGTTGACCGCCTTCGTTGTACCCGACATAACCGGGAGGCGAACCGATCAGCTTAGAAACGGTATGACGTTCCATGAACTCAGACATATCTAAGCGAATCATTGCTTCTTCTGATCCGAAGAAGTAAGTCGCTAAGGCTTTGGTGAGTTCTGTTTTACCCACTCCAGTTGGGCCAGAGAAGATAAAGCTGGCAATCGGTCGATTGGGGTTCTTTAAGCCCACCCGAGCGCGACGAATGGCGCGAGAAACCGCTTTAACCGCTTCTTCTTGACCAATTAAACGCTGATGCAGGGTATCTTCCATG
>NZ_AUZM01000210.1 GCF_000478195.2 Lyngbya aestuarii BL J | reverse complement strand
CGACGCTCTTCCGATCTGTACAAATCAGTTTAAAACCTGGCGATCGCATCTCGATTACCCTTGATCTAAATTATGCGGTTATTTTCGATCCTAATACCAGAAAGCAAGTCGGATATTAACAGCAAAAAAATTTATTGAGAAGACTGTCAACTCAATAAAGCGATTGAAGTTAAAAGTTATAAATTTAACCTCTCCTAGAGTAATTATGATTGTCAATATAAAAGGGTAAAAAGCTAAAGTCTTTTTTCAATCCTATATTCTAAACTCTCTGATAAGTCTTGACTTAGTATTCTGCTTATGGTATATTACATAAGTCTTTATCTGTAAAAATAAGTTTGAATAAAATGCTATCTTATTCCCTTTTTTATTGGATTACTAAAATTATTAATTTTGATGATTTTTAAGTTACTAATTCTAATTTGATTATAAAAGAAGTGATCAACTCACTAACTTGGCAACTGAGATCATAAAGAGTTCTATTAAATTGACATTTTTGCTCTTGGTTGATTATACTCAGTCTAGTATCATTGTGATTTTAAAAAAAGACAATTTAAGAATCCTAATTGTAGAAGATGATTACTTATTAGCTAAAGGTATGGCAAAGCTCATTGAGCGCCTAAGTGGTTATCAAGTTCTCGTGACAGACAAACTCAACGAGATTGTTCAGCTTTGCCAAGGAGGAGAAGTCGATTTAGTGATTATGGATGTAAATCTACCCGAAGCCCATTGGGAGGATAAAGATGTCAGTGGTGTCGATATTTCTTGTCTGCTGAAAACAAACTCACAAACTGCTGAGATTCCGATTATTTTAATCACAGCTTATGCTTTGGAAAGTGAGCGTCAATCTCTACTTGAAATTTCTCACGCTGATGAATTTTATCTCAAGCCAATTACTGATTATGATGATTTGATCCAAACGATTAATCGACTTTGTGGATATTAAGCTTAAACTTTCTCTAAATCTTCAGTGATTGTAAGTTTTTAGGGTAACAAAGTGTAAAATGTGAATATCCGTTCACACTGAAACAAGTAAACTATAGGAGTCGAACTGATGCTCAAACTCTACGGTGGTGCCTTTAGCCGTGCATCAATTGTTCAGTGGTATTTAGAAGAAATCGGTATACCCTACGAGTTTGTCTTGCTGGATATGAAAGCAGGCGCTCATCTCGAACCCGACTATTTGGCAATTAACCCAATTGGGAAAGTTCCCGCCATTGTCGATGGAGACGTTAAATTGTGGGAATCGGGAGGAATTCTGCTCTATTTAGCAGATAAATATGGGAAAATGCCAGACTCCCCCGAAAAACGAGGTGAAATTTATCAATGGGTGTTGTTTGCCAACTCAACTCTCGCCAATGGTATTT
>NZ_AUZM01000209.1 GCF_000478195.2 Lyngbya aestuarii BL J | reverse complement strand
CGTGTGCTCTTCCGATCTGTTTCCCGAGAGTGTAGACGACCTACTAACGCCCCATCTTTGATTAATTGTGTTGTTGTTCCGGGTGTTCCTTCATCATCGTAAAAATAGCTTCCCCGGTGTCCAGGAGGTTCCGCCCCATCAAAAATTTGCAGGTTTTTCGGCCCAAACTGACGCCCCAAAGTCATCACTTCCAATAAGTCAGGGTTCTCATAGGTCATATCCGCTTCCGAAAGATGACCAAACGCTTCGTGAACAAATAAACCTGTTAAAATCGGATCAATGACTACAGTGTAAGTATTTCCTTTAACGGGAGGAAGATCTAGGGAATTCACCGCCCGTTGCGCTGCACTCTGAACTTGAGTATCAAGGTGAGTTAAATCTTCATAAGCCCGACGTGATCCAGTGGTTTCCCGTCCTGTTTGTACGGTTTCCCCATTGCGGGCTGTCGCTGCGAAGCGCATTTCCATATCTACCCAAGCTTGTTCGAGGAATGTTCCTTCAGAAGTGGCTAGGAGAATACGCTGGGTGCTGTCATTGTAACGAACTGAAATCGTGGTAATGCGGGAATCAACACTTCGCAGAATATGGCCATAGCGATCGCAAAGTTCTTTCTTTTGCGCCAGAGGAACTTGACGGGGATCGGTTCCAGTTAAAGGTAAAATCCGAGTTTCCTGTACAATCGGAATCGGTGCGAGTAGGGTTTCTTCCTCACCGATGAGTTTCGCCGCAGTAATGGCTTGAGAAACTTGCTTCTCTAAACCTTCGAGTCGATTAAAACTCGCAAAACCCCAACCCCCTTTATGACAGGCGCGAACTTGTCCACCAATTGAAAGGCCTTCGCTGAGGGTTTCAATGCGATCGCCTCTGAGTAAAATATCCGTTTCTTCAGCTTCTTCGACTCGAATTGCTAAATAATCGACCTGAGAACGATAGCGTTTAATTAAATCAGCCAGTACATTTTTGAGATCCGTGAGCAAAGTGGGCATAATTTTGAAGCAACGTTAACAGTATGTTCCTACTATTTTGTATCAGACTATGGGAGGTCGTGAGGTCGTGAGGCCACCGAAAAAACAGTAAAAGCGGTGATTGCGACTAATTGGTTCGGTTCTACGAATCTCCAAGTCGTCTCGATCTAGATATCCTGAGAGTCAGAGGGGATGCTAAGAATATTAAAAAATAGCGTCGAAGGTTCAGTCTTCCAACTTCTATATTAAAAATTAAAAGTTTATATTGGGTAGGCTGGAACTGAGTTAAGTTAACGATAAAGTTTTTGCAGTTTTTGAAGTCAAAGGCAGGAAATGACCGTGAACCAGCTTCTACCAACCATTAGTGAAATTTTAGCGCGTCAAGGGTTAGAAAGTTCTCTAGATTTCTATCA
>NZ_AUZM01000208.1 GCF_000478195.2 Lyngbya aestuarii BL J | reverse complement strand
TGGTGTTGTTCAACCTGTACGACGGGTGAACCTCAGCCCAAAAACGCAAGGACGTCTATCTGAACTGTTTGTCGAACAAGGTGATTATGTCGAAGCGGGTCAAGTTGTTGCGAGGATGGAAAGCGGAGAAATAGAAGCGCAGGTGTTACAAGCCGAAGCGGGGTTAGCGCGGGTAAGAGCGAACTTGAACAAATTACAAACGGGTAGTCGTCCCGAAGAAATCGCCGCCGCCCAAGCCAAGTTAGATCGGGCTTTAGCCAATTTAGCTGAACTCGAAGCCGGAACCCGGATGGAGGAAGTTGCTGTCGCTCAAGCTAAACTCAATGAAGCCGAAGCCAGGTTAGCCGATGCACGTTCGGGAAGTTTGGATGATGAAATTGCTCAGGCCCAATCTAGACTCACCGCCAACAAAGCGGATTTGGAACTGGCCAGTGAACGGGTGCGTCGCTATCAAGGCTTGAGAAATCAAGGGGCGGTTTCTGAAGATAGTTTAGAGGAATATCTGCAAAATGAACGCCGACTGAGTGCTGTCGTTGATGAAGCCGCCAGACGCATCGAACAACTTAAACAAAGTCAGCGAAGTCAAGTTGATAGACTCGTTGCAACAGTTGAGATGGAACGTCAAGCTTTGCGACAATTGCAAAATGGCGCTCGGGTTGAAGACATTGCCGCAGCGACCGCCGAAGTTGCAGAAGTTCGCAGCAATTTGAATCAGTTAATTAATGGAACTCGTCCGGAAGAAATAGCCGCAGCCCTGGCGGAAGTTCGAGAAGCTCAAGCACAAGTTCGCTACTATGAAACGCAGTTAGAAGATACAAAAGTTCGCGCCCCGTTTGCAGGAGTTATTGCTCAACGTTATGCAGTAGAAGGGGCATTTGTAACCCCGGCAACATCGGCATCCGATGCGACTTCAGCAACTTCAACTTCGATAGTGGCTTTGGCAAAAGATTTAGAAGTCTTAGCGAAAATTCCCGAAGCCGATATTGGTCGAATTCAACCCAATCAAAAAGTCGAAATTATTGCCGATGCTTACCCCGATCAAGTCTTTAAAGGACGGGTACAATTAATCGCCCCAGAAGCCGTAAAAGAACGAGATGTAACCCTGTTTCAAGCCCGAGTTGAAATGATCACCGGGAAAGATTTACTTCAGTCCGGGATGAATGTTGATTTAAAATTTATTGGGGATAAACTTAATAATGCGTTAGTGGTGCCAACCGTGGCAATTATTACTAATAAAGGAGAAACCGGAGTTTTACTTCCCGACGAACAAAATCAACCCCAATTTCATCCCGTAACAATCGGTTCAACGATTGGAAATCAAATTCAAATCTTAGAAGGAATCGAAGCAGGCGATCGCGTTTTCACTGAGTTACCCGAAGGCAAAAAACTAG
>NZ_AUZM01000207.1 GCF_000478195.2 Lyngbya aestuarii BL J | reverse complement strand
TCTTTAATTGGTACTTGTAATCCGGTATCTGCTAATGTGATTAAGCTATCACCTGTTAAACAACCAGATTCCCTCAAATCAGACATCATCGGGCGTTTATTTGTCCGAGATTCAACGCTCCGACTCAACTGTGAAAGGGCAATTACCGGAACATTTAATTCCCTCGCTAACCCTTTGAGCGATCGCGTAATTCGAGACAATTCTTGTACCCGATTATCGCTCCCACCCTCCATTAGTTGCAAATAATCAATTAAAACTAACCCCATTGCGCCGCCCTGTTCTGCTTGTAAACGGCGTACCTTAGAACGCATTTCTGTAACAGTAATATTAGGGGTATCATCAATAAAAACAGGTAATTCTGATAACGTCCCAATTGCGATTGTTAACGGTTCCCATTCACTCTGACTAATTCGCCCAGAACGTAGGCGATTACTTTCAATTTTTGCCTCACTAGAAAGCAGTCTTTGAACTAACTGTTCCTTCGACATTTCTAAGCTAAAAATCGCCACAGGTAACTTATGAATTTTAGCAATACTATAGGAAATATTCGTACAAAGTGCCGTTTTTCCCATCGAAGGACGACCCGCAACAATAATCAAATCAGAGCGCTGAAACCCGCCCGTCATCGCATCCAAATCATAAAAATCACAATTTAAACCCGGAAGGGCAACACCTTCGTGACGATCTTCGATATCCTGAAATGTATTAATCAGCGTCTCAGCAATTGAAACTAAATTTTGTTGCGGACGAACTTGAGTAATATTAAAAATTTGTTGTTCAGCCTGATCTAAGACTTCTTCAATATCAACCGTTGTATCATAACCCAAATCAATCGTTTCATGTCCGGCTTTAATCAAATTGCGGCGCATGGCTTTTTCAATCACCAACAAAGCATATTGATCGATATTCACCGCAGAAACAGTTCGATCAACCAGTTGTGCTAGCTTCATTTGTCCGCCCACTTCTTCTAACTGATTGTGATCAGCAAGCCAAGTGGTAACAGTCATTAGATCAGTTGGTTTTCCTTGTAAATGTAAATTTAGCGTTGTGCGATAAATCGCTTGATGGGCAAGAATAGTAAAACAACTCGGATCTAACAATTCAGCGACTCGACTAATGGCTTCGGGATCGAGTAATATCCCCCCTAAAATCGCCTCCTCTGCTTCAATATTTTGGGGAGGTAAGCGATCGCTAGGGAGTTGAAAGTTAGATCGATTTTTCATAGTTCAGAATCAATAAAAACAACCCGTTATCAGTAGTTTCAGACGCTCACAGAGAACGTCTGTTTACAATTGCGCTCTCAGTTTAAGTTTACCCAAAAGCAACTCCGGCGTGATGAGTCGTCATCAATTGATACTGATAACGGCTTATCCTAACTCGGAACAACGTGAA
>NZ_AUZM01000206.1 GCF_000478195.2 Lyngbya aestuarii BL J | reverse complement strand
GTTCTCAAAAGCAAACTTCATCCACACCCACCGAGTCCACTACATTGTTAGGACTTTCCAGTTTTCATGAACGTCATCGCCTTCTAGAAGAAGAACATCAATGGCTTCTCAAACAGATTAAACGAAAACGCACTGAACTCAAAAACTTCTTAGATCAGATGCGTACCATTGCGACTCGAATTTTTAGCCAAGCTTCCCCTCTCTATCAAAAACAGAATCAACTGGACACTAAAATTCATAATTTATTTGAAGAAATATTAACCAATCAAAAATTGGGAAAAAAGAGCAAACAAGATATTTTCAACGTTTACTGTTCTCTCCAATTAATCGGATTAATCAGTCCTCAATTAGATGAAGATGATGAATTCGATACTTTTTTTAATAACTCCTCATCAGAACGAGGGAATACTGAAGCCGGAGAAAACTTCTTTAATAACAATACCCATAATTTTCATCAATTTGATGAAGATCATTCTTTCACGGAATCTCAAACAAAATCCCCTGAATCTCAACAAATTCGACAAATATTTCTAAAATTAGCTTCTCTTTTTCATCCAGATAAGGTCACGGATGCTGAAACACAAATGCACCATAATGAGGTAATGAAAGAAATTAACCGTGCTTATCAAGAAGGGGATATTGCTCGACTGCTTGAAATCGAGAAGCAACACCATCTTCAAGAAAAAATTGACTCAATTAGCAGTACAAAATCTGAAATTGAAAGGCTTTGTCTTCGACGAGAAAAAGACAATCAACTTCTCAAAAATCAGTACTAAAATATCAAAAAAGAACTCCGTATTGCTCGAAATACGCCCGAAGGTGAACTGGTAAAAAATTATCGCGCTGGTCAAAAACAGGGAATTGATTCCATCGCTGAAATAGTTCTAGAATTAGAAGCTCAAGTCAAAGCCATAGAAAATATCTATAATTTTGTTCAGGACTTTCGAGACAAAAAAATCACAATTAAAGAGTTTATCAAAAGCTCCAGTTGTCCTGAAAATGCTGAAGAAATGTTAGAAATGATGTTGAGTCGCTTCTTAAAAATAGAACTCTAACTTGAATTACCTTGAGTTCACGAACAAATCGCGGTTTCTGCCCAGATCATGCCGTAAAATCATTCTAAGACAAAGAATAATCATAGAATCAATGGAGAACTGGGTGGCTAGATTAGGGAAGCTCATTTTCAATTCTGTGACCGTAACAGTGTAAGATAGGGAATCAAAATATCATAATTCAGGATTAAGTTAATCGGGAGCTTGCATAACGATGAGAGTTGAATCTATTGAACAAGAATACATGACTAACTCCAATGAAACTCAAACAGATAGTGAAGCAGTCCTAGTCACAAAGGTGATCTTTGAGGGTGTTTCTAGTCCCTGTATTTTATCACGGTTA
>NZ_AUZM01000205.1 GCF_000478195.2 Lyngbya aestuarii BL J | reverse complement strand
GACTCACCATCAACCCCGGCAATTTTTAACTGAGAATGAAACAGCCCTGGGGGCCCCCTAAAAGGACCGAAGAAAGTTAACTCCCCTCGCGATTAATAAATAGTCCCCGACGGGACACCTTTTCCCTCTCGACTAATTAATAGTCCCGCGAGGGACACAATTTCCCTCTCCTCGTAGGAGAGGGCGTTGCGGTGAGGTAGGAGAGGGTTAGGGAGAGGTTCTTCTTGACCCCCCTCGCCATTAATTAATATTATTCCCTCGCCTTCTAGGAGAGGGTTAGGGAGAGGTTCTTCTATTGATAAAAAAACAAACCAGGTATCTGAACTTTCAAACACCTGGATGAGTTAAGAACGCCTAATTTAATTTAAAGAACGATGCTAAAAAATCTTCTCTTTTGTTAACCAGAAACTCCAACCGCGACAACAATTAAACCAACAATTAAAGCAATACCTAAAGATCCTAAAATGATATAATTGCGGACTTGATTTTTGTTCGGAGGTTCAGCAGTATAAACTTTGGGTTCAACAGCAAAGTTGTTTAGGCGTCCACCTTCTTCGGTTGTATAAGGCATAAATTAATGTCCTCGTTTCATTTGATTTAGTCTAGAGTAACAAAAATTTGCCCATAGTTAAATAACTTTAGGTATACTTGTGGGTTCCCCTGGGTAGGGAACCTCTGAGAACTTTAGATCACAAGACTTAAGAACTAATCGTTCCCGTCACCGGAGAAGAAGCTGTGGCATAATTTTTAATGGGAATCCGTCCCGATAGATACGCTAAACGACCCGCCTGAGTCGCCATTCCCATCGCTTGTGCCATGATCGCAGGCTGTCCGGCTAAAGCGATCGCTGAATTAATTAATAACGCCGAGGCGCCCATTTCCATCGCTGTCGCGGCTTCACTTGGGGTTCCAATTCCCGCATCCACCACAACGGGAACTTTGGCATTATCGATGATAATCTCGATATTGGCAGCGTTTTTAATTCCCTGTCCCGAACCAATTGGCGAACCCAAAGGCATGACTGTCGCACAGCCAATTTCTTCTAAACGTTTGGCAACCAACGGATCAGCGTTAATATAGGGAAGCACTGCAAACCCTTCTTTTACCAACTGTTCTGCGGCTTCTAAGGTACCAAAAGGATCAGGTAACAGATATTTGGGATCTGGGATAACTTCTAACTTGACAAAATTGTTGTCTTCCTGTCCTAATAATTTTGCCATCTCCCGTCCTAAACGGGCTACCCGAATGGCGTCTTCTGCATTTTGACAGCCTGCGGTGTTGGGAAGCATCCAAATTTTTGTCCAGTCAATGGCTTCTGCAAGTCCTTCATGTCCGGGGGCTTGGGTTTGAACCCGTCGGACTGCAACTGTGACAATTTCACATCCACTGGCGAGGATGCTTTGCTGCATTTGTTCT
>NZ_AUZM01000204.1 GCF_000478195.2 Lyngbya aestuarii BL J | reverse complement strand
ACCGACAGACTGGGCGTTTCAGGCATTACAGTCTCTAGTTGAACGTTATGGTTGTATTGCCGGATATCCAGATGGAACCTATAAAGGAAACCGGGCTTTAACTCGTTATGAATTTGCCGCAGGTATCAACGCTTGTTTAGAACGCATTAACGAACTGATTAATGCGTCTACAGCCGACTTGGTGACGCGGGAAGATTTGGCGAGACTGCAACGGTTAATGGAAGAATTCGCCGCTGAACTGGCCGCCCTGCGAGGTCGGGTTACAGTTCTCGAAGCCCGGGCATCTGAACTCGAAGCTAATCAATTCTCCACAACCACCAAACTCAACGGGGAAGTGATCTTCTTTATCGGGGATAGTTTTGGCGATCGCGCCGAATATACCACTGTCGGCGGGCCAAATGTTGATGATGAAGACGACCCCACACAAAGCTACTTCGGTTATCGGGCGCGTTTAACCTTCGATACTAGCTTTACCGGAAAAGATAGACTGCGAACTCGTCTCGAAGCCAAAGATGTTCCTAACTTGAGTCGTGAAAACCTCACCAATACCCTGATGAGTCGTTTAGGGACTGATGGGGGTTCAGGAGACTTCGAGATTGATGAGTTGTGGTATCAGTTTCCAGTTTTCAATGAGAAAGGAGAGGTTTACATCGGCGCCCAGAGTCTCGACTCTGACGACATTCTAGACCCAATCAGCCCTTTCCAAAGTACAGGAAGCGGTGCATCGTCTCGCTTTGCTCGTTATGACCCCACTATGTTCCGTGGACCTGAAGGAACGGGTTTAGGGTTTAACTATCAACTCAACGATAATATTAAGATTAATCTCGGTTATGTTGCCGATGACGGAGATGCCCCTGATGCCAGTGAAGGTCGAGGTTTATTTAATGGGGGTCATTCTGCATTCTTGCAAGTGGTCTATGAACCGAAAGATAATTTAGTGTTGGGTTTGGCTTATAGCCGTCGTTATTTCCGAGAAGGAGATGTCGGAGTCAGTGGCGGAACCGGAAGTTTCCTCGCTAACCGTCCGTTTGGAGATACCGCCACCACCAGTGATAATGTCAGTTTCCAGACGAACTGGAGAATTTCCGATAGTTTTGAGGTGGGTGGCTGGTTTGGTGCGGCTTGGGCTGATGATAAGGTCAGAACTGACGGCGATGACCTCGATGCGACGATTATCAACTTTGCGGTGACGTTAGCATTCCCTGATTTGCTTAAAGAAGGGGACTTGGGCGGTATTATCGTGGGGATGCAACCGAAGGTCGTTTATCACACTCTCGATCGGTTAGAGGAGGAGAAAACGGGAATTCATATTGAAGCCCTGTATCGCTTCCAACTTAACGAATACATTTCTTTGATTCCGGCTGTTTTCATTATTACTGACCCTGAACATACCGATGAAAATGATACGATTGTTGTCACTACCTTTAGAACGACATTCCGTTT
>NZ_AUZM01000203.1 GCF_000478195.2 Lyngbya aestuarii BL J | reverse complement strand
TTTAAATGTTCTTCTTCTGCTGTTTGGTTAATGACTTGAAACTGTTCGGGATAAAGCAATACATTATCATAGTCAAAGCCTCCGAATGCAGCTTCGTCTTTTATTTTTAAATCAACCCCATAGGCTTCTTTCGGACGTTCATAATATTCGGTCACAGTACCAATCGTTCCTTTGGGAATCAAGCGTTTGCTAAACTTTTCTTGAATATCAACTAGCGTTTCGATTCTCTCGTAAATCTTGGCTTTCATACGTTTTTTATTGAGAAGAATTAACGGATTTGAGCGATGAGTTTGCGAAACTTGATTCCCAGCTTGGGGGATGGGGTTAGCGATTGACGCAGTAGCGTCAGTGGCGAAGCCAATCGCAATTTTGTCACTCTTGAGATGAGATACATCTTATCTGATAGTGGGATGAATTGCATCTAAAATTAAAAAATATCAGATTTTGCTTCTGGACACCTGCCCCAGTCGGAATCTCTCGACATCTAAAAGAAGCGGTGATCTGCGTCTGAATATTGATAGATTATTCAAGTTTTAGTTTGTGGGGACTCTCTCTCAGGGAAAATGGCGCGAAGTGTATCATCCCAGGTGAAGTCGGAGCAAATTAAAGTCAACAGTGAGGTTGGGTAAACGCCCCATTGAAAACCCAAACTCAACATACTTTTAATTGACTCAATAATATCACAATCTGATCAATTGCTTGTCTTAACTCAGCGGTTGATAAATTTGAGTGATTCACCAGAATACTAAACACTAACGGTTGATAATAGGGAGGATAAATATATCCTGCTAGCGCCGAAATTCCGGTTAAAGTTCCGGTTTTTGCATAGACAATTCCAGCGGCTGTTGTCTCTTGAAATCGCCTTTTTAACGTTCCGGTTTCTCCGGCGACAGATAAAGAGTTTTGATAACTCTCAAACTGAGGTGAATTTGCCATGCCAACTAATACTTGAGTTAACGCTTCTGGACTCACTAAATTCTGACGAGATAAACCCGAACCATCCACTAAACGATAACCTTCTGGATCAACCCCTAAGCGGGTTAAAATTGTTTGCATCGCAGTTAATCCCGTTTCGACTGCATCTAAACTCGGTTGTTGTACACCTAAAATTCTCAGTAACGCCTCCGCAAAAATATTATTACTGTCTAGATTTGTGGTTTGAATTAACTTAGCAAGCGGCGGAGATTTTACCCGCGCTAATTCTGGATTAGAATATTGAGAAGTTGAGATAATACTTGTCTTTAATACTCGAATTCCTTGCCTTTCGAGAATCTGTCTAAATTCTTCGATAAAATTCTTTGTCGGTTCAACAACTGCGGCGTAAACAGGTTCTGGTTCCGAACCGACTCGCAACTGTCCAGAAACATCAATAATGGGTTGGGTGAGATCTCGTCCAATTTCCACAAACTCCCGTTGATTTTTTGAGACGGTAATTGTCTTATTTCTGAT
>NZ_AUZM01000202.1 GCF_000478195.2 Lyngbya aestuarii BL J | reverse complement strand
GTGTGCTCTTCCGATCTGAAGTACCCTTTTTATAACTTTACTTACTGCATTTTACACATTAATT
The DNA here is from genome assembly GCF_000478195.2 of Lyngbya aestuarii BL J. Taxonomy (GTDB): domain Bacteria; phylum Cyanobacteriota; class Cyanobacteriia; order Cyanobacteriales; family Microcoleaceae; genus Capilliphycus; species Capilliphycus aestuarii. The sequence goes on along the minus strand of NZ_AUZM01000202.1, from coordinate 1,385 downwards.
CATCGCTATACAGGCAATGAAGATCTTATTATTGGCTCTCCAATTGCCAATCGTAACAGATCCGAAATTGAAAAATTAATTGGCTTTTTTGTAAATACATTAGCTCTGCGAGCCGATTTATCAGGAAACCCAACCTTTGAGGAATTATTGCAGCGAGTTCGTCAAGTCTCGTTAGAAGCCTATGCACACCAATATTTACCTTTTGAACAGTTACTAGAAGAATTAAAAATTTCTCGATCTTTAAGTTACACACCTTTATTTCAAATCATGTTTGTGCTGCAAAATGCTCCTCTTAAAGAAGTAAACTTTTCGGATTTAAGTTGGAGTCCTATTGATATTCCTCGCCAAACAGCCAAATTTGATTTAACTCTGTCATTAACAGAAACAGATGATTATATCGTCGTAACTTTTGAATATAATACAGATTTATTTGAACAAAATACTATCCGCATACTCGCAGAGCATTTTCAAAATTTATTAGAAGCTATTATCGTCAACCCTGAACATAAAATCTCGGAATTAACGTTATTAAATCAAGATGAAAAACAGCAAATTTTAGTTGAATGGAATCAAACGAAAACTAATTATCCGCGAGAAGCTACTATTCATCAACTGTTTGAACAACAGGTTGAACAATATCCTGATGCGATCGCTCTGACCTACGCCGATCAACAACTCACTTATCGAGAACTTAATATTAAAGCCAATCAAATCGCACACTATCTGCGAAAAATCGGCACGAAAACCGATACATTAATCGGAATTTGCATGGAACGCTCAATTGAGACGTTTGTGAGTATTTTAGGAATTTTAAAAGCGGGAGCAGCCTATGTTGTTCTCGAAAAAAACTATCCTCAAGAACGCCTAGAATTTATCTTAGAAGATACTCAAGTTTATGCAATAATTACTGACCCAAACAGCACTCATTTTCCAGCTTTAAATATTCCTATTTTAAACCTAGAGACTGATTGGCAAATCCTGAGCCAAGAAAGCTCAAACAATCCCATTCATCAAGTAACAGCAGAAAACTTAGCTTATGTTATGTATACTTCCGGTTCCACAGGGAAGCCAAAAGGGGTGTGTATTCCTCATCGAGGAGTGGTTAGACTTGTTAAAGAAAATAATTATGTGAACTTTAATACTGAAGAAATTTTTCTTCAAGCTGCACCTCTTCCTTTTGATGCTTCCACTTTTGAAATTTGGGGAGCTTTACTCAATGGTGGACGCATCGTTATATTACCCAATCATCAGCCTTCTTTAAATGAACTCGGAGAAATTATTAAACAATATAATATAACTACACTCTGGCTAACAGCAGGGTTATTTCATCTCATGGTTGATGAACAGCTTCAAAGTTTTAAAAATGTTCGTCAACTCTTGGCGGG
>NZ_AUZM01000201.1 GCF_000478195.2 Lyngbya aestuarii BL J | reverse complement strand
AGATATTGATTTACTCAAACAGTTTAAACGCTTGCGAGTGAACATGAGTATTCCCACAGGAAGCGAGTCCGTTCGTAAAGATTTTGAACCTCAATCACCCAGTATTCAAGCCCGACTGAATGCGATTGGAAAACTACGACATAATATTCCAGATAATCAAGATCATCAAATTAGATTTTCCATAACTATAACACCTTTACTCCCTATTTTTCCAGAGGATGAAACCCCGTTTATTTGTAAATTAGAAGTTATTGATCGCATAGTGATTCAAGCGTTTCATTCGGCGAGTCAAAAATCAGTTTTAGCAGCAACTACCCGCAAAGAAGCTGTCAATCTTAAGGAAAAATATAAATGGTGGTATGACAACGAATCCGAAAAATATAACAACTTTCTTGAAAATTTAAAAGCTTTGCTGTGTGACGTAGAAGTTTTTGAAGGAAAAGCAGGATTTGGCTATGATTAATATGATTAATTTGTTTAAAAATTGGTGGAGATCCCGAAAGTTTTGTGCGGCTTTAAAACAAGGCAACGAAGATTTAGCGCGAAAAATTATTCGAGACGCTAAACTTTCCGAAAGTCAACTTTCTTTACCGGAAAAGCTGTATAGAGAAAAGTTGAAGCTAACCTATAATCTCAATCAAAAGAATAAAACTATCAAGCAATTAAAAGAAGAATTGGAAACAACTGTTCGGGAGTTAGAACAATTGAACTCTCTTACAGAAGTTTCAACGAATAACCAATTTTGTTTGTTACCCGAAAAACAGTTTATCGATTTTATCTGGGATAAATTTAAACTGATTGAACGTGATACAGGATTACTGCAATGTACGGGAATTCATCAAGAAATATTTGAGGATATTGAACGGAGTCTAGCCGATTTTATTGAAGGGGAGTTTGAACAATTCCGTCGAACCAGAAGGGATTTTGAATCAATGCTAGCAGATGCGACACAAGATCTCAATAGTTTGAAAGGGGGAAAAGATCCAAATTACAGTTATACTCTCAGTCCTCATGTTTACTTGATTCGTTATTTTTTAGAAAATGTATATTGTGCTTATCTGGCTTGGTTTTTAATCTATCAATCTGGATTTTTACCGACAAATCTCAATATTCTTGATATTGCTGCTGGCCCTGGGACAATGGCTTACGGTTTAGATTTATTCTTACAAAGTAGTCATCTTTTTTCAATTCAGTTACCTCCGGTTCAGGTCGCTTACTATTCCCTAGAAAAACAAGATAAATTTCAATACAGAGGTTTGCAATTTTGGCGGAAATATAGCGAACAAAAGGCAAATCCAACCAATGCCTATTTTCGCTTTGATACGGTGGACTTATTCGACGAAAAAGCAGATTTTCAAAAAATACCCAAAGACTTTTTTGATTTTATTGTGATTTCTCATTGCTGGTTTTATGAGGTTGAAACTCGCAATTATGCTTATCTCAAATACAAACAAATATTCAAAT
>NZ_AUZM01000200.1 GCF_000478195.2 Lyngbya aestuarii BL J | reverse complement strand
AATACTGCGATCGCATTTGGCGATGAAGTTTTAGCCCTAGTTGGAGGTGTTGATGTTGGCAGTTTCACCGAAGATTCTTTCACTTCCGTTTAACTGATTTTCCCCATTAAAAAATAGTTCCCTCTTGTCTTTTAGAAGAGGGGGCTAGAGGCTAAGGTCAAACTCCAAATACGATCGCAGTTCCCTTAATTCTCTACCTCCGTGATCACCAACATTACGGTGATAATTAGGGGACTTTAAGTTTATAACAATGTTACCTGACTTGTAAAAAAGTAATCCAAATTACCCCGCATAATTGGGGGTTTGGCGGCAAAGTCGTTTACAAATGATTTCTTATTGCTATATGTAGTTTTAGATATTTAATAATCCTAAAAATACTCCCCTCGCCTTCTAGAAGAGGGGTTGGGGGAGAGGTCGAGAGGGGTTGGGATAAAAGGAATAAACCCAGAATTAAGGCATATAATGGAGTAACGCACCTCAAGCTTGGGAGAGACTTCATCCATGTCGATGAAAATCACAGAAATCGAAGGGCAAAACGGTCAAAAAATTTATATTCAATACGACGAAGACGACAACGACGATTTGCAAGCGGTGGGATATGTTGATGATATTGCCGAACGAACCCGGAAATATCAAGAAGTCCTGAAAAGTACCATACGGGGATACTCACAACTGGTTCTCGATCGCGTCAAAACCGCCATCCCCGAAGGTTCACCACCGAGTAAAGTCACACTTCTTTTCTAGATTTGAAACGCATTTTTAGTTAATCTTCAAATGCCTTGGCTTAACTCTGTGCAAAAATTCTCAATTCCTCAACAGCAGTTCACAATCAAAACCGTAGGATATTCGTCATACCGTAGCGGGAGGTTTGGAGGCAATAGAGTTGAAAAATGGTTTGGCGATCGCTATATTCTCAATTAGATATCGTGACGAAATAATAACATACCTTATCACTTCCGATGCCGATCAGAGGTACGGAAATTGCGATCGCCATTTCAGCAAGAACCGAACCCAGATCGACGTGAACCTTTGATAAGTTAGACGAGTCATAGTATAACTCGCAAGATTTTCAGACTTCGTTAGATCATTTTCCTGACATCAGGTTTTGGTATTGCTAGGTTCTGACTAATCCTAGACAGATACATTGCTAATTCTCATCTGGGTCAGACCGTTATAAAGTCTTGAGATGTGTGTGTTTAGGGAAGGGATAACGAAATGCTGGAGATGCGTAGATTAAGTATTTGTGTGAAATAATCAACGAGGATAGTATTCAGAGGAAGGTAGTGAATGGCTGCGACTGACTATAAAGACTATTATGCAATTTTGGGTTTAAGTAAAACGGCGACCGCCGATGAGATCAAAAAAGCTTATCGTAGATTAGCGCGTAAATATCATCCGGATCTGAACCCCGGCGACAAAACAGCGGAAGCTCGCTTTAAAGAGGTGAATGAAGCCTATGAAGTGCTGTCCGATCCGCAAAATCGCAAGAAGTATGATCAATATGGT
>NZ_AUZM01000199.1 GCF_000478195.2 Lyngbya aestuarii BL J | reverse complement strand
CAGGTAATAATTTAATCCTGAATGCACCCAACGGAAATATTATTTTAGATGCAGTCGGAAGTTCAGGGAATGGGTTAGGTGAAATTACAGTTAATAGCAGTGGAATTACTCAATTTAACGCCACGGTAAACGCCAGTAGCTTAACCACCGATACAGCAGGAATAACTGAACTCAACGCTGATATAACGACAACAGGAGAGAATGGTCAAAACTACGGTGATGCAGTGAACATCTTAAATAATATTACTTTAACAGGTGACGAAATTAACTTTAATAATAATGTCTCCGGTGAGAATACCAGCTTAACGTTACAGCCTTTTAGTTCAAGTTTTCCTGTTGAAATTGGAGGAAATAGCAATAACAACTTGAGTGTTTTAAATTTAACAAATACTGAACTAAACTTTTTACAAAATGGCTTCAACTTAATCACAGTTGGGAGCAATAACACCGGAACAATTACTGCTGCTGGAAATGTATCATTCCGCGACCCCGTTATCTTGCAGTCGGGAACAAGTTTTATTGAAACAACCGGATTTACAATTACAGGAACGGATAACGCAGCCATTACTCTCAACGCCAATCAAAATATTAATGTCAGTAATATTATTAATCCTAACGGTAATATTAACTTCACGACAAATAATGGTTCAATCAATGCTAATAATTTATTGGGTCGTTCGGTTAATTTAACCACAGGAGGAGGTAATATTACTCTCAATTTGAATCAAAATTTTTCTTTAAATAATCCCAACGTTCAGACCAATGGGGGGAATTTTAGTATTAATAGTCCGGCTTTAATTCAACTGTTAGGAAGTGGAAATATTCAAACAACAGGAGGAAATATTACCCTATCGGCAACTAATATTAATAGTGAAATTGATTTTAATTCTAATAATTATCAAGGTCAAGGCGGTAACATTAATTTAACTGCAACAGAGGGAACAATTTCTACAGCAAATTTGAATAGTTCTGGCTTAACAGGAGGTGATATTACGGTTGTCGCTCCGACTGCAATTATTACCGGAGAAATCAATAGTAGTGGTAGTATTGATGATGGTGGAAACGTAATTATTGACCCGGTTGGTGATGTTGAAGTTGAGTTGATTAACGCTCAAGGTGGGCCGAATGGTCAAGGGGGAGATGTACTTCTTGAATCAACAGGTGGATTTGTTCGAGTAACTCGATCTTTTATCGATCAAAATAACATCAATGCCAGTATTTCTACAGCAGGTGGACAGGGAGGAGGTTCGATTACAATTCGACATCAAGGGGGGTTAGCAAATGAACCAATTGCTAGCTTTGAAGTGGGAAATACCAACCTAACTGAGAATGATAATGGTACAGCCGCAGCTATTACAACAGGTGAATTTACGATTAATTCTGACAACTCTTTTCCTGAATCTTTTACAGTGGGAAATATCGCAATTCAAACTGATGATATAGATGTAACACCAACCCCAACACCAACCCCAACACCAACCCCAACACCAACCCCAACACCAACCCCAACACCAACCCC
>NZ_AUZM01000198.1 GCF_000478195.2 Lyngbya aestuarii BL J | reverse complement strand
TCCCCATTTTCCCTGTAACAAATTTACAATTTTCCGCCAATACTGTACATTATAAATACAAGCGATTACTTCTCCTTCAGTATGTAACCAATTCCTGTGATGCTGAAGAATTTGGATCGAGTTTTTCGTTAAGGGGAGAATATTATCATAGACCAAACAATCAACCTTACCCCCTTCTAAACCGATAGATTTCAGTTCAATCTGCTGAAAATCTCCGACAATCACCCGATCAAAATGTAGACAGGCTTCAGCCTCTTGAGAATTTGATACAATTCCAATATATGAACAGTGAGGATTGATTTGCTTATACTGACTTGCTGTTGTGTTCGGTAGACATCCAACTTCCACAATAACTTGAGCATTGGCGCTTAACAAGGTGAGCAAATCAGAAGAGGGGGAGAACGGATGAAAACGTTGTTCTTCTGGAGTTGGAGAGCTAGCTATATTTGCATTCATAAATTTAACAGCCAGACTACACTCAATGTTTAATCTAATCCTTAATCCGTTGTATCCAACAAGGACAGCTCAATCTCATCCTTGCAAACGGACTCAACTGTTTTTACTGTATCATAAATTTAATGTTTTTTTGCGAATTCACAGGCTCTATTGACTCCTGTATAAAAATCGAATCAATCTTGAACAGAAGACACCGAACCCAAACAATCTCTGTTAAGCTCTAAACGCAATATTTTTATTTTGATTTAAAGTTTACCTCTACTCATCATGCCACGAGTTTCTGTTGTTATACCAACTTATAACCAAGCCACCTATATTTCTCAAGCTATCGATAGTGTTCTTAATCAAACCTATCAATATTTTGAGATCATTATTGTCAATGATGGATCTTCCGATCAAACCGTCGATAAAATTCTAGAAAACAACGATCCTCGTATTCGACTCTTTAGCTTTGAACAAAATCAGGGCGAAAGTGTAGCCACAAATTATGGAATTCAACAAGCGCGAGGAGAGTTGATCGCGATTCTACATTCAGATGATGTATTCGTTCCACAAAAGCTAGAAAAACAAGTTTTATTTTTAGATCAAAATCCTCAATTTCAGGCGGTTTTGAGTTATCCTCAGCTCATTGACAGTCAAGGTAAAAATTTACCCCCTTCTAACTCTTTCCTCGACAAAGTTTTTATTCAGAAAAACCGGACTCGCTTTCAATGGCTAAACACCTTTTTTAGTAAAGATAACTGTCTCTGTCAAACAAGCTCTCTAATTCGGAAAGACTGTTATTCGCAAATTGGCTTCTACGACGCTCGCTTTCGACAAATTCCTGACTTTGATTTTTGGGTGCGATTTTGTCTAAACTATGAACTTTATATCTTACCAGAAGCTTTAGTCAACTATCGAGTTCATCAATCTAATATTAGTGGAATAAAACCTGAAACAATCATTCGTCATAACTTTGAACTCTCCCAAACTTTAAAACGGTACTTCTGTCTGGAGGTGTATAGAAATCTCCTCAAAATATTCCCCGATCTCCTAGATGTAGGCGAACAACTTGAACCTCAAAGATCGGAAGAGC
>NZ_AUZM01000197.1 GCF_000478195.2 Lyngbya aestuarii BL J | reverse complement strand
GTTTCGGGTTCAAATGATAATACTATCAAAGCTTGGGATTTAGCAAGTGGAAAACAACTATTCAATCTTGGCGGACATGATGATCATGATGATTTAGTATGGGCAGTTGCGATTAGTCCTGATGGCTTAAAATTGGTTTCGGGAGCAAGTGATAATACTATCAAAGTCTGGGATTTAGTAACTGGAAAAAAACTATTAAGTCTTAGCGAATATAGTGTAGAACATAGTATAAATGCAGTCGCTATCAGTCCTGACGGTTCAAAAGTTGTTTCTGCTTCATCGGATAAAACTGTTAAAGTTTGGGACTTAAATACAGGAAAAGAAATGATTACCTTTATTGGAGATAGTGATTTTAATTGCTGTGCGATTAGTCCCGATAATCAAACGATTGTGGCGGGTGATAGTTCTGGAATATTACATTTTCTGCGGATAGAAGGCTTGGACGTGAACGGTGTTGATTGAACTGAATACTTATTCAATCACATCGGATACTTTACAGCGTTAAACGGGAGGGAATGCCAACACATTCAAGCTTGAACGTGAGGAAAATAGTCTTGATTTTGATGATTCGAGGGTTCTGCAAATCGGGAACCGCCATCGTTTTGAACGGGAGGTTTGGGCTTAAAAATTCCACAAATAATTGCTTCTTCAAGTAGAGGCGAACTGATTACCGAATTCACCAGACCAAACACACTAGAACTGATCATTGCAGTCAAAAACAATACATTAATAAGGCTCTTAAATTTCATCATATCACTCTGGAACTCTACTATTCACTCAGAGGAAATGGAGAAATTTTATGCAAATCCCGTTTTTCGTGTAACAGTGATTCCTCTGAACTCCGGTTGAGTGGGTGAGGTGAATAGAGAAATTAAATGGTTTGAAAAATTTCTCCTCCCCTTCTAGGAGAAAGAGTTAGGTGATAAAATAAGTTTTGTATTATAATAACTTCCGAAGTAATTGATCAATTTGTTGTCGGGTTTGCTCTAATTGAAAATTTTCATTGGCTTTATGATAAGCTTCTGTTGCAACATTGGCAGCTAATTCGGGGTTTTGATAGCAATTATTAATGACGTTAGCCAGTTCTTCTGAGTTACCCGGAGTAATCAGCCAGCCTGTTTTTCCAGGATTGACTAATTCGACGACACCGCCCGCAGCAGACGCCACAATGGGAGTTTTACACAGCATTCCTTCAATAATAACTCGTCCAAAAGGTTCGGGAGATGTGGAGGTATGAGCGACTAAATTACAAGCGGTCATTAAAGGTACAACATCAGAACAAAATCCTAAAAATTTGACTCTATTTTGGAGTCCTAAATCTGCCACTTGTTTGTGAAGTTTTTCGACATATTCTTGTTCTCCAAATAGTGCATCTCCGACTAAAATAGCAGTAACATTTTCAGGACAATGAGTTAAGGCTTCGAGTAGAATATGTTGTCCTTTCCAGGGGGATAAACGGCTAAAATGACCAACTACAAATTTACCTTCGAGTTCAAACTGTTTTTTAATTGTATTAACGTCTGAAGAGATCGGAAGAGCGT
>NZ_AUZM01000196.1 GCF_000478195.2 Lyngbya aestuarii BL J | reverse complement strand
TGTGCTCTTCCGATCTATAACTTTATTTCGTTTGTGGCTTTAAAGTCTAAATAGGGTTTAAGAAAATATCAACTGTTGAACTTCGATTAAAATCTTTGGAAAAGGTAGAGGTGAAATTGTTCCTGTTGTTAAAGTTAATTCTTCAGTATAATTATCATTACTTAGATTTCTAAACACTTTTAACTCTGATCCTTTTAGATTCGCCACCCAATATTCTTGAATTTTTGCTTCAGCATAGATGGATTTCTTTAAGCCTAAATCTTTCTCTAAGGAAGTGTTAGAAAATTCAATAATCCAAAAAATATTCTCAGGATAGGGATGATGATTGAGGTATTCTTTACCCAAAGGTTGAACAATTGCAATATCGGGTTCGGGTTCAGAATTATTCGGTAATGTTATCGGATGACCTTCTCTAACTTTAACTTGAGTCCCTAGCAGTTCCCGCAAATAATCACTAACTTTTGAAGTGTAGTAAGCATGAGGTTCTCTCTCAGGTGACATAACAACTAAATCTCCTCTTAATAATTCTATGCGATCATCTTCTCGAATTGACCCTTTAACGAGCGCTTCGTGATATCGGTCTAATGACCATTTAAACATCGTAACGGTCATGGTTTTCTCCTAAATACTTACTTTTTATTATGCAATATTTTTCTAAGTTTTGTCTAGATTACTGTTATCATTAAAAATATCGGTGTTATCTCGAAGTGAAATGTTAGATGAAAGCCTGGGTTATGTCGCGCCTGACTATCTTGAACAATACAATGATGATATTGAATCTGAAACAATTTTAGCAATCCGTCAGGAACGACAAACACAACTATTTGAACCCAAAAGTAAGCGATATTATCAAGCGGTTCAAGCGGTTAGAGATATTCAAAGTAACGAGTTTAATTTTTCGGGTTCAGTGGTCAAAGTTGGTCAAGGAGATGAACTCTCTCTCGAACAACAGCAACGATTTAATCAAGCCTTAAAAGTATTTTCTCCCTGGAAAAAAGGGCCGTTTGAACTATTTGGAACCTTTATAGATGCCGAATGGCGTTCTGATTGGAAATGGGAACGAATTTTACCGCATATTCAATCACTAACCGACCGTAAAGTTGCAGATATTGGCTGTCATAATGGTTATTTTATGTTTAGAATGGCGCATCAAAAACCAGCCTGTGTGATTGGTTTTGAACCCTATGCTAAACACTTCTGGAACTTTCAACTGGTTCAAAATATTGTCCAACAGAAAATGCTTCACTTTGAACTGTTAGGGGTTGAACATATTGACCTTTATCCCGATTTTTTTGATACCATTTTCTGTTTGGGGATTTTGTATCATCATACTGACCCAGTAGGTTTACTGCGAAAACTGCACAAATCTCTGAAAAAAAACGGAGAAATTATTATTGACTGTCAGGGAATACCCGGAGATTTACCTGTAGCATTAACCCCTCAAAAACGTTATGCACGGGCGCGAGGGATTTGGTTTCTCCCGACTCAATCATGCTTAGAAAATTGGATTAATCGAGCAGGTTTTAATAAAATTAATTGTTTCTTTGCTGAACCGCTCTCTACC
>NZ_AUZM01000195.1 GCF_000478195.2 Lyngbya aestuarii BL J | reverse complement strand
CCCCGCCGACGACTGTCTCTGAAAGTCCCGTTTGTTGAGACAGAGTTACCCCCGTTTTTGCCAATACATAACCCGCTCCAGCAATCACAATCGCTAACCATCCCAACATCAGCCACATCTTCGGAAGATTGTCAAGAGAATCCTGATCTTCTGAGTGTTCAGCCTCATCAATTAACGTTTCAGTGGTGAGGTGAGGTTTCCACATCGGAGCATCCCGCACTTGAGAGGTGAGACGCAAACCAAACAGATAACCCCCAATAATCACAAGTGAGGCAGGATGAATCCCCAATATTTCAACCTTTGGGGCAGCTATTGCTAATAAAGGAACAGCCAATAAAGCATTTAATAAAGCACCCTGAACGAGAGTCGGCAAAGAGGCAGCAGCGTGTTCTAAATTGGCTTTGCGATAGACAAAATCAGCGATCGCTAAAAAAGCAGTTTGAGCAGCAATTCCCCCTAAAGCATTGCTGACTGCAATTTGAGGATGGGCATCTGCGGCGGCGGTAATTGAAGTGATAATTCCGGCTAAAGAAGTAATTCCCCCCAACAATAACGCCCCGACAATGGCTTCACCTAAACCCGTTGCATCGGCAAGTTGATCGGCAATTTTCGAGAGTTTAGTTCCCCCAAGTCCAATAACCAGAGCAGCAAATAGAAACAGCAAAAAATTAATGACTAATGACTCGTTCATTGTTGATTGTCTTGAGTGTTAAAATTCTAAATTCTAAACTTTGGGAAACTGATCCACAGCCATGTAAACAACATCATCCAATGCACTATGATCATCTAAATTACTCGCCCGACTTGTGGTTCTTGTCGAGGCAATTGCATCCCACGTCCAGCCATCATTGCGGATTAACTCTAACAAAATACGTCGTCGGTGTTCGAGGTGTTGAGTCGCCTGTTGAAATTGGGAGTCGTTCACAGTCGGAATTCCCTCTAGGCGAACTAACTCCAAAACAGGTAAAGGAGGATTTTCATCGGTGGGGTTCAAATAGGCAGACTTCAGCGTGGCTAAAAACGCAGCACTCGCCCGACGAACTGATCGCAGTGCTGCGGGATCGGGTTGATGCGGTCGGGGAATGCCATATTGGAGTAAAGTTAAGGCATCATCGAGAGCAACTAAACTCAGCGTCATGGCGCGATAACGCTCAATACTGTGGAAATAGTGCAGAATCGGATAATTCAAATGATTTTCGCCGAGTTGAGTCAGCATCGCACTCAAAGCGATCAGATGTTGATCAAATTGTCCGAAGTTTTCACCATTCCAAGCCCGGATGAGAATTTCATCTGCGGTTCCCCCCAGTGAAGCAATATAAGTCGCATAAGAACGTTTTTGGCTAGCGGCCGAGACGATGGGAAGTAGATAAGCAAAAGTGAGTGTTACCAGAAAAAAGCCGTTAATTGAAGCGATCGCCGTCGCAATTTGCCAGGGTTCTCCTTGGGGTTGATAGCTTCCCTGTCCCAAAGTTGAGAGGGTATAACCGACAAAATACACTCTCTCCCAAAAACTAGCCGGGACTAAATTGGGGGATGTGATTACCGCGCCTTCACCCGAGACAAATAACAGAG
>NZ_AUZM01000194.1 GCF_000478195.2 Lyngbya aestuarii BL J | reverse complement strand
GCCGGACAGAATAAATCTTCATCAGAGAATTTATCAATGTCAATAACTATCTATCTTTAGATCGTTGACGCCTCGCTAAAATAATTATTATCAATCCTCACTCACCTGATTAACCCGTGCATTTACTCAAAAAAAAACGGCTTCTAATTAGTTTAGCGATTCTGTTGGCTTTACTTTTTTTAGGTCGTTTATTGCTGGATAAAAAACCATCTCAATCGACACTTCAACCGCTGCGAGAGACTTTACCCCAAGAACCCCTAATTCAAGCTTATTTTAATCAGTCTCAAGCTTCTGTTTATACTGAACCCTACCGCCAACAAACTCGCTTCGGAGACGATCTCGAACAAATTATCATAGATAGCATTAAAACGGCAAATTCTAGCGTTGATGTGGCGGTTCAAGAATTGCGTTTACCGAAAATTGCCGAAGTTCTTGCTAACCGACATCAAGCGGGGGTTAAAGTTAGAATAATTCTCGAAAATAGTTACAGTCGTCCTTGGAGTTTTTTAAGCGAAAATGAAGTCGCTCAACTCTCCCAACAAGAACGCGATCGCTATTTAGAAGCAGTTCAATTAATTGATATTAATCAAGATGGTCAACTCTCGACAGAAGAAATCAATCAACGAGATGCTTTAGTGATTCTGAATAATACTAAAATTCCTCTGATTGATGATACCGCAGATGGTTCAAAAGGTAGCGGTTTAATGCACCATAAATTTGTGATTGTTGACGGGAAAACGGTAATTGTGACTTCGGCTAATTTTACCCTCAGTGGAACTCACGGCGACTTAGATGAACCGGAAAGTCGGGGAAATGCCAATAATTTATTAAAAATAGAAAGTTCACAACTCGCCCGTTTATTTACTCAAGAATTTAACCTCATGTGGGGAGATGGCCCCGGAGGTGAACCGGATAGTCTATTTGGGACGAAAAAACCTGATCGAAGGGTTGAGAATATTACTGTCGGAAATACACCCGTTTTCGTTCAATTTGCACCCACTACTCGCAGTCAAACTTGGGAAAATAGTGTTAATGGTTTGATTGCTAAAACCTTAACTCAAGCCCAGGAATCAATCGATTTTGCGTTGTTTGTTTTTTCTGATCAAAGGTTAGTTGATGTTATGGAAACAACGGTTCAACGTTCAATAACTTTACAAGGAATTATTGATCCAGGTTTTGCCTATCGTAATTATAGCGAAATGTTGGATATGATGGGAGTTGCGGCGGTGAGTAACTGCAAATATGAAGCCAAAAATCGTCCCTGGAAACAACCTATTTCTACCGTTGGCGTTCCCAATTTATCCCCCGGTGATAAGTTACATCATAAGTTTGGAATTGTTGATAATCAAGTTGTAATTTCGGGTTCTCAAAACTGGACGGAAGCGGCGAATACAACCAACGACGAAACCTTAATTGTGATTAAAAATTCCGCCGTCGCCGCCCATTTTAACCGGGAATTTAACCGACTTTACAACACCGCAACCTTGGGACTTCCTGGGGGAATTTTAGCCAAATTTAAACGGGATATAGAAGCTTGTCAAGGAAACATTGAAACCGTTTCAAAACCCCCCCGTTGGAGTTT
>NZ_AUZM01000193.1 GCF_000478195.2 Lyngbya aestuarii BL J | reverse complement strand
TCTCGTTTAGAAAAAACGTTTCTCAATTGATATCCGGTTAACTTATACAAAATTAACTCAGATGGCACCAACCCTTTTATTTAACGCACTTCGTCAGGCGATTGATGAGGAAATGGCTCGCGACTCCTCCGTTTTGGTTTTAGGAGAAGATGTCGGTCAGTATGGCGGTTCTTATAAAGTCACTAAAGACCTTTACGAAAAATATGGTGAACTGCGGGTTCTAGATACCCCCATCGCAGAAAATAGTTTTACAGGAATGGCTGTAGGTGCGGCTATGACGGGACTACGGCCGATCATTGAAGGCATGAATATGGGGTTTTTGCTACTGGCTTTTAACCAAATTGCTAACAATGCTGGAATGCTGCGGTATACTTCGGGCGGAAACTTTACCATGCCGCTCGTCATTCGGGGGCCAGGTGGGGTCGGACGTCAGTTAGGTGCTGAACATTCCCAACGCTTAGAAGCCTATTTTCAGGGGGTTCCGGGTCTAAAAATTGTCGCCTGTTCGACCCCCTACAACGCCAAAGGGTTACTCAAGTCAGCCATTCGTGATCATAATCCCGTTTTATTCTTTGAACACGTTCTCCTCTACAACCTCAAAGAAGAATTACCCGAAGAAGAATATCTTGTCCCAATTGACAAAGCAGAAATCGTTCATACCGGGAAGGATGTCACTATTTTGACCTATTCGCGGATGCGTCATCATGTCATGCAAGCGGTTCCGCAGCTAGTGAAAGAAGGTTATGACCCGGAAGTCATTGATTTAATTTCCCTTAAACCCCTTGATTATGAGACGATTGGGGAATCAATTCGCAAGACCCATCGGGTGATTATTGTCGAAGAATGTATGAAAACAGGCGGAATTGGCGGAGAGTTAGCGGCTTCTATTAATGAACGTCTATTTGATGAATTAGATGCTCCGGTGTTGCGGTTGTCTTCTCAAGATATTCCGACTCCCTACAATGGAATGCTAGAACGATTAACCATTGTACAACCCGATCAAGTTGTGGAAGCCGTTCAAAAAATGGTTGGAAACCAAATCTAATCTCAATAGAGGATGGGTGCAATTTCCCTCGATTTTCCTCAATTCATGGAAATCAAGACATTGGACGCACCCTGCAAAAGATCTAAGACGGCCGAAAAATACAGTTGAGACCGTAATCCTCTTATTGCTTTAACGGTCTGGCTTGTAAAATATGGATAGCCATGCGTCCGTTTTGATCGACAAAACAATCTAATGGTTGTAATCCCGCTTTTTTGGCGAGATCTTGAAAATAGTCTACCGGGTACTTATAAGAACTTAAGAGATGAAACTTTGTCCCCTTCTCAATCTGTACGGGAATACCATCCAGAAGGAAATTTTGTTCTTGAGTTGCTCTGACATTATGTTCCACACAATGAGTTGAGGGTACCCAATTGAATTCATAATTAAATGCGCTGGCATCAAAGCCCGAAATCGGCAAATCACGATTGATAAAATGTAAAATACTGAGCGTCAGTCTTGCCATTCTTCCATCGTCGTAAGCTTTTCTTAATGAAAACTCATTTTGATTGGTATCTACGCCAACAATAAGAAGACCTTCGGGTTGTAGTGCTGGCGAAATTCTTCTGAAGAAATCTAGGCAATTATTTGTGGAAAGATTGGTGATCGTACTTCCTTTAAAAAACACCAC
>NZ_AUZM01000192.1 GCF_000478195.2 Lyngbya aestuarii BL J | reverse complement strand
TACCGACAATTCCCATCGCTAAACCGGGTTCGGTGAAAGTGGGTCAACGTGCTTTTGCCATTGGAAATCCTTTTGGTCAATTTCAAGGGACGTTTACAATTGGAATTGTCAGTCGGATTGATGGAGAACGAAATCTGATTCAAACCGATGCGGCAATTAACCCCGGAAATTCGGGTGGCCCGTTATTGAATAGTAAAGGTGAATTGATTGGGGTGAATACGGCAATTTTTACACGGGGTCGTAGTGGCGGTAATATTGGGATTGGTTTTGCCATTTCTGTCGATAAAGTTCCGCCCTTTTTACAAGCGGTTAAAGAAGGACGCGCCCCCCGAGTTGCCCAATCCCAAAGGCCATTTGCTTTTTCGAGTGAACCTTCGGAAAAACTGATCCTTGACGGCCCAGAAGTTCGAGGTCGTTTAGATGAAAGTGATAGTATTTTGCCGATTGATAATAGCTTTTATGATATGTATTCTTTTGAAGGAAAAGCAGGTCAGCAAATTGCTATAGAAATGAGGAGTCAGGATTTAGATCCTTACTTAATTTTGCTCAATTCTGATGGGAGTGAACTTGCTCAAGACGACGATAGTGGTGGCCAGAAAGATGCCAAAATTATGATTACACTGCCTGAGGATGGTGAATATACTTTTTTGGCGAATTCCTATGAGGCGGGAGAGTCTGGCGACTATCGATTAAAACTCCGAATAGAGACGGAGAGGGTTAATCCCAGTGAGCGTAGCAATCGTTTGATTCTAGAAGAACAAGGAACCTTAGATCGCACAGATGCGGTGCTTCCTTCCGATGGGAGTCGGTATGAAGAGTATAGCTTTGATGGAGTTGGAGGTCAGACTGTTACAATTCGACTCGAAAGTTCAGATTTCGATCCCTATCTTGCTTTGTTTGGTCCAAATGGTCAGCTTGTGGGAGAAAATGACGATGCAAATTCGTCAGAGAAAAATGCAGCATTGACTGTAACTTTACCAATGACAGGCCGCTATCGAGTGGTCGTCAACGCCTATGATAGTACAGGTCAAGGTCAGTACCTATTAACCGTTCGCTAAACATCTACGAGTCGAAATCAAGATGGCACTCCTATGGGAGTGAATATCTAAACTTGTCAATTTTCCATCCTATTGAGGTTATTTATGCATCAAATTCAATTTTGGGTCGTGATTGCCAGTCTACTGACCGTTTTTCCTGCTCATGCTCTGAGTTCTTCTTTAACGGTTCAATCTCGTTTAGGAGAAACATCAACCGATACCGATGTTCGTGGGATCAAAGAGATTCAGTTGGGTGATCTGCTCGCTCAGGAAACACCCGCACCGGAAGCTGATCCTGAACCGGAAGCCTCTCCTGAGCCGGAAAGTAGTCCCCCGACGACAGAAACTCCGAGTCCGGCTGAGTCTCCGACACCCGAAGCAATTCCCACTCCCACTCCCACTCCCACTCCCACTCCCACTCCCGACGAACAGCCAGAGTCTCCTAATCCAGAAGATTCACAGACCTCTGATTTCATTTTAAATGAGCAGGGCGAACTCGGTGAAGGTGATTCTGTGCTGGCGTCTGATGGGAGTTTGTATGATGAATATACTTTTGAGGGAGTAGAAGGACAGGAAGTAACAATTACGCTTGATAGTAGTGACTTTGATACTTATTTAGCGATTTTTACACCGGATA
>NZ_AUZM01000191.1 GCF_000478195.2 Lyngbya aestuarii BL J | reverse complement strand
CCCCGCCACTGACTATTAAAGTCGCTTCGGCAAGACCATAACAGGGGTAAAACGCCTCTCGCCGAAACCCATAGGGGGCAAATGCTTCGGTAAAGCGTTCAATCACTTCGTCGTAAATGGGTTCTGCCCCATTAAACGCTAATTCCCAACTGCTTAAATCTAAACCTTCTCGCTGCGCCGGAGCAATCTTTCGCACACACAAATCGTAGGCAAAATTTGGGCCACCGCTAGTCGTCGCCTGATCACGAGAAATGGCTTCTAACCAACGCAAGGGACGTTGTAAAAACATCAACGGTGACATCAACACCACACCAAACCCTCCATATAGGGGTTGCAATACGCCCCCAATTAAACCCATATCGTGATAGGGAGGCAACCAAATCACCCCTTGACTTTGGGGAGAATGACCAAAACAGCGATGAATTGCTGCTAAATTTTGTAATAAATTACCATGAGCGATCATTACCCCTTTGGGTGTTGCAGTCGAACCGGAGGTATATTGCAAAAAGGCAAGGCTATCCGAGGTTAAAACGGGTTCTTGCCAGTGGTCAGCGAACGTTTCGAGGGTATCGGTCGCCACCCAATGCAAAGTTTGAAGCGACTGAACTTGTTCGAGTTGTCGGTTAATCAGAGATAAAATAGACTGACTCGTGAGGGCAACTGTTGCTTTAGAATCGGCTAATATCGCTTCAATACGCTCTAGTGAACGGTTGGGTCGAGGCGGATAGGCTGGAACTGCTACCACTCCAGCATACAAACAGCCAAAAAAAGCACTAATGTAGTCTAAACCGGGTTGATACAGCAGTAATGCCCGTTCTCCGGGCTGACAGATCGATTGTAAATGAGCGGCGATCGCCCTAGACTGTTGATCTAAAGCTTGATACGTTAAACTCACTTCCTGAGTTTCACCGTCTAACAAAAATCTGTAGCCGACTTGCTCAGACTCGTGGGTTGCTCGGGCGCGTAGAAGGTCAACGAGAGTGTTGATTTCAGGATGATCTGAACTATTCATTCAGAAGCCGTAATTTTTTCACTTAACCAGGATACAGAGTTTCTCGACCGTCGTCAGTATTTTCTGGACAGTTCTTTCGCGCTGTCAATTGGCGCGGCTCCAAAGCCATCATCTATTCTATGCGGAAATGTTGTCGAAACTGATGGAAACATTTACAATGCTGTAACTTAACGACTGTGTTCTGATCGCCTATTCCTCCCTATTACAGCTTTTTGATCTAGTCTTTCCTGTTCCTGTCGGGCTAAACCGCGATAACTCCCATGAACTCAAGCCATTTACTCTCTCCTTTCCCCAATAGCTGGTTTCGGATTGCCACAAGCGATGAACTTCCAGCTAAAGGTGTATTACCCTTACGCTACTTTGGTCAAGATTTTGTCCTGTTTCGGGCTGAAGACGGAACGCCTCATTTACTTGACGCCCATTGTCCCCATTTAGGCGCTCATCTGGGGTACGGAGGGACGGTGGAAGGAGAGACAATTCGCTGTCCGTTTCATGGTTGGCAATGGAATTGTCAGGGGGATTGTGTCAAAATTCCCTATACGGATAAATCGCCTCAAACTCAAATTAAAAGCTGGCCGGTACGAGAATTGAATGGCTTGATTTTTATGTATTATCACCATCAAGCTCAAGAACCCGACTGGGAAATTCCTCAAGTTCCTGAATGCTATTCT
>NZ_AUZM01000190.1 GCF_000478195.2 Lyngbya aestuarii BL J | reverse complement strand
TTGTAAAATTCGAGGTCTGGCTTCACCCAAAGAAAAAGGCTTTTGCGATCGCAATGAATAGCAAAAACAACGAGGTAAACACTCAGGAAGTTCTTGATCATTTTCTCCCGGTTTCAGCATTTTACTAATATCGGGTGCATTCACTGGGAACAACACTTCAGACGGTTGTAACCGCATTAATTCTTGGGTGAGGTGTTCTAAATGTTCTGACTGGGTAGTGAGAAATTCTCCGGTGGAAATATCTGCATAAGCTAACCCCCAATATTCACCTGCGATCACAATTGCCGCTAAATAATTATTTTGGCGACCTTTGAGCATATTATCATCCGTTAGAGTTCCAGGTGTTAGAACACGGGTGACTTCTCGCCGAACTTGTCGCCTTTCTTTGGCGGCGATGGCTGCATCTTCAACCTGATCACAAATGACGACGGCATAGCCTTTTTCTAACAGGGTAGCGCTGTAGCGATAAACGTGTTCGTGGGGAACTCCAGTCATCGGAACTCGCCCCACTTCTTTTCCGGCGGCTTTGGTGGTTTGGATGAGTTCGAGTTCACGGGCGATGGTGACGGCATCTTGAAAAAAGCACTCGAAGAAGTCGCCTACCCGAAAAAAGAGTAACGCATGAGGATATTGTTGTTTAACCTCGATATATCGCTGCATCATTTCCGACAGTTTGCTGGTGTCGAGTTTTCGGTAGTCAGCGTTGGGGTATTCTTCGGGTTGAGTAGATGCAGGGGTGGAATCAGACATAGCAGATTTAAGACTCTTAGCAGGGTGCTACCCTGATCAACTTTACCGCGATTGTGACCTCTCGTTTGTGAATTTGTTCAACTTTTTTGGGGTGAGGGATGAGAGCCATTGGGGGGAGATCACCTGATGACTCTGGCGGTTAAGAATGGTTTATGTAAAGGAACTGTAAAGCTTACAGGCTTCAAATCATCTATCTTCTAACTGATTTTAAAACAATAGGAGGCGTTTTTTAAAGATTCTGTAAAGGTAAACGGAGAATTGTAGACATTTGATAAAACATATGGCAATCTTTTATATAGCTGTGAAAGTTAAGTGAAACCTGGGATATTCTCAGGTCGTGATTAGGCTGGGCGAATTGAGAGTTGGTCTGTTTGGTATTGTTAGTTGAAACTAATTTTTGGCCACTGTCTTTGAGATGAAATCAAGACAGGGGTAAAAGAAATTTGATCATTGTATATTCATCAAACGTTTTTGAATTTGATATTCATTAATGCTTTGAGATGAAAACCAGTCACTTGCATTGGAAAATCGGATAATGTCGAGACTCCAGGGACTTAACACTCTCAAGTTAGAGGGAGAAAACTGGCTGTTATCAAAGGAGCAAACAAGCTTTCAGTCTCGAAATTCGGCGAAAAGTCGAGGACTCAGTTTTATTTTTGTGAGTTCAGAAATAGGTTAGCTCACATCTGTTATTGATTAACTTTTTTAACAAGATGTGATTTTTCTCGAATTTTTAACCCGGTTTTTCAGAAAAAAGAATAGTTGACACTACATTCGGAGTAGAACTCCCCTGAAAACGAATGAGCCAATTAAATTCTCAGTTTCGGCATTCAGCTCAGACAACGAGCCGAAAAAGGAGTGCATCAGAGAGTATCTCTGCTTTTGAACAACTTCTCACCTTTCTCAATATTGAGAGTAGTCTGGCGGTGAATCTTAGTCA
>NZ_AUZM01000189.1 GCF_000478195.2 Lyngbya aestuarii BL J | reverse complement strand
TGTGCTCTTCCGATCTTTAAACGGCTAAAAGTTCGCACTGTTCCTAAGCCAAATCGTTGCTGAAACCCTTGAACACTAATCGTATGGAGAGGGTATTGCTGGGGAACAAGCTGTGTTTCTAAGCGGTCAGGTACGCCTAGCCATTCGATTTGATAATCTTGTAATTGGGCGGCCGTTGCGATCGCTGGAAACAAATGTCCGCCTGTACCACTAGCTGCAATCAATAATCGCATGAGTGTTTTGAATTGGGTGTATCCTAAACAGAGCTGTAAGTTTTAAGTTACCATTAAAGTTACCATTATTGGGTATCGAAAACCGGATAACTGACAACTGTACATAGAGGTTAACGGTTGTAAAAAGCCGCTAATTCAATATTTATCGACTTAATTACTAACAACAAAACCGTTTCTTATGACGATTTTTCCTTCTCGGCAACTTCCTTCTCTTGTGTCTCGTCGCCGTCAAAAGTTTTCTCCGATGCTTTCTGTTCTACTCGGTCTGGTATTGTGGGGAATGACAGGTGTTGATTCGAGTCGGGTTCACGCCCAAGAACCGCCCGAAACCGCGCCCTCAGAACTGACGACTTTAATAGAAGGAATAGAAGCCGCAGCCAATCGTCAGGATGTGAAGGGGGTACTAGAATTTTATAGTCAAGATTTTAGCACAACTGAAGGGTTAGATCGTCGGAGTTTAGAGCAGGTTTTAAACCAACTTTGGCAAAATTATTCTAATATTAATTATCAGACTCAGTTGCAATCCTGGGAAAAAGACGGATCAGCAATTATCGCAACTACAGTTACAGAAATTACCGGAACTCAAGACTTAAATGGTCGAGAATTTACACTCAATTCCACAATTACTTCACAGCAACGAGTAGAAAATCAAAAGGTTGTTCAACAAGAAGTCTTAG
This sequence comes from Lyngbya aestuarii BL J, assembly GCF_000478195.2. Taxonomy (GTDB): domain Bacteria; phylum Cyanobacteriota; class Cyanobacteriia; order Cyanobacteriales; family Microcoleaceae; genus Capilliphycus; species Capilliphycus aestuarii. The sequence goes on along the minus strand of NZ_AUZM01000189.1, from coordinate 785 downwards.
CCGAACGCAATCAATTAACCAGCGGCGAAGAACCCCCAACGGTGACATTAGTTGTACCCGAACAAGTAAAAACAGGTCAAGAATATAGCATTGATGCGATTGTTGAAGAACCTCTCGGCGATCAAATTATGATCGGAACCGCTATTGAAGAACGAGTCACACCCAGAGCGTATTTAACCGAGTTTCCTTTAGAGTTGGAGTTCTTACCTTCTGGGGGTGTATTTAAAATTGGAACCGCACCAAAAACACCGGGACATAATTGGATTTCTGCAATTTTAATGCGTCCAGGTGGGATTACGATGGTGACACAAAGATTAAAAATTGTTGAGCGATAAGTACAAATCAGTAGGGTGTGTCAAATAATAATTCTTGCAATTCCCAACAGAAAACCCAAAAAATTGACGCACCATTCTACTACTAATCTTATCGAAAAAACCAATCAGTAGGGTGTGTCAAACAACTCGGGTTAAAATTCCCAACAGAAAACCCAAACAATTAACACACCATTAACCGTTAGTTCCATCAAATAATGCTTGTTATAATTCCCAACCTGAAATTATTCCTCCTCACCCAACGCCTCTAAATCTTCTGACGAAAACGAATTTTCCCCCGCTTCAAATTCAGATTATTGTTTCCACGCTTCTGGTACGTTTTTAGCTTCTTCTAACCCAGTAACGTTAGACCATTTTGTGTGATTATCCCATCGAATATCACTGAGGTTGGCACAACTGAGGTCGGCACGAATGAGGTTGGCACAACTGAGGTTGGCACAACTGAGGTCGGCA
>NZ_AUZM01000188.1 GCF_000478195.2 Lyngbya aestuarii BL J | reverse complement strand
GTCAGTCTATTTTGCTTCTAGGATACCTGTTTTAACACATTTAAAAATCTTTCTGCCGACAGAAATCTGTTGCTTTTCCGGTTGATAGACGCTTGAACTTGACAAATTTTATATTTTATGAATATGCCTTTCCCCGCAAAGAATAGTGGGCAGACTCAACGGCGATCGCCTGTTTTGACAATAAAATTATCACAAATAGGTATATTTACATAAAAACACTGGGCGATCACAGGTTAAGATAAGTAGTCAGAAAAACTTAATATTTTCTCTAACTTGTCGTTCACCTAGAGAGGTCCCCTTGAGTCAGCAGAAAGACGCAATTGCTCCCCACGGTGGAGAACTAATAAACCGCATTGCCTCCCCTGAACAACGGCAGGAATTTCTCGAAAAAGCCGACTTCCTACCTGTCGTTCAACTCGATGAGCGAACCCTGTCCGACCTAGAAATGATTGCCATCGGTGGATTTAGCCCTTTAACAGGCTTCATGGAACAGGCAGACTATGAAACAGTCGTCAGTGATATGCGCCTGAGTAACGGCTTACCTTGGTCTGTTCCGATTACCTTGTCCGTTACCCAAGAGGTGGCAACACCCTTAGTCGAAGGAAATTTAATTCGTCTAGACTCTCCTTCTGGTAAGTTTGTCGGTGTCCTCAAGTTGACACAGAAATATACTTACGACAAAGAAAAAGAAGCACTCAACGTCTATGGGACGACAGAAGACAAGCACCCCGGTGTGAAAGTCGTCTACGAACAAGGGCCGATTAATCTCGCAGGCCCCGTGTGGTTACTCGAGCGTGATGATCACCCCTTATTCCCCCAATATCAGCTTGATCCTGCCGTATCTCGGGCTTTATTTTGGGAAAGAGGATGGAAAACAATTGTGGGTTTCCAAACCCGTAACCCCATCCACCGCGCTCACGAATACATTCAAAAATGCGCCTTAGAAACCGTTGACGGTTTATTTTTGCATCCCCTTGTCGGAGCCACTAAGTCCGATGACATTCCTGCTGATGTGCGGATGCGCTGCTACGAAATTTTGATGTCCGGGTATTATCCCAAAGATCGGGTAATTTTAGCAATCAACCCGGCTGCCATGCGTTATGCAGGCCCGAGAGAAGCGATTTTTCATGCGCTTGTCCGCAAAAACTACGGTTGTACTCACTTTATTGTGGGTCGTGATCATGCAGGTGTGGGTGATTATTATGGCACCTATGATGCTCAACATATTTTCGAGGAGTTTGAACCCTCGGAGTTGGGGATCATCCCGATGAAGTTTGAACACGCCTTCTACTGTACCCTTACTAAGGGGATGGCAACCAGCAAAACCAGTCCGAGTAAACCAGATCAACGGATTCACCTATCTGGAACCAAAGTTCGGGAAATGTTGCGTCGGGGTGAAATGCCACCGCCGGAATTCTCTCGTCCTGAAGTCGCGGCAGAATTAGTCAAAGCCATGCAGGGTTAAGTCTGTCAGTCAGATTTCTGTTTGGCTTCGGAGTTGATCAGAACTTCCCTTTATTCCTGTGCTGATTAGTAATCTTCAAATAGTCTGAGGATGAACCTCAGCATAACCTATCCTAAGAAGGTTAGGGTGCATCTAGGATGAAGGGGATTGTCGCGATTACACCGAATTATTTATATAAAATCAACCGAGAGCTTAAATTTTTAGATCACCTCTTAATCCCAGCAGGGCTGTTTGATTGGCGTGG
>NZ_AUZM01000187.1 GCF_000478195.2 Lyngbya aestuarii BL J | reverse complement strand
AGCTGTTGTTTCAGGAAACAGTTTCGCTAACTCGGTCAGGGGAGGATGCCAATAGTAGAATGCGGAGGTTAAAAGCCAAGCAATACGAAGATTTTTCATTACTAAATAACTACATTAATGTCTAAAAAAATTAGATTTAGATCCCTGACGTGCTAGAGTGAGATACTGTCCTAAAAAGGGAAGCCCACCCAGTGCAGGAAGGAAATAACGGGAGGTACAGAGTAAACCCAAAGCTGCGGCTGTTGTAGCATCAAAATAGGGTTGATAAAGTAAGACTAATGCAGTGTCGCGAGTTCCAACTCCAGCAAAGGTTAAGGGTAATAATCCGGCTAAAATTGCTAAGGGAGAAAGGGCTAAATTTACCCAAAATGGAGTCCAAGCATTTAAGGCAAGTATAAAAAACCAGATTTGCAATAAATGGAGAAACCAAATAAAAATAGAAGTTGCACTAATTTTCAACAGTTGACCTTTATCACTCCAAAAATAATCGTGCATCTCTCCCCAAGAAATTTGGAGGCTTTTGAGCTTTTCTCCCATTTTTTTGGATGCCATTTTTCGGCAAAACAAGAAAAAGGAATCAGCAAGTTGACGATATCCTAAAAGTAACACTCCAGCAATCAAGCCCAGACTAACACCGATGGTCATTGTCCAGAATAAGAGATCTTTCTCAGGATAAACGATTAACCCTAGAACACACCATAACAAGAGTGATAACAGATCGCAAGTCTTTTCAAAGACAACGAGAGATAAAGATAATGATCCCTTTAAATGTCCCCGTTGCTGCATGAAGTAAGCCTTGACAATATCCCCCATTTTCGAGGGTAAGATCATATTCAGTACAGAGGCCGCTAAAATTAAACGATTCGCCTCAGTAAATCTCAAACTTGTTCCCTGTGGCATGAGTTGTTGGAGTCGCCAAGCTGTGATCATAGTAATCGGAATTACCATTCCTAAACTAATCACCATCCATTGGCGATCGCAATTTTGAAAGATCTCAACTAAACCAACACGATCAATTTGGGAATAAAGAATAATCAAAATCCCCAAACTGATGACGATAGAAATAAGCCGCTTGATCACTGCAATTAATCCGTATTACTTAGATTTTGTTTAGATTTTGTAAACTTTTCAAACTCAGATCTTCGTAATCGTAACTGCACATCTTCTAAAATTTTTCGGTTAACTGCCATGACATCAGCCACTAAACCAAACATCCAAAGTTGGAAGCCAATGATGATTAAAATTGCCGCTAAAATCAAGCTCGGTGTTCTTGCTCGGGTCATATCTTCAAAGAATAACACGAGCCAACGCACACACAACAAAAATCCTAAAGTAAAAGGAATACTCCCAAAGACCGCAAAAAAACGTAACGGCCTGTAGGTCATAAAAATGCGTAAAATCGTGAAAATTGACTGTTTAATATAAGAGGGAATACTTTTAACTAAACGAGAAGGTCGTAAATCGGGATTAGTCCGAACCGGAACCGAAGTAATTGCAATTCCCTTTTGTCCAGCCTGAATAATTGTTTCTAGGGTATAAGTATATTCATTAAAAACATTAATTTGCATTGCCGCGTTGCGACTAAACGCCCGAAACCCGCTTGGTGCATCAGGAATATTAGTGCTACTGGCTACACGAACCACCCAACTTCCGAGTTGTTGCAAGAACTTTTTACTCGGGGAAAAATGTTTGATTTGGCGAATAGGTCTAGCCCCGACCAC
>NZ_AUZM01000186.1 GCF_000478195.2 Lyngbya aestuarii BL J | reverse complement strand
TCTTCCGATCTCAATTGATTTTATATCCTGTCAAGCTCATTCAAAGTAGAGAAAATTTTTGAAAACCCCAATTGATTGATTATGCTTTCCAAAAGACATTATCATTTTCATTTACACTTAAATAATATAGACTTTGTGTACACTTATATCAGAAAAAATGCTTGTTCCGCCTTCAAAAAATTTTTTGTTGCAAACTCTAATATGCGCGATAACATAAAATACTGTAACTCCTATTTGGAGTTTATGATGAAATATCATCGAGTTAAGTCAATAGATAGCTTAAAAGCTTTTGAGCATAAGATTGCAGTGATCAGGAATCCAAGCGATAGGGTGATATCTGCTTACTTAAATCAGTTTATTCAACGTTTGAAAAAGGGATCAGATCTTTCAGATTCTATCAGTAGAAACATATCAGTGTCACTCGATTTATTAACTTTTCGGGAATTTGTGTCTGAGTATTTGGCCAAGGTAGATTTTGAAAGAGTTGATTGTCACTTTTGGCCCCAGAAAGAACATTTAGCACCCATCAACTACAATCATCTTTGGTTGCTTGATAATTTGGCTGAAAATTCAGAAAAACTTTTCGGATATGAATTAGCCAATAAATTTTTTAAACACAAAACCAATTCAACGTCAAAATACAAAAAATATGATGATAACGCAGTTGATTTGTCGGCTATTCATATTTATGAACGCTTTTTAAATCAAGGGGATATTCCTAGTTATTCTGCAATGTTAGACGATGAATTAGAAGCAATTATAAATCAACTTTATTATGATGATTTTGAATTGTTTTATACACTAAAATCACATTGCATTACCTTGTTTAATTAATCCAATTTTTTTTGAGGGCAGATAAAATTATGACTACGGTAATTTGTCCAATTTGTAAAGGTCAAAAATTTGGAAAATTCGCTAATCGCCCCTCGGCTAAATGTTTGACTTGTGGCTCTTTAGAAAGAGGTAGAGTTATCTACATGGTTCTTGTTAAATTAGGAATTCCACGTGCCGAAGATCGCATATTACACTTTGCACCGGAAAAGTGTTTTATCGATCTTTTTACCAAAAGTCATGCTGAAAAATACCAGGCTTTTGATTTGTTTCCTGAAAGATACAAGAATTCAAAAACAACAGTTCGACGCTTTGATATTTGTGAAGACTTGAACTCAATGCCATCAGATGAGTGGGACTTTATATTACACAATCATGTACTTGAACATCTTTTTTGTTCGGTCAAAGATGTTCTACATGGTTTGGCTCGTATTTTAAAACCAGAGGGAACGATGGTATTTACAATACCCATTCATAAAAGACAAAAAACAATTGAAAATCTCGACCCATTTTTATCTGAAATTGAACGAAAGAAAACATTTGGACAAAAAGATCATGTTCGCTTGTTTGGGTATGACGTGATGTATACTATTAAAGAATCATTAGGTGTCAATTGTTTTATTCCTGTAACTTCTTTATTTGAAGAAGAGGAGTTTGTAAAGGCTGGCATCCCCTGGCAACCAGAAAATGAACCAAACGGAAAATCTATTTTTTTATATAAAAAAAGTGGTAAATTTTGATTTTTTTATTGACTTTATACTTTCAGTTTTTTTTCATGTTAATTAGCGTTAAAAAGAAATTCATTTTTATAGCAAATACCAAAGCAGCATCTACAACTGTGGAGTTTTTATTGAAGGATTACGCTCAAATCGACTTAAGCGATGCTCATCCTGG
>NZ_AUZM01000185.1 GCF_000478195.2 Lyngbya aestuarii BL J | reverse complement strand
TGCTCTTCCGATCTTATTGGAGTTGGGAGTTTGAGCAATTACCGATCGCGATCGCGATATCCCCAGAGTTGTAACACTAGCTAATGCACCAGTTTGCAGCAGACGGATAAATTTTCGCCGTTTCATAGAAAGCGAGGATGAAAAATCAAGGACAAACAGAAAGCAATGAGCTAAACTTCCGACAGAGATCGCAGGAAGTTTTTGAGAAGCTGTTTACCACTGGTGGTTAAAATGCTCTCTGGATGAAACTGGACGCCTTGCAGATGAGGATAGTTCCGATGTCGGACAGCCATAATCGTACCATCGTCTATCCAAGCCGTAATCTCCAACACCTCCGGGCAAGTTTGACGGTCAATCACTAAACTATGATAGCGAGTCGCGCTCAAAGGATTTTCTAACCCTTGAAAAACCCCCTGTCCGGTGTGATGAACTGTAGAGGTTTTACCGTGCATTAGTTCCGGTGCAGAGACGATTTTCCCTCCAAACACCTGACCTAGACTTTGATGACCTAAACACACCCCCAAAATGGGTAATTGGGGGCCTAAGCGTTCGATTAATTCCAGGGAAATCCCCGCATCATCTGGACGACCTGGCCCCGGAGAAATAACCACACCCTGGGGTTGAATTTGGTTAATTTGATCAACGGTAATTTGATCGTTGCGGACAACGCGAACCTCAGAAGCAACGGGGAACTCTGCACCCAGTTCACCTAAATACTGAACGATGTTGTAGGTGAAACTGTCATAATTATCAATCACAATAATCAAGTACCAACTCCTACTGTCACTAGCCCCAGTTGCACCAAGAGCGGAGGGATGAGTAACATCATCGCTACTAACAACGCGGCGATCGCAAAGATTAACACCGCTCCTGCGGCACAGTCTTTCGCAATTTTCGCGAGTTCGTGGTAGGACTGACCAACGGTTAAATCAACCACAGATTCAATCGCTGTATTTAACAGTTCCATCGCCATCACTGCTGCAATGGTTAAACCGATCACCGCTAATTTTACCGAAGACAGATGCAAAAAAAAGCCCAAGCCGATCGCGAGGGTACCAATGACAGTATGAATGCGAAAATTGCGTTGAGTTTTGTAGGCGTAGGTAATGCCTGTCCAAGCGTATTGAAAACTCACCAACAGATTAGAAGCAACCGTCCAAGAGGAACTAGAGCGGCCATTGTGTGAACTCACAGGAGGTTCAGGAGCCGTATTCATCTTCGCCGAACGATGTTGAGAAACCGAAAGCAATCGGGCTTGGAGCGGTGCTACAGAGGGTTCATTTAGATTCATTAGGCATATATCCTTCACTGGGTACTGTTGAGATATTCAAATAAATTTTGCTATCGAGGTTTGAAGAAATTTAACACGTTGCCAGAAATTTAACACGAATCTTGATCGGTTTTTACGGATTGAGAGCCGTCTTTCTGGTTTCATGCCGATCCAGAAGGTATCGTTAGTAAAGTTTTCATCGTTAAATACACTACTCCAAATACACTCCTCTCTAACACAGGCTTCAGACACTTCTTCCTTGATTGACAACGGGAGTCCGTGAATATTCTACTAAATTGACATTTTCGAGCATCGTCTTATTCACTTTCAAACCGACTGATTGCAGCATGATCGCCTGCTGATCAAGCATTTGGATCAGTGTCCTGTCATCAGGATGATCCCAACCCAAAAGATGCAAGAGTCCATGAGCCGCCAGCCATCCGAGTTCAATCTTCAAAGGAT
>NZ_AUZM01000184.1 GCF_000478195.2 Lyngbya aestuarii BL J | reverse complement strand
CCCTCCTAACCAAACCCCAGCGCCAGCACTTCCCGTTTGGCCCTCTCCAACTCCAACTCCCTCAGCTTCTCCTCCCCCCGTCGCCGCCAATTTCCCCGGAGTCGATCCCGCCCCCCTGCCGATACCGCCCCCGTTATTTCCTGAACCCGGAAGTCCCCCTCCCCCTCAAACAATCCCCAATGTTTCTCAGCAAGAGGGAATGATGATTATCCTACCGGAACCCCAACCAACCAGCCCGCCCAACCCCTCTGCTAACCCCTCTGCTAACCCCTCTGCTAACCCCTCTGCTAACCCCTCTGTTCCCCCCTCTGCTAACCCTCCTTCTGTTGCTTCTGTCGCCCCACCCATCGGCGCACAAACACCCCCTCCCATCCCCTTTAACCCCATTCCTCAAGTTCCGCCTGTGATCCAACTTCCCCCCCTCCAAGATTCGCCACCCCCCGAAATTGTGAGCGTTTTTCCAGAGGAAGAAAATCAAGACAATTCCACCGGGAATTCTGAAGGGATTGATCCTGAAATCAGCGAAAATCAAACGTCAGAAGATCCTTATTTAACCCAGTTAAATAAACGTCCCCAAACCATTGCAGCAACTCGCCAAGAAGACACCACATTATTTGATCAAATTCCGCAAGTTGATGAAGTCAGAACTTATTTTCAAGACAATTGGTATCCCCCCAAAAATTTACAGAAAGCACTTCAATACACATTACAACTCAATGCGGATGGTACAATTGCGAGTATTATGCCTGTCGGTCAACCCGCAGTTAATCGCTTAGTTCAGCTTGAATTACCCAATGTTGGTGAACCGTTTGTTTCCGCGACAGCAGACGGCAGACGCCCTAAAATTAGGGTAATTTTAGAACCGAGTGGGCGGGTAAAAGTGTTCCTTGAATCTTTTAATAATTCTCCGCCTACACCTCCAGAAAGTTCCTCTGATCAAGTTAGAAAATAATCTTTTCTCTATTGATTGTTTTGCCAATATTTGTAAGCTGAATAAGCCAGAGTAACAACACCAGTAATAATGGCAGATTCATCAATTTCAAACTTCGGATGATGGAGAGGATAATTTGGTGCTTTTGGGTGTCCGACTCCCAGACGAAACATCATTCCCGGTGCATGATTGAGATACACTGAAAAATCTTCCGCACCCAAAGACGGTTCTGATAAAGTAATAATGTTATCCTTGCCCAAAGCTTCCCCAACTGATTCTGTCACTAACTGAGTCATTTTTGGATCATTTTGTACAGACGGTACGCCCCGACGATAATTCATCTCATAACGCGCCCCGTACATCTGACAAATATTAGCAACAATATTTTCGATCCAAGCGGGTAAACTATCGTGAGTTTCAGGATGAAGCGATCGCACCGTTCCCGACAGTTTAACCTGATCGGCGATCACATTCGGCGCCCGTCCACCGACAATTTGACCAATGGTTAAAACAACAGGCCTTAAAGGGTTATGAGTGCGACTAATCGCTTGTTGGAGGGTGGTAATCACTTGAGCCGCAATCCAGATGGCATCCTTTGCTTCGTGAGGACGCGCACCATGACCCGATTCTCCCATAATGGTTAATTCTAAATCATCGGCGGCCGCTGTCAATGCTCCCTGACGAATCCCCACACATCCGGCGGGAATACTGGGAAAGACGTGGACTCCCAAAATAGCCGCCACATCACGCATAACGTTATCTGCAACCATCCAACTCGCACCTTGGGCAATTTCTTCGGCGGG
>NZ_AUZM01000183.1 GCF_000478195.2 Lyngbya aestuarii BL J | reverse complement strand
CGCTCTTCCGATCTTGTGTCTCTATCTAGTCCCATTCATCTAATTTCTGGCTTACCTCGTGCTGGCTCAACGGTGCTAGCTGCTTTACTTCGGCAAAATCCTCGCTTTCATGCGGGAATGACATCGCCTGTCGGAGGGTTAGTCAACCGAATGCTGGATGCGATGAGCGAGGAGAATGAGTTCTCCGTGTTCATTTCTCCTGAACAAAGACAAGACCTAATTCTCAGTATATTCTCTGCTTATTATCAACAGCAAATTGCTGAAAATAAAGTCATCTTTGATACCAATCGTCTTTGGTGCAGCAAATTACCTCTGATTTGTCAGTTATTCCCAGAAGCGAAGGTGATTTGTTGTGTGCGTAATGTTGCCTGGGTGATGGATTCTCTCGAACGATTGGTTCGGCGGAATGCGTTTGAAATTTCTAGAATGTTTAGAAATCGGGCTGAAATTTCAACGGTTTACAGTCGCACAGAAGCCTTAAGCCAAGGAAATCGCTTAGTGGGTTTTGCTTATAATGCTTTGAAAGAAGCGTTTTATAGTGAACAAGCTGATCGTTTGCTGTTGGTAGATTATGAATTTTTGGCGATCGCTCCTGAGCAAACGTTATCATTAATTTATCAGTTTATAGGAGAAGAACCGTTTAATCATGATCTAGAAAGTATCGAATATGAAGAACCCGAATTTGATCGAAAGCTGAGAACAGAAGGTTTACATACTGTCCGTTCTCGGGTAGAATTTAAACCTCGTAGAAGTATCCTCCCCCCAGACTTATTTGAGAGATTTAGTCAACTTTCTTTTTGGACAGATACAACGAATAGTGTAGCTAATGTTATTAATTTTAAAACGTCTTCTAAATAACTGGAGTTTGGTGAAGCAGCTAGACTGATTTTGCGATCAAGAAAAATTCGCAAAACAACATCTATATTTACCGATCACAAATTATTTTCCTCATCAAACTGACTTCAGTTTATTAAATTTTTTACAGGGTGTCTTTCTCCTTTTTAAATAGCCTCACTGCTAATAAATGTGAGGTTAATAGGTTCTGTTTAAACTTATGTTTAAGCAAATTCAGTGCATCTACTCTATCTCACTAAACATGACTATTTTGACCAGATGCCATGACCATGCAACTACTCTTTATCGATTCTGCTGTCCAACAACCTGAATATTTAACTCAAGACTTAACTCCAGAGTCTCACCCTAATCTACATAGCTTTATTATCTCACCTCAAGCCAATTTTATTGCAGAAGTTACACAAATCTTAACTAAATATTCTCAAGTCAACGCCATACATTTTGTATTTCATGGAGAAGATCATACCCTACAATTAGGTCAGATTAATCTCACTCCAAAAACCCTCGAAACCTATGCACCCCTACTCAAACAATGGCATAAATTTTTGACTGCTGATGCCGATATTCTCCTGTACGGATGTAACGTTGCTAAAACTCCGAAAGGTCAAGAACTTGTTCATCAGTTCAGTCAACTCACTCAAACCAATATTGCGGCTTCCACTCACTTAACCGGAAATGCTGAACTTGGCGGTTCATGGGACTTAGACTATAAAACAAAACCCGTTAAAACACCCATTGTATTCAATCAAAAAATACAAGAATCCTATCCGTTTGTGCTTGCCACTTTTGATGTTAATCAACCTACAGACGATGGCACAGGAAATTTACCCGGAACTTTAAGTTGGGCAATACAACAAGCCAATGAAACAGCCGGAGATGATACCATTAATTTCAATACCAGTGT
>NZ_AUZM01000182.1 GCF_000478195.2 Lyngbya aestuarii BL J | reverse complement strand
CTCGCATATTCATCAACGGGTTGAATTCCTAATGTCGCAAAAATTTGCGGAAATGTACTTTTCATCACGCGGCGATTTTCGAGTACATAAGAAATCCCCGAAGGACAACGAAGATTATCTTCGAGTACATACCATTGTCCATCGCGATCGCGAACTAAATCAGTTCCGGTAATATGACACCAAATTTCTTGCGGGGGTTTTAATCCCATACAAGGCTTTAGAAATCCTTTAGAAGACTGAATTAAATCTGCCGGCATAATGCCATCTTTGATAATTTTTTGCTCACTGTAAATATCAGCAATGAACAAGTTCAAAGCATGAATTCGTTGTTTGAGTCCTTTTTCTAACCAGTTCCATTCGGAAGCTGAGACAATTCGAGGTACAATATCAAAGGGAAATACCCGTTCAGTCCCTTGATGATCTCCATAAACATTAAATGTAGCTCCGAGCTTAATCAAAGCGGCTTGAGCGGCTTGCTGTCGCAGGGTTAGCTCCCCTGGAGAAAGAGAATTAATCCGTTCAATTAGCAGTTTGGCCTCAAGGCGAGGTTCCCCTTTGGCGATAAACATTTCATCGTAGAAATCCCCGGGTTCGTAGGAATCAAATCGCACTGGCTTTTGTCCCTATTGCTGTCACAACAAAGTCATTTGAATTGAGAGTTGTCAAATCTATTGATCAGTTCAGAAAAGGTGTGTCTCAGTGCAGTTAGTTTTTGATTGTTCTGTGATTTGCTTTTCAGAATACATCATCATAATGACTAACCAAACACAGTACACTGCTGAGTGATCATTCCCTCTTTGTTAAAAGGTTAACTAATACTTTACCAGAACTTTTGTCAGTTTGATCTATTTTTTTTAGCCGATCAAAAAAATTCACAGATGCGATTTGATCGAAAGTGACGAAACTTTAAACGTATTCATCCCCGATCACAACAGAGTTTTATGGAATTTTCAAGTATTATATATGACAATAGAGGGAGGCTGAGTCTAGAGGCTGTAACTAATGATACGAAAATCGTCAAGCTGTCAACTTCCGATCTCAAACCCCTAGCCCGGAACAGTTGTGTTAAATTAACTAAAAGTCAGTGCAAACGGGTGAACTCAATCAAAGATCGTCGAATCACAACTTGCCTACTCACAATCTAAAGAAAGTATTAAAAAATCGAGAAAATATTTGGGATTGAGTCAATACAGGATTAATCTATGTCTATGTTCAAAGAAAAGGAAAATCCATTAAGCTATCAAGAAACCTACCCCTGTCCAGTGTGTCGCTGTGGTGATCTTTCTAATATTGCTTTAATGGACGCATTTGGTTGTGATGTCTGTCGTCACATTTTTACCATTCATCCAGAAAGACAACTCCTGAAAATGGCAGATCGGGAACCTTCTATTACTTGGCGATGGAATGGTCAAAACTGGAAAGGAGAACATATTGGCAACCTCGAAATTAGTTGGGTTTATTGGTTAGCAGCATTGTTACTCATCTTGTTACCTCCAACTTTGATTGGACTCTCTGCTTTTCTGTTTCCTCCAATTTCGGGTGGATTTTCGGCTTGGTTTCCAATTTTTTGGACAGTTATCGCATTTTTATCTCATCTATTTTTAGTCTTGTGGCTGATTGCAGAAGCTTACCAATTTCCCGTCTTTCTCTACTTAAGAAATCGATGGCAACAGTTGAGGTCATAAACATCATAAAACCAGATCTTCACCCAAATTGGTAAAATAAACTTCTTGAATTTGCCAATTAGGATTTGTGGTTAATGTTTCTCGCAAACT
>NZ_AUZM01000181.1 GCF_000478195.2 Lyngbya aestuarii BL J | reverse complement strand
AACCGAGAGTTTGAAAGCCTGTTGAATGCTTAATTCCTTGACCGACCTAGGATGACCTTAGTCTGCCTGATTATTTTGGGGTTGGCTAAACTAAAGTTAGGTCTCCCTAAAAAGGAGGTGATCCAGCCACACCTTCCGGTACGGCTACCTTGTTACGACTTCACCCCAGTCATCAGCCCTGCCTTCGGCACCCTCCTCCTCGAAAGGTTAGAGTAATGACTTCGGGCATGGCTAACTTCCATGGTGTGACGGGCGGTGTGTACAAGGCCCGGGAACGGATTCACCGCAGTATGCTGACCTGCGATTACTAGCGATTCCTCCTTCATGCAGGCGAGTTGCAGCCTGCAATCTGAACTGAGGCAAGGTTTACGGGATTAGCTCCTCCTCGCGAAGTGGCTGCCCTCTGTCCTTACCATTGTAGTACGTGTGTAGCCCAGGACGTAAGGGGCATGATGACTTGACGTCATCCCCACCTTCCTCCGGTTTGTCACCGGCAGTCTCTCTAGAGTGCCCAACTTAATGATGGCAACTAAAAACGAGGGTTGCGCTCGTTGCGGGACTTAACCCAACATCTCACGACACGAGCTGACGACAGCCATGCACCACCTGTGTTCCGGTTCCCGAAGGCACTTCCGAGTTTCCCCAGAATTCCGGACATGTCAAGCCCTGGTAAGGTTCTTCGCGTTGCATCGAATTAAACCACATACTCCACCGCTTGTGCGGGCCCCCGTCAATTCCTTTGAGTTTCACACTTGCGTGCGTACTCCCCAGGCGGGAAACTTAACGCGTTAGCTACGGCACTGCCTGGGTCGATACAGGCAACACCTAGTTTCCATCGTTTACAGCTAGGACTACTGGGGTATCTAATCCCATTCGCTCCCCTAGCTTTCGTCCCTCAGTGTCAGTTGCGGCCCAGCAGAGCGCTTTCGCCACCGGTGTTCTTCCCGATCTCTACGCATTTCACCGCTACACCGGGAATTCCCTCTGCCCCTACCGCACTCTAGCTATTCAGTTTCCACTGCCTTGCAGTAGTTGAGCTACTGTCTTTGACAGCAGACTTGAATTGCCACCTACGAACGCTTTACGCCCAATCATTCCGGATAACGCTTGCCTCCTCCGTATTACCGCGGCTGCTGGCACGGAGTTAGCCGAGGCTGATTCCTCAGGTACCGTCACTTTCTTCTTCCCTGAGAAAAGGGGTTTACAACCCAAAGGCTTTCCTCCCCCACGCGGTCTTGCTCCGTCAGGCTTTCGCCCATTGCGGAAAATTCCCCACTGCTGCCTCCCGTAGGAGTCTGGGCCGTGTCTCAGTCCCAGTGTGGCTGATCATCCTCTCAGACCAGCTACTGATCGTCGCCTTGGTAAGCTTTTACCTTACCAACTAGCTAATCAGACGCGAGCTCATCTCTAGACGATAAATCTTTGACCTTTCGGCTCATCCGGGATTAGCAGAAGTTTCCCTCTGTTGTCCCCGTTCTAGAGGCAGATTCTCACGCGTTACTCACCCGTCCGCCACTAACTCCGAAGAGTCCGTTCGACTTGCATGTGTTAAGCAGACCGCCAGCGTTCATCCTGAGCCAGGATCAAACTCTCCGTGTTGATTTCACCACTTGAGTTGAGTTAGCTTGCTCATTATTGCTATATCTCTATATTAATAATGAGTCGCTTTTTCTCTCTGGCTAGTTTCTTTTTTGTGTAAATTAGATGACTCTTAGTTTCCTAAAAGTCCTCAAAAGAATATGTTCAAGGAACTGTGCTTAGGCTTTCAAACTCTTTTGTTATCTAGGTTCGGGCGCGTTGGAAGCAGTTGTCTGTTTC
>NZ_AUZM01000180.1 GCF_000478195.2 Lyngbya aestuarii BL J | reverse complement strand
TTTATAATGCTCTAAATTAGGTTTACCTCCATGTTCACCATAATTTCGGAAAGGAACATAGTTTTCAAGTTTCCTCTGTCGCCAGAATTTATCAATCGTTGAGTCCCAACTGGAATAGGCTTTTGGGCCTGGATTTTCTCGGATTTCTGCTTCTAATTCAAGCAAACATTTAGCTGCTGCTGGTGTGACGATATAAGCGACCATTGCAGTTGAAAATCCTTCTGCATAGCCTTCCGGTGAAACACTATAAATTTGAGGCGCACAGGTATATAACCAAGAAATTCCTACATTTTCTTGGATTGGATTAAAGGGCAATGGCAATTTTCCCATTTCAACAACCGGGACAAAATCAGCCTCAACAATCAACGTGGGTTTACTCTGATTTATAGCAATTTCCCAGGCTTGTCGATGGTTAAGTAGACAGAGATAGCTCGGAGAGTAATCTTTATACTCGGGTTGGTGTTTTTGTCGCAAAACTTCACAATCAAAGCCACTTTTTTTTAAGGCTGATTCTAAGGTATCTGTGTTTTCTTTGTAGGCAATAATGAAAGTTTTTTCCAGACTATCAGCAAGTGAGATTGCTGTTGAGTTTTTTATATTAGATTGAATCATAATATTGATAAATCTAAACCTATTATATCAAGTTTTTTCTAGAAAAGATAATTTTTTATCCAACTTCAACCTCAGTGTTTAAGAATTAATCTTTTAAAACATTTCTTATACCACATTTTGTTTTTTTTGTCAAGTTAATTTTTGTTAGATATTTTTTAGAGTAATCACTCACAAAATGTCAAGTTTTGTTAAGAAAACTTTAGATTTTCTTATCGAATTATGTCAGTTCAGGCAAAAAAAGGTTTTGAGTTAACGTTTTCTGCTAACAATACTCATAGTGCTTTTTCGTGGAATTGAATAACAATAGGAAATATTGCCCTTTGCAAGTGACCTAACGCTGAATTCAATTTTACAGAAATGGCCATTAAGAAACCTCAAAAGTTGAGGAGAAATCCAACACTTTAAGTTTCTAACCGCAAGCACTCAAATCCAAGAAACAGAAACCAGCAATTAAAACGGTAAGCAAAAGGGTTGACTCGTCATCTCAATTTATGCTTATCATCTGCTGATAAATCTGTTTCAATATTCAGCCTAGCCTGATATTTTCAACTTAAAGAAAGCCGATTAAAAGGGACTGAAAGGTTTATATGTTTACATACGTTAATCCCACTGTTAGACACATCAAACCCGATAATCTGAACGGACGAGCGCTCCTCAAAGTCGTCTACGTGGTGTTAGAAGCACAATATCAAAGTGCATTATCTACTGCGGTTCGTTCGATCAATAAAAACAACCCCTATTTAGCCATTGAAATCAGTGGTTATCTAATTGAGGAGTTGAGAAATCCTAAAAACTATGACGATCTTAAAAGAGATATCGCCGAAGCTAATATCTTTATTGCTTCTCTAATTTTTATCGAAGATTTAGCCGAAAAAGTTGTAGAAGCCGTTACACCCTATCGGGATAACCTTGATGTCGCGGTTGTTTTTCCGTCGATGCCTCAAGTGATGCGCCTCAATAAAATGGGCAGTTTTTCAATGGCACAATTGGGACAAAGCAAAAGTGCGATCGCCCAATTTATGAAAAAACGGAAGGAAAAATCCGGTTCTTCCTTCCAAGATGGGATGCTGAAACTGTTGCGAACTTTGCCGAAAGTTCTCAAATATATGCCCATTGAAAAGGCCCAAGATGCCCGCAACTTTATGATGTCTTTCCAATATTGGTTAGGCGGTTCTTCTGAAAACTTGGAGAACTTCTTATTAATGTTGGCGGATAAATACGTCCTCAAAGATAGTGAGTTTAAATATGCCGATCAAGATCGGAAGAGC
>NZ_AUZM01000179.1 GCF_000478195.2 Lyngbya aestuarii BL J | reverse complement strand
TTTTGTCCAAGCCGTATCAATGCGACCGCCTACAAAGCTATGTAATAATATTTGATTGGGTTCGAGGTTAAACCATTCTTGTATGGTTTCAAATTCTAAAGTACCAATCGGACAAAGACCGATTTCATGCTTGGGTGCAGTTTCCATTAAAAGTTGGCTAATATAACCCGCTTCTAACAAACAAAAATCTTTTGCTTTTTCACCATAAATTGGATGAATTGCATTGAAGTTACCCATTAAAAATATAGCAAAAGCAGATTGTTCAAATATGGATTGATTTACCCCATATATTTTGTTATCAATTTGACCATTTTCTTGAATTAAAATTAAACGATGCTCTGCGGGATTGTAGTAATAAATTCCGGGTTGAATTTCTGCAATAGAATTCGGTTTTATATAACAATAGGTTTGTACGGGATAAAGACTTCCGGCTGAAGCATATCGATATTTAGGTAGGGGGGAGTTGTCTAGTTTGATTTGCATCAAACAGCTTATTAACTGACTAAATTCTTGTAAAGATATCGGTTTATCCAAGAATTTTCGATAACTCTGACGTTGTAAATAAGCCCGAGTAAATTCTTCACTGAGTTCGGGTTTGGGTAACTCAATGCTGGGTTGTTTAGCTTCTTCGGCGCGTAGTCCCGGTTGTTGTAACTTGAATTCAATCCGATCAATACCGGAGACATTTTGGGGTTCTTTCGGAACAATATAAGCAACTAATTGTTGATTTTCTCGTGTTTCCCCTATAGCTGTGACGATTGCTTCTTGAATGGCTGAATGGTGTTTTAAAGTGGATTCAATTTCACCGAGTTCTATTCGGTATCCATTAATTTTAACTTGAAAGTCTTCCCGACCTAAAAATTCTATATTTCCATCGGGTAAATATCGCCCTAAGTCTCCCGTTTTGTATAATTTTTCTTGGGTTTTAGGATGAATAATAAAACTTTTATTTGTCTTTTCAGGATTTCGCCAATATCCTTTAGCGAGTCCAATTCCACCAATATAAAGCTGTCCTGTCACCCACATCGGACAAGGCTCTAAAGCTTCATTCAAAACATAAAAACGTTGGTTCGCCATTGGACGACCATAGGGAATACTTTTCCAATTCGGATTAACCGTGTCAATCGGATAAAGAATCGACCAAATTGACGCTTCTGTTGCACCTCCTAAGCTAATAATTTTAGTATTTTTATTCAGTGTATTTTTGATGCGGTTGGGTAAATCTAAGGGTAGCCAATCTCCACTAAGTAAGACTAAACGTAAGGAATTTTTCACTTCAGAGCGAGAGTTTAAATGTTCTAACAGCATTTGCATCAATGCGGGAACAGAATTCCAAACTGTAATTTCTTGCTGTTCAATTAATTCTACCCAATGAGCCGGATCTTTAGTCGCCTCAGCATTAGGGATAACAATCGTTCCTCCGGCTGCTAACGTCCCCAAAATATCATACACTGATAGGTCAAAGTTCAGCGCAGATAGAGCTAAAATTCGGTCATCTGAGGTAATATTAAAACGCTGATTAATATCAATAATTGTGTTAACTGCGCCTTGATGATCGATCATTACTCCTTTTGGTAATCCCGTAGAACCAGAGGTATAAATCACATAGGCTAAATCTTGGGGACTATTATGAGTGTTTAAAGCCAAGTGTTCGGTTTCTTCTGAAGAAAGTTCAAGGTTATCTACACAAATTCGCGCGATATTTTCTGGAATTTCTAATTTATGATTCAGCCAAGATTGTGTGAGAATTTGTTTAACCTCAGTTTCTTGTAATAGGTGCAACCGTCGTTCTTTTGGCAGTTGAGGATCGATAGGAACATAAGCTGCACCTGCTGCTAAAATACCCAAAGCAGCGACAACTTGTTCCCAACCTTTTTCCATAATAATTGCAACTAATTGATTAGAAGAAACGCCGAGTTTCTGAAGTTGCTTTGCTAAATTTTGAGCAATA
>NZ_AUZM01000178.1 GCF_000478195.2 Lyngbya aestuarii BL J | reverse complement strand
CTTGAAAAAAAGCTGAATCCCTGAGAGCAGAGATTGAGACTCTCAGGGAAGGTGTCAATACAGGTGTACATACAAGTAATGACAGCAGTAATGACACGTATGTACAATGTAATGACAGGTGTAAACACCTAGAGAACTGGCTGGCTGAAACACTCCCCAAACTTAAACGGGAGAGGGGTTACACGTCCAACTCAGCAGGGAAGTTGATCAGGTCAATTGAAAACTTGACCCCCTAAAAAATAAACCCCTAACTGCACAACGGTTAGGGGTAAAACATATCAGAATCTCTATGCACTGAGAAGCGATCAGATAGAACTCAACTTTAGGTTAACAGTTGCGATCACAATTATTCCTCTGGGGATTCTTCATCTTTTTGTTGAGCCTCCTCTTTTTGGCGTTTCCGGATGAGAGATTTATAAACTTCAACCTTGTTAAGGTTTTCAATCTCTCGGTAAACACCATCTTTAATCCAGCCAGCACACATTCCAGATGTGCTTCTGCCTGTCTGTCTTCCTATTAGTCCAATCAACTCCCCAATGTCGTCTGGAACCACTATGGTTATTTGCATCTGTAGTTCATATAGCTTCTATTTAACTTTAATACACTTGCAATTGGAGAGACAATGTATTATCATTCGTAATTACCGGACGTCCAGGGACTGTTGACGCAGTAACCCCTAGACTCCCTCAACAACTGAACCGTTCTCAGGATGAGGTAACTATGACTTTATCAGAATTGAAAGCTCAAGCTCAAGCGCTTGGGCTATCTAAATATTTCATCTCCCAACATGGAGACTTGCGTAAGAAGTCAACATGGCAAGCAGCCGTTAACGCTTGTGAAGTTTCCGAGTCATTGGAAGAACAGGAAACTGAGGAAACCGTCTCAGACGACCTGTTTGAGCCGTTGGTTGAACCGGAAATTATCAACATCACCCCAGAGTCTCACCCGGAAACTTGGGAACTGTTACAACCGCCAATCGAACCCGGCAAGCTTATCAACAAGTCTGTTGACGGTGACTACTGGGTAGTGATTGGTGATTGGGTCAAACTGGATGAAGCCCACACCTGCCAGGTAACTCACGTTTTAGCTGAAAACGATGTTGAGATTCAGATTGAGGAAAGCGGGAAAATCCTCAACGTTACACCTGACAGAATCCGACACCTGACAGAAGCCGAACTGGATGAGGTAGAAGCACCGGAATTTATGATCGCAACTCAACCGGAAACCCCTACAACCTATCAGGTCATAACGGATAACCCAGAAATCCCCTCACGAGTCTTCACCCCCAAATCATTCCTTCACTACAAAAAACCTGAAGAAAGCCTGCATAAACGCACGCCCCCAAAGCTTCCATTGCAGGACTTTTTCGCTGCATTATTTTCGCCACCGAATCACTATCAAACCAGTCAATAGCGTTAAACAAAACACCCAGATTTGGACTGAGATTTCTCATCAATCTGCTAATACTGGGATTGTTCTGCGCTGGTTATATTGCGGGTATTGCCTTCACACCCGTAGAAATTCAGATACTTAGATTGGAATTTTCGGAGCGAAAATGAACGAACAGCAATTAGTTGATCAACTGTTGACTCAACCTTCAGACTTTCTGAGTGAGTTTTTCTTTTCAATCGTAGAGGAAACAGTCTCTCAAGACCCGTTAGTGCAAGCCGTTCAGCAGCTTGACCTCAACGCACAGATTCGGATTATTTCGGCAATCAACAACAGTTTCTAGTCAATTAAATCAGTGGGATTGGGCGGTTTTGTGGGTAGGTGTAACCCTCATCAATTGTCAAATTATCAAGGTAAAAACAATGTCATTATTGAACGCTTTAGGGTTTGTCGCAGAGTCCAGACTTGCACCCGTTGATGGTTCACATAACCTCGACCATGACCGGATTCATGGAGCCAGTAACGCACAGGCAATCACACCGGATAACGTACCCGATGAAGCTTGGGATACCATTCGTCCCTTCCCGGTTTGGGCAGGTCAACATTTGATG
>NZ_AUZM01000177.1 GCF_000478195.2 Lyngbya aestuarii BL J | reverse complement strand
CTCCTATAAACTTTCAGGGGATTTATCGTTTAAAACTTTTGATTTATAGTTCCATGAAAATTCATCAAACCTTCATCCATTTTCTCCTGATTGTTACTTTAGTCTTGTTCACTTTTGCTTCTCCAGTTCAAGCGGCTAACTCCCAAAATGGTGCTAAGATTTTTAACCTGCAATGTGCGGGTTGTCATGTCGGAGGCGGTAATATTATCAGATGGGGGAAAACGCTCAAGAAAAACGCATTAAACCGCAATGGATATGATACGATTGAGGCGATTTCTTACTTAGTTACTCAGGGGAAAGGTAATATGCCTGCTTATAAAGAACGTTTAACCCCCAAAGAAATAGAAGATGTTTCTGATTATGTGATGAAACAAGCGGAAAACAATTGGAAATCTTAGTTATTCAACTCTGTTTTAACAGATGTTCAAGTTGGCAAATGGCTAATGAGTGAGATAGAATAGGAGAGAAACAAAAGATCATTATCCCTAATTCACATCTCTTAAAGTAGAGATTAAAAAGAGATGATTAAACTGCTAATTTTGATAGCTTTCCTGATCTTTTTCTCTCCCGCCATGGCACAACAGCAAGCCTGTGACCCCTCCTATCCGACGGGAGAAAAGGGTGAAAAAATATGTATTCCTCCTAGCCCTCCTGACTTAGATTGTCAAGATATTTCCTATCGTCGGTTTAAAGTTTTATCCCCAGACCCCCATCGATTTGATCGCGATAAAGACGGAATTGGTTGCGAACAAGACTAATAGAAAAAATCAGGAATTGATTAAAGAAACCAAGGTTTTTAAGTCAGGAACTTCTAAGTCGGGTTCGGCTGCGGTGGGTTGAGTCGCACCTACTTCTTTGCCTTGTTGTCGGTTCACCCAAACTGTGGTTAAACCTAACTGTTTTGCGGGGGCAATATCGTGATATAAACTCTCAGCAACGTGTAATAGTTTATCTGGGGATAGTCCAATTTTTTCTAGGGTAAATTCAAAGTTTCTCAGGGTAGGTTTATAGGATTTGACTTGTTGAGCAGTAATAACGTCATCAAATTCTACCTGTAACTGTTGAGCCGTTTGAGCAAATAAATCATCATCAATATTAGAAATAATTACCAAACGATACTTTTGCTTTAACGCTTGTAACGCTTCTACGGTATCAGAAAAAGTTTTCCAAGTTTCAATCGACTTCCATAAACTCTCTAATTCAGAAATTGTGGGTTCAAACTCCAACCGTTCCCCAATTTTTTGAACAACTTCTCGCAAAACATCTTTATAATTTTGATATTTTCCACTTTGAGCAATTGGCTCATATTCAGAAAAAAACTTTAACAATTGTTGTTCGTCGCAGTCAATTTGATGATCGGAAACAATTTTTTGTAAAACGGGAGTAATGCCATTTTCCCAATCAATTAAAGTTCCGTAACAGTCAAAACTCAAAGCCTCAAATTGATTAAATTTTAACATTTCCAACCTCCTAAACTCTAATATTTTTTACTTAAACCATGATTGCCAAGCTGACCAACTTTTAACTAAATTAGCTAATTTAGCATAGCCCTTTTCACGGGGATGTGCGCCATCATAGTTTTCAACTTCACTCATCCAAACCGCAGAAGATTTTAAGGGTGTAAAAACATCAAGATAGGGAATATTAACCTGCTCACAAATAAACTGTATTTTTTCAGATAAATTATTAATTCTCTGATTTTGTTCAATGTCTGCAATCGGTGGAGGCCCAATCATTAAAACCGGAAAATGAGATGAAGCTGTTGTTAAAATTTGACGGGTATTATTAAGAGAGTCAGATAAACTCACCCGTGTTTTTCCCTGTTCAATAGTCGTATCATTCACCCCAAAAGAAAACACCACTTGGCTGTCATCTTCTGGGGATAAACGACAAGAAACTTCCCCCAACCAACGTTTCAGAATATCTGCACTGGTTTCTCGTCGGATACCTAAGTTATAGTGAGTAATTTCATCCGGGTATTGATGAGCCTCAACACAAACT
>NZ_AUZM01000176.1 GCF_000478195.2 Lyngbya aestuarii BL J | reverse complement strand
TGATCCGTGCTTCCAACTACCGAATGTCGGTTCAAGCAGAGGAAGTACAAAGTATTGAGGGGTTGGAGGTAACACCTTTGCTAAACAGATGCACCTCCAAACCTCTTTAACAATAAACTTAGCATTAGGAAACGCTGTAACTGCATAATTTACCTCATCCTTTCCCCGTAAACTATCAAAAACCTAGTTTTTCGGGTGTACCGCTATAGAAACTCATTTAATCAGTGAAAAACCCCCTCAACACTAAGGCTAAGGAGGTTATATTTTCTGTGTTTTAATTGTCAAATCTTAGAGTTAAAATCAATAGGAATTAGGGCGTTATAACTTCACAATTGAGGATGATTTATCAACCCTAACTCCCAACTCCTAACTCCTAATTCTCTATGAGAAAAACGTTGATTTTATTATTCTTCTTCTCCGGTTCCATTTTCGTCATTTTCATAATCTTCAGACTCATCAACCTGTCCGACTGAGTTAGAAGAAACGACTGCACCGCCATCTAATTTTTCGCGAACTAATTTCTCAATATTCGCGGTAAATTCGGGGTTTTCTTCCATGTAAATAATGGTTTTTTCTCGACCTTGACCAATATTATCGCTGTTGTAGCTATACCACGAACCCTTACGTTTAATAATTCCTGTTTCTTCGGCTAAATCAACTAAACAGCCCAATGTTGAAATCCCTTTTCCGAAGATAATATCAAATTCAGCGATGCGGAAAGGAGGAGCTACTTTATTTTTAGCAACCTTAACTTTAGCCCGAATTCCATATTCATCGGAGCCTTTTTTCAGGGTTTGAATACGGCGAATATCGAGTCGAACTGAACAGTAAAACTTCAGCGCATTTCCGCCTGTTGTGGTTTCGGGGTTTCCGTAAGTAATTCCAATTTTTTGACGCAGTTGGTTGAGGAAAATAACCGTACAACCGGACTTACCAATATTACCAGTAATTTTCCGCAGGGCTTGGCTCATTAAACGCGCTTGTAACCCCATGTGAGCGTCTCCCATATCCCCTTCAATTTCTGCGCGGGGAACCAAAGCCGCTACAGAGTCAATTACCACAATATCAACTGCAACTGAACGCACCAGTTGATCGACGACTTCTAACGCCATTTCTCCGGTATCGGGTTGAGACACCAGCAGGTTCTCGATATCAACCCCTAAAACGGATGCGTAACTGGGATCGAGGGCGTGTTCTGCATCGACAAAGGCGGCGACTCCCCCGGCTCTCTGGACTTCGGCGATCGCGTGTAAGGCTAAAGTGGTTTTACCCGAACTTTCTGGGCCATAAATTTCAATTACCCGTCCTTTGGGGATTCCCCCACCCAGGGCTAAATCTAGGGTTAATGCTCCACTGGGAATGGTTTCGACTTTCATGCGGGGAGCATCGCCTAAACGGACGATTGATCCTTTTCCAAAGTTCCGCTCAATTTGGTTGAGAACTTGAGCTAATGCTTTTTGCTTTTCGGCGTTATCGCCAACTTTTGTAGCCATTCGTTTTGATCCCATTGTTACGATTTAGTAGGATTTTTTTATGCGGAGCCGGGTCAAACAGATATAATATGCTCGTATCTTACCAGCTTGACTGGCTTCTCACTCACCGCTCATTGGATTAATTTACAAGATGTGATAAAGCGTCTGTTTCCACAGCGCCGAGCTTTCGACTCGTTTTTAACTCACGTTTGCTCATTGTAACGAAGTTTGATGCTTTCATCAATATCAAAATTGGGCTAAATCGAGTTCAAATCCGGGTAACAAACTTTCTCCCGATAAACGACTGGGGAGTTGAACAATCTCAACAGGCTGACTGGGGCGATAAATCTCGACTTGTTGTTGTTGCGGGTTAACGAGCCACCCTAATTTTAGACCGCTATCAAGATATTCGGTCATTTTTTGTTGAAGGGTTTCGAGGGAATCGGTTCGCGATCGCAGTTCGATGATAAAATCTGGGCAAATGGGGGGGAATTTTTCTTGTTGTTCGGCGTTTAAGCTTTCCCACCGTTC
>NZ_AUZM01000175.1 GCF_000478195.2 Lyngbya aestuarii BL J | reverse complement strand
CTGAATGTAGAGACTTAAAAAATTTAACACCCTCTACCTCTAGGAGATCGTATGGGCTTGAGCAAAGCACGTTCTAACCGTCTCAACACTGACATGGCTATAACTCAGACGGCAATTTTTGCAGGTATCGCATTAACAGGTATTGCTGGCGGTGGCTATCTTGCCGACTGCGACTTCAACGTATTGGCTACTTTAATACGGGGTTAGGCAAGATGCAAACGACACTCAAAAAGACTGAACAAGTGACTAACAACCATTCTAATACGATAAATTATCCCTTTTTATTGGTAACGCACATGGTTTGTGCTGACCAACAAATTCACAGCGAAGAATCAAAAGCGCTTCACGAACTCGCAACTCAAATTGAAGCCGGACAGCGAACCCTGGAGGAAATGGAAAAGATTCTCGCCCAAGATGATAATCAATTATCTGTCGAAGAAGTTGCGAGGCGAGTACCCAGCAGTCAAAAAAATGAGGCCATGTGTCAAATTTTAGCGATTGCTTATGTAGACGGGTTTTGTTCGGTGTTAGAACGGAAGATGGCCGAACGAATTGCACAGATTTGGAACTGGCCGAAAGGAGAAATACAGAAACAAATTGAAGAAGCCGGAGCCTTTTCTGATACGGGATTTCTTGATGAGTCCAATCAACAAAAACTTTCTGTTAGTGCGCGTTTACTTCAGAAAGCTGATTCGATTTTATCCCAGGCTTTGGTTAATAAATTAGCCAATTTAACGGGAGCCGAAGAAAAAGTCGAGCAACTGCGGCGAGAAATTTTGTTATCGGGGCCAGAATATGATGAAGCAATTCGTGAGTGTGCCGTTGTTGCTAAGGAAGATTACCAATTTTCACAATTTGCTCTGAGAAGTGCTTTGTCGATACTTTACTATTTGGGAAAAAATTTGCAAAAATCGATTTATGAAATTCAGTCAAAAACTAACAGTAAAGGTCAGGCAAACACGGCTAAAGAAGTTGCAAAACAACTCGAATTAACTGAAAAATCGCTCTCGGCTGAAATTATCAAAGAAATTGAGGATGTGCGGGAATCCCTCCGTTCAAAAGAACGCGCTCTCAATCACTTTAGCATTGCCTTTATGGGCAGAACGAAAGCGGGAAAAAGCACGCTTCACGCCATTGTTACTAACGATGGATGGGAGGCGATAGGAGTTGGAAAACAGCGAACGACTCGTTACAACCGAGTTTATGAATGGAAAAATATTCGGATTATTGACACGCCTGGGATTGGCGCTCCCGGCGGAAAAAGTGATGAAGAAATAGCTGAAAGTGTGATTGAGGAGTCAGATGTTATCTGTTATGTCGTTACAAATGACAGCGTTCAAGACACAGAATTTAAGTTTTTACATCTGCTCAAAAAGAAAGCAAAACCGCTCATTATTCTTTTGAATGTTAAGAAAAATCTGCGCGATCCCCGTTGGTTAGAACATTTTCTAAAGAATCCCGATAAAGCCTTTGCAATGGAAGGTCAAAGCGGTTTGGGCGGACATATTGAACGCATTCGCCGCTATGCAAAAGAGCATTATGCAAACGATTACTTTCCCATTGTTCCGGTGATGCTTTTGGCGGCTCAACTTTCCCGCGAACCCGAACATGAAAATCGCCAAGAGGAATTATTCAAAGCCAGTCGAATGCAAGATTTTTTAGATTCTATTCGCGAGTCTTTGATTCAATACGGAACTATTCGACGATCGCAAACTCTACTCGGTTCGACTGTCGGCGCCATTAATACACCCTATGACTGGGTTGCAGGACAAGCTCAAATTTATGGACAATTAGCAGAAACAATTCAAAGCAAACAGGAGGAAATCAGAAAGAAAATTGAGATCGCATTCAAAGATAGCCGCAGCAACTTACAAATAGAAATCGAAACGATATTTCAAGAGGCGATTAATGCTGTTCCATCGTTTGCAGAGGAACATTGGAATTCAAACGAGTTGGGATTGAAACTCGGTTGGGAGAAAAGGCTAAAATCTCTCAATTTAGAACAG
>NZ_AUZM01000174.1 GCF_000478195.2 Lyngbya aestuarii BL J | reverse complement strand
TTTTTGGTGTTTGAGACGTTGGCAAAACTCTTCCCACTGGGGCGGAGCGTTTAGGGATTGATCAATTTGCCAAATTTTGAGATTGGAGAGTTTTGTACTCGAATAGCCCAAACTTTCACAAGCGGTTTTGTTAACATAAACAATCTGACCTGATTGATCGACAATGACAACACTTTCTTGGGCATTATCGAGGGCAAATTCGACCAGTTGTAAACGATCTTCGGTTTGTTGACGTTCGGTAATATCAAGAGCAACCGCGAGAAATAAGCGTTCTTGTTGATGTTCGATCAGTTGAAAGTGAACTTCCACCGGATAGAATGTTTTATTTGCTCGTTGATAGGCTGCTCTAAAAACGGTCTTGTTTTGTTGATGATTTAATAAGGGATCAATTAATTTTTGAAATTGTTCTGGAGTCAGTTGGGGTTTGAGGTTAATGGCGGTTATCTGTTGAAGTTGTTCGAGGGTGTAACCCAGATTTCGCAAAGCACCTTGGTTGGCATATTGAAATTTTAGAGTTTCAGCATCAAAGATATAGATTTCATTTAAACTTGCTTCTAAAATATTTAATAGACGAGTTCGTTCGGCAATTTCGGCTTCTAGATCGGCGGTGCGTTGTTGAACTCTTGCTTCGAGTTCTTGGTTAAGTTGTTGCAGTTTTTGTTCGGCTTGTTTCTGTTGAGTAATATCTTGAGTTAACACCACCCCGGCTTGCACCTTTCCCTGATCGATAATAGGTAAAAAATAAACCAGATAAAGGCGATTGCCAAAGGGAAGTTCACTAACTATTTCTTCTCCCGCTAAAGTCCGACGATAAAGCGGTTCGATCAGTTTACAGGTTTCTTTCGGTAAGACTTCCCAAATCGTTTTCCCTTCCATTTTTTGTTTAGAAAGTCCCACCTCTGCGAGTCCAAAACCCCCAACTAGGATATACCGTAAGTCGTGATCAAACATCATTACAGCCCCGTTGGGGAAGTTATCGACTAACATCTGATAACGGGCTTCACTCTGACGCAAAGTGATTTCTGCTTTTTTATTTTCGGTAATATCTTCGTAGGTACCGACGACTCCGATAATTTCTCCCTCTGGATTTCGCAAGGGCATTTTATGGGTTCTTAGCAACCGTGAGATTTTTCCCACTTTGGTCATTGGTTCTTCTATATTAAGTTTAGTTTCTCCAGATGCCATGACTTGATGATCGTCGGCGCGATAGAGTTTGGCTTCTTCTTTCCACGGCATATCAAAGTCAGTTTTACCGATGATTTCTTGGCTAGAAGATAAACCTCCATCCACACTAAATTTGTAGTTACAGCCGAGAAAATTCCCTTCTTTATCTTTCCAAAAAACGCCTTGAGGAATACAATCGAGAACAGAACTTAAAAGGATTTGATTTTCTTGAAGGGCGCGTTTAGCTTCGATGCGATCGCTAACATCTCGACTTTCTGCGATTAATAATATAACTTCGCCTGTTGCATCTCGAAGTGGACGTAAAGCAAAGTCTGTGGTTGCGACTTTATTGCCTACTATTTTGACATCAACTTCATAATAAATTGATTCTCCAGAAGCGGCCTTAGCGATACTTTCACGCAATTGTTGTTGTATTTCTGGAGAGATTGTCCACCAGTAAATTTCCCAAAAGGGACGGTTGATAGTTTCTTCGCGTTTCAAACCTCCAAAGTCTAAAGCGGTTTGATTAACATCGAGTAATATTCCCTCTGGACTGAGTATTGCTGTACATTGAAAGGTGTTATTTAGAAGGGCTTGGAGTTTTTGATCGCTGGCTTGAGTTTGGGCTTCGAGTTTAGCATTGAGAGTTTTTATTTGTTGACGAAGTTGGTCTTCTTTGATGGCAATTGAAAGTTGAATAGAAAGTTGTTCTAAGAGTTCTATTTCTTCGGGTTTCCAGTTTCGGAATTGATCGCATTGATGAGCGATTAAAGTTCCCCATGTTTTGAATTCTTGAGTTTTTTGATCGCCGGAGTCTAAATCAATAGAAATGGGAATAGATA
>NZ_AUZM01000173.1 GCF_000478195.2 Lyngbya aestuarii BL J | reverse complement strand
AACAGGTTTACTGACTCTAGATTTTTATTGAAACTCAATCATAACATTTGAAACTTTGATATTTTTGAGAGCGGTAAATTTTAGAGATTTTTTAGATTTTAACTCACTTGAACACCATAGACTCACTCTTTAAATTGTTAATTTTTTAAGTCAAATAAAATGTATCAAAATGATCAGAAGTAAAAACTAAATTATGCTTTAAGGTTAATTTCTTTTCCATTAGAGTTAGGTTGTAGTTCCAAGCGAGGAACACCAATTGAAATTCCGACTTGATCAAATCTTCGCTTCAAACGACGACGAAATTCTCGACCAACATTCCACTGTTCTATCGGTTTTGTTTTAACCCAAGATGGAAAATTAATCACCACAGGTTATGCAGGAAAAAGTGATGATGCTTGATTGTGGTGGTTCAACTCAATTAATTGTGACTGGAACAGAGTTGGTTTCTTAAAGTTATACCGTACCTCGAACTATTCCGCAAGCCATTGGAGTTTTAACAGGAAGAAAAAAGGGAGAATGATCTGGGCTTCTCCCTGAATAATCTCTAATAAGTTTAAGCTTTTAATTCTTACGACTTCTGAGCCAGCTATCAATAGAAATTTGGTTAAAAGTGTAACCCGCTAACAAGATAAACAACACAACACAATAAATTAATTGTGAGGAGGCTGTATCCCATTTCTGAAGCAAGCAAACTCCAAACATTAAAGGAAGCATTAACACAAAACTGGCAATAATTGCATTACGAGTCTGAAAGCCAATAATCATTAAAACACCCGCAATTAATTCAACGATGGGAATAAAAAAAGCAGGAATTGAAATCATAAACTCAGGGATAGGTAATCCTTCATACAAAGCCACTTGGGAGGCTACAAAGCCAGGAATATTACCAATTCGGACTAACCCATGTACCATAAAGTTAATCCCAAATACCAGACGTAACAGGGTGTAAGCTAAGATGATATCCTGACGACGAAGTAAAATCGGAGTCTCGTTAAATTTCATGGTTTTACTGGGAGTAGATGTTATCTTCTATAACTATTGACTTGCTTTCCCGAGATTGGTTCAAAATATCAGTTTATTGGATTATTCACACTCACTCATAATAACATTATATAGAGAGTCTGGATATTCTGAGTGATTAATTTGCAACCGATTTTAAATGCTGATTTAGGAAGGTAATTGTCTTTTTCCAAGCATCTTCAGCAGCTTCGGCATTATAACGAGTACCCGAAGGATTTGCAAAAGCATGATCTGCATTTTCATAGATGTAGATTTCGGGTGACTTTCCTAAATCTTTTAACGCCGTTTCAAACTGACGAACTGTTTCTACAGAAGGATTATCATCAAGTTCTCCAAAAATTCCTAAAATGGGCATTTCTAAAGCTTTAAGTTGATTCGGATTGGTTTCAATTCCACCTCCATAATAAATGACGGTAGCATCGAGTTCTTTAGGAAAAAGCAATGCTGTGTTTAGTGACCAACTTCCCCCAAAACACCAACCTATACTCCCAATTTTGGGTACATTTTGTTCTTGTTCTAAATATTGATAAGCTTGACGAATATTATTTTTTAACTGTTGTTCATTATTTCTCGCTGCGGTCACTAATTCTCTGGCTTGTTCGGGAGTATCCCCAACTTTTCCTTCATACAAATCAACAGCTAAAGCTACATAACCTTCTCCGGCGAGTCGTTCAGTCATCATTTTAATATTATCATTGAGTCCCCACCATTCATGGATAATAATTAAACCCGGTAAAGACTCCTCAGCTTGTGCTGGACGAGCAAGATATCCCACTAAATCTTGATTATTTAAACTTCCATAGGTGACTGAATTTGTCTCAACAGGTTGACTCGGTTCAACCGCAACCAGAGGAGAAGAAATCGGAAGATCTTGCTGATGAGATCTCCACATCTGGATAACTGGATCTGGAGTTGGGTTCTCACTCGCGTTACCTGAGTATTGATTTCCCCACAATAGGATTCCTAAAAAGATAACTAAAGCAAGTCCTA
>NZ_AUZM01000172.1 GCF_000478195.2 Lyngbya aestuarii BL J | reverse complement strand
CCCCTTGAATTCCAATACTGACCACCATCATCGCTTCAGTATCTAGGACTTGAACATCAGACTGAACCTGTTGAGGAGAAATTTGAGGACTTGAATACAAAAACGAAACCTCCGCCCGAGAAGCATCTTGATAACGGGCTTCTACAGGTGTGGTCATGGCAATATTATTACTGCTAATATGCTGAAATAAGGGGTTAAATGCTGCTTTGGTGGCTTGGGTTAAATCTCCGCTATGAGAATAGGTTACTCCCCGATAAGCCGGATAATATTTGATTTCAATTACACCTGCTTGAGTGGGTTCAGGAAATCCTTCCGGTAAAGAAGTCGGCATTGCTTGTACTCTATTTTCAAGAATCATATTTATAGTTTAGCAGCTTTATTGACTTTTTTCTCGGGTTTTGACAAGCCTCTGTTTTTCAATGGGAAAAATTGGACAAAAATCGGAGATCTGTTTGAGATCTGTTAACGTAATTTCTGGTTTATCACGATACATTACCGCTTTTCCACTCACATAAACATAACCTCGTCCTAAACCTGAATAACGTTTTTGAATGAGTTGAGCTAGGGGTGCATTTTTATCGTTTTTAGCTTCGGGAATCCACAATTTTAAGATATGATCTTTTGAACCTGTATGAATCAACGCCCCGCTTCCAATCCATTTGGTCACGCCATCTTGTAAATCACAAAAGATGGTAATCCATTCTTCTTTTGCTGCGGCGGCGATAATTTTAGGGTAATCTAAACGTACCGAAAGCACTCCCGCCCGAATTCCATTGAGGCGATAATCTTGAATAATTGAGTCTCGTAGTGTCCACCAAGACATTAATAATTCGTAGTTGCGGAAAGCCCCATTTTGATTGGTATGAGCGTTCCAAATAATCCGATGATAAGCTTGGGCTTCGGCTTCAGCTTCCATCATTTGTTGATGATAAAATATAGAACGACCATATTTAATAAAATACGGACTCCAACCTTCTCTAATCAACCAAGTATTATAGTTTTCACCGTCTTTATGAATATAGCAAATAATCCGACCGTGACTATCTCGGTATTTTTCTAGACAGACTTCAACGGGTTCGTCCCCATCAAATTCTACATCAACCTGCGTCAGTTCACCATCAGAATTCGTAAAGTATTGGATTGCCATTTCTGAAGATGCAATTCCCGCATTTGTAACGGGTTTTGTTCCACAGGGAAACGATTCTTCGGTGTCAACACAGTGCAGCCTCAAAAATTCTCGTTTACCATTCAACAATACTTTGAGGGTATCTCCATCAACAACTTTCGTAACTTGTAAGTCTTTAATCCAAGTTCCCACTGTTCTTTAAATACAAAAATTCTAGGTTTAAGTGATGGCTATGATATCATAATTTTAATCTGAACCCTGCAACGGAAATGCAAAGTTTTGTCACTTTAAGGAAAACTGGCTCATGTTGGGAATTTGAGAGTGAGGAAGCGTTAGAAGATTTTCTGTTTTCTCATCTCGATCAAATACTGGGTTGGACGGTTATCCAACGTCAATATATTGTTAATAATCAACGTTGTGATCTTTTGGCTACAGACAAAACCGGACGCTTGGTGGTGATTGAGTTAAAAAATGTTGAAGATAGAGGCATTGTTCAGCAGCTGACTCGATATTACCATGCTTTGCTTGAAGACAAGCCCTTTGGCGATCGCATTGATTATGACAAACCTGTGAATTTGGTGGCGATCGCACCCAGTTTTCACCGAGATAATTTAATTGATCGCCAATATCATCATCTCAAATTTGAGTTTTTTCAGTTTTCTATTGTTCAAGAGGATAACAAGTTTTATCTCATTTTGAAAGATATTGATAGCCAGAAAACTTCACAAATTCAAATTTTTTATGAGGATGCGAGAGAAAGTAATCTTCCCAGTCAACCTCAAAGACTTCGGAAGTTTATGACGGATTTTCCACCGAGTAAAAAAGAGACAATTTTGAGAATAAGAGAGAAGATTCTCAGCTTTGATTCTAGTATACAAGAGTTTTCAAG
>NZ_AUZM01000171.1 GCF_000478195.2 Lyngbya aestuarii BL J | reverse complement strand
GAGTTTTGAAGCGAATCCACCACGGGAAAATCCATTGACTGAGTTTTAAAACTCCAGATTGAAAGTCAGGAGGGATAAATTCTAAGGGCGGTTGTACGTTGGTCATTGAATTGGGCATTTTTTATTTCCCTGATTATTTTAGATTAATTTCACCATACTCCTGAGTTGTACCTTTGTATAGAAAGTTGATTTCTAAAAGACTGGGGTTACTTGCCAATACAAAATCGACTGAATATTCGATCTAAAACCGATTCGGTGACTTCTTCTCCGGTGACTTCTCCTAACGCTTGAACGGCATCTCGCAGATCAATGGTCCAAAAATCTAAAGGAAGTTGATTGTCAATGGTGGTTTTCATTTGGTCTAAGGCTATTTTTGCTCGAGTAATCACAGATGCTTGACGTTGGTTGATGGCAATATCTAGGTTTTCGGCTTGAAGATTTCCGGCGTTAATGGCGGTTAAAATTGTAGTTTCAAGTTCTGAAATTCCTTGATTTAAAGCGGCTGCGGTTTGAACTGTTAATAAATTTTCTCGGTTCAGTTTTGCGAGGATTTCCTGAACTTTTGAGTCTAACTCGTTGACAGATACTCGGTCAATTTTGTTGAGGATTAAAATCAAAGGGCGGTGTTTGACTTGTTGATAAATTTCTTGATCGCTTTCTGTCCAACCTGCTTCGGCATCTATGGTTAATAACACTAAATCTGCTAACTTTGCGGCACTACGCGATCGCTCTATGCCGATTTTTTCAACTTGATCTTCGGAGTTACGAATTCCAGCTGTATCTAATACTTGTACGGGAATTCCACCCACGACTAATTGCGATTCTACCACATCCCGAGTTGTCCCCGGAAGGTCTGTTACAATTGCCCGATCGCTCTGACTCCACGCATTTAATAAACTTGATTTTCCCACATTTGGACGCCCGACAATTGCCACTTTCAATCCACTTCTTAACCGCTCACCTTTTTCGGCTGTTTCTATTAGTATTGACAATTCCGCAGAAATCTGGTTTACTTGTGATATGATATCGGGAACGTTTAGTGGCGGTAGGTCTTCCTCGAAGTCGATCCGAGCTTCAATTTCCGCTAATACATCTAAACAGGTAGCCCTGAGTTGGCGGATGGGAGTGGCGAGTTTTCCTTGTAATCCAGCTAAGGCAGCAAGAGCCGCCGCTTGAGACTGAGAACCGACTAACTCGGCAATACTTTCAGCTTGGGTCAGATCAATTCGGCCATTGAGAAAAGCCCGCAGGGTAAATTCACCGGGTTGAGCCAGTCTCGCTCCGGCTTCTAAACAGAGTTGTAGTACCTGCTGAACAGCGATAATTCCGCCATGACAGTGCAACTCAACGACATCTTCACGAGTGTAAGAACGAGGAGCAAGCATCAGCAACAGCAAGGCTTCATCGACAACCTGTTGAGTCTGAGGATGACGAATATAGCCGTACAGGATGCGATGACTTTCCCAAGCT
This sequence comes from Lyngbya aestuarii BL J, assembly GCF_000478195.2. Lineage (GTDB taxonomy): Bacteria > Cyanobacteriota > Cyanobacteriia > Cyanobacteriales > Microcoleaceae > Capilliphycus > Capilliphycus aestuarii. Next base: position 545 of record NZ_AUZM01000171.1, on the reverse strand, counting down.
TGACGTCCGGGGGCATTAAACAGCAATTTAGCGATCGCTTGGGCTTGAGATCCAGATAGACGCACAATTCCGATGCTCCCCTGCTGAGGAACAATCGCGGTGGCGATCGCTGCAATTGTTTCACCGCCTGATCCGGTTTCAGCCATGATTCGTCATTGAACAAACTAAGTTCTTTGATCTTATCTGAAATCGAAACAATAATGCGATCCTAGCCAAGAGGAATAAATCAAGGTCTGCCTTTGTCTCCATCAATCATAGTCACGCAAACATTTCAGGATTTCAGATCATCTACCTATGTCAAATGAAGGATCAAACAATCACAATAGTTTCTCTCTAAAGATCGATGGAGTTATCCAAGTTTGACTGATATATTAGTAAATGTGAATAACAAGCGTACCGGATGAGGGTTTTGCTGTTGTGACTCATTGCTTTTCACCGAAGGAGAGCGAATTGACAGGTGAAAAGACGGTACAAATAATAGAAGGCTAGTCCGTTGAGAAGTTTTTATCGCTTCCTTCTCTTAACCACTCCAAGGCGAGGCGCAA
>NZ_AUZM01000170.1 GCF_000478195.2 Lyngbya aestuarii BL J | reverse complement strand
AGGCGGCTTTTCTACCAATCCAAATTCAGCCGCAGTGGGTTGATGTTGGGGAGGATTGAGTAACCAACGACGATGAGATTCTAACTTTTTGATTTGGGCGTAACCATAACCCGAATAGGTTTGTTTGATGCGTTTAGAAAGAAATAATTGTCGATGTTGCTGCAATATTTTTCCTACTTCTGTCAGGTGAACATAGTCTTTAAACCAGAATAATTCTAAAATATTGGGATTATTATCAATCGCTAATTTTAAGAACTTTCTGAGTTCATAGATACAGGTATCTTTGGCTAAATAAGGAAACGTTTGAGATGGGGTTGTATCCCAGCCTTTATCCTGTTGTTCGATGTGACTTAATCCCAAATAATAGGGTTTTGTCGCAATAAAAATGCCGCGATAGTCATAGTCAGAGGTAGCTGTTTCTAACCCATAACCTCGTGAACCTGTTAAGGCAATTAAAACCGTTCTATTTTCAATGTCTTCACGATTCATTAATTAGTTAAACGAACAACTTCTGCTGATCGTTCCTCACTTGTATAAAACTGTATTATGTTTGTAGTATATCACAAGAATAACGAACCTGCAACTATTCCACATCCACCAATGTAGGGGTTATTGTGTAGAAATCTATGTTTTTGAGGCAGAAACCTGAATCAACCCACCCCACTTGTCTCAGGTTAATTTTTTCGGGTTAAAACAATTCCCGCTAAAATCAGGAAACCTCCGATCAAAAAAAAGCTTATATCGTATATAATAAAGTTGGGAACTTGGCGAATATGATGCAATCTCAAGATCGCATGAAAAACAACACTATCAAATAAATTAAATCCTCCCCAACCTATTAGATTCCAGCCAATAAATGCGCGAGTTGACAGTGAAAAACTGGGATTTTGCTTAATACTTTTCCACAACAAACCTAAACCCGCTACAGTAATTGTAAACATTCCAGCATTAAAAACACCATCCGCAACAGTATTTGTTTCTAATCCGGCGAGGGTATTTGTGGGGACGAGATTGGCGATCATGTGGTGCCATTGCCACAACTGATGCAATACAATTCCATCGATAAACCCGCCCAAACCAAAGCCGAGTAAAAAACTTGCAAAAATTAACATTTTACTTTCGGAAGTAGTCGAGTCTAAGTTTTGCTTGCTTGTTTCATTTGTCATTATTTTATAACTCCTTGTCGCCTAATTTCAGTGAGATTCGGATGAATTAATGATTGTTTGAATGTTTAGAAATATAAGTGATTAAAAACTCCTTCATTTGCGGAAATGTATTGCAATCAAAACCCATTTCTTTACCCTGTTCTAGGATGGTATCTGCCGATATATTTTCTTTAATCGCAATATACATTAACCCCATTGCACCCGAACGCAATCCACTTTTACAATGGAGTAAGACAGGTTTCGGAAGGTAATCAATTTGTTGTATAATTTTATCGGCAAGTTCCTCTGTAATCCCATTAGGTTTGACGGGAAGATTAACATATTCTAATCCGGCTGCTTCTGCTTGTTTCTCCTCATCACTGAGGAAACCTTCTTCTTGAGGAGATCGAAAGTTTAGCACGGATTTAAACCCGGCTTGTGCTGCTTGTTGCAATTGGGTCGGTGTAACTTGATTAGTCGCAATTGAGAGTTGCTCATTAATTTTTTTAAGATTTTCCATGACTGTACTTATCCTTTGTGACTTAATCCCCTAAATATAATACTCCCCCGGAGTTAACCCGAGGGAATCTTCTTTCTACGATTCGACTTTCAATATATCGAGCGTTCAAAGTTAAAGTGTGTGCTAGTTCTTTTAGTTAGAAGACTCAGAACCCCGTAGACGTTCTAACTCGAGTCGCAAAGCGGCAATTTGAGCGGTGAGTTCTTGAAGGTCTTCAGCCGAGTCAGGTTCAGAAACCGAGACTGGGGTTGTAGTCATAGACGATGAAGACGTTGAAGTTGTCGTCTCAGTAGCACCAGAATTGCTTTGTTGCTCTAAGATTGTATCAACAAACTTGCGAGCTTCTTCCTCGGTTTGTTCTCC
>NZ_AUZM01000169.1 GCF_000478195.2 Lyngbya aestuarii BL J | reverse complement strand
TAACTGTAAAACTCACCACGATTGTGACAGTAACGCCGCACTCAACATAAGAAATGAAGGCATCAGAATAATACATTTTGGCGGAGGGAACCCCGTCTCTGCTGAGGGAGCCTGTTTAAGACCAGATAACCGCGACGGTGAAAGGGCATCGGGCTGAGAAATCAGAAGCTCACATTGTACCGCGGCGGTCAGTGTGAGTAGTTCACTCATGTCTTACAGTTGACCACACCATTCGTAAGCTGTTTGTTTTGGTCGTGATTCATCAGGGGCTGTCGCTGGAAATGAATTCCAGGGTTGATCAGCCCCATCCCCCGTTAAACTTATAGCTATCACGGGAGTCTTCTCACTCCATTTAAATCAAGTTAAGCACTTCCATTAGCAACTATCATGTCGATTAATTCTAATCTGGCACAAGAAATACAAGAGCAACCCCAAGCCTTAAACCGACTTTTGGATACACAAGCTGAAGCCATCCAACACCTGGCTGAAGCCATTCAACACCGACAAATTACTCATATTGTGATTGCCGCCCGAGGAAGTAGCGATAACGCCGCTCGTTATGCCCTATACTTGTTTGGAACGATCAATCAATTTTTAGTCACGTTAGCTGCACCGAGCCTCTACAGCCTCTATAAACGCCCTCCCAGGCTCGGAAATGTGCTGGTTTTAGGGATTAGTCAAAGTGGTGAAAGTCCAGATTTAGTGGAGGTGTTAGCCGAAGCCCGTCAACAAGGTGCTTTAACTGCTGCAATGACTAATATTTCTGAGTCTCCCCTTGCCCAACAAGCCGATCATGTGATTAACTTGAGTGCAGGTGTTGAACGTTCTATTGCGGCGACAAAAACTTACACGGCGGAATTATTAGCCTTGGCGATGTTAAGTTCTCAATTAGCGGCTAATGAGTCGATGTTGACAACTTTACGACTGGTGCCGCAGTGGGTGGAACAAACCTTTGAACTCAACCCGAATATTTACCAAACGATTAAGCCTTATTGTCAGATGAGGCGTTGTATTGTTATCGGTCGAGGGTATAACTATTCTACTGCTTTTGAACTTGCTTTGAAGTTGAAAGAGTTAACGTATACTTTGGTTGAACCTTACAGCAGTGCGGATTTTTTGCATGGCCCTTCAGCATTGATTGAACCGGGTTTTCCGATTGTTGTGATTGCTGTTTCTGGGCCGATTTTAAACGAGATGCAACAGGATTTAATGCCGCTACTCATTGAACGAGGTGCCGAAATTATTACCCTCGGAAATGATCCACAAACTTTGAGCCAAGCTCAGACTACTTTACCTTTACCGAATGATATTCCTGAATGGTTATCACCGATTTGTGCGATTGTTCCCGGACAGCTTTTTGCCCTCTATATCGCCACAATGCGAGGTTATGATGTCGATCAGCCTCGGGGACTGAAAAAAGTCACAAAAACACAATAGCATGACTGTTTGTGCTTCAACAACGCTATGCGATCGCTTTCAATCCATCTTGTGAACACACTGAAAGCGATCGCCAGGTTTTTTTAAATTTAAAGTTCAGAGAATTGATCCAAACTTTAAGTTAATATCAAATTCGATTTTGAGACAAAAGTTGAGACAAAAGTTGAAGTTGTAGTGTTGGTTTTTTCTTAGGAACCCAAATGTTTAAAAATAGATTGGCTCAAGCTCCAATAGCTTCCTCTACAATCGGCAAGCGTTGAGAGGCGTAACCAATTCCCCGCACTGTTAAAATATATTCGGGATTACGTTGATCTTCTTCAATTTTTGCGCGTAGACGAGCGACATGAACATCGACAACCCGCATATCCGCAATTCGTCGAGGTGCATAACCCCACAATTCTTGAAGAATTTCTGAACGAGAAACCGCCTCACCAGAATGTTTTAAGAGCAGTTCGAGAAGATTAAACTCAATGTAAGTTAGAGGAATCAGTTGCTCGCCTTTATAAACCCGTCGCTTGACAGTATCAATTCGTAGAGCATCTACCTGAATAGTCTCTGCACTAACATCACGATTGGCGTTTGTTTCTCTCAGA
>NZ_AUZM01000168.1 GCF_000478195.2 Lyngbya aestuarii BL J | reverse complement strand
GACAATGGCAATTTGATCAGAAGCAATAGGTAAAGCCTTTAACCCCTGGTTTTCCTCTTGAGGAGTCAGCGATCGCGAAATTCCTGCAAGATCAGCTTCTCCATTGAGAACAGCTTTAATCCCATTGTTCGTACCATTCGCCATCGTGTTAACCCTAGCGTTTGGAAATTGACGCGAAAATCCTTGTTTGAGATTCTCAGTAATCGTTACCATACTGGTAGAACCATCAATTTGAATCTGAGTATTGGGGGGAACCGACGCCGGAGAGGGAAATATTTCAGCATCGGGAGGGGGAGGAGGCGCAACAGTGGGTTGACCTGTTGAACTGATGTTTGCGGGTTGATCAGCAGGTTTCCTCAGAAAAAACCAATACCCCAAACCCAGTAAAGCTAGAAAAATTATAATATAAATGATGGGGGGAGGGCCGCTGCGTTTTGCCATAACCAATGTCTCCTTAATTAATGTTCTTTACGATCTAATCAGAGGGTTGATGAGATTTTATGAAAGTTTCCAAACGACGTGAAATTTCGTCTTCTGTCGCTAGACGTTCGATATCTGCGCCAAGCTTTTCCGAAGCGTTCATGGTAAGTTCTGCGAGTGCTTGCTGTTCGAGATTACGCTGTTCAACGGTGTTTTTGATTTCCTCAAATTGCGATCGCGCTGAATTAATATTTAACTCATTATTAACTTTTTCCACCCATTCTAATGCCTGATTAATTTCTTGCATATCCTTGAAGTTTGCCAAATCAGTTTGATAGGTTTCAAGTTTCATTTGTTCTTGATTCAACCGTTCTTGAGATAGATTAACATAGTCTTCGGCTCGTTTAACTTGTTGGGCGAGTTGCGGTAAAAATTTCTCAATTTGAATGGCTTTAGATAGGGCTAAACGGGCTTCCTGTTCATTGCCATTTTGTTGAGCAACCCAAGCCAATTGCTCTAATTTTTCAATTTCTTTAACTTTAGTTTGATACTTTTGTTGGGCGCGTTGGTAAGTCGAGGTTTGAGTTGAAACGGCTTCGGCTAGTTTTTTAACCGACTCTTGGATCAACTGTAAGGACTGTTCTGCCGCTTCTAGGGAAACTTGGGGTTCCGGGGACTCCGGTTGTATTCCCCATAACCAGTTCCAAACTGTGATCGTGGCTTTTCCACCTTTTTCTCCCATTAACCAATAGATCAAGTTTTTCATCAGGAACTATCGTTAAGCTTGGATTTATTTCTAGTTTAATCGGTCGATAGTCATCTGGGGTAAAATGTGATCGAATATTAATACTTAAGACGATTGTTCACGAATCATCGCTAAGACCAAAGCATAAATAATCATATAAAAAAGTGAAATAAATAGACAAATCGGGATCAGTAATAAGATTAACCAAGGCACCACACTCGCCCCATAAAAGGCTTCTCCCATATTCACCCCTAAAATCAGACAAGAATTAGCACTCCCTTCATTCAGAACACAATTTCCTTGATCGGCTAAAAACCGCACTAAAATAATCCCTAATACACTCGGAATAATCGGAATATACCAAATACAAAATAAAGACCAAAAAAATTGTTGGCGACCCCGTAATGTTAGATGAATCAAAATCACAATAACTGTAATTGCGATAAAAGCCGGAAGAATTCCCTGGGGTGACATCATTAAGGGAAAATGCCAAGTCAGTTGAATGAATTTCTCGATTAAAATCCCTAGATTCAATCCAAAAACCAGACATGGAGAAGATTGTTCTCCAACTAACACACAACCTTGAGCTTGTGAAAACAGAACCAAAAAAGATGCTGTTATAATCGGTAAAATAAAGATATTAATGAGAATAAACAAACTTATTTTACTCAATTTATTATTCATAGTTTATCATTCAAACTGACTGTTGTTATATAAAGGGGTACAAGGCTTGCGCCCTGAGCTTGAAAGTATTAACCACCCCAAACCAACAAACCTCCTCAATTCTAGCCTTTGGAGAGAGAGAATTGAGAAGGAAAAAGCGCCGCGAGGAAAAATTGTCAAATTTATTAAGAAACTTGAGCCATACTAGATCGGAAGAGC
>NZ_AUZM01000167.1 GCF_000478195.2 Lyngbya aestuarii BL J | reverse complement strand
GATAGAGTCTATTAAGCCTTTTTGAACTGATATTTCAGAGTGTTTTAGTTCAACAAAACTTTGACTAAATTGTTCTTTTTAAATTAAATCAAGCAAATTCTTCTATTTTTGAAACAAAAAAAGTTCATTTTTAGTCTAAATAAAAAGTTTTAAAAAAATCAGTTTTTCTACTGTTAACAAAGTATATTCTGATTGGAAAATCATAAAAATTGTTGGATATATTTCTCTGTTTAACATTAGAAATTTATGATCGAACTAAAGCTTAATTATTAGAATATTATGACTCCCAAGATAGATCAAACCTCTACAAACGTCGTGAAACAAAAACAAACTCCCCAAAGTAAACATCAGCTTCGTCGAGAGTTACTGCATATTCGTCAGTCGATGTCAGCAGAAGATTGGCGAGAAAAGAGCGATCGCATTAGTTTTCATTTACAAGCTTCGTCTATATTTCAACACGCAAAAACAGTTTTAGCTTATGTTAGCTTTCGTCAAGAACCTGATTTGAGTCGTCTCTTTGCAGAAACCAGCCAAGAAGGAACAAAAATTTGGGGATTTCCAAGATGTGTTGAAAATGTTCTAATTTGGCATGAATGGAAACCCGGCGAACTCTTGCAAACAGGGGCTTATGGAATATGGGAACCTCACGCCGACTTACCCCTAATTTCACCGTCTCAAGTTGATTTAATTTTAGTTCCGGCTGTTGCTTGTGATCAGCGAGGATATCGTTTAGGATACGGTGGAGGATATTATGATCGGATGCTTAGTTCTCCTGAGTGGCAATCTATTCCAACGATAGGAATTGTATTTGATTTTGCTTATTTGACCGAGTTACCGATTGAGAATTGGGATCAACCTTTAAATGAATGTTGTACAGAAGAAGGGTTGAAGTTAAATAATCAATGAACTTAAAATCACCAATAATCAAGAGATTTTGGAATTATTTACTGCTGAGTGTCATTGCTCTTTTGATGCTCTTTCCGTTATTGTGGCTGATCGGTACAGCCTTTAAGTCAGGGAACGAAAATATCTTTCAATTTCCCCCTCAGCTATTCCCTCGTGAACCGACTTTTGAGAATATAATCAAAGTCTGGCAAACAAACCCGATGGGGCGTTATCTTGTCAATAGTATGATTGTGGCGAGTCTGACTGTTGAATTAAATTTGTTATTCTGTGCGTTAGCGGCTTACCCCTTGGCGCGATTAGACTTTCGGGGAAGGGATAGCATTTTCACCGCTATTATTGCCACAATTATGATCCCGTTTCAAATTGTGATGATTCCCCTCTACGTCTTAACCGTGCAGTTAGGATTGAGAAATACTTATCTCGGTTTAATTTTTCCCAGTGTAGCTTCAGCATTTGGCATTTTTTTGTTGCGACAAGCCTTTTTGAGTGTACCCAAAGAACTCGTTGAAGCCGCCCGCATTGATGGATGTTCTCAACTGGGGATTTGGTGGCACATTATGCTTCCGGCTGTGCGACCTGCTTTAATAACATTAGCAATTTTTGTGTTTATCGGGTCTTGGAGTGACTTTCTTTGGCCGTTGCTGATTTTAGATCAACCCGAATACTACACCCTGCCTTTAGGAGTTGCCAAATTAGCCGGAACCTTCTCTTTCGATTGGCGTTTGGTGGCTGCGGGATCAGTGATTTCGATAGCACCCGTATTGTTATTATTTCTGTTGCTTCAACGCTACATAGTGCCAACAGACGCCGCAACAGGGGTCAAAGGATAATTCCATAACCTCACCCTATCGAGCCGAAAATACCCCTTTCGGATAAGCAATACGTTTGTGGTTGACTTGTTCCCAAACTCGGACAAAAACTTCAGCAATTTTTGCCATATCTTCTCGGCTGAGTCCAGAGTCTACCAATTGATTATCTTGCCATCTCGCCCGGAGAATTTTATTCACCATTTGTAGGGCTTCTTCGTGGGTGGCATCTTTAAGACTTCGCAACGCCGCCTCACAAGAATCAGCTAACATCACAATTCCTGTTTCCTTCGATTGTGGACTTGGCCCATCATAGCGAGATCGGAAGAGCACAC
>NZ_AUZM01000166.1 GCF_000478195.2 Lyngbya aestuarii BL J | reverse complement strand
TTTGTGATGCCATTAATAACCTCCCTATGTAAATCATTAATTAATTAGCTCATCATATTCCATGATTTTCTGGCTCCAAACTTAGATATAATATTAACTGGTTTTATGTATTGAAAAGAAAACTCAAAATATGCTATTATAAAAAAGCAATTTTTTACAAAATTATCTAAAAGCATGAAACTCACTATTGTTGCTATGGAAATTCCCTATCCCGCAGTCCATGGGGGACGAATTGATATTTGGCGTCGGTTAAAGATGTTAGCTAAGATGGGAGTAGAGATACAACTAATCTGCTGGTGTCATGAGGTTCCAGATACGGAGAGTTTTGATATCATTAATCAGTATGTTAAAGAGTTTTATCCAATTACTTATAAGCAGACTTTAGGGGGTTATATTCGTAGAGTTATTGATTTATCTTTATATCCTTTAGAAGTGACCTCCAGAATAGTTCGAGGAAAAAAATGGAAAACACTTCTAAGCTCTGTTAATCATTTCCAGCCTGATGTAATTTTATGCGATCAGATTCATGGTGGTTGGGTGGCTTCTCGATTAAGCAAAGCTTTAAAAATACCGATGATTATTCGATCACACAATATAGAATACTTACATTATCGCTATTATTTTGAAAGTGCAAAAGGATATAGTAAATTACTAAGATTTTTGTCTTTAAATCAGTTAGAAAATTATGAAAAATCTCTCCTCAAACAAAGTTTAGCTTTTTATGATATATCCAATAAAGATTTAAAGTTTTGGCAAGAACAAGGATTTAAAAATGGCTATTTTTTACCTCCTTTAATAGAATTTAATCAACAGCCTAAGCAAAAAACAGGAGTAGTTAATCTTGATGTTGATCAAAATATTCAAGAATTAAAATCTTATGATGTAGTCTTTCTAGGAAATCTTCATTCCGAAAATAATGTCGCAGGTATAATATGGTTTATTGAAGAAGTTTTTCCAATTTTGAAAGAACGATTGCCCAGCATTCGAGTTTTGATCGCAGGTTCAAATCCTAATTCTCAAATCAAAACGATTTTAAAAAATAGTAAAGACTTAGATTTTAAAATTAATCCACCTTCCGCAGAGATAATTTATCAGTCTGGTCGAGTTCTAATTGACCCCATTGCTACAGGGAGTGGTGTTAGTATTAAATCAATTGATATGCTAGCAATTGGTAATCCTATTGTTTCTCGGCCAAAAGGATTGTCAGGTTTACCCGAAGAAGCAAGTCAGTATTTCCGAGTTGCATCTGATGCTCCTTCTTTTGCTCATGAGATTTTAACTTGTCTATCGGAGGAGCAACTCAAAGTCCCAGATCGTGCTTTGCTAGAATCTCTATTTGGGTATCCTGTAATTGAAAGTTTTCTTTCCCATCTTCACTCAATTCTTAAATAACATAAATTCAAAAAATGGGTGAAAATCAAGCTCTCAACTTCAGTTTTTTATATCAAGTTAATATGTTTACAATATGACTGGATTTTCTATGAAAAGTTTTAAACCAATCCAGTGTTATTGATTGTTACTACAACAAAAATTATGCAACCTTCTATTGTCTAGATAAAATTAGTAAAAACTTAATTTAAATTATCCTAGATTTGCGGAATTAACTGAAACAGATTTTCATATTGGCTTATAGAAATATTAGCTTTTGCTGATATCATCACAGCAACCTGATAAGGTTCAATCTCAAGAATAAACCTTTTTAGATCTTCACTGGATAAAAATTCTTCTCGCCAATAATGGTGACAAATTTGAGCTTGATCATAAAAATGTCCTGATTGATCTCCTAGAACTTGATCAACAAAAACACCATAAAGAACATATTCAGAAATATTCCAGCAGTTACAAAAAGTTTCTATCCAGTGACGATTAGAATGCTTTTCAAGCGTTTCATACAGTTTAAAAACATTATCACGCTTCCAAGTCACAATCTGACAAACATAATTATGAGCGGGAAAGTTAGTCATTGGAACTTGTAATAACTGACTAATCGTTTGAAACCATTGATAAAATTGACCCAAGTCTTGAGGAATTGAAAGATCGGAAGAGC
>NZ_AUZM01000165.1 GCF_000478195.2 Lyngbya aestuarii BL J | reverse complement strand
TTAGTGTTACCCATCTCTCATGCTTTGATTTCTCTGGCAAAAAATCCACAAGAGATTGAAGTCGTTTATTCCCATCCTCAAGCCCTCGCTCAATGTCAGGAGTGGTTAAATCAAAACCTTCCCCAAGTCCGACAAATTGCCACAAATTCCACCACAGAAGCCCTACAACATTTAGATCAGGAGACAACCGCTGGAGCCATTGCATCAGAACGAGCCGCAAGTTTATATCAGTTACCGATTTTAGCTCATCCGATTAATGATTATCCGGATAATTGTACTCGCTTTTGGGTGGTGAGTTTACAACCGTCACCCGGAGGGAATCATACGTCTTTAGCCTTTAGTGTGCTGGAAAATAAGCCAGGTATTTTAGTTAAACCGTTACAGGTCTTTGCAGAACAAGGGATTAATATGAGTCGGATTGAGTCTCGTCCCACAAAGCGATTACTCGGAGATTATTTATTTTTTATTGATCTGGAAGCTAATACTTGTGATCAATCCGTAAAATTGGCTTTAGCTGAATTAGCAACTTATACAAAAACGCTCAAAATTTTTGGCAGCTATTCGATAGTGAATCGTTAATTAAAGTGAAGTGGGATTGATTTTGATGAGAGTCGAAAATCAGGAAGGTCTGGGTATGAGCTTGTAGTTCTTTTTATCTAGACCGGAGTAGAGACTGAGCGGATGAATATAAGTAGAGTTGTACATATTTTTCTCGTCGGATTTTAGAGATGTATTCTTCGTTTCAAGGCATTCCGAATTTACCCGATTTAACCCATCCGAATGAGTTAATTAATTTTGGATCGAACATCGTTCAATTTTCTTGGAAATTGGCGCTATTAGTTTTAGCGTTTGGCTTGGTGATGGCGATGATTACTTGGTCGAATTCTCGTCAAGCTGAACCCTCTGTCGCCGCTATTCTTCAAGGAGAGTTAGAACGCTATGTTTTGGTGATTCAAAAGTTACCTCATCTGGGTTTGATTTTAGTGATTTTGGTGGGGGGATTTTTTCTGTGTTCGACCCTCGCAAATCGATATCATCACTGGGAACAACAAAAAGTGGCTCAAGTGGTGACGACGGTTTCAGGTGAACGGCTTGAACAAGCAGCACCTCAAGTGCGTTATCAACTTGAAGAAACTTATACTCGCTATCGCTGGGTTGATAATCAACAAATTGAGGAAGAAGCAACCCGGAAAGTGGATCGGTTTTTGGCGATCGCCGGTTCACAAATTCAACTCAGAATCGATCAAGCAACTGATCCGGCGACTCGTCAATGGTTGTATAGTGTGGACTTTGAAGCCGAATATCAGGTCATCAACCGACTCAGTGATATTCAGCAGTTTTTCTTTGAAGTTCGTCCCCCTTTCGGATATAAGATCCTCCAAAATTTTCAAGTCGAAAAAGAGGAAAAACCATTGGTATCGGTTAATCCAGGGGACTATGGGTTTCCGTTTCGTTTAGCGCCTGGAGAAACAACTCGGTTTCGGGTAACGTATCAAGCCCAAGGTGCGCCTCGTTGGGTGTATGAACCAATGGGACAACTTCTGTCTAATTTTCGGTTAACCGTAAACGCCAATTTTCCCAATGCTGATTTTTCGGGCGCTCTCCCGACAGTGACGCAGGAAGGAGAACGACAGCGAGAGTTAACTTGGATTTTTGAGGGAAATGTTTCGGTGCGTAATCCGTTAGGTGTTTTTACCGCTACTGATCCGGTGACGAATACAGGAATTTTACCGCGTTTGCTGTTGTTAGCTCCGGCAATCTTTTTGTGGTGGATTCTGTTGTTGAATTTGTCATTACCCTTGAGTTTGAGAGATATTGCGATCGCAGCGAGTATTTTCTTTGCTTGTTTACTGACTCTGACCTACAGCAGTCGTTTAATCGATGCTAAACTGGCTTTTGCGCTGATTTGTCCGATTTTAATCGTTTTGGTCTGGGGACTCGGAAAACATCGTCAAGCGTCTCTGGCGGCTATAATCTGCACAATTGCGGGAGTGGCTTTACCCATATTTGGTTTATTGATTCCCTACAGAGATCGGAAGAGCACACG
>NZ_AUZM01000164.1 GCF_000478195.2 Lyngbya aestuarii BL J | reverse complement strand
ACCGAACAAATTATGGCAAATTTAGAGATAATATTAGCCGAAGCGGGAGCAACTTGGGCGGACGTGGTGAAAACAACAATATTCTTAAAAAATATGGGTGATTTTGCAGGGATGAACGCTATTTATGCCAACTATTTCGATACTGAAACTGCTCCCATTTGTGCTTGCGTTGCAGTCGCTCAACTTCCCCAAAATGCCCTCGTTCAAATCGAATGTGTAGCGTTGAGTCGTTAGGTTAAGTGATTGGATTTGTTACCCCTCCCTAGCCCTCCCCTAAAAGGTTTCTGTGTATCCAGAAGTATTGAGTTGACTATTGCCCCCTAAATCCCCCAACTCTGGGGGACTTCTAGACTTGAGTTCCTCCCAATTTTGGGGGGGCAAAGGGGGGCAAAATATAGAATTTTAATGTTGAACTCAAGATGTGTATATATGGTAGCTTTCTCAAAGAGAGGTTGGGGAGAGGTTACAAATATTAATATAAAATAAAAAGGTAAGAAAATTTACAGTTTGGTTGTAAACTAAAACTCATTGGGTGATGGAGACACCGATAATGTATGCGACTGAACTTTTGGAACGATACACCAAAGGAGAACGAGATTTTGAAGGCGTTGAACTTGTAGGAGCCAGTTTAGATCGCCTCGATTTAAGTGATATCAACTTGAAAAATGCTGATCTTACTGACGCCAATCTCAATGAAACAAAGTTAATGCGAGCAAATCTTTCTCATGCTAACTTAACTTCTGCGAATTTACGGGGAGATTTACGTCAAGCTATTCTTTCCTATGCAACTTTAAATGAGGCTGATTTAGGACGAGCAAAACTACATGGAGTTGATTTAACCGGAGCAAATTTAACCGGGGCAAATTTAACCGGAGCGAGTCTAAATCATGCGAATTTAAAACAAGCAAACTTTCACAATGCAGACTTAGATGCGGTGAATTTAATTAGTGCCAATTTGAGAGGTGCAGACTTAAGTTCAGCGAGTTTAAGTTGGTATGATAAAGTTGTTGCGAATTTAAGTCGAGCGGATTTAACCGAGGCGAATTTATCAGAAGCTAACTTATGTGGTGCTAATCTACTGGAAACCAATTTAACCCGAGCGAACCTTAAAAAAGCAAACTTACAAGATGCCAATTTAATTCGGACAATTCTATTAGAATCTGATTTAAGTTTAGCAGAACTGAGTAACGCTCGGTTACAAGATGCCAACTTAGAAGGTGCCAAACTCCAACAAGCCAACTTAACCGGGATTAATTTGTCAAAATTAAATCTAGCGAGAGTAAATCTTAATCGTGCAAACCTCAAAAATGCCAATCTTCGAGAAACCTGTTTTGAGGGTGCAAACCTAAGAATTGTTAATCTTAATCAAGCGAATTTAATTCGTGCTAATCTGAGTAGAGCAAGTTTAATTGGAGCAGATTTAACCGATGCGAACCTCTACGGGGCGAACCTCGAAAATGCTGAATTTCTAGGGGCTGTGATGCCCGATGGAGAAATCTGTGAAATGGATACAAGCTTAACTCAACTTACCCAAATTAAAGCGATGACACGTCAAATTATTCGGACAGATAAAGCCCCTGCTCCTGTTGGCCCATACAATCAAGCCGTAATTGCGAATGGGATGGTCTTTGTCGCCGGGCAAATTTCTATCGATCCCACAACAAATCAAATTGTTCATCTCCAAGATGTGGCTAAACAAACCGAACAAATTATGGCTAACTTAGAAGCCGTTTTAAGCGCAGCAGGGGCGAGTTGGTCAGAGGTCGTCAAAACAACTATTTTCCTCAAAGATATGAATGATTTTGCCGCGATCAATAGCGTTTATGGACAGTATTTTGAAACCGAAAATGCACCTGCTCGGGCTTGTGTAGAAGTGTCGCGTTTACCCAAAGATGTGTTAGTCGAAATTGATTGTATTGCGATGTTAGAGAACAATTCATAATTGCAGAATGTCCGGAAATACTCCCAACCCACCCGAAACAACAAACAATCTCTAAATACAGATAAACTTCTATTATTCTGAGCGTAGAGATCGGAAGAGCACACG
>NZ_AUZM01000163.1 GCF_000478195.2 Lyngbya aestuarii BL J | reverse complement strand
TTTTGTGGGGATAGGCTTGGTGGCCTACATCCCAGACGACTTTATCTCGATCTAAGTCCAGAGTTTGGTAGAGGGCGAGAGTGAGTTCTACGACTCCTAAACCTGGGCCTAAATGTCCGCCTGTTGCGGCGACTGTTTCTAAGTGTTTTTCACGAATTTGTCGGGCAATTTCTTGCAATTCGTGAATCGATAAACCATGTAGCTGATTCGGATGAGTAATTTCACTCAAATGCATACGTCTAAATACCCGCGCTAGCCATTACTTAAGGTAACGTGTAAAAAGCAAATATGGATCGGTTTACTTACCGTCCAAGTTAATGCACAGATGTCATGGTAGCAGGGGAAAGGGATCTGCGATCAAGTTGATTGTAATTTGTTATCGATCAGATCCGTCTCAGAACTCAGGTTTTCGGGGGTCAAACAGGGTAAATTCCGGCTTTTTGCGAGGGAATTTTGGGTGAGCGAGTGCTGTGGTAATTGCGATCAGGCGAGGAGTGATTGAAAGTTCGATAGATTTACTCATCGGATAGATAGAAATTTGCGGTATGCTGATTTCAGCAATTTTTGAATTCATGCTGAATAAATGAGCGACTATTTACTCAACAATTACCCGTCAACAGCGATACGTCAATCGATCTCTCTGGGCTATTAGATTGAGGGAATCTAGTTTTTATTTGAGTATCAGCTAGGTGAATACCGGGATTTGAAGTTGAGTTAAATTCACAATTAGAGATGATTTTATTGGAGTTTTTAGCTCTTAAATTGAATCCCAGTCTTTCCAATTCGATTAGTTTAACTTAAAATTATATCACAGATTTAATACAAATTAATTGGAGAATAGTCATCCCATGTCAAAAATAGTGACGGAACAAAAAAGTTGGTTTAATTGGTTAAAATTAGCTCTGAATATCCGCAGTTCAGTGATTCGGTCTATTTGGCGGCGAGTCGTGGCGGCGATGATTTTTGCGGGCATGATTAATTTAATCTATTCTCAAGGATTAGCCGTTAATCAACCTATTCTTAGCAGTTTAATTCCGAGTATTGTTCTGGGTTTACTCTTGGTTTTTAGAACCAATACAGCTTACGAACGATATTGGGAAGGTCGTAAACTTTGGGGGGTAATGATTCACAATGGTCGAATTTTAGCTCGAAATATTTATTTTTTTATTCCGACAAAAACCGATAAAGACAGAGAGACAAAATTAGATTATATTAAATTAGTGGGTACATTGGTCTGGGCGATCAAAGTTCATGTCAGAAAAGAAGATCTAGAAACTGAACTTAAAAATTTACTCACACCTAATCAGTTTATAGAACTTCAACAGATTCAGCAACGACCCTTAAGAATTGCCAATTGGTTAGCGGATTATTTAATCAGAATGTATGAACAAAATCTGATTAACTATCGCTTTTTAATTGAATTAAATCAGTCAATGGATCGAATTTTAGAGGCGATGATTGCTTGCGATCGCATTGCTTCGACTCCCCTACCCAAAGCTTATTCTATTCACTTAAAACATCTGTTGCTTATTTATTGTTTGAGTGTACCATTTACTTTCGTTGAGGAGTTGAACTGGTTAACAGTTCCTGCGGTGGGAGTGATTACTTTTTCTTTACTCGGAATTGAAGAAATAGGCTTAGAGATTGAAAATCCGTTTGGAAATGATCCCAATGATTTACCCTTAGAGAAGTTTTGTTATATTCTCCAAAGTGATATTGCTGAGTTAATCGAGTATGAAAGTCAATCAAGTTTCGATCAAATTATCAACGAATCGTCCGGAAAAGTATGATCAAAAAAGATAAATCAATCAGTCGAAAAAAATCTAAAAATAAACCCAATTCCTGGCTGTTTAAACTCCAACTCCAACTGCAAATAATTTGCAACTTTCCCTAAATTATCACCCTCATATTTAGCAGCCAAACAAAGCTTGAGTGAAAATCTTTAATCTTCCTCAAAAACAATCACCTATTCTTCACTCTCAAGTTCACTGTCAGGTTTGGCGTTTAAATCAGAAGGAGGTATTTTTTGTAGTCCAATTAAACCTTCCATCACGGATT
>NZ_AUZM01000162.1 GCF_000478195.2 Lyngbya aestuarii BL J | reverse complement strand
CACAATCGGCCTAGCGGTTCCGGGGGGCATTCGTTGATCATATTGAGCGGCAGCTTCAGCAGGCCACAATCTCGAATCTAAAGCCTGTTTGAGAAACTCCCCTGCTTTAATCGGATTCGACTCATAATTCATCGAGAAATTCCCCGATATAATTAAATTTCCCCTCACCTGAGTAATCCCCATTTGGTTGAGGGTATTTCCCAACGCAAAGCCTTCTTCCCAGACAAAAAACGGATCGCCGCTACCCACAACAATTAAATCACCCTGAACCACCCCATTTTCCACCGGGCCAGAAGTAGCGATCAAGGTTTCAAATTGGTAATCCGGTGTCCATTGTTGTAAAGCAGCAAGCGTTGTCGCCACCTTCGTTAGAGAAGCCGCCGGAAGGGGTGTTGTCCCGACATTATTCGCTAAAGAAATCGGGCCGGCTTGAATCCAGACCCCTTGTACCTGATCCGATAATCCCCGTGCAGCTAGTCGGTCAAGGTATTGTTGAACCAGATCGCTGGCAATGGGGTCAGGTTGATCGAGTAAGATTAACTTAGAGAGTCCACCTTGCCAAACTTGACGAGTGGCAGCATTCAACTCAATTGGGTCTACACCTGCCATCTCTAACCATGCTAATAGGACTCCCGAGCTAAAAACATCTAACATTCTTAATTCCTCTTTTTTCAGATCTTCAGTGGCAAGTTAACAGGGTACAGGGTAAAGGTTACAGGCAAAAGAACTGAGAACTGTTAACTCAAACAACGGGTTACTGTTTACTGTGAAGTGATCACTGTAAAAACGGATCACTGATAAAGGGCGATAACTGTTTGGTAAAATTTTTAAGGTTTCTCTGAGATTGGTCAATGGGTTCAACTCGCACACGGATTGCAATTGACGCTATGGGTGGGGATTTTGCTCCCGCAGAAGTTGTAGCAGGAGCGTTAATGGCACAGGAAAAATTGGGTGTTGAAGTGTTGCTCGTCGGAGATCAACAGCAACTCGAAGCTTGTCTAAAGCATCACCCAACTGTTTCACCTCCACCTGAAATCGTTCCCTCCGAAGGAATGATTGAAATGCACGAAGAGCCGCTAGGCGCCCTCAAACGTAAGCCCAAAGCTTCCATTAATGTAGCAATGAATTTGCTCAAAGAAAAAAGAGCAGATGCCGTTGTTTCGGCAGGTCACTCTGGGGCAGCAATGGCAGCAGCGTTACTGCGGGTGGGTCGGCTACGGGGAATTGATCGGCCCGCAATTGGAGCAGTTCTGCCGACTTTAGACCCCACTTCTCCGGTATTGGTTCTCGATGTGGGCGCTAATGTAGACTGTCGTCCCAAATTTCTAGAACAATTTGCGGTGATGGGGTCAATTTATAGCCAGTACGTCTTAGGGGTTGATCAACCGAGGATTGGTTTGCTCAATATCGGTGAGGAAGCCAGCAAGGGCAATGATCTCGCGGTTCGGACTTACCAAATGCTGCAAGAAAACACGCAAATTAATTTTGCAGGCAATGCAGAAGGTCGGGATGTGTTATCCGGTCAGTATGATGTGATTGTTTGTGATGGCTTTGTGGGTAATGTTCTGTTGAAGTTTGCCGAAGGGGTCGGTGAAATTGTATTACATCTACTCAAAGACGAACTCTCAACGGGCTTACGCGCTCAAATTGGAGCAGCAATGCTTAAACCCAGTTTGAAACGATTTAAACAACGGGTTGATCATGTCGAACATGGGGGTGGACTACTACTCGGGGTGGCAGGAGTTTGCATCATCGGTCACGGTTCGTCAAAGGCGCCAACGATTTGTAACGCCATTCGTTCAGCTAGAGATGCAATTAACAACGGTGTACTCGAACGTATTCAATCTCAATACCAAAAACCTCATCAAAAAGCTGCAAGCGGTCAGTAGTAGCCATCGGTCGTTGAGGGGAGTTTACATAAACTTCCCGCTCATCTGACCCCAACGGAGTTCCCGATGAATCCAATTCCTGCACTCGAATTTGCGTACAGAACACTGATAAGATGCGATTGTTAAACACAAGACAAAAAAGTGGTCTGTCTGTTATCTCGCGATGAGCAGGCTCAATTCAACAACCGGGAAAAAATTGATGGCAAACAGAGGTGGGGCGAGATTGATCAACCCATTTACCATCAATTCATTCCGATTGAT
>NZ_AUZM01000161.1 GCF_000478195.2 Lyngbya aestuarii BL J | reverse complement strand
CTCAATAACTAGGCACTTGTCTTGTGTACCTCATCGTGGCAGTGGCGATGTAATAAGGTTAAATTTTCCCATTTGCTGTTATGGTGATTCTTATCGATGTGGTGGATTTCCATGAGGTCATCCACGAAGAATCTGAGTCCACAATGAGAGCATTTTCCCTTTTGTTGATTTAGTAGGTAAGCGACTTTCTTTTTGGCTTCGGGATGTCTCCCCATTCGGGTTGACCAGTAAACCCAGTCCCCATCATAAGGACTTCTATCTCCCTTGACCTTGACCCATCTTTCGATTTTGGTTTCGGAGTGTCTAATTACTCTGGATTGCTCCTTCATAAATGTCCATTGATATCCTTCGTGGATTCCGAAGTATTTGCGGTATATCCAGTGTAGGTTTTTCTTTGGATGTCTCCGTCTTGCCCATCTCATAAGTGATTGGACAGTAAAATGGGTCAGGTATTTGAAGGCTTCTGAACTTATTTCTGTCGAATAGTAGTTACACCATCCTCTAATAATTGGGTTCAGTTCCTTAATAATAGCTAATTGTGTTTTAGCTTTACCTTTTCTGACTACTTCCTTAATGCGGTCTTTGTGTCTTTGGATGCTTTCCTTACTGGGCTTAGTTAAGGTTTTAAAACCTTTCCTTCTTTTTCCAGAGTTATTTTTGCTAACTTTGTACTGGCGTACATTGAACCCCAGAAAATCGAAACCTGCTTCTTGACCGTCGTAGGATGTTAAAGTGTTGATCACTTTTGTTTTAGACGGTTTGAGTTCTAGTCCGATTCTTTTGAGCCATTCTTTGATTGCCTCTTTGCATTTCTCAATAACTTTGAGGTCATTATGGAGTATCACAAAATCATCAGCATATCTTACCATGTAGGCGTTTTTATTGATGCTTTTGATGAGGTTTTCCATCCCATGTAGTGCAATGTTGGCTAATAATGGCGAAATCACACCCCCTTGTGGAGTCCCTTTCTCATTCTTCTGGAATACGTTATTGTCCATAATGCCAGCTTTGAGCCAAGATTTGACAATTCGACTGATTAATGGGCTGGTATCCAACTTTTTGATGAGGGTTTCGTGATTGATATTGTCGAAGCATCCTGCTATATCGGCATCTAAAACGTATTTGTGATGATGCCTTAGCATATCGTGTAACGCTTGAATTGCGTCGTGACATGACCGTGCGGGTCGGAATCCGTAGCTGTTGGGTTCAAATTTGGCTTCCCATTGGGGTTCTAGAGCCATTTTGACTAAGGCTTGAGTTGCCCTGTCTTGAATGGTAGGAATCCCTAGAGGTCGCTTTTCTGATTTGTTGGGTTTAGGAATCCAAACTCGTCGGATTGGTTGAACCTTTCCTTTTAGGTCTAGTTTCTCGATAAGTGCCATTCTTTGTTTCGGAGTTAATGACTTAACCCCGTCTATTCCTGCTGTTTTCTTACCAGAGTTATCCTGTGTTACCCGTCGAACCGCTAGAGCCTTGGCTGACCATGATTTTAAAAGTAGTCTCTGTAATCGCCGTACCTGTTGACTGTTGCCACGTCGAGAGGCTTGATAGATTCTCTTTTTAAGCTTAAATACGTTCCGCTCAAGCTTGCGCCAGGGGATTGTATTCCATTCATACATCGGTTGAACCGTGTTCATAACGTTTTAACTTTACTCATTGACTCTATCTTCCTAACTATCGTGTCTCTGTCTGCGTATCCATTCCATTACGGAGTAGCGTTGGCTTTTGAGACAATCCTTCCTCCCTATTACTTGCGGATGACTTCCTACTTGGTTATCGACCTACCCAAGAGCAAATAAGAAGGTTACTTCGTTCCCAGTATTCGTTATTGTGTCAGACTTAGGTTCTTACTATGTGCCGAGTTATTATAGGGGCTTGTTTCTACCTACCGAACTGTAGAAACCTATCTTTCACTTTGTCCTATTTGGACGTAGCTTATCAGCCTTATTTAGCTACTTCAGGGATGACGACACTTAAAACGTAAGTTCCTTGCGTAACCATATCTGACTATGCTAGGAGGGATTCCAGTTTAGGCTACCAGTTACCTCCATTTAACCCATGCACAGCAGGATATAGGTTGTCATGCTATGTCCTGTGGGTTATGCTGTCCTCTGAAGCCTTCAGAGGGAGAGAATTGGATTAATCCTCACTCTCACGAATTACTGAGTTGTCAAGGTTCAGTGTTGAGAAGATTAAGGCACTTCTCCTGATTCCTTGCCTCTAATCCACCATGAAATCCTGGTTTCTAGAGAACGAATCGCAC
>NZ_AUZM01000160.1 GCF_000478195.2 Lyngbya aestuarii BL J | reverse complement strand
GAGGGGGACTTCCGGGTTCAGGAAATAACGGGGGCGGTATCGGCAGGGGGGCGGTATCGACTCCGGGTAAATTGGCGGCGACGGGGGGAGGAGAAGCTGAGGGAGTTGGAGTTGGAGAGGGCCAAACGGGAAGTGCTGGCGCTGGGTTTAGGTTAGGAGGGGGAATGGGAGTGGGTTCAGTTTCCTCGGTCGAAGCGCTGAGGGGTTCGGCGGGCTGTCGATAGAAGTTGATTAACTCAATGATGCCCGTTAATGTACCAATACTAATGAAAATCATCAGTAATGTTCGCAACCAAATTACAGGTTTAAACCGAAAAGAAAAGGATTTATCACTGACTTCTTCAACTCCATTTGTACAGTCTTCTAATGCAGTGACTAAATCAAATAATTGTAATGCACTGAGATGAACAAAAGGCCCTGAATTTTGAGTGGCAAGCGCTCCTAAAAAGAGATCATGATAGAGGAGTCCGTCTGGCTTGAGATAAATCTCATCTGGATCGGGGAGTATGGGTTTTGAGGGGTTGGTTGTTTCTTTGTAGAGGGTGTCAAACCAGGCGGAATTGTTGAGGAAATCCTGCACATAGGATGTTACAGTTTGAGCAAGGCTTTCTAACTGTTGTTGATCGCCTTCTACGGTGACATATTCTTCTTCGGGTAAGCGGGGGTCATCAAAGCTTAATTTAAACTGGAACGGATCAGTTGCAGCCTCTTTTTTAGAGCGACCCAGTAAAGGCTTTTTCGTGATTACTTCTAATGTACAGGTGGGGGGAGTGTATTTGCGAGTTGTCATTTCTAGATCAGATCAATAATTTGTAGTTTAATTTGAGGTGTAATTTAGGATTTAATTTAGGGCTTCTCGATTGGGACTGAGCAATGCCAACCAAAAGCGTTGAGGACTATTAGAATTGCTGTAAAATAATAGCTCGATTAAAAGTTTAATGGCTAATGGATTGAGGGTCTTAGAGGGAGGCGAAGCGGTGTTGTCAATTTGTTCTTGATACATTTGGCTAAACGAATCAAAATAATCCCGCAATAAAGCCACTTGATGAATATCATCTTGGGATTGGGTATATTGTTCTAAAAGAGCGATCGCTCGTCGGATGAGGGCTTGATTTTGTTTGGCGAGATCACTGATGATTAAAACCAATGCTCGGGCTTCATCAACGCTTAAGGGTTTCTGTTGTTGTGAATTCTCGGGTTGAGTCAGTCGATCCGCAATAATTGAGTTTAAATTGAGTTGATTGGCAACTTCTACTAGACTTTCTGAGCCAACTCCAGTCAAGGCGGCCAACGCCAACATGACTAATTCTAATCGAATCGTGATGTCATCTAACTGAGTTGGTTCTGGCTGCTGTTCTAAGTTGAACTCTTGCCAATCAAAAGTGTGATCATCAGCTCTAGCCAATGGTTGCATAGTCCCCTAGATTAATTTGATTCTTATTATAGGGATTTTCGAGAAAAATCTTTGTTCTGGAGTATCGAGTTCTCTGTCCCTCTCAAACGTTAGGTTAACAAAAAGTTAATATTCAATTCTCCACGATCACTAGTCAAAGACAATCGGCTGTAAGCTTCTACTCGGGTTTCTCAATCTGCAATTTGAGTGAAAAAGGGTAACAGGTTATACCCAAAAAAGGCCAATCAAAAGAGATCAAGATGTCCACTGAATCGCTGTATCCATGTCCACCGAGGCAATTTTACAAGAAGTTTGGTATTTTTAGGGAACTGCGCTTTCCTCTAGAAGAAAAGACGAGTAAAATGACGGTGGAAATTTAAAAGTATTTCAGTAGACCTACTGATTGAACTGATATTTGTGTGAGGAGAGTATGTCACAACAAACGTTGAAAGCTTGGCTGCTCAGTCCAGCTCTCTTAGGTGCGAGCTTAATTTTGTCTTCGACTGCGGTAGCTGAAGTTTCGACCTCAAGCATTCAGCCGGGAGAAACTCAAGTCAAAACCAGCGGCAATCATCAGTCTGAACTGTTGGCCCAAGTTCCGGTTAATCCCCATAGTGGTCAAGTTGGCCCACAGTCTGGTTTTTCTCCGGTACAAGTTTCTGATTTCGAGTCTGGGGAAACGACAGATAATTCCGTGAGTCCAGAAACCTCTGACCAACTCAACCAATATTTTCGCGAAGGTCGCCGATCTAATTCCAAGAAAAAACAGCAAGTCACCTCGGTTTCCCAACTGTCAGACGTTCAACCGACAGACTGGGCGTTTCAGGCATTACAGTCTCTAGTTGAACGTTATGGTTGTATTGCCGGATATCCAGATGGAACCTATAAAGGAAACCGGGCTTTAACTCGTTATGAATTTGCCGCAGGTATCAACGCTTGTTTAGAACGCATTAACGAACTGATTAATGCGTCTACAGCCGACTTGGTGACGCGGGAAGATTTGGCGAGACTGCAACGGTTAATGGAAGAA
>NZ_AUZM01000159.1 GCF_000478195.2 Lyngbya aestuarii BL J | reverse complement strand
AGGGCTGTTTCATTCTCAGTTAAAAATTGCCGGGGTTGATGGTGAGTCCACCCCCGTGCGCGGGAACAAGCGCGTTGAGGGGAGTGGCTATCCCGTTGGGGGTGAAAGGGTGATGGGGGGGTGGGGAGAGGAGTTTTTTCCTCGGAAAAATAGCTTTTTATTAATAAAAATCGTCCCTACCTCCCTACCTCCCTACCTCCCCACCCCCCCACAAATCAAGTTTTAGGGCCTTAACGCGCACGGCCCTGCCCTAAAAGGAGGGAAGAAAATTGAACTCCCCTCGCCATTTATCAACAGTCCCAGGTTCAGCCGAGACTAATTATAATTGCAGTTAGTACGGCTTTGGCTTTAAATAAATATCTAAATTGACGTTAACCCAATGAAAACATTTACAGCAATTGTAGAAAAAGACCCTGACACCCAACTTTATGTCGGTTATGTTCCCGGTTTTCCAGGCGCCCATTCTCAAGGAAAAACCCTTGATGAACTTCAAGATAATTTAACAGAAGTGATTGAGATGCTACTCGAAGAAGATGTTACCTTTGAGACTCAGTTTGTCGGCACACAACAAATTATCATTCATTCAGCATGAGCAATATTCCAATTCTGAAACCTCAAGAAGTTGTTCGCATATTGAAAAATTTGGGATTTGTTGAAGTTCGCCAGAAAGGTTCACATAAGCAATTCCGCCATGAGGATGGTCGAGGAACAACCGTACCTTTTCACAAAGGACAAGATATTTCACCAACCTTGCTAAAAAAAATTGCCAGCGATATTGAGATGACTGTTGAGAAGATGCTCGAAGATCGCTAATCAAATGCTATAGCACTACGCATTCAGGTTAGGACATTTATAAATCCTGGGATCTGGGAACAGTAGACTGGGAAGGGGTTTTAGGATTTAGAAATGTCAAACACGTATTCGCGTAGTGCTATAAAAAGCTATTTTTCATCTCAAAAAAATCCTCTCCCCACCACCCCCGGAACCCTTTCACCCCCAACGGGATAGCCACTCCCCTCAACGCGCTTGTTCCCGCGCACGGGGGTGGACTCACCATCAACCCCGGCAATTTTTAACTGAGAATGAAACAGCCCTGGGGGCCCCCTAAAAGGACCGAAGAAAGTTAACTCCCCTCGCGATTAATAAATAGTCCCCGACGGGACACCTTTTCCCTCTCGACTAATTAATAGTCCCGCGAGGGACACAATTTCCCTCTCCTCGTAGGAGAGGGCGTTGCGGTGAGGTAGGAGAGGGTTAGGGAGAGGTTCTTCTTGACCCCCCTCGCCATTAATTAATATTATTCCCTCGCCTTCTAGGAGAGGGTTAGGGAGAGGTTCTTCTATTGATAAAAAAACAAACCAGGTATCTGAACTTTCAAACACCTGGATGAGTTAAGAACGCCTAATTTAATTTAAAGAACGATGCTAAAAAATCTTCTCTTTTGTTAACCAGAAACTCCAACCGCGACAACAATTAAACCAACAATTAAAGCAATACCTAAAGATCCTAAAATGATATAATTGCGGACTTGATTTTTGTTCGGAGGTTCAGCAGTATAAACTTTGGGTTCAACAGCAAAGTTGTTTAGGCGTCCACCTTCTTCGGTTGTATAAGGCATAAATTAATGTCCTCGTTTCATTTGATTTAGTCTAGAGTAACAAAAATTTGCCCATAGTTAAATAACTTTAGGTATACTTGTGGGTTCCCCTGGGTAGGGAACCTCTGAGAACTTTAGATCACAAGACTTAAGAACTAATCGTTCCCGTCACCGGAGAAGAAGCTGTGGCATAATTTTTAATGGGAATCCGTCCCGATAGATACGCTAAACGACCCGCCTGAGTCGCCATTCCCATCGCTTGTGCCATGATCGCAGGCTGTCCGGCTAAAGCGATCGCTGAATTAATTAATAACGCCGAGGCGCCCATTTCCATCGCTGTCGCGGCTTCACTTGGGGTTCCAATTCCCGCATCCACCACAACGGGAACTTTGGCATTATCGATGATAATCTCGATATTGGCAGCGTTTTTAATTCCCTGTCCCGAACCAATTGGCGAACCCAAAGGCATGACTGTCGCACAGCCAATTTCTTCTAAACGTTTGGCAACCAACGGATCAGCGTTAATATAGGGAAGCACTGCAAACCCTTCTTTTACCAACTGTTCTGCGGCTTCTAAGGTACCAAAAGGATCAGGTAACAGATATTTGGGATCTGGGATAACTTCTAACTTGACAAAATTGTTGTCTTCCTGTCCTAATAATTTTGCCATCTCCCGTCCTAAACGGGCTACCCGAATGGCGTCTTCTGCATTTTGACAGCCTGCGGTGTTGGGAAGCATCCAAATTTTTGTCCAGTCAATGGCTTCTGCAAGTCCTTCATGTCCGGGGGCTTGGGTTTGAACCCGTCGGACTGCAACTGTGACAATTTCACATCCACTGGCGAGGATGCTTTGCTGCATTTGTTCTAG
>NZ_AUZM01000158.1 GCF_000478195.2 Lyngbya aestuarii BL J | reverse complement strand
TATTAATCCAGAGAAGTTTACTGTAAAATCCTTTAATTTGCTCGATAGTCTGCGGTTCAATAGCGTGGGGCTGTTCGCAGAACGTGTTCATCGAGTCCAACAAACTTTCAAATTCACCTTTGAGGTGTAAAACCGTTGCACTATTCATAAGATTGAGTCCAAATGAAGTTAAGGTTAAAACAGTTCTCCAACCCGAACTGCTATTGAAAAGATGCAGTCAAAAAATTGATTTAAACTAGAAACTCACTCCCCAGAGAACAACCCGACGAACTCGGGCGGATCAGATGCGATCACACTTTGATAAGAATCGAAGAAAACCTAAAGATAGTATACCCCATAATTCTTTACTGGCTATCAACGAATTGATAATTGTTTTCAAACTGGATGCTGAAATGTTTGAACCCCTTCTAAGAGACGAAACTCAACGCTAAAAAATAATAGTTGGGTTTCACTGGATTTAATCTAACCCGCAGATCATTAATGATTTATTGGTTCTGAGATTCCCTTTGAACTCGCTGGCGAATGATTTCCAAATTGGTTCGATAAAGGTCTAATTTTTCTTGTGCTTCTGATGCCATAAAAGCATCTTCTGGTATACTTTCTAAAAGATTAACTGCTTTTTGCCATTGCTCCTCTGCGGTTTGCCAAATCTTCAGGGGATGGGGAGGATTTTTTACCATGACAGACGCTTCTAATGCCAATTTTTGAGCGGCTTCTAAATTGTTAACTGCTTTTTGTTCTTGGGCAATTTTTTGAGTAACTGAGTTGTAGTCTGTTCTATAAATTTCAAGTCGCTTTTCAATTTCTTCGGAATTGGCTGTATCATCAGAAACCGCTTCTAATAATTGAATTGATTTTCGCCATTTATCTTGTGAAGTTTGCCAAACTGTAAGGGAATGGGGTGGATTTTTGATCATCTCACTGGCTTCTTCGGCTAAAATTTTAGCTAATTTTAAGTTGTCTTGTACATTGACTTCACTGGAAATAGCAAGACTATCTGGTTGTTGTTCTTTAAATTGATTTCGAGTCACAAAACCAATAGTAGCCAGTAAAGGAATCAGTAACATTAACAAAATCGGTAATTTATAACTTGACTTCAGTTTGGGTTTTTCTGTTGAATTTTCCTGAATATCAAGATCAGCTTTTGTTTCTTGTGCGTTTGGAAGATTTTCTAATTCATTGATTTGTGCTTTAATTGGTTCTTGATGTGCAAATTCAGCCTCTCTTTGTTTAAGTTGTTCTTGGTATAGATTTTCAAGTTCAGTTTCTCGGTTTTGAAGTTGTTCTTGATGTTGACGTTTTAACTCGGTAATTTGTTTTTGCAGTTGGTTAATTTGATTGGAAAGTTCGACTTCTCGTTGCTGAAGTTTGTCTTGATGTTTAACTGAAAGTTGGGCTTCTCGTTGCTGAAGATTTTGTTGTTGACGTTTTAAGTCTGTAATTTGTTTTTGGAGTTGGTTAATTTGGGTTGTAAGTTCAGTTTCTCGGTTTTGAAGTTGTTCTTGATGTTGACGTTTTAACTCGGTAATTTGTTTTTGCAGTTGGTTAATTTGATTGGAAAGTTCGACTTCTCGTTGCTGAAGTTTGTCTTGATGTTTAACTGAAAGTTGGGCTTCTCGTTGCTGAAGATTTTGTTGTTGACGTTTTAAGTCTGTAATTTGTTTTTGGAGTTGGTTAATTTGGGTTGTAAGTTCAGTTTCTCGGTTTTGAAGTTGTTCTTGATGTTGGCGTTTTAAGTCTGTAATTTGTTTTTGCAGTTGTTGATTTGATTGGAAAGTTCGACTTCTCGTTGCTGAAGTTTGTCTTGATGTTTAACTGAAAGTTGGGCTTCTCGTTGCTGAAGATTTTGTTGTTGACGTTTTAAGTCTGTAATTTGTTTTTGCAGTTGGTTGATTTGGGTTGTAAGTTCAGTTTCTCGGTTTTGAAGTTTGTCTTGATGTTGACGTGTTAACTCAGTAATTTGTTTTTGCAGTTGTTGATTTTGACTGGAAAGTTTAGCCTCTTGTTTTTGAAGTTGTTCTTGATGTTGACGTGTTAACTCGGTAATTTGTTTTTGCAGTTGTTGATTTTGACTGGAAAGTTTAGCCTCTCGGTTTTGAAGTTGTTCTTGATGTTGACGTGTTAACTCGGTAATTTGTTCTTGATATTGGAGTTTTAACTCGGTAATTTGCTGTTGAGTTTCTTCTGCTTTTTGGTGTTTTGATTCTAATTGTTCTTGATGTTTAACCTCTGCTTCTTGTTGACGAACTTTTTCCGATTGTTCTTGAGTAAATAACTGATAATACTCAACCTTAGATTTCAGTTCATCAATTAATAATTTTACCGCCTGTTCTGCTTGAACTTGATCGGTTTGACTGACAAATGTGTTCAGAGCAGCTTGCAAACGCTGAAAATCTTCAATCGAGTAGTTTAAATGACTATCTTGGTGTTCCAAACTTGCCAGTTATTTCTGGATAAACGAAACAATCTCGCGCAGCAATTGCAGAACAAAATTAAAGGTTTTTTCAGCCCAGATAAACGAAACAATCTCGCGCAGCAATTGCAGAACAAAATCAAAGGTTTTTTGAGAAGGATTGGACTGAAGAATTTGGCAAAGCAGTATCAAAACCGAACTTTGTTCGATCATTCGAGCCGTCATTTTCTCAAGCTTTTCTCGATTTTGATACCAGGTGTTTTCCTCG
>NZ_AUZM01000157.1 GCF_000478195.2 Lyngbya aestuarii BL J | reverse complement strand
TCTGTATTTCCGATAAAAGCATCTTTTTTGTCTTTCAGGGCTAAATTGAAGCGAAAGAAAGCCGCTTTGTGAATGGGTTCAACTTCTCCTAAATCAACCCATTGCGGTTCGCCAGAAGATTTGAGGATATAAGCCGCATAATGAGGTTTTTCCCATCTATTTGTACTAGCTTTCGCATCAAACGGTTTGTATAAAATAAATTCAACTAACGCCGCATCTTCAGGAATCAACTGTTGTACCGCTTCCACAGTAACGGGTTCTGAAATCGTTCTAAAATCTGCACTGCGGCGAGAAAGTTCGGCTTCGAGTTGCTCCGATTTTTGTCTTAAACTTGCAACTTGTTGACGGTATTGTTCATCGGAGAGATTTTCGGGTTTATTATAAATCAAAGTCGCCAGTTGAGTTCTCACTGCGGCTAATTCATCGAGAAATTGTTGGTTTTCGGGAGTAAGATTTTCTCTTAATAGTTGTAAGTCATTGGTGATTACATCCAAAATCCGACCTTTGCGACGGAGAATCGTTGTTAAAGCCAAACGAGCCGCTTCTGAGTTGTTCGGTACATCTTTGATATGGAGAGAAACTGCATAATCAGTTGTACCAGAAACTGTTTTCATTGAGTCTTGTTTCTGACGTTCCGAACCCGTTGCGAGGAGAACGTTAAGGTTTTGTTCTTCCACTTCTAGTCCTCGACTCAGAAAGTTAATGGCTTGGGTTGTATTCCCTTGAACTTGATAGAGTAATGCCAAGTTGTTGAGGCTGGTGGCAACTGAGGGATGGTTTTCTCCCAAGGCTTTCTCCCAGATAGCTAAAGAACGTTGTAAGAGGGGTTCGGCTTCATCGTAGCGTCCTTGGGAATGGTATAGTAATGCCAAGTTGTTGAGGCTTTGGGCGACATCGGGATGGTTTTCCCCCAAAGCGTTCTCGCGGATAGCTAAGGAACGTTGGTAGAGGGGTTCGGCTTGATCGTAGCGTCCTTGGGAACGGTAGAGTGATGCCAAGTTGTTGAGGCTTTGGGCGACATCGGGATGGTTTTCCCCCAAAGCGTTCTCGCGGATAGCTAAGGAACGTTGATGGAGGGGTTCGGCTTCATCAAAGCGTCCTTGAGACTCGTAGAGTGATGCCAAGTTGTTGAGGCTTTGGGCGACAAGGGGATGTTCAGTCGATAGCGCTTTTTCATAGATAGCTAAGGAACGTTGGTAGAGGGGTTCGGCCTCACTGTATCTTCCTTGTTCTTTGTATAGTAATGCCAAGTTGTTGAGGCTGGTGGCAACTGAGGGATGGTTTTCTCCTAAAGCTTTCTCACGGATCGCTAAGGAACGTTGATGGAGGGGTTCGGCTTCATCAAAGCGTCCTTGGGAATGGTAGAGTGATGCCAAGTTGTTGAGACTGGTGGCAACACGAGGATGGTTTTCTCCTAAAGCTTTCTCCCAGATAGCTAAGGAACGTTGGTAGAGGGGTTCGGCTTCACTGTAGCGTCCTTGTTTTTGGTAGAGTAATGCCAAGTTGTTGAGGCTGGTGGCGACATCGGGATGATTTTCTCCCAGGGCTTTCTCCCAAATAGCTAAGGAACGTTTGTAGAGGGGTTCGGCTTCATCGTAGCGTCCTTGGGAATGGTAGAGATATGCCAAGTTGTTGAGGCTGGTGGCGACATGGGGATGTTCTAGTCCTAAGACTTTCTCACGGATAGCTAAGGAACGTTGATGGAGGGGTTCGGCTTCATCGTAGCGTCCTTGAGACTCGTAGAGTGATGCCAAGTTGTTGAGGCTTTGGGCGACAAGGGGATGTTCAGTCGATAGCGCTTTTTCATAGATAGCTAAGGAACGTTGGTAGAGGGGTTCGGCCTCACTGTATCTTCCTTGTTCTTTGTATAGTAATGCCAAGTTGTTGAGGCTGGTGGCAACTGAGGGATGGTTTTCTCCTAAAGCTTTCTCACGGATCGCTAAGGAACCTTGAAAGAGGGGTTCAGCCTCTGTGTAGTTTCCTTGATGGTAATGCAGTTGACCCAGAAAATCGACTAATTTAGCAACGGTAGGATTCTCAGATCCTACAACATTCTCGACAATTGCCAAAGCCTTTTCAACTAAGGGAATGGCATCATTGTATTTGCCTTGGTCATAGAGTTGTCTTGCTTGTTGAATAAGTCGCTTTACTTTCTCAACTTCATCCGACTGTTGAACCAACAATACAGAAGAATTAGTCTGTCCGCTAACGGGTTGAGGCGTTCCCGTTAACAGTCCAGAACATCCAAGGAAAACCGTTAGCCAGAGGAAGGGGTTGAGGGTAGTTTGCTTCATCGGGTAGAGAGTCACGCCAAGTTCATTATCACTTATGTCTGAGGGGTGTTGAGTTATGCAGTTTTGACCCCCCTCAGTCCCCCCTGAAAGGACCGAAGAAAGTTAACCCCCCTCAGTCCCCCCTGAAAGGAGGGAGGAAAATTGAACTACCCTCGCCTCGTAGGAGAGGGTTAGGGAGAGGTTTTTCTAAGTTTTGACCCCCCTCAGTCCCCCCTAAAAGGCAGGGCTGTTTCATTCTCAGTTAAAAATTGCCGGGGTTGATGGTGAGTCCACCCCCGTGCGCGGGAACAAGCGCGTTGAGGGGAGTGGCTATCCCGTTGGGGGTGAAAGGGTGATGGGGGGGTGGGGAGAGGAGTTTTTTCCTCGGAAAAATAGCTTTTTATTAATAAAAATCGTCCCTACCTCCCTACCTCCCTACCTCCCCACCCCCCC
>NZ_AUZM01000156.1 GCF_000478195.2 Lyngbya aestuarii BL J | reverse complement strand
TCGTTTGAGCAATTGACTTTGAGATTTGAGTACAACATCTTGTTCGTCAATTAAAGCATCAACAAACACACCTAATTTTTCTTCTCCAACTTTCAAGACAATACAAGGAAAAGTTGTAGAAGCATTCATCTCTTTTTGAGAAGATTCGAGTTCAAGTAGTTCAGATAATTGAGCTACAGACAGAGGTTGTTCTTCAAAAATAATCGTATCTCGTCCTTCAATCGTAAATAGTTCACTCGGAGAAACTAAGCGAGTCGTGCGAACAAATTCGACAGGAATACCATAGGAAATACTCTGCACACCGACAATTAAAACATGGGTTGTTGCTAAGGCGGTTCCCAGTCGCATCCGAAATGTAGACCCTTTTGTGGGAACAGATTCTAACTCAATACTACCTTTAAGCTGTTCAACATTATTCCGCACAACATCCATTCCAACACCCCGACCTGAAATTTCTGTGACTAATGTACGGGTCGTAAAACCCGGAAAAAAAATCAGGGATTGAAGTTGTTTTGAGGTCATTGTTTCGAGTTCTTCGGGAGGATAAATACCTCGTTTGAGAGCGGTTTTTTTAACTTGTTCGGGGTTAATTCCTCGACCATCATCACTCACTTCAATTATAACAGAGGTGGCGGTTTGATAGCCTCGGAGACAAATTTGAGCAACAGGAGATTTACCGTATTGTTGTCGTTCTTCTGAGGATTCTATTCCATGGTCAACTGCATTTCTTAATAAGTGCATTAAAGGATCTTTCATTTCCTCTAAAATCCGTTTATCTGCTCGCGTTTCACCCCCTTCTATTATGAGTTCAACTTGTTTATTTTGTTGTCGAGCGAGATCGCGTACCATCCGAGAAAAACGGTTAAAAATAGTTGAGAGAGGCAACAGTCGTAAAGTGCGGATATCGTCTTCAAGTTCATTAGAAATTAGCTCTAATCGGGCGGTATCTTCATAGAGAGAACCTCTCAATTGATTGATTAACGCTCCTAATTTTTCTAGATGTTGACTCGCACGATTATAATAATTGTGGAGTTGTTCAATTGTTTTATGAGTGTTTGTTGATTGGTTTTCTAAGTCATTGAGAACAAATCGATTTACAAACGCATCTCGACTCCATTCTTCCCATAATAGAGTGAGGGCTTCTACTTCACTGAGTCGATGAACAATACGAATTTTAGTAACCGTTAGTTCTCCAGTTTGGGTCATTAACGCATCGAGTTGACGGGTAGAAACCCGGATAGTTTCAATCCGATGAGCGTTACCATCAAAAGTAACTTTATCGTCGTTTGTTGGAGATGAATTAACCGGAGAACTCAGAGAAGAAACTGAAGGATTGATACCTTCTTCTGGATAAGAATTGAGGTGACTAACAGGTTCTTCAGAAGAAAATTGAGGAGGTTTTTCCGGGGAAGGTTTGATTGTTTCAACCTCAATAATTTCTGACACCTCTAAAGTCTGTTGTTCTGAAACAGGAGTATCATTAGCAGGTTGAGTTTCTAGTGAGCTTTGACCTTCAGCCGCAATTAAGCTCGCCATGACTTGAAAGGTTTTCACGCCAGAAGGTTCACCTGTAGAGGCTTCTTGAACCAGTTTTCGCAGGGCATCTAGGGCTTGAAACAAGCAATCACTCACTTCTGAAGAAAAAATAACTCGTTTTTGGTTAATAGCACCTAATAAATTTTCAATTTGATGGGCAAGAGTAGCAATATTTTTGACCCCTAACATTCCCGCGTCTCCTTTGAGACTGTGAGCTTCTCGTAAAAGTTCTTCAAGTTTGTTTAAATCTTCTGGATTTTTTTCTAAGTACAAAAAACCATCATCAAGATTTTGTAAATGTTCTTCACTGGCGGTTTGAAAGACTTCTCGGAGTTCGTCATCTTCAATCATCATTTTACTCAATCCTTTTACTAAAAATATGTTTATATTTTGATAATTTTTTATAAATTAAACGATTTCTTTCTTCTGTGACTAATATAGTTTAATTTGTTGCATTTTGAATTTCAAAAATCAAGACTCCTATTTTTTGAGCGGATGAACGACTTTGATCGGCCGCTAGTTTCCGAATCTCGCTGGCAACGACTCCAAACCCCTTACCATGTTCACCTGCACGCACAGCTTCAACCGAAGCATTGAGAGCCAAAATATTCGTTTGATTGGCTAAATCACTCACGAGGTTAGTAATATTATAGATCGGGTTGAGATTTTTACTCAAGCGAATAATGTGGTTTTTAATTTGACTCATTTTTTTAAGACTTTCCGATATTTGATTGGCTATATTTAGTTTTTATTGCTGATATTGAACTTTTTTGACATTAATACTAACGTTCAAATAAGCCATACAAAATAATACAATCGGAATAAAATATCAAAAAATTATTCCATATTTTAACCGTTTAACAATTAACATTTTTATTTCCTATTGTATGAGCTTACTGATCAGTTTCTAGAATTACAAATTTGATTGCAACTCCAATGCCACTTGATTGAGTTTTTTGAGTCCAGTTTTCGTTTGATTTAAACCATTTGCAGTTTCGTTGGAACCTTGATTAATCGAGTTCATAGCTTCTAATACTTGAGAAATTGCAATCGCTTGTTGTTGGGTATTGAGAGAAATTTGCTGATTATTTAACACAACATTATTAACCGAGTCTGAAACGCCCATCAATGCTGAGGCTGTCATTTGAGCAATTTCTACTCCCGAAAGTACCGTTTTTGTTCCTTCTTCAGTCACAATTACAG
>NZ_AUZM01000155.1 GCF_000478195.2 Lyngbya aestuarii BL J | reverse complement strand
GGAACCGTTGAAAACGACGAAATTCTTGGAAATTCCAACAATAATACTCTCTTTGGAATGGGGGGAGATGACAATATTTATAGTCAAGATAGTGATGACTTAATTTTTGGAAATGAAGGAAATGACCACATCGATACAGGCTTGGGAAATGATAGCATTTATGGCGGTAAAAATAATGATGCAGTCTGGGGAAAAGAGGGAAATGATATGATTTGGGGGAATTTAGATTCAGATTCTCTCATGGGAAGTTCGGGAAATGATAGCATTTATGGCGGTCAAGAAGATGATTATATTTGGGGAGGTTTGGGAGAAGATTGGCTGTTTGGTGATATCGGAAATGATATCGTTAGCGGGGGGGATGACAATGATAATCTGTTTGGAAATCAAGGAAATGATGAATTATTCGGTAACTCGGGAAATGATACCATTTTTGCAGGTAAAGATAATGATAGCATCTGTGGTGGCAGTAATCAAGATTTACTCTTGGGAAATTTAGGTGCAGATTTAATCCGAGGTGGTGATGGTGATGATACTTTGTATGGAGGTCAGGCTAATGATACGTTAGTGGGTGGAGAGGATAACGATTTAATCAGTGGTGATTTCGGGAACGATTTGTTAATTGGGGGTGAGGGAGAGGATACATTTTTAATAAGTTCAACTCTCGAAAAGGATACAATTGCTGATTTTGTTGTCGGTCAAGATAAAATTGCACTCGCAGGTGATTTAACCTTCGACAAACTGAGTCTGAATTTCATAGAAAACTCCACTGTTATCGCGATTGAAAGTAGCGGGGAGGAGTTGGCAATATTAACAGGTATTTTACCCACTCAAATTAGTTCTAGTGATTTTGTTCAATTTGGCTTATAATTTTAAAATTAATCTAGAATCCATCAAAAAATTTCATACAACGGTGTATCTACTTAAAATCATTTTAAAAAACGAACTCATAGGATGTTTATCAATAAAAATTGATTAATTTAATCTCCGGAAAATACTTGAAATTACTAGAAAAATAAAATATAAGCTAGAGAGAGGTCGGAAAATGATTACTGTCACCAATACGAATGATAATGGCTTGGGTTCTCTCAGAAATGCAATAAAAACTGCACAACCTGGAGATATTATTCAATTTGATGCAAGTCTTGTAGGTCAAACAATTACCCTAACTAGCGGTCAACTTGAAATCGATAAAAATCTCACTATTGATGGTCAAAATGCACCGGATTTAATCATTAGTGGAAATCAAACTAATCGAGTTTTTGATATTAAAATTGATGCGAACTTTCAGTCACCTGCGGTTAGCTTAAAAAACCTAATTATTGCAGAAGGAAAAGCACAAGGAACAGGACAAGACGGTGCGGGTGGAGGAATTCGCATGGCGAGTGAAACCACATTAACCTTAGAAAATAGCGAACTCCGAAATAATGTTGCTCAATTTGCGGGAGGAATTTTAACTGGGTTTAAGAGTAACACAACTATTATTAATAGTAAGTTTGATAACAATGATGGTACACTCGGAAAAAGCGAACGGGGTGGCGGTGCAATTGCAACTCAAAGCGCAGGTTCTCTCACCGTACTTGATAGCGAATTTACCAATAATAAAGGAATTAATGGCGGTGCAATTAATCACCTGTTAGGAAACCTTACCGTTGAAAATTCCCGATTTATTAATAACTCCTCAATCCCAGGTGGAACGGTTTCTGATGGTTTGGGTGGTTATTATGGTGCTGGTGGTGCAATTTATACCGATGGTGCGAATGCTTCAGGGCCTAATTTTTCACCCGGTTCTCAAGGCGGAATCATTCAAATTAATAACAGTTTATTTGACGGAAATCAAGGTGCTGGACAAGGGGGAGGACTATTTTTATTTGTTTATCCACCGGATAAAGTTATTGTTGAAAATAGTACCATTCAAAACAACACAATTCTCGAAAATTTGAAAGGAGAAGGTTTGGGGGGTGGCTTAAGACATGGTAACGGCGAACTTACTCTTTCTAATACTACTTTTACCGGAAATCGCGCTTTAAGTCAAGGGGGAGGTTTATGGATTGGCGAACAATCTCCAACTACTATTACAAATAGCACATTTTCAGGAAATCGAGCCGAATCAGAAGATGGAAATAGCGGTTTAGGGGGTGCAATTGCTTTAAGTAATGGTACAAACCAGACCAATATTATTAACACAACCATTGCTAATAATTACGCGGGTTTTCAAGGCGGAGGATTTTGGGGTGGCGGTTCTCAAACGAGGCTAAAAAATACGATTGTTGCTTACAATGTTGCTAACAATGGCGGAAATAATTGGAATATTAATCATCATACTGGCTTTCAATTTAGCGATGATGGCGGTAATTTTCAATCCAATGAACTCAACCCGAATGATATTAAAATTACCCAGAATGTGACTTTAACTGACCCCTTACTGGGAAGCTTGCAGAATATTAATGGCGTTTTAGTTCACCCTTTACAGGTTGGAAGTCCGGTGATAGATGCCGGAGTTTCTGTTAATCTAACGACTGACCAACGAGGTCAAACTCGTCCAATAGACGGGGATGAAAATGGCGTTGCTAAAGTAGATAGTGGTTCCTATGAATATCAAGTTGCTGCTGTAACATTACCCGAAATATCCGTTATTCAAAATACCACTAATATTGCTGACAATACCGGAACGTTTGACTTCGGAACTTCGACGGTTGGAAGCGTAGTTAGCAAAACCTTCACTATCGAAAATAACGGAACTGCTGACTTAACTCTTTCGGAGTTAACGCTTCCCACCGGGTTAACTTTAGCGGGAACTTTCCCAACCGTTATTGCTGCGGGTTCTCAAGGAACTTTTGATGTTCAACTTGATACAAATACCGCAAATACTTTTAACGGAGAACTTTCATTTACAACCAACGACACGGA
>NZ_AUZM01000154.1 GCF_000478195.2 Lyngbya aestuarii BL J | reverse complement strand
CCCGACAATTTAGATTATACTTATGCTTTGGCTTTAGCAACGGTTTTACAACAAGATGCACCCACTGCGATCGCCGCTTTAGAACACGTCACCCAACTCGATCCCCAAAACCCAAACGCTTATGCTTATTTGGCTTTTATTCATCTGTATGCTTTGCATCCCCAAGCCGCAGAAAAAGCTATTCAAACCGCGATTAAATTAAACCCCGATCAAAGTGAATTCCAAGCGTTAAGGGGAATTGCAGCTTTGATGCAGGGAAATCTAATTCAAGCTTGGCAGGATCTACAAGCCCTGCGTTAAGGTTTAATTGACTTTCATTTCTGCGGGGATCAACTCATCGTCAACAATTGCGCCTTGTTCTTTCAGAGCAAGTTTAGTGGATTTTGATAACCCTGTACAGCCGATAAAACTGGCATCTTTGACTTTAGCATTGCTGAGATCAACGCTGCTGAAGTGGGTTCCGGTTAGGTTCGCGCCTGTGAGATCCGCATCAGTGAAGTCAACACTCACAAAGCTGGCACAGCTTAAGTCTACATGACTCAAATCCCACCCTTTTGCACCTTGAGTGACGATTTTCTGCACTAAGAGCCATTTTTGACTAAGTTGAGTGCTTTCGTCGATTTGGGTACCATTGAGGTTGACTTGACAGAGTTCTACATCGGTGAGGTTAGCCCCACGAAGATCAGCCCCGGTGAGGTTCACTCCGGTTAAAACGGTATTGAGGAGGTTGGCACCGCTCAGGTTAGCATTTTGGAGTTTGGCGTTGCTGAGGTTGGCACCCTTGAGGTTGGTATTCACCAGTTGAGCATGAGTCAAGTTGGCTTCTTTGAGATAAGCATTCAGAAGTTGGGCTTCGCTGAGATCAGCACGGGTGAAGTTGGCTTCGCTCAGGTAAAGATCGGAAGAGCACACCTCGAAGATTAGATCCACTCAGGGTAGAGTTGGTGAGATTGATCCCTCGGAGGTTTGTTAGGCTCAAGTTGGCATGGGAGAGATCTGCACTGATCAGGTTCGCCCCACTCAGATTAGATCCGCTTAAATTGATCCCAATGAGTTTAATTCCAATTAGAAAAGCCTCCTGGAAATCTCTCTTACCGTGAGCGTAGTGAGCGAGAAGTGTTTGAGTTTCCATGATAATTATTGAGAAATAGGTAAAAAATGTGAAGTTAAGATTCGATTTACGAGAACCTGTGATAGGATAATACAGGTCTATTCAAAACATTTCAGTCTCAATTCTGACGAATCCATCACCTCTTTTTTCGGTAAAATCAATAGTAGATCAGTGCTTTTTTTTGCGAGCGCGACGGGCAGATTCGATTAATTTCCTCCGATAAGGATCGGCATCAGTACGCCAGTAGACACGATGACCTTTGATTTCAGCGCAGTGTTCCTCTAAGCACTTCAGCCAACCCAGGCGGGTTTGAATTGCCCGATAATTATCTAATAGTCCCCAATCCTCCTCTTGACGAGTGAGTTTGGCGAAAGTCTCATAGTTGGGATATTCTGGCGTAATATAGGCTTGCTTACGATGCAAAATGGGTGGATTAGGCCCATCGTAGCTCTGATAAGTGACATGGAGATCGCGTAGGTCGATTTCCATTTGAGTGTCTAGAGCTGGATGCGGATCGGTATCAAAATCCGGATAAAATAAGTAGGTGATTTTGGGTTTTTTGACGTGAAACTTAATTATAGTTGTTCCGGCTAACCGACCTAGAGTTCGGTTTGCACAACCTTCGTACAAACGCAGTAGGGGGTCTAGTTTTTCCAAGGCGGAAATATGAACCCCGAGAGAGTGAGAAGATCTTTGACCGACTGGACTATTAGAACAACAGTCTGCGATCACTTCTAGGTTTCCCATACTATATAACATAATATCAGCTAAAGCACAAGCTTTCTTATAGCTGCCAAATAGCCCTTTAATGTCATTGCGGACAACTTCTGAATACTGGGAAAGTTTGGGGCGACGACTAAACTGACTTAATGCCAAATAAACTAAAAAATCCTGACGACGGCGATCCGCTAATTTTTCCCAATCTTCGGGATCAGTGGCTTGTAAAATGATCTTAAATGCTTTTTTAAATGTCCCAAATTCCGCTCGAATTTCGTCTTCATTAGCGAGTTCCCCTAAAACCGGAAGTCGCCCGCGATCGCTAACAAATTTGATCACAGGTTGAAGTAACTGTTCATAGTCTTCAAATCGTTTAACTTGTGTGCAGATTCTCGGAGAAGTTAGACGAGATCTAAAGCGAGATGCTCGAAAATTTTCACCCTGACTTTCATCTCTAAACACCACATAAACGCCAATATCAAGCGGAATAGAATTTACCCCTAACACTTGATCTATATAAACTTTGAGTTCTTCTTGCTCATAATATTTCTGAAAGGTATTCCGGTTAGTAATAATCCCATCTCCATAGGCTACAATTCCGCGATCGCGATCATCAATTAAAATCTGGGCAGCAACAATTAAAACCTGTCCTGTTAGTTCCCAAGCATTCACCAAAGATTGGCGTCGTTCTCGTTGACATTCAATCACATTAATGATGTAACCCAAGTTGACAATATCCGCTTCTTTTAAAGGGGTATCCGGGGAATAATAAGGGTCCCAACCGGAACTTTCATGCCCTTTTTCCCCGATGCGTTCAATGTCGCCTCCGTAGCCACATCCATAATCAAAGAAAGTCGTATTTTCGGAGAATAAACCCGCTTCTAAAACTAACTTCACAGGTCGGGAAAGAGAACGACGAACTAAAGCCGCTTTGTGACGTTCTATCTTCGGAATAGGGACAAACTCTAATGGATTTTCTTGATCCCCTTCTATCGAAACGATGCGATGATCCCGAATTTCTACTCCTTTTCGAGCGAGATATTGTTGCCATCCTTCACGGGTTCCAATAGTACGATAGATGC
>NZ_AUZM01000152.1 GCF_000478195.2 Lyngbya aestuarii BL J | reverse complement strand
GGGTTCGGTAAGGGAACAGGAATATGTCTGGGATAGTGAACTTGCCACGCATTTCCCCGATATTTGCCCCCCAGTTCGCTTTCTACGATGTCAAGGGGAGGCTGATGCTGCTCATAGCTAATTGTCCGATAGGTTAGTTTCATCTTCGTAATCGCTCCTCGTCTCTGAACGAAAAAGAACTTAGCTCATCAAGGTGAGTTTTTTAATTTATGTATTCATTGTTACATTTTTAATTTTAAATTGCCAAGAATTCATAACAAATCAACACAAATCCTCCTTCGGGTATAGATCGGAAGATGAGGAGATTGGAAGATTAGGGTTTACAATCCTAAGAGTAGTCAGCCTAAGAATAGTCAGGCGTTGTTGTGTCCCCTGCAAATAAACGGTTTGTCGGTTGAGCAGTTTGGTTTGAAATCCCGCTAT
Source organism: Lyngbya aestuarii BL J (assembly GCF_000478195.2). Lineage (GTDB taxonomy): Bacteria > Cyanobacteriota > Cyanobacteriia > Cyanobacteriales > Microcoleaceae > Capilliphycus > Capilliphycus aestuarii. The sequence goes on along the minus strand of NZ_AUZM01000152.1, from coordinate 2,715 downwards.
TTCTAAAAATAAAAGAGCGAAGTTGATTTCTCTAGTATCGCTTCTGGCTCGGTCGTTATTTAATCTATTCCAAATCCAGGAAATTTTGAAGAATAAATATACAGATGTAGCATTGTTTTTTAAATTTTATGTTATGTTTGAGGCTTCAGTTTTTCACCAGAGATCTTGATGTTCGCCGACAGGAATCATAACCGCTAATTTAATCTTGAAAAAATTGATAACATTTTAAGTTGAGTATCGGACTTCAGGGGTCGCATTTCAATCATAGAAAAAACGGTTCACGGGTGTAGAGACTTGTCATAGCACATCTGTAGAGGCGATTAAAGCACTTATTGAGATAACGATCTATAAAATTAAGTGCGATAATCAATAATAAGAGAGATGATTTTAACAACAAATGATGAAACAAGACTTGAACTTAGGTGTCGTTTTAGTGGTTGATGACTATCCACTCAATCTCAAATTATTATGTGCTTCTTTGTCGAGAGTCAAATATAAAGTTTTGGTCGCTCAAACTGGAGAATCAGCATTAGAGATTGCAGTCTCTCAACAACCCGATCTCATTTTACTCGATATCAGAATGCCTGAAATGGACGGATATGAGGTTTGTCGTCAGTTAAAAGCCTCACCTGTAACCCGAGATATTCCGGTGATTTTTATGACGGCTCTTTCTGAAACTGATAATAAAGTCAAAGGATTAAAACTCGGAGCGGCTGACTATATTACTAAACCCATCCATCCGGAAGAAGCGATCAGTCGAATCAAAACTCATCTCTCTGTTCGTCGCCTGACTTTGTTACTCGAAGAACAAATTCAATATCTTCAACAAGAAATTAACCGACGCAAACAAGTCGAAGAACAGCTTCGCCAAGTTAATACTTTGTTAGAACAACGAGTCGAAGAACGAACCACTGAACTGTTAGCCGTCAATACTCAACTCAAACAAGAAATACAACATCGACATGAGATTGAAGAAGCTCTAATTCAAGAAAAAGAACTGGCTCAAATCACCCTAGAATCAATTGGGGATGGAGTGATTACGACTGACGAACGCGGAAAGATTGACTATCTCAATCCCATCGCCGAACAACTCACCGGATGGAAAAATGAAGCCGTTCGCGGACAATCCCTTTCTAAAGTGTTTACAATCATCAATGAAACCACCCGAGAACCCTTAGGAAATCCTGTTCAACGGGTGTTCTCTCAAGTCGATACTGTTCATGTGTCTCACCATACCCTGCTGATTTCTCGGGACGGGACAGAATATGCGATTGAAGATTCTGCGGCTCCCATCCAAGATCGTCAAGGTCAAATTCAGGGGGTGGTCGTGGTGTTTCGAGATGTCACTCAATCCCGTTTATTAAGCCGTCAACTGTCTTGGCAAGCCAGCCACGATCACCTGACCGGACTACTTAATCGACAAGCCTTTGAGCAAAAAATCCAAGCGGCGATTACCTCAATTCAAACCGAAGAACAGCAGTATATCTTTTGCTTTCTGGACTTAGACAAATTCAAACAGGTGAATGATAGTTGTGGCCATCCAGCCGGAGATGAACTGTTGCGTCAAGTCACCGCTTTACTACAAACCCGAGTACGTGCGGCTGACTGTTTGGCGCGTTTGGGAGGAGATGAATTTGGGTTGTTGTTGCATGGTTGTTCTTTGGGAGACGGACAAGAAGTTGCGGAAACGGTGAGAAAATTAATTCAAGATTTTCGCTTCAATTGGGAGGATAAAGTTTTTTCGATAGGAGTGAGTATTGGGTTAGTGAAAATTGATGCTGATACGTCGAATGTTGCGAGTGTTTTCGGTGCAGCGGATGCGGCTTGTTATGCGGCAAAGGCTCGGGGTCGGAACTGTATTCATGTATATCAAATTGAAGATCGTGAACTCATTCAACGACAACAAGAAAGACAATGGATTAAAGAGATTGATCGGGCGTTGTCTGAAAATCGGTTTCATCTTTATGCTCAAAAAATCATTCCACTTCAGGAGATGAAAAACCCCCGAGAATATTATGAGGTATTATTACGTTTAGTCGATGAAGCGGGAAATATAGTGCCTCCGATGGCGTTTTTACCCACGGCTGAACGCTATGATTTAATGATCAAAATTGATCAATGGGTGGTTCAGAATTTTTTAGAGTATTATCAACAGTTAAACAATCATTTATATATGATTAATTTATCAGAGAGTAGTATTAAAAATCAAGAATTTATCGAGTTTCTCAAAGTTAAATTAACTTCCAATAAAATTCCAAATCAAACCCTTTGCTTTGAAATCCCGGAAACGGTGGCAATTGCCTCTTTGTCTCAAACGATAGAGTTTACTCAAACCCTCAAACAGTTGGGATGTTCTTGTGCAATCGATCACTTTGGGGGTGGGATGAGTTCGCTAACTTATTTAAAGCATATTTCTTTAGATTATTTAAAAATTGATGGTAGTTTTGTCAAAGAAATTCATCGAAATCAAGTTGAATATGCTGTTGTTGAAAGTGTGAATAAGATTGGTCATGCGATGGGAGTTAAAACAATTGCTGAGTTTATTGAACAGGATACCAGCATCGAGTTATTAAGAGAAATTGGTGTTGACTTTGCCCAAGGATACGGTATCAATCAACCTCAGCCTCTGAGGTGGGGAGATGGGGAGATGGGGAGGTAGGGAGGTGGGGAGGTGGGGAGATGGGGAGGTAGGGAGGTAGGGAGGTGGGGAGGTGG
>NZ_AUZM01000151.1 GCF_000478195.2 Lyngbya aestuarii BL J | reverse complement strand
TAACGATACGATCTATGGTGATCTTAACGACAACGAAACCATTAGTACACTTCCCGGACGAGATACTATCTGTGGGGGTAGTGGTAATGACATCCTATTTGGGAATGAAGACCAAGATCGTCTCTGTGGGGGAGAAGATAGTGATACTCTGTTTGGGGGTTTAGGTGAAGATACCTTAGCCGGTGAACTGGGCGATGATTGGTTGTTTGGTGATCAAGGCAATGACCTGATTTCTGGGGGAAGTGGTAGCGATCGCTTTATTCTGTTCTCAGGTAGTGGGACCGACACGATCCAAGATTTCCAACTCGGTACTGATTTAATTGCTTTGGGTGGCGGTTTAACTTTTGATGCGTTAACTCTTTCTACTGATGGTACTTCTACCATTATCAGTCTCGATGATCAACAGTTGGCAATTCTCAATGATGTATCAGTGAGTGCTTTAACTGAAACTAGCTTTACTGCTTTTGTGGGCTAACTTGCCTTTTAACTTCAGCGATCGCTATAGGGAATCAGTCATGATAACCAATTAAGCGATCGCTGTTGCTTTTTATTTGAACAGAAGACTCAAGTAAGACTTTAAGGTGTGAGTATTGATATATAGCACTACGCATTCAGGTTAGGACATTTATAAATCCTGGAACCTTTTAACAGTCTACTGTTCCCTGATCCGGTGTTCCCTGTTCCCGATTCAAGTAGCGCTATAGTATCCTAGTTTTTTTGCTCAACAAATCAGAAGAACCACTTTAAAAATTTAGCTTTTCAAGCCTATTACAAAATTCTCAAGATATGTTGCAAATAACGATTGATTTAGAGTGATAAAAGTTATGCTCTATTTATAGATTAAATTATTAAAAATTCCTTTATTTAAACTTATCAATAAACCAAGGTCTAACCCCCATAAAAGTGGCATTTTGTCAAGGGATAACAGGACAGTTTATTAACTGCTATAAATCAAAACGTGAAAAATAACTAGGAGTAGTTATATCTATAAGTGATCTTGCTGAGACAATCAGTAAAATCACTCTAATACTTAACGACAGTCATAGGGGAGTGGTGCAAATGAATAGATTTCAGTTACCAGATCAGAAATCTTTTTGGGCGAGTGTCAAGCTAAATTGTAGAAATATATTTAAAGTTTTAATAAAAAAAAGAGTTTAATAAGTTAAGCTAATCTTTTGACTAAGATTTAGAAGTCTTCTCCGATTTAATCGGGTTAGATAACCTGAAAAAATTGGGATAATTGTCTAATCAATTCAATCTAACACCCGATAACTTTGTGTTGTTATTAGATTACCCTAAACCTGAAAACAGAGAATTTAGTTAGACTAAATTCAGGTTTTAACTTGTCAAGTTAGTTGTCGTTTCTCGATCCTTCATTAAGTAGAAACTCAAAGGCTATGAATAGCTAGAAATCTACATTATATTGCTAGTTTCAGAGATAAGTTATAATTTCACAGTTCCACATCATATTCTGCTTCTGCCTGTGAGGCGGAAAAATTTTACACAATTAATGAATCCTCTGAAATCTTTCAGGTGGGTTGTCAATCTCTAGTGTCGTTTTTCGTACTAACTAAAATGATGTCTTTTAATTCAGGGTCTACTCAAACTTTTTACTCTACCTTTTCTCGTTCACTGTTCCCAGATCCGGAATACGTTAAAAAATCTACAGAAACTTGTTTTTCTCTTGCGTCTCGTCTCTCAAAAATTCACCTTCTTGTTATTATTGATGTTCAGGTTGAAGATTGGGAAAAGCTACTGAAAGAAGTTGTACCGGGAGCGGAAATTATTCTCCTCAATCCAACTCAAGACGGAGTTCAGCAAATTAGCCAAGCTCTGCAAGAATATACAGATATTTCGGAAATTCATGTTATTTCTCATGGTAGTCCTGGCTGTTTACAACTGGGTAATACCCAACTTAGTCTAGATACGCTAAAACATTATGCCAACGAACTCAAAACCTGGACAGTTCCCCATTTAATCCTCTATGGCTGTAACATTGCCGCAGGAGATGCCGGGATTGAATTTATTGAAAAATTACACAATTTAACCGGGGCAAAAATTGCGGCTTCTGCTAACAAAACAGGTTATTCAGGTTTAGGTGGAGACTGGAACCTAGAAGTCAAAACCGATGAATTTAAAGTCTCTTTAGCACTCACTTCAGAAGCGATCGCCAATTATGATTCTACTTTTGCTCTTCCCATTGCTAGTCTAATAACACAGGAGCAAGATGCCGAAGAAAGTACGATTGTAAATCAAGGAATCACCTATAATTTTGGGGAGGGTAACAATCTAGAAGTCACCAGCTTTGAAACTGAGGGCGGTGTCGAATTTTTATCAGCAGGTATACTGAACGACTTTGAATTAAGACGGGTCGATCAAAATCAAGATCCAAACGCCGAACCTGACAGACGCCAAATTATTTGGTACGAACTAGCCCCCAATAGCACTAACACAAACGTTAACTTAGCCCCCGAGCTAGCCGTACCTACCATTAACGGTCCGGCGATGGAAACGGCTTTGTTTAGTGAATTTATTAACCGGGGTACAGATAATATTTTCGCAAATCAAGGCAATCAGGATGGAAATGTCAATAATATTGAACGGGTTGACTATATTTCTACATCAGGTTTACCGTTTCCTCAAAATCAAGAGGATCTAGATGGTATTGGTTTCCTTATTTTAGAGCGGGGAGGTAATGATCCGTTCAAAATAGCAGCGATTACTGCCATTGACGAGCAAGGGAATCCGACTGCATATGGGGATTTGCTCTCTTTTCCCAATAATGGTGCTGATTGGGGTATATCTGATACTAGATTTAGAGTGGTCGTTCTGCGTCAAGAAGAAGGTGAAGAAGATCTTGCCCCGACAATAGTACCCCGACTAAATGACCCGGACGCCAACATTCAAAATATTGCGGGTATTTTTGTTAGCTACGAAGATTTATTGGGTGCTAATCCTACGAGTGAGGCGTTTTTTGGGTATTCTCTGTTTCCGCCGGATATTGACGCAACAAACGACTTAGTTGGACTGAGTGACTTTCCTCTAGACACCTCCGATCAACAAGGCGATGAGGCTCGGCGAGGAGGTCTAGATTTGGTGGGAGGGGGTGTTGTTTATCGAGCATCGGGGGTTAATGTTCCCCCGGAAGCTGCCGATGACACCGCAACAATAAATTCGGGAGAGACAGAAG
>NZ_AUZM01000150.1 GCF_000478195.2 Lyngbya aestuarii BL J | reverse complement strand
GATGCAGGTAGACCGCTCAACAAGAGTTTAGCGGTTTTTCCATTATCTTCTACCGCCTTGATCACTCCCCCTGCGCCAGAGGAATTGGATAATAAATTTTTAAGAGCAAGCGGTTTATCCGTTAGGCGAGATTCTGAACCCGAGGAGAGTTCTTTGTAGAGTTGGGGTTGTTGAGCAACACCCATCGTTTGTTCAACTACACCTGCAACTTGAATTAAACTCGATTGCAGGCTATCGGCCGGAAATGCTGACCACAGGGTTTGGGTGAGAGTATGGGTAAATAATCCCGCACTCCAGTTATCCCAGTTAATTTCAACGGCGACTTGTGAAGGTTTAAGATCGGAAGAGCACAATACCCGGAAATTGATTGGGACGGCGTTTTTCGAGTTGTTCTCTCGATAAGTTCAATTGAGACAAGAGTTGATCTTGAAAATCTTGTTCAGCTTGGGAGATTTTAGAAGTATTGGGACTCGCACTCGAACGAATGTGAAAAGCCCCCTGTTGGCTAAATCCCGGATAAGCATAGCTGGTGTCAAGAACTGTAATGACTTGATCAGTCGGCAGCGATCGCAGCAGTAACCAGAGTGTATCCTCTAGTAAGTCATTAATCTCGCCATCTTCTGTCGTGCTAGAAGTCCCATCAACAGGCACTAAAGCATTCTGACTCGTTGAGGAATTGGTCGTTGAATTTGATCGGGGAATAGAACTCCCATAGCCACTGAAATGAAAAACAACGACATCACCGGGTTTCGCTTGTTCGATCAGATGAGTAATAAAGGCATTTTCAATATTTTCACGAGTCGCCTTCTCATTACTCAGCGTGATAATATCTGAATCCGTGAACCCAAAGCGACAGGTCAAGAGTTCTCGTTGAAGTTCGATATCAGTAATGCACCCTCGTAACGGCTCAAAGCCGCTACTACTGCCTGGATATTGATTGATTCCGACAAGCAGTGCTAACTTCCGGCGAGTCGGTTGAGCGAGGGCTTGGTAATAGCGTTCGCTACCCATCCACCATTGTGTTTCACTGATTCCCAGTGCTGCTAGCAGTAGACTAGCCCGTTGCAAAAATTCCCGTCGTTGTAGTCCCATTCTCTCTCCCTGACATCCTACCCGGCTGCTGAAAACTTCTCACTTTTTTCACTTCATTAAATACCATACTAGGTCGAGGATGCTCAACGATTGTTCTATCAATCCAGCTATTTTCCTCAATCGGTCAGGTTAGCAAATGTTCAACTTGCTTTCCTTTGTCCTTTTATGATCTATTGTTTTGAGCCTTTTCACCTGACGATCTCTCAAAGACCGACTGAACTCAATAGGCAAGCGGCAGTTTCTAGCATTTTAACAGCTCTCTACTTTGAGTGAAGAAGTTTATCCATCCACTCAACCCCTGATCGGCATAATCGAGCCAAACTTAACTGCACTGACTGAAATTGTATCGTGCTTCATGCAATCAATATAGCGCTACGCGCTAGGCAAGAGGCAACAGCTCATCTGGCAAAAGTGGACTGTCAAAGGGTTCTAGGACTTAGGAATGTCCTAACCTAATTTTGTACTGCTATATACCCCTATCCCTGCAATTTTCTCAGAGACTGTCAATTAATCAGTAAAAACCTCTGGGGATTAAGCCTGGCCTATTTTAGTCTCACCACAAAAATGGTCACGCTTGATCGGGTAAAAAGGCTAATCTTCCGATCTCCACGCCAATCAAACAGCCCTGCTGGGATTAAGAGGTGATCTAAAAATTTAAGCTCTCGGTTGATTTTATATAAATAATTCGGTGTAATCGCGACAATCCCCTTCATCCTAGATGCACCCTAACCTTCTTAGGATAGGTTATGCTGAGGTTCATCCTCAGACTATTTGAAGATTACTAATCAGCACAGGAATAAAGGGAAGTTCTGATCAACTCCGAAGCCAAACAGAAATCTGACTGACAGACTTAACCCTGCATGGCTTTGACTAATTCTGCCGCGACTTCAGGACGAGAGAATTCCGGCGGTGGCATTTCACCCCGACGCAACATTTCCCGAACTTTGGTTCCAGATAGGTGAATCCGTTGATCTGGTTTACTCGGACTGGTTTTGCTGGTTGCCATCCCCTTAGTAAGGGTACAGTAGAAGGCGTGTTCAAACTTCATCGGGATGATCCCCAACTCCGAGGGTTCAAACTCCTCGAAAATATGTTGAGCATCATAGGTGCCATAATAATCACCCACACCTGCATGATCACGACCCACAATAAAGTGAGTACAACCGTAGTTTTTGCGGACAAGCGCATGAAAAATCGCTTCTCTCGGGCCTGCATAACGCATGGCAGCCGGGTTGATTGCTAAAATTACCCGATCTTTGGGATAATACCCGGACATCAAAATTTCGTAGCAGCGCATCCGCACATCAGCAGGAATGTCATCGGACTTAGTGGCTCCGACAAGGGGATGCAAAAATAAACCGTCAACGGTTTCTAAGGCGCATTTTTGAATGTATTCGTGAGCGCGGTGGATGGGGTTACGGGTTTGGAAACCCACAATTGTTTTCCATCCTCTTTCCCAAAATAAAGCCCGAGATACGGCAGGATCAAGCTGATATTGGGGGAATAAGGGGTGATCATCACGCTCGAGTAACCACACGGGGCCTGCGAGATTAATCGGCCCTTGTTCGTAGACGACTTTCACACCGGGGTGCTTGTCTTCTGTCGTCCCATAGACGTTGAGTGCTTCTTTTTCTTTGTCGTAAGTATATTTCTGTGTCAACTTGAGGACACCGACAAACTTACCAGAAGGAGAGTCTAGACGAATTAAATTTCCTTCGACTAAGGGTGTTGCCACCTCTTGGGTAACGGACAAGGTAATCGGAACAGACCAAGGTAAGCCGTTACTCAGGCGCATATCACTGACGACTGTTTCATAGTCTGCCTGTTCCATGAAGCCTGTTAAAGGGCTAAATCCACCGATGGCAATCATTTCTAGGTCGGACAGGGTTCGCTCATCGAGTTGAACGACAGGTAGGAAGTCGGCTTTTTCGAGAAATTCCTGCCGTTGTTCAGGGGAGGCAATGCGGTTTATTAGTTCTCCACCGTGGGGAGCAATTGCGTCTTTCTGCTGACTCAAGGGGACCTCTCTAGGTGAACGACAAGTTAGAGAAAATATTAAGTTTTTCTGACTACTTATCTTAACCTGTGATCGCCCAGTGTTTTTATGTAAATATACCTATTTGTGATAATTTTATTGTCAAAACAGGCGATCGCCGTTGAGTCTGCCCACTATTCTTTGCGGGGAAAGGCATATTCATAAAATATAAAATTTGTCAAGTTCAAGCGTCTATCAACCGGAAAAGCAACAGATTTCTGTCGGCAGAAAGATTTTTAAATGTGTTAAAACAGGTATCCTAGAAGCAAAATAGACTGAC
>NZ_AUZM01000149.1 GCF_000478195.2 Lyngbya aestuarii BL J | reverse complement strand
CTTGATCGACGCGATAAAAGCGATCAAAAATATGGGGTAAATCTTCGGGCGGAATACCCATTCCGGTGTCTGTTACCGTAATCATTACCCAACGGAACTCATAGATTAATTTTAGGCTGATTGTTCCCCCCGAATTTGTATACTTAATAGCATTATTGAGAAGATTTTCAATGGCTTGACGGAGTAACTCGGGTTCGGCGCGAATTAAAATAGATTTTTGGGGAAGTTGAGTATAAAACGTCAAATCTTTTTCTGTGGCTAAGTCTTGATAATTGGGGACTAAATCGATCAAAACTTGAACGATATTAACGGTTTGCAATAACTCGGGATTGAGTTTGCTGCTCTGACGCGCTAATAGCAATAAATGACCGATTAAAACCGTCATGGATTTGGTTAAATTGACGATTTTTTCCAGGCGTTGGCGGGGAATTTCATCGCAAGTTGGGGCGAGCAAACCGACTTGGGCGTTGCTGAGAATGGCGGCTAAAGGGGCGCGTAATTCGTGGGAAGCATCGGCGGTAAACCGGCTTTGGGCTTCGTAAGATTGACGAATGGGTTGCATTGCCATTCCTCCGAGTAACCAACCCGTTAAACCGATAATTCCCAACGTGATCGGCACTCCAATACTTAAAAATAAACGCAGGGTGTTTATGGTATTTTCTAACGGTTCCAGGGAGGTTCCGACTTGCAAATAGCCGATCAGTATTTGATTGTGTACGACGGCGAGGGTTAATTCTCTAACCCGAATATTTTCATTGATGGTTAAGCTTTTAAAGCCGGAATTTAGGCGGATAGTTTCGGCGGGCGCTTCCCCGACAAATTGAACCAGTTTTCCTTGTCGATTGTACCAGCGAACATATTTTAATTGATTGCCCAAGCCGGAATTATTTTGCAGCATTAATAGGTTTTCAAATTCTAGTTTGGGTTGGGCTTGGCGGGTGTTAAATTCAACCGTTGAAGCGAGGGCGTTGGTTCGATCATATAACGCACTATCGAGCGATCGCAGTTGGTGGCGAGTTTCGATATAATAAATAAAATGGGCAAATACAATTAAAATACCCCCCATTGACCAAGTGAACCAACGGGCTAAATTCCGACGACTTTGACTAAACATTTTTGATTAAACATTTTTCACTAAACATTGGGCTGACTAATTCGATATCCTAAACCGTAAACCGTTTCTATCCAGTTGGCTGCATCCACCTGTCCTAAACGCTGTCTTAAACGCCTGACGAGGGTACTCACCGCGTTGCTTTCGGGGGGGTTATCCCATTCCCATAAAGATTGTTCGATTTGATCTCGGCTTAAAACTTGGTTGGGATGGCGGAGAAAATATTCTAAAAGTTGCGATTCTCTAACCGAAAGTTGAACCTGTTTTTCTTCTCTTTGTACGCACAAATGGGTTAAATTTAATTCTAAATCCCCCAATTTTAAACGGTCTCCCAACCAGTGGGGAGAACGTCTCCCCAAAGCGCGAATTCGGGCGAGAAGTTCCAGCAAATCTATCGGTTTAACCAGGTAATCATCCGCCCCGCTATCCAACCCAATTACTTTTTCGGCAGTGGTATCTTTAGCGGTTAAAAGCAAAACGGGTGCTGTTTTTCCCATACTTCGATAGGTGCGACAGAGTTCGACACCGGAAATGCCGGGTAACATCCAATCTAAAATGAGTAAATCATAATCGGTTTCGCCCATTAACCACTGGGCGGTGTCTCCCGTTTCTACCCCATCCACAATATGTCCGGCTTGGGAAAGGGCGGTGCGGATCGGTTCCAACTGTTCTATATCGTCTTCAACCAATAGGATTCTCATCGGTTGTTTATCTCGTTACTCTAGTTTATCAGACAATTAGCCGACAATAAAAAATTGTCTTTTGTCCTGAATCTGACCCGATAAATATCAATTTATCTTGTTAGATTATCTTAGAGAAACACCTGTTGAGGATTGCCAGAGTTCATGTCAAAACTGGACGGAAAAAGTGCATAATAATTAAAAGTAGCATAAAAATTTCAGAGATAATTATGAAATGGAGAGATTGGCGAAAAATAGCCGATTCAGTGGGTTTAGAATTTTGGTTTCCCTTACCGTTAATTGGTTTAATCTTCTGGGTGGGAACGGGTTGGACAACCGCAGCCGTGTTGGGTGAAGCCCCCCAAATTGAGCGGATATCCGTGGAAGGGGAAACCTTACCGGAAGTTGAACTGGTGCTGAAAGGACAACTGATTTCTATTGAAGCTAAAATTTACGAACAAAGAGGTTATACCAAAGTCGATATTGATACCGATAGTCCCACCTTAAAAGAGTTAGAATTTGAGTTTCCCGTCATCGATGTGGCGGATGTGGAAGCGGAACTTTCTCACACCCTGAACCTCTCTCCCGCACAGCTTCGGACTTTGGTTCGTTATCAAATTTACGATTAATTTTTTCTGAGATCAACCCCCTGTCATCTTCCTGTCATTTTTACTTTTTAAAGTAACATCATCGAGTTCAGAAAGGCAGGACAAGAGATGATTGAACCCAATCCCCTAGCAGGTTTATTTCCCGGAGCAACTGTTACCGGAGTTGTGGGCGGTTTTGTAGACAATGGAGACGATTTTACTTTAAATTGGTCGGGCGGTACTACCATTGTCGATCCTACGCCTTTAGAAGCCGATCAATTGGGTTTAATGATCGGTGAAACGGTTAACGTTTTTGTGGGGGAATTTGACGGTTTAGAAATCGATACTCCCTCCATTACTCGCCCCGATGGTTCTGTCGTTTTGGGCGGAAATCAACCCGTAGTTCCCCCAGAAGTTCCCGCAGATCCTTTGATTGGAAATCCTCCCGCTCCTCAATTGGATATTCCTCCAATGGTTGCTACAACTGTTACCGGAACGGTGATTAATTTGGTGGATAACGATGAATTTCTCCTCGATATTAACGGCAGTCCGCTGTTAGTTGATGCCAATTTACCCGATTCACAATTTTTGCAATTAGTTCCCGGTGAAGTTGTCAATGTTGCGGGTGTATTGGATGATGAAGATTTCGATACCTTTTCAGTAACTCGGGTTGATGGTTCGCCGGTAATTCCGACTGCGGTTGCTCCTCCGCCCGCTCCTGTAGGTGTTCCTCCAATGGTTGCTACAACTGTTACCGGAACGGTAATTAATTTAGTCGATAATGATGAATTTCTGCTCGATATTAATGGCAGTCCGCTGTTAGTTGATGCCAATTTACCCGATTCACAATTTTTGCAATTAGTTCCCGGTGAAGTTGTCAATGTTGCGGGTGTATTGGATGATCAAGATTTCGATACCTTTTCAGTAACTCGGGTTGATGGTTCGCCCGTAATTCCGACTGCGGTTGCTCCTCCGCCCGCTCCTGTAGGTGTTCCTCCAATGGTTGCTACAACGGTGACAGGAACGGTAATTAATTTAGTCGATAATGATGAATTTCTGCTCGATATTAATGGCAGTCCGCTGTTAGTTGATGCCAATTTACCCGATTCACAATTTTT
>NZ_AUZM01000148.1 GCF_000478195.2 Lyngbya aestuarii BL J | reverse complement strand
TAAACTTTCCCAAAATACTCCAACCATTCTCGAAACCGATACCCTCGCTGCATCATTGATTGACTTGGCTAAATGATGATTTTTAACCATGTTCCGTATCCGTAGGTTTTCAATCGCTACCAAGTCGTTAGACCGGATGACGTGTTGAGCCAATTTACAAACCCGATTCTGACGCCTGCGTGAAACCTTGAGATGCGCTCTACCTAATCTATTCCTGGCTTTTTTACGGTTTTGACTCCCCTTTTTTGTTCTTGATAGTCGGCGTTGCAACTTTTTAAGTTGGCGTTCATCCTTTCTCAAAAACCGAGGATTGTCTGCTTGATTACCACAACAATCAGTGTAGAAATAGTTGAGACCGACATCTAACCCTGTCTGTTTCCCTGTTAGTTCTTTTTTCTCCTCTCTCTCATGGTCTATTAGGAATTGTGCATAATACCCATCGTGCTTTCTAATCACTCGAACTCGTTTAATCTGTTCAAGTTGATAGAAGTGTAAATTTCGACTTCCCCATAGTTTAAATATACCCGCTTGAAACTTATCTGAAAAGGTTAAATAACGCCTATCATCCGACAGTTTGGTAGAGTCGAGTGGGAAGTCGCCTTCCCACCCTCTCCTACAAAACCGTGCTTGCGAATTTCTCCGCACACGGCTCCTCAACTGCTTGGCACTTGTCATGTGTACCTCTTTACCCAGATTTGGGTTAGGGGATGAGTTCATAAGAGTCATCACTTCTTACTTCCCATTCTTTGGGTTCCCACATAGCGTGTAAGATGTCGTGGCAGTGTCTGTGTATAGCCATCAGATTTGTGCGCTTGTTATTCTTGCGGTTTTTATCTATATGGTGCAATTCTACAAGGCTATCTGACGAGAAATACAGACCGCAATGTAAACATCTACCCTTTTGTTTCTTCAACAATTCAGATAGTGTTTTTGGGGTTTCAGGATAGTTTCTTAACCTTCGACTCCAGTAGACCCAATCACCGTCGTATGGACTTTGACTACCGTTCACCTTTGTGTGCCTCTTTATTTGCGTATCAGGGTGTTTGGCTAGTTTTAATCCATCAGTTGTAGCAAACGTCCATTTCCTTCCTTCGATTTCTCTCCAGTATCTACGGGCTTTGCTTTCCTTTTTACATCGACGTTTTGCCCATGCCCAAAGTTGCTTGAAAGCGATGTGACTTAGCTTGTTAAGAGTTTCTTGACTTGCAACTGTGGAAAAATAGTTACACCATCCCCTAATAACTGGGTTAAGTCTAGCGATTAATGCGCTTTGTGGAGCTGCATTATGCTCTTTTATGATGGTTGCTATTTTCTTGCAGTGTCCTTTCACGCTTTTCTTTGAGGGGGTGATTATGGTCTTAAATCCCAGTGGTTTTTTGTTGGTAGATTTTCCAGTCTGATATTTCCCTACTGGATGTTGTCTGATGTTAAACCCAAGGAAATCAAACCCAACGTTTCCTGAGTATTCAGTAAGTGTATGGGATATCCTTGTTTTACTAGGTTTAAGTTCCAGTCCAATGTCACTTAACCAATCTGCTATTATTTGATGACACTTTTGAATTACGGCAAGGTCTTCATGTAAGATGACAAAATCATCAGCGTACCTTATGAGGCTTAGACTCATTTGGTTTACCTTTTTTCCGTACCCCGGTCTACAGGGTAAAGTAGCCGCATATTGCTTTATCCGGCTTTCCATGCCGTGAAGGGCAATATGCGGCTAATAATGGAGAAACCACTCCGCCTTGAGGTGTACCTTCCTCTGTAGGATTGTAACCTTTTTGCCGATTAGCATAGTTGCTCCAGTCAATTACCCCAGATTTTAACCATGCCTTTATTTGTCGGCGGATGGTGGGGGATGTATTGAGTTTTGAGATAAGTGCATCATGGTTGATTCGGTCGAAGCATTGGGCGATGTCGGCATCTAGCACATATTTGGCTTTGTACCTAATCGCGTTGAAGATTGCTCCAATCGCATCGTGACATGACCTTCCGGGTCGGAATCCGTAGCTGTTAGGCTCGAATCTGGCTTCCCATTCTGGCTCTAAGGCAGCTTTTACTAGGGCTTGGATTGCCCTATCGTGCATTGTAGGTATCCCTAATGGGCGTTTTTCCTCTCTTCCAGGCTTGGGAATCCAAACCCTTCTGGTTGGTTTTGCCTTTTGGTTTAACCTCAGTCGGTTAACAAGTTCCAGCCTTTGTTTAGGGGTTAAACTCTTCACCCCATCTATTCCAGCAGTTTTCTTGCCCTGGTTATCCTGAGTTACCCGACGCACGGCTAGTACCTTAGCCGACCAAGAATTAATCAAAGTCTTTTGTAGCTTGCGGACTGCTCGAACATCTTCACGTTGAGAGGCTTGGAATATGCGCTTTTGCAGCTTGAAAACGACTCGCTCGACTTTACGCCAAGGAATATCTTTCCATTCCACAGTCGTCATATCTGACTCTGTATTAGACATATTTACTACTACTTGTTCCTATTCCCTCCAAACAATCGTGAATCTGTCAGCGTATCCTCACTGTTAGGTAAGGCGTTAGCTTCTGATTCAATCCCTCTCTGCTACATCTTTTAGTTAGCTACCTACTCAGGCATCGACCTTTCCTGAGAGATGTATCAGAGTTACTTCGTTCCTAATGACCATTGGTTGAATCTTTAGAGTGATGCTATCCACCGAGTTTATGGGAAGCGCTTATTGGTCAAGGATGGAGTTGCCAATTCCCTATCTTTGCCCTTTTGGGACTCCCAGTGTATCAGCCTTATTTCACTGGTTAAACTTAACGATGGTTCAGACACATCTTCACTTGCGTTACTCATGGATTCTTGCTAGGGGGGATGTCAGTTTAGGCTACTGTTTTACCCCCATTTAACTTCCCCGCTTCACCTTGCCAGTTGCTAATTGTCAAAATGGGGGAAGCGCTTTTACCATTGCGCCTATGGAGAGGGACTTGCACCCTCATGGTCATTAAGTTGTCAAAAGTTTTATTCAACCAATACGAAAGGTTGAACTCTTGCTCCTCGTACACTTTGAATTTGTATTCTCCATTTTTCGAGGAAACGAATCGCACCTATCCTGATGTCTTGTATTCAACAGAAGCTCTGACTTGGTACTTTTTAAACTTCGGGAATCCTTTTCTTGGTGCGCTTCCTCTAGCGGCTTGCGAAGCCGCGAGGTCGCACCGCTTCTTACCAGGTATTTTTTGCCTGCAATTTCTATAAAACCGTTCGATTGATGCCCAAGCCCTTTCTGCGTGTGCCTGCCTCGCCATAGAGTTTAATCTGGCTACCCAGGGAAACTCCTGATTATCGGACAGCACCTTGCAGTGCTTATAAGCATCGTTGCGACTTTTGACCTGACCATCTAACCACGCTCTGATGACGCTGTTCCGAACAAAACGCCCCGTCCGAATGGCTTCATCTAACCTTCGGTACTGACTTTCTGTTCCTTTCAGCTTCATCTCGTAGACCAGCATAGTTATCGTTATCACCTACGATAAATTATCGTAACACAG
>NZ_AUZM01000147.1 GCF_000478195.2 Lyngbya aestuarii BL J | reverse complement strand
TGATGTTCAATTGCGTAATCTTCTAACACAAATGACCAAGATTCATCTAAATTCACTTCTGTTCCCGGTGTTCCAGTGACGATGCTAGACCGAGGAATAAAAACATCACCAGAACCGGATTGAACACCAATTTCAACGGTGAGAGAATCTAACACCTCTCCTAACTGATAATCAAAGCCAAATTCTGTGGGAATCGGTTCAGTTAATAATTCAGTCACCAGATTTTTATTGAGGATTTCCCAAAAGTCCGTTTCATTGGGATAATTGACGAGAAAATCATCTATAAAATTGTAAATCTGAGTAAATTCTGGATACTCAAACGGATCATCTACACCGATTCCTTCTACATAATCATAACTCACGAAAATATCAATTACACCTTGTCCTTGGTGTTCGATGTCATACCCCTCAAAGCCAAAAGACCATCCCTCTTCTAATTTTACCGAAGAGAACATCGTTACTGCACGAGAAACAGCCGGATTAATAACGACCCCTAAACTTAGAGTAATGGTAGTTGCTGCCAGGTTGATCAAGTTTTTCAATTTCATGGGAAGTATTCCTTGATTTTAGTGCAAATAAAAACTAGGATGATGCACCTTTTAATGTTTGTTTTGCCTAGAGTATCAAGGATAACTGTGTAGAATTCAAGAGGGTTTTGTAAAAATTACCAGGCTTAACTTTACATGAGCTTTACATAACCGGGGGAAAATATAGTAAACTCTATATCGAAATTTCCCTCAAACGTCCTGAGATTGGGCTTGAATTGCGGTAATGGCAACGGTATTGACAATATCGGGAATTGTACACCCGCGACTGAGATCGTTAACGGGTTTTTTCAACCCTTGTAAAACGGGGCCAATTGCCACCGCATTTGCCGAACGTTGAACGGCTTTATAAGTGTTATTTCCAGTGTTCAAATCGGGGAAAATAAACACGGTTGCGTGTCCGGCGACTTCACTTCCGGGTAGTTTAGTTTTGGCTACACTTTCATCAACAGCCGCATCATATTGAATCGGCCCTTCTATTTTTAAATCCGGGCGTAATTGTTGAGCAATTTGAGTGGCTTCCCGAACTTTATCGACATCTTCTCCTTTCCCTGATTCTCCCGTCGAATAAGACAACATCGCCACCAAAGGTTCGATCCCAAAGGTTTTCGCAGTGAGTGCTGAACTAATGGCAATATCGGCGAGTTGTTGAGGATTTGGATTGGGATTAACTGCACAATCTCCATACACCAAAACCCGATCTTCTAAACTCATGAGAAACACACTCGAAACAATCGAACATCCCGGCTGAGTTTTAACAAATTCTAAGGCTGGACGAATGGTGTGAGCCGTTGTATGAACCGCTCCTGAAACCATTCCATCTGCAACCCCTTTGTACACCATCATTGTTGCAAAATAACTATTATCGTGCATCATATCGGCTGCACAATCTCGACTAATCCCTTTATGTTTTCGCAGTTCAAAATAGGTTTCGGCATAGTCTTCATACCAGTCAGAATTGCTCGGATCAACAATCTTAACACCGTCTAAATTCAACCCCAAAGCCGCAATTTTATTGTTAATTTCTGACTCTTGACCTAACAGCGTAATATCAACAACACCTCGTCGTAATAAGATCTCACTGGCTTGTAAAATCCGTTCTTCGTTTCCTTCGGGTAAGACAATATGTTTTTTATTCTTTCTCGCCCGATCAATTAACTCATATTCAAACATCAACGGTGTCAGACGATGAGAACGAGAAATCGAAATACGTTCGGCTATTTTTGAACCCTCTACATAGGACTCAAATATGCCTAAAGCAGTGGCAATTTTTCGGGGATTATCTGCGGTAATTCGCGCTCGAACTTGACTAATTTTAGTCGCAGTTTCAAACGTATCTTCTTCAACCATCATAATCGGTACACTCCACTGACTAAACCCATCAATGAGTTTATAAATACTCAGAGGAATTTGGATATTTCCCGTTAAGATAATTCCGGCAATATTGGGATAATTTTCTGATAAAGTTGCCACTAAACAGCTTAATAAAATATCCGATCTATCCCCTGGAGTGACAATTAAACTGCCTTCATCAATATGTTCGAGGAAGTGAGGAACTTGCATCGCCGCCACTTTGCAATCATGGACTTCTCGATTGAGTTGATCTCCATCCCCATGAATGAATTTTGCGTTAATTTTTTGAGCAACTTCTCCAATAGTTGGTTTCCAAAGAATTTCTTCTTCAGGTAATACAAAAACCGGATCTTCAGACGACCAACAGTTTTTAAATTTTTCGGTAATTGTACTAATATCTTCGGGTAAAACTCGGTTGACAATTGTCGCTGCAATTGTACATCCTTCTTCGATAAAAGCTTCTCGTTCGGAGCGAACTCCATCAACCACTTCCTCGGGTGTTTTTCCCTGTCCATTAGCAACAATAACAATCGCTGAACCTAAATCATTGGCGACTTGAACATTCAAATTAAAATCAAAGGCGGAAGTCACATCAACTGTATCAGCGCCTTCACAAACAATAAAATCACACTGTTGTTCTAGGGTTTTATATTTTTCTAGAATAACTTTGAGGAGTTGATCATAATGTCCTTCAGCGACGATATGTTGGGCTTGTTCGTGATTTAAAGCGTAGAGAGATTCATAGGGAAAATTCAGTTGATAACGACTGCGAATTAATTCAATATCAGGATCAGGTTGATCTCGACGATGAATAATTGGACGAAAAACACCCAATCGACCAATGCGTTTAGATAGTAATTCCATTATGCCGAGTAACACAAGAGATTTACCACTGTCGGAGTCTACTGCTGCGATATATAAGTTTGAAACCATAGAAGCCTCCCCTGGATACACGCCAGAAAATATCAGAATTTCAATGCTTTTTGCTGTGAAATCTTGGCTGATTTTTTGAGACTATATTTTTGACTGGGATGATAGAGTGTTGCTGGCTAATCTCGGTAAGCAATTCTGATACTCTGAACCAAAATTCCTACAGAAATTAGAATAATTAAACACGCCCAAAACCAATGGGGTAGAAAGAGTTGTTGAGCAATTTGTCCAGTATCAGAAATAATCATTCGACCTCCAATCACGGCTTTATTCATAAATAAATAACCCCGTTGATGGTAGGTACTAATAATCGCCTGCACACCTAAAAATTGAATCGCCCATCCTTGGAACCAATGGGGTGTTTTTAGGGCAGTAAATAACAAGCCAGCCCCCCACAGAGAAATCGCCACAATTCCAAATAGCGATCGCACCCAGATTAACACAGAAAAGAGTAATAAACCGCTAAGAATCATTAAACAAATCTGAGCATTTTTGTAGCGACGACTGGAAATAATAAATAATCCTCCCGCAAACGCCGGCCCTAATGGGCCACCTGCAGCCACCAACGCCAGTCCAATACGACCTAAAAATAACGAACCCGAATGTACCGCAAAGCCAGAACCGTTGGGAAGCATGACTAATTTTCGGAAGTCTCCCCCCAGGAGTAACGCTGTTAGTCCGTGACCCATTTCGTGAAACCAAGTGGCGAGAATTGAAAAGGGATAAAGAATATAATCTCCCCAAGAAAATTGCCACAAAACGAGGGTAACAGCAGCGGCGCCAATTAGCCAGCTTATC
>NZ_AUZM01000146.1 GCF_000478195.2 Lyngbya aestuarii BL J | reverse complement strand
CCGCACAAGAATCTTCCGGCTCAAGTCATCGATGACTCCGCCCTCAAACAACGGAAGCTACTGTCACCCTGGGTCAAGATGGAAGCTGATGACTTTCAGACCTGATGAAATAGGGAAGTTAAACCCAATCAAAAAAGTCAGGGTAGGGGAAACTTCAACAGCCAGGTAAACCCGTCAACACCTGCTCCGGCTATCATTAGTTTACTCATCGGGGTCGAACATCTCCGGCTTTACCTCTCAAATGCCCAATATAAAAAGTCAAGAATTGACCAGAACCCCCCCAAAAAAGCCTGTAAATATTTTAAGTAGGGATTATGTCCCACTGATTAAACTTATTATTCTGATCAGAGGAGATTAAATATGCAGCAGTTGACGTCTCAAGCCCTTGAACACATGATACCCCCACCCACTCAGACCTCAATTTTAATCATTGGGGGAGCGGAAGATAAAGTTCATGGACGTGAGATTCTGCAAACCTTTTTTAACCGTGCAGGCGGAGCAAAAGCACAGCTTGCCATTGTTCCTTCAGCGTCGCGAGAACCGGGTCTTCAAGGCGAACGTTATCAAAAAATCTTTGAGGAGATGGGAGCCAAAGAGATCAAAATCTTTGATATTCGCGAACGTCATCACTGTGAAAACACAGAATGGCACTCCTATCTGGATACCTCCTGTACAGGGGTCTTTTTGACTGGAGGAGATCAACTGCGCCTTTATAGTTTGCTCGCGGATACACCCTTAATGAGTAAAATTCGGGTAGCCGCTCGTGAAGGGAGGATGGCGCTGGCTGGAACCAGTGCAGGTGCAGCAGTAATGAGCCATCACATGATCGCAGGCGGAGGCAGTGGAGAATCCCCAAATCGTTCCCTCGTGGACATGGCAACCGGTTTAGATATCATGCCTGAAGTCATTGTCGATCAACATTTCCACAACCGTAACCGCTTAAGTCGCTTGATCAGTGCGATCACCTCTCATCCTGAACGTTTAGGCTTGGGAATTGATGAAGATACTTGTGCGATGTTTGAAGCTCAAGAAAAACTTAAGGTGATTGGTAAAGGCACCGTAACTATTGTCGATGCGACTGAAATGTCTTATACTAATGCGTCTAAAGTCGGCGCAGCCGATCCACTGAGTCTGTTTAATTTGCGAGTTCATATCCTCTCCCATGGCGATGAATACAACATCCGCACCCGGATTCCGATCGCATCACAGAGTCTCTAAGGAACTTTTCCTAAACCGTCTATTTTCTCTCAAGTTTGCACAGAAAATGTTGTTGAAATGCTAAGGCAAGAGGAGCTGCTGGAAATAGATCGGGAAATCACAACAAATAATCTGCGTGGATCTTTCCCACTCAATCGTCTAACTCCTGTAGCTCCTAGAGCCAATTCAAAAGTTTAACTCAATTCTCAACCCCCCAAATTGCTCAACTGTTCATCGAGAACAGTTAGGATGTATTTTAAAGTTAGAAATTGATCACAGTAGAATTATTACTCTAGACCACTCCGGCATCACCCACTCATAGACAGATATGAAAATTCTCAAGGTTCTGACATTACGCGGCCCCAACTACTGGAGCATCAGACGGCATCAACTGATCGTCATGCGCCTAGACCTCGAAGATCTCGTGGAACGCTATTCTTGCGATATTCCCGGGTTCTATGAAGGTCTAACGTCCGCTTTGCCGAGTTTAGTCGAACATCACTGTTCACCGGGAGTTAGAGGAGGATTTCTCAGTCGGGTGCAACGCGGAACGTTGATGGGACACATTATCGAACACGTCGCCCTCGAACTCCAGAACTTAGCTGGAATGTCAGTCGGGTTTGGTCGAACCCGAGAAACAGCGACACCCGGAATTTTTCAGGTGGTCTATGAGTATCAAAGTGAACAAGTGGGTCGGTATGCAGGTCGGGCTGCGGTACGCCTGTGTCAGAGTATTGTAGAAAATGGAACCTATGGCGAAGAAGAACTCAACCAAGATATCGAAGATCTCAAAGAACTCAAAGCGCAAGCAGCTCTAGGCCCGAGTACCGATGCGATCGTCAGTGAAGCCGAAGCCAGAGGAATTCCTTGGCTGGAATTGAAGACCCGCTTTATGATTCAGCTAGGCTATGGAGTCAATCAAAAACGTATCCAAGCCACTCTGAGCGGTCATACCAGCATTTTAGGCGTAGAACTCGCCTGCGATAAAGAAGGCACTAAACAAATTCTGCGAAATGCCGGGATTCCCGTTCCCCGAGGGACTGTCATTCGCTACTTTGATGAGTTGAAAGATTCCGTTGACTTTGTGGGTGGTTATCCCATCGCCATGAAACCCCTAGACGGAAATCACGGTCGCGGTATTACCCTCGATATTACCCGGTGGGAAACGGCAGAACAAGCCTACGATGTGGCGAGTACCGCTTCTAAAACTCGTAGCGTAATTGTGGAACGCTTCTATCAAGGTCGGGACTTTCGGGTGTTAGTCGTCAATGGAAAAGTCGTCGCCGTCTCCGAACGAGTTCCGGGTCACGTAGTTGGGGATGGTCGTTTCACCATCCAAGAATTAATTGAGGAAACCAACCGTGACTCCCGACGAGGTGATGGACATGATAACGTTCTGACTCGGATTGAAATTGATCAAACCGCCCTGTCGATGATTGCCGAACAAGGCTATGGTTTAGATTCGGTATTGCCAGAAGGAGAACGCTGCTTCCTCCGGGCAACCGCCAACCTCAGCACCGGGGGAAGTGCCATCGATCGCACTGATGAAGTTCATCCAGAAAATATTTGGCTGTTTTCCCGAGTCGCAAAAATTATCGGTCTTGATATCGCCGGAATTGATGTCGTTAGCCCCGATATTAGCCGCCCCTTGCGAGAAGTTGATGGGGTGATTGTCGAAGTTAACGCCGCACCAGGATTTAGGATGCACGTTGCCCCCAGTGAAGGTTTACCCCGGAACGTGGCTGGAGCGGTCATGGATATGCTGTTTCCGACAGGTCAACTGAGTCGCATTCCCATTTTGGCTGTCACCGGGACAAATGGTAAAACCACAACCACTCGTCTACTGGCTCATATTGTCAAAGAAACGGGTTCTATGGTTGGCTACACGACTACAGACGGCACCTATATCGGTGACTATCTCGTAGAAGCAGGGGATAACACAGGCCCCCAAAGCGCTCAACTGATTCTCTGTGATCCAACCGTGGAAATTGCTGTCCTCGAAGCCGCTCGGGGAGGAATTCTCCGTTCCGGTTTAGGGTTTGATACCTGTGATGTGGGTATTGTCTTGAACGTGTCGGCCGATCACCTGGGCTTAGGCGATATTGACACCGTTGAACAACTGGCGAAAGTGAAAAGCGTTGTGGCGGAGTCCGTGATCCCGAAAGGCTACGTGGTGTTGAACGCAGATGACCCGTTAGTGGCAGAAATGGCTGAACGCACCAAAGCCCAAGTTGCCTATTTCTCCATGAACCCCGAAAATGAAACCGTTCTCAAACATACGGCAGCAGGCGGGTTGGCTGCGGTGTATGAAAATGGCTATCTCTCCATCCTTAAAGGCGACTGGACACTGCGGATCGAACAGGCGATTAATGTGCCTCTGACGATGGAAGGAAAAGCCCCATTTATGATTGCTAACGCTTTAGCAGCTTGTTTGGCGGCCTTTGCTCAAGGGATCAAAATTGAACATATTCAACAGGGTTTATCGACGTTTGTCGCTTCGGCTTCTCAAACCCCAGGACGGATGAACCTGTTTAATATGGGTAAATCTCACGCCCTGATTGATTATGCTCATAATCCCGCTAGCTATGAAGCCTTAGCTGGATTTGTTCGCAATTGGCAGGGGGTTAGGATTGGCGTTGTTGGTGGCCCTGGCGATCGCCGAGATGAAGATTTTGTGACGTTAGGCAAATTGGCGGCGGAGATGTTTGACCAAATTGTGATCAAAGAAGATGATGACACGCGAGGTCGAGAACGGGGCAATGCGGCAGACTTAATTCGCGAAGGGATTGAACAGGTGTTGAGTCGAGTTCCTGACCCCCGAGTTAGCTATGAAACCATCCTCAACGAAACCGAAGCGATAGAAACCACCCTTGATCGCGCCCCCGAAGGCGGTTTGGTGGTGATTTTACCGGAAAGTGTGACTCGGGCAATTAGTCTAATCGAGGCCCGCAATCCGATTTCGGATTCACCGACTGGTCAAAACGGAACGGCTTCTGCTCCCTATTCTACAAACTTGAAACCGTCGCAGGTTTAAGGATATCTC
Organism: Lyngbya aestuarii BL J; assembly: GCF_000478195.2. Lineage (GTDB taxonomy): Bacteria > Cyanobacteriota > Cyanobacteriia > Cyanobacteriales > Microcoleaceae > Capilliphycus > Capilliphycus aestuarii. Next base: position 469 of record NZ_AUZM01000146.1, on the reverse strand, counting down.
GAAGCTTGGGATGAGAATCAATCCCAAAAGTTCAATTTCTCATCCCTCATGCTTAATTTCCCTCAGATTTTTTAACTTCTGGGTTATCGCTGTCGGTTTCTAAATCATTCTGCATTTCATCTTTGAAACCTTTTAGTGCTTGACCGATAGTTTTTCCTAACTCGGGAATCTTCTTCGGCCCGAAGATAAATACAGCAACTAACAAAATCACTCCCATTTCTGGTAATCCCAAACCAAACATGGCAACCTCCTTGATGCAGATAGACACTTTCATCTTACCGGGAGTTGAGTTATTTTATTCTCCTTAGATGATTGGATTCCCTTAAATCCCTCTTAAACATTCGTTATTTTATTCTCCTCAATTTCTTTCTTTTGATGAGCTGTATCCAATTTTTAATACAGTTTCTATATTCTTCCAACTCCTCTTAATCTCTAATTTCATTTTCCTCTAAATCTTATAGACTTTCCA
>NZ_AUZM01000145.1 GCF_000478195.2 Lyngbya aestuarii BL J | reverse complement strand
CAAAGCTGTGATGCCTATTAATCCTGTTAATAGTAGCATCTTTGGAGAACAAAGTTTAAGTCAAATTCAAGTCCCGCTTCTTTGGCAAACGAGCGGAGAAGATAAAGTTACCCCCGTGGCTTGGGAACAAGTTCGATCCTTTACTTGGTTGACAACTCCTCATAAATATCTTCTCCTCGCTGAAGGAGATCATCATATTAATCTTAATCTCAGTATGGTCAATCAGGCGGTGAGTTCTTCTCTAAAAGAAGTTATTGATCCCGTTCCCGTTACGATTAATAATTATATGAATGCAGTCGGCTTGGCATTTTTTAAAGTCTATGTTGCCAACGATCAGTCTTATTCTCCTTATTTACAAGCTGCTTATGCTAAAGCAATTAGTGAAGATACTTATCCTCTGAGTTTGGTTAGTTCGGTCACACCTGAACAGTTTTACCAAGCCATTAGACAAGCTAGACAACAGGGTAAAGTTCTGATTAAAAATCAAGAGGGGAACGATGTCTACTCAACTTTATGATCTGATTTTCCGACAGGGTTGTTTACTGCGATCGCCGACTAAAACCGAAATCGTTGACATCGCAATTGCGGCGGGAAAAAAAGCAGCAATAGAGCCTTCTATTCCCGCATCAGCCCAACAAGAAATTAACCTACAAGGGAAACTGATTAGTCCCCCGTTTGTCGAGTCTCATATTCATTTAGATTCGGCTTTAACCGCAGGTGAACCCCGGTGGAATCAAAGTGGAACCCTGTTTGAAGGAATTCAAATTTGGGAAGAACGTAAAAAACAACTTACCTTTGAAGATGTTAAAGAACGGGCGATTTCAACCCTCACCCAACAAGCCCAACAAGGGGTGTTATTTGTGCGGACTCATGTAGATGTAAGCGAGTCAAATTTAATCGCATTAAAGGCTTTATTAGCCGTTCGAGAAGAAGTCAAAGACTGGATGACCTTACAAATTGTAGCGTTTCCTCAAGATGGAATTTATAGTCGTCCTGAGAATGAATTATTACTGGAAAAAGCATTAGATTTAGGTGTAGATGCGGTGGGGGGAATTCCTCACTATGAGTTGACCCGAGAAGATGGGGTGAAATCGGTTCACCGTATCTTTGAACTCGCTCAAAAATATGATTGTTTAATTGATATTCACTGCGATGAAATTGATGATGATCAATCTCGGTTTTTAGAAGTTGTTGCAGCTTGTGCGATTAGAACCGAAATCGGGGATAAAGTTACCGCTAGCCATACAACCGCTTTCGCCTCTTATAATAATGCCTATGCGTTCAAATTAATGGGGTTTTTAAAGCGATCAAACATTAATTTTATTGCTAATCCTCTGATTAATATTACCCTACAAGGTCGTAGCGATATCTATCCGAAACGCCGAGGAGTCACACGAGTTAAAGAATTATGGCAACAGGGATTAAATGTGAGTTTAGGACATGATTGTGTACAAGATCCCTGGTATAGTTTAGGAACTGGTAATTTATTAGATGTGGCTCACATGGCGGTTCATGTTTGTCAAATGACAGGAATGCCAGAAATTGAAGCTTGTTATAATATGATCACTTGGAATGGAGCAAAAACCCTTTCACTTGGCGAACAATACGGGATAGAAATCGACCAAACGGCTAATTTTATTATCCTTGATGCTCAAGATCGTTTTGATGCCATTCGTAAACGAGCAACCGTGCAATATGTTTTTTCTAAGGGTCAATTATTAGTTGAAACCGAACCGGAAAAAACAATCTTTCATGCAACATCTTGACAAGAAGAATAGTCAGGTTTTCGGTTCCAGGAAGTAAGGACAGGTTAATCAATGCTGTTTGCGAATGTTTGCGAAAAACATATTTTTGTATAGAACCCGCCCCTACACCTCACGAGTCACTAAAATTGCAGATTAATAACCTACCCTTCTTCTATACTGTTCGTAGGGATTTTGAGGATCAACTCGGTAATAGTTATCGCTTCTGCTGCGATCATTACGGCGATTATCGTAACGACGGTCATTGTCATAACGACTATCTCTGATGCGATCATTACGGCGATCATTTGTGTCGTAGCGTCTATTAAACCGATCATTACGACTGCGACCATTATTTGATCGATCATAGCGTTCTTTCCATTCATCTTCATCTCGATCAAGCTGTTTATCAAGTTCTCGATGAGCATCGCGAATGACTTTTTCTTTCTGTTGCTGAGACAAACGGGAGTTATGAGGTTTATTCATCTCGTTGTTTATCTGGCGATCAAGTTCCCGATGACGCTCATCGCGATATCGATCCCAAGCTTCATCTTCTCGGCGGTCAGCGAGTAATACCCCTTGGCTTTGTACCGTATGATCAAAATTGCGATCGCGGAGAGTTTCACGCCGACTATCAGCAGATGCAAAGGCGGGAGTCGCTAAACCGGTCGTGAGTAAGAGTGTGGCGATCGCTAAAGTGCGTTTCATGTCTGCCTCCATGGAGTCGATCAACTGGCTAGTTCTTGTTTTAAAAGTTTAAGATGTGAAACCCAGTATCTGACTTCACCTAAGTTGGGGAAGTTTCAAGTTGGCAATTAATGCTCTGTTCTCTATTGTATCAGTCGAATAGTCAGGGAGAATTGTTCCCCCTCTAGAAACTTGCCTAAACTCCCATGAAGATTAAATCAACGACTTATCGTTACTTTTGCTGTTGATAGAAACGCAAGACCTTCTGAGTATACTCAGCCGTTTGACCACTATTATATTGATTGGGATCTCCAGTCATCCACCAGGCTGCGGCTCGACGAATTGCCACTTCTTCACTGTTACCACTGTTGGGATATTCTTCTTTGAGAACATCTTCCATGACACAGCCTAATACCTCTCTGGCTTTTTGATCATTGGCTTCAAACTGAGCAGGTGTCATTTCCTGGCCAATACACAGTCTAGACCAACGAGGGATGTTATCTGGTTTAATCTGCCAGTCTGTGTACAATCCATCGTTTTCAGTTCCCGTCTGCGGTGCCGCTAAACGTAAAGCCTCAACTAAGGCTTGGACTTGAGTGCTGGAGACTTGAGCGTGAGCCGGAAGCATCCACAGCAAAACAATGACTAATAGTTTCCAATTGACTCGCATCGTCTACTCCTTCACCCGGGTATGGTCAGTCTATTTTGCTTCTAGGATACCTGTTTTAACACATTTAAAAATCTTTCTGCCGACAGAAATCTGTTGCTTTTCCGGTTGATAGACGCTTGAACTTGACAAATTTTATATTTTATGAATATGCCTTTCCCCGCAAAGAATAGTGGGCAGACTCAACGGCGATCGCCTGTTTTGACAATAAAATTATCACAAATAGGTATATTTACATAAAAACACTGGGCGATCACAGGTTAAGATAAGTAGTCAGAAAAACTTAATATTTTCTCTAACTTGTCGTTCACCTAGAGAGGTCCCCTTGAGTCAGCAGAAAGACGCAATTGCTCCCCACGGTGGAGAACTAATAAACCGCATTGCCTCCCCTGAACAACGGCAGGAATTTCTCGAAAAAGCCGACTTCCTACCTGTCGTTCAACTCGATGAGCGAACCCTGTCCGACCTAGAAATGATTGCCATCGGTGGATTTAGCCCTTTAACAGGCTTCATGGAACAGGCAGACTATGAAACAGTCGTCAGTGATATGCGCCTGAGTAACGGCTTACCTTGGTCTGTTCCGATTACCTTGTCCGTTACCCAAGAGGTGGCAACACCCTTAGTCGAAGGAAATTTAATTCGTCTAGACTCTCCTTCTGGTAAGTTTGTCGGTGTCCTCAAGTTGACACAGAAATATACTTACGACAAAGAAAAAGAAGCACTCAACGTCTATGGGACGACAGAAGACAAGCACCCCGGTGTGAAAGTCGTCTACGAACAAGGGCCGATTAATCTCGCAGGCCCCGTGTGGTTACTCGAGCGTGATGATCACCCCTTATTCCCCCAATATCAGCTTGATCCTGCCGTATCTCGGGCTTTATTTTGGGAAAGAGGATGGAAAACAATTGTGGGTTTCCAAACCCGTAACCCCATCCACCGCGCTCACGAATACATTCAAAAATGCGCCTTAGAAACCGTTGACGGTTTATTTTTGCATCCCCTTGTCGGAGCCACTAAGTCCGATGACATTCCTGCTGATGTGCGGATGCGCTGCTACGAAATTTTGATGTCCGGGTATTATCCCAAAGATCGGGTAATTTTAGCAATCAACCCGGCTGCCATGCGTTATGCAGGCCCGAGAGAAGCGATTTTTCATGCGCTTGTCCGCAAAAACTACGGTTGTACTCACTTTATTGTGGGTCGTGATCATGCAGGTGTGGGTGATTATTATGGCACCTATGATGCTCAACATATTTTCGAGGAGTTTGAACCCTCGGAGTTGGGGATCATCCCGATGAAGTTTGAACACGCCTTCTACTGTACCCTTACTAAGGGGATGGCAACCAGCAAAACCAGTCCGAGTAAACCAGATCAACGGATTCACCTATCTGGAACCAAAGTTCGGGAAATGTTGCGTCGGGGTGAAATGCCACCGCCGGAATTCTCTCGTCCTGAAGTCGCGGCAGAATTAGTCAAAGCCATGCAGGGTTAAGTCTGTCAGTCAGATTTCTGTTTGGCTTCGGAGTTGATCAGAACTTCCCTTTATTCCTGTGCTGATTAGTAATCTTCAAATAGTCTGAGGATGAACCTCAGCATAACCTATCCTAAGAAGGTTAGGGTGCATCTAGGATGAAGGGGATTGTCGCGATTACACCGAATTATTTATATAAAATCAACCGAGAGCTTAAATTTTTAGATCACCTCTTAATCCCAGCAGGGCTGTTTGATTGGCGTGGAGATCGGAAGA
>NZ_AUZM01000144.1 GCF_000478195.2 Lyngbya aestuarii BL J | reverse complement strand
AGATGGGGAGGTAGGGAGGTGGGGAGGTAGGGAGGTAGGGAGGTAGGGAGGTGGGGAGATGGGGAGATGGGGAGGTAGGGAGGTGGGGAGGTTGAGAAGTAGGGAAAATTTTAAGAGTTTCTAAGTAACCACTTGTCTGGGTAATTTGTTATATTGACAATAATACCTAAAATCTGGTTATATCGACTGTAAAGTTCTCTGGCCTGATGAAGCTCTAAATAGTTGCATTTAACAGCAAATTTTAACCAAACTTGAGTTTCTGCTGCCTCTGCTTCTGCATCATTTAGTCGGGCTAGAAAAGAACCTTTATATCTCCTTCTTCGCCATGCTTCAGCCAGATTAGCGCAAACTGAACGAGAAGAACGTCGAATTTGGTCAGTTAAAGAATACTTCTCTTCTTGAGGAAATTTTTTAGAGAGTTCAAAGATATTCATGGCAGCATCAAAAGCCATTTGATAGACTTGTAAATCCTCATGGTTATTAATCAATTTTCATCCGACCTCCCCCAACACCGATAGCCACTCCCCTCAACGCGCTTGTTCCCGCGCACGGGGGTGGACTCACCATCACCCTATTTTTGGAATGGGTAATTTAACGATAAATGTTGTTCCTTGGTTGATTTCAGTTTCCAATAAAATATTACCTCCGTAGAGATTGACACATTTGTTTACAATAGATAAACCTAAACCTTCTCCTTGAATTGTTCCCACATGATCTCCTCGATAAAACAGATCAAAAATTTGATCTCTATTTTCTGGAAGAATACCTATTCCTTGATCTTGAATATGAAACTCTATTTTATCTTGTTCTTGAACTAATTTAAAATCAATCTGACTTTCTGGGGGAGAAAATTTAATCGCATTCGAGAGTAAATGACTCAAAATTTGTCGTAAAATTCTCTCATCCCATTGTCCATCAAACTCATTCCCTTGATTGGAAAAATTAATCTGGTGTTTCACTTGTCTGGCGACTTTTAATTCTGAAATCAAAGTTTGACAGAATTCAATCAGATTCAAAGTCACAGGTTGAAGTATAATTTCCTCTTGTTCAAGTTCATTCACCAATACAACATCATTCACCAAACTACTCAGATGTTGTACCATTTGTTGAATTCGCTGAATATGCTTTTGTTGTTTAGGATTTTCCAGATCACAATAATTTTCCAACAGTCCAGCCGAGGTCATTATAATGGATAAAGGGGTACGATATTCGTGAGAAATTGTGGTAATAATTCGTCGTTTAAACTCTCGATTTTCCTGTTCTTGAAGCAGAGATTCTCGTAATTGTGCTTCAATTTTAATTTGTTGTTGCAGCTTTCTTAAGCCGAGTTGATGTTGAACCCGAGTGATCACTTCTAACGACTCAAATGGCTTTGTAATGTAGTCTGCGCCCCCGACTTCAAAGCCTTTAACTTTATTATTGACATCATCTAAAGCACTTAAAAATATGACTGCTATTTCCCGATTTTTCTCATCTGACTTCATCTTTTGACACACTTGATACCCATCCATTTCAGGCATCATAATATCAAGCAAAACCAATGCTGGAGGTTCATTGGAACGGACTAAATTTAAGGCTTTTTGACCATTTAAAACTCGTCTGACGGTATAACCTTGTTGGGTCAATAAAGCTGAGAGGACAGCGAGATTATTCAACTCATCATCAACCAGCAAAATATATTCAGAAGATTCAAGAGAGGGTTTGCTATTCATAAAGATTCAGGTTTAGTTAAGGCTTCGATTTCTTCAAACTGAAGATGATTAACCAGTTCTTTTAGTCGTTTAATTAAGAAAGTATCACGTTGAGGAATTTGTTGAATTAACTGCTCAATTTCCGCTTCATTCGCCAGATAAGCCGCTTGATGAAGTTGTTTGAGCCATTGAGTCGGCATCACATCAAAATCTTCTCGAACTAACTGAGTTCGTCCCCTATCTCTGGTCGGTTTCGTAGTGGACTGTTGTTGTTCATAAATATAAGACACATCTAAATATTGTTGAATTTTAGCAAAAATTTCCTGTTCTTCAAAGGGTTTGCGAACAAAATCATTACAACCCAGTGCAATAATATGATGGCGTTCTTCCTCAAAAGCAGAAGCCGTTAAAGCAATAATAACAGTATCTTCCCCTTCCGGCCTGGCTTTAATATGTTGAATGGCTTGATAACCATCCATAACAGGCATTTGCATATCCATCCAAATCAAATCAGGCGACCAACTTTCCCAGAGTTTTATCGCTTCTAAACCATTGGTTGCGGCTTGCACTTGAAAACCAACCGTTTCTAATAGTTTAACAATCAAATGACGATTATCAGGACGATCTTCAGCCACCAAAATCCGATATTGGGGTTGATTATCACTCAAACCAATCACTCGGCTTTGGAGAAGTTCGGGTTGAATACTGGCTAGTTGTACTCGCTCTAACGGGATGGTAAACCGAAAAACACTACCCTGCTTTAACTGACTCTCAACGGTAATTTTACCACCCATCAACTCCACAAATTCACGACTAATTGCTAAACCCAGTCCCGTACTCTGTTTAACTTTTTCTCCGGCTTCAGTTTGGACAAAAGGTTCAAAGATTTTTTCGAGTTCATCGGCGGCAATTCCAACTCCCGTATCTCTAACTTCAAACTGAAGATAATAATAATTTGAACTTATTTCAGCCGTAACAGGTTGCGAACGAATCATTAAACTCACCTCACCGGAAGATGTAAACTTAATCGAATTCGAGAGTAAATTAATCAAAACTTGACGTAATTTATCTTCATCTCCTTGTAATCCCTGAGAGACATTTGCATCAACTTTGATTTCAAATTTAATCCCTTTTTTTGCGGCTTGTAGTGAAAACATATTTTCTAACGTTTTCAACAAAATAGACAACTGAAAAGGTTTGATTTTCAGAGAAACTCGGCCCGCCTGAACTTTAGATAAGGTGAGAATATCATTAATTAAACCCAGTAAATTTTTACCACTGCGATGAATAATATTTAGATATTCACTCGGTTCACCGGAAAATTTAGGCTGTCGCTGCAATAGCTGAGTAAACCCTAAAATCGCATTCAAGGGGGTTCGCAGTTCGTGGCTCATCTGAGCGAGAAAACGGCTTTTTGCCAGGTTAGCGGACTCAGCAGCTTCTTTTTCCCGTTGCAATTCTTGGGTACGTTGACGTTCGAGTTCGGCTTGTTTGCGTTCAGTAATATCAATAGCAACCGTCGCAATTCCAATAATATGATTGTCGCTATCTTGAAGCGGTTCTACACTCATATCAAAGTAACGCAATTGTCCGTTTTGAGTGATAAAAAACTCTTGGCGATTTCTGATGCCTGTCTCGATAACGGGTTTTTTAATCGCTAGAATTCGTTCCGCTTCATCAGCAGGTAAAAGCTCAGTTTCTAACTTCCCGACAACTTCTTCAAAGGTAAAACCAGGAGCGGGATTGTAGACCCAAGTATAGCGTAACTCACAATCTTGAGTGGTGAACGTAATCGGGGAATTTTTCAGCACTAAATTAAAGCGTTCCTCACTCCAACGCCAAGCTTCTTCCGCGACGACACGTTCAGTAATATCAATCAAACAGCCCACACACTCAACCGGAGTATTATGCTGATCTTTAATCACTTGCAACGTAGCAGAAACCCAGCGATAGGTATTATCGGCAGTTTTTAGGCGGTATTCGTGGGTGTAAAAACCGTCTTCATTGAGTCCTTTGGGGAGTCCAGTCAGAATGCGATCGCGATCGTCGGGGTGCAAATTAGTAACCCAAAAATCCGAGTTATTGAGAAATTCCTCCGGTTCATAGCCCAACAAATTTCTAATATTAGGACTAATATAGGTGATTTCATAATCTCCTTTGGGTTTGCAACTAAAAATTACCGCCGGAGTATTATTCAGTAAGTATTGTAATCTGGCTTCACTTTGACGGAGAGCTTCTTGAGCTTTTTTGAGTTGGGTGACTTCGGTAACAACCACTCCAAATCCTATTTTATCGGAGGATAATTGGACCGGATAATAACTGGTGATCCAATCTCGTTTGATACCAGGTTGAGCGGCTGTTGTTCCCTGAATTTCAATGTTCAGAACGGGTTCTCCTGTCGTTTGAACTTCCCGATAAATCGGTTCAAGAATATCTAACAGTCCGGGAATCACTTCTTGGGGATGTTTTCCTAAATGTTCTTCTATAGATTTGCCGTTAAGATCAGCTAAAATTTTATTGATTCGCAGATATCTCCAATTTTCATCCTGCAAACATAACCCAACTGGAATATTAGCATAGATATTTTCCAGTTCTGCATTTTGTCGTTTGATTTCATCTTGATATTGTTTTATTTGGGTGATTTTAATAAAGCTTAAAACCAAACCATCACAACTTTGATTTTCCCGACGATAGGGATGAATTCGCATCAACAAGGTATCCCCTGTGGTCAAAATCTTCACTTCCTGTTCGATAGGTTGTTCATGGGTGAGTACCTGCTGCAATAATGAATTGAAGTTGGGACAATTAAAGTTATGAGAGATATGTTGTAATGGCCGATCAATATCAACTTCATTCAGATTAATTGCGAGAACAACAGCCGGAGTAAATTTACTAATTTTTAAACTTTTATCTAAAAAGATGACCCCAATATCGGTACTTTGAAGTAAGTTATTGACATCATTTGAGAGTTCGATCAATTTTTGAATTTGATTTTGATATTCCGTATTAACGGTATAAAGTTCTTCGTTGGTACTTTGGAGTTCTTCGTTTGAAGCGATCAATTCTTCATTGATTGCTTGTTGTTCCTCATTGGTTGTTTCTAGTTCTTCATTCGTCGCCTGCAAGTTTTCACGGGTTTGTTGAAGTTCATCTTCAAGGTGTTGGATCTGTTGAAGTGCGGCTTGATCAAGATGATAGGATTGAGGATGATCGATTAACGCAGAAGGTGACTGAACTTCCTGTTTATTTGTGATAACTAGCATATAAAATTCTTCCT
>NZ_AUZM01000143.1 GCF_000478195.2 Lyngbya aestuarii BL J | reverse complement strand
ATCATGTTCATCTTCTTTTTCAGTACCATCGGTGACATTGCTTTAAGTAATTTGGTTAATAATCTCAAATCTGTAACGTCCCGAAAGCTTAGACAAGAATTTTCCGACCACTTAAATTCTTTTTACTGGAAAGATGTTTTATGGAATGGCTCTTACTTTGTTGCTAGTTGTGGTGGAATAACTATTTCAACTCGGCGACAATATATCGAAAATCAGAACAAACCTAATTCCGATAAACCCTGACCGCAATTCATCTCACGCTGCTCTGTCGGGTTAGAAGTGAGGCTTCTTGGGGAAGAAGCTAAAAATTTGTTGTATGATTTTTGATCACAATCCCTCAGTTTGTGTCAAAATGTAAAGCGTGTGGATTACTTCTTCGCTAAACACTGTTTTAACTCCGACTGCCGTTGCCTTAGGAAACTTTGATGGAATACATCGAGGGCATCGACAGGTAATTCAGCCTATCTTCAGGCAATCTCAGTCGATTCGTTCATCTTTGCTGTCGCCGCAACAGCCAGAAATCTTCTTCACTCAGGTTGATTCGCCTTTACAACCCCCACCTCCGGCTCAAAACTCTCGTTCGGGTGTTTCCCTTACTCCAGAGGAAAGTCGTCTCAATTGTGATGCAGGTGAGAGTCATCAACGCTACGCTACGGTTGTCACTTTTCACCCTCATCCTCAAGAATTTTTTACAGGTCAATCTAAGAAGCTTCTGACTCCTATTGATGAGAAGATAGAGTGTCTACAAATGATGGGTGTCGAGCAAATGGTTTTGCTGGCTTTTGATCAACAGCTTGCGAGTTTGAGTCCTCCTAAATTTGTTGAAGAAATTTTGATCAAGCATCTACAAGCCTCTCATGTAACGATTGGTTTTGATTTTCGCTTCGGAAAAGGTCGCACGGGGACGGCTACAGACTTACAAATGATCGCTACTCCTTATGGGGTAGATGTGACTATTGTTGATCGCTATCCTTGTGAACAAGGGGAACGAATTAGTAGTTCGATGATTCGTCAAGCTCTAGAACAAGGTAATCTGCAACGCGCTCATCAGTTACTCGGTCGTCACTATACTTTAGTGGGTCAAGTCGTTCAAGGTCAACAGTTAGGTCGAACGATCGGATTTCCCACTGCAAATTTACAAGTACCCCCAGAAAAGTTTCTCCCAAGCTATGGGGTTTATGCGGTACAGGTTTTTAGTCAAGGTGAACCGTTGAATTTAACGGCTTATCCTGCGGTGATGAATATTGGTTGTCGTCCAACGGTGGAAGGTCAACAGCCAACTGTAGAAGTTTATTTGTTAGATTGGTCGGGTGATTTGTATGGTCAAACCTTGACCATTTACTTAAAAGAATTTTTACGTCCAGAACAAAAGTTTGCTTCTCTTGATGAACTTAAAGCACAAATTACGGTTGATTGTGTTCAAGCCGAAAAAGTGCTAAATAGTGAACAGTAAACTGATTGTTTAGGGAATCGTGATCTGAAAAACGGGGAACGGATAAGGGGTAGGTGTATTCTTGATGGACACTGAACTGAAGACGATTACCCGATGACCACTCAATACTAACACTTGATAATAAGCGATTAATAGAATGAGAGAAAAAATTGAACGGCTCAAACACAATCTCAGCCGGACAATTGTGGGAAAAGGGGATGCCATTCGTCTAACGCTCGTTGCTTTACTCTCTGGGGGTCACGCTCTCCTAGAAGATGTTCCGGGCGTCGGTAAAACTTTGCTGGCGAAGTCAATCGCTCGTTCAATTGCGGGAGAGTTTCAACGCATTCAATGTACACCGGATTTGTTACCGACTGATATCACCGGAACGAATATTTGGAACCCCAGTACAGGGGAGTTTGAGTTCTTACCGGGGCCTGTTTTTACCAATATCTTATTAACCGATGAGATTAACCGGGCGACTCCTCGAACTCAGTCAGCGTTGCTAGAGGTAATGGAGGAGCAACAGGTGACGGTTGATCGGGTTTCTCGTCTGGTTCCTAAACCTTTTTTTGTAATTGCGACTCAAAACCCAATTGAATATCAGGGAACATTTCCGCTTCCTGAAGCCCAAATGGATCGCTTTGTGTTGTCACTTAGTTTAGGCTATCCCTCGGAGTCGGAGGAGTTGCAAATGCTTCAACAACTGACAAGTGGGGTGAAAGTTGAGGAGTTACAACCTTGTTTAACTCCAGAAGAGGTGTTGGAATTGCAACAGTTTTGTGGTCGGGTGCAAGTAGAAACTTCTGTGCAGCAGTATATGCTCAGTTTAGTTAGAACCACACGAGATCACGAAGAAATTGCTTTAGGGGTAAGTCCGCGAGGGGCAATTGCTTTGCATCGAGCCACTCAAGCTTTAGCCTTTCTGGCTGGGCGCGATTATGCTTTACCAGATGATGTCAAGTTTCTGGCGCCTTATGTGCTGTCTCATCGTTTAATTCCGGTTGGGGGAAGACGAGCAAAAACGATTATTGAACAGTTATTGCATTCTGTCTCGATTCCCTAGTTTGAAAGCAATTAATACGGTTAGGCTGGCGATGACTAACGTTCGGTCAAAACCAGCCAGAATGATGATGCGCGACGCCGATTTTCCAGAATCAGGAATCGATTGTATTTAATCCCGCTCGGAAAAATAGAAGTCGAAAACGATACTGTGCCAGTTATGACGCTTCGAGTTCTTCTCCCGGTTCGACTTGTCTGAGATGAATATGTTTACGGCCTAAAGAAATTTCAAATTCATCACCGGGTTCCAGATCCATTTGTTTGGTATAAGCTGCACCAATTAATAAATTTCCATTTGACTGTACACTAATTCGATAGCTTGCCGAGCGTCCGCCTCGTCCATTTCCGAGTTGCTTACCATCTAACTCGATTCCTTCTGCATCAATCAGAGCATTCAGGAATTTCATCATGTTGACTCGCTCAACCCCATTTTTTGTGAGGGTGTAGTAACCACATTCTCTTGCTTTCTCTTCTTTGTTGAGATGTTCGAGATCTTTAACTTTTCTCAGTAAAGCTTCACCGATCAGGGGTTGAGGTTGAACATCTGTTCTTTTTTGTTGTTTAGCCATTAATTGGTTCCTTCGACATTCGACAATAAGGTTTTGGCTTTTCTTCGGGCTGACAATTAAGTTGCCCAAAGACATTAGCTAAATATGTGCTTGTGAGACTATATTACACGAATTAAGCAAATTATTCATCACTATTTTAATTTTTTTACTAGATGTAATCGGTTTAAAGCAATTGGCTTGAACCCTTAGCCATCGACGATACTCTCTCAAGCGTTGTGCGATCACCTGTTCGAGTCACGAACAGAAAGGCGAACAACAGTTTTAGTAAATCGACTGACTCAACTTTTGGATCAAGCTGTATATATAAAGTGAGTCTGTAGCGTCCATCATTCTCTGTCGTCTGACATTTGATCAAGGGTTATTCCATTGAGTAAGATCAAGTGGGTCTTCTTCGTCTGTATGTGCTTTCTTGGGCTAAACTAAATGCTGAAGTTGCCGATTTTTTCAGGGAAGGATGAAGTTAACCACTCGCGGACATTATAGTGTAAAGGCGTTATTGGACTTGAGCTTACAGCAGGAGTTTGGTCCGACTTCAGTCAATGCAATTGCTCACCGACAAAAACTACCCGCACCCTATCTAGAAAAGCTATTGATAGAGATGCGACGAGCAGGTTTAGTTGAATCGGTTCGCGGCTCACAAGGGGGCTATCAATTGTCAAGATCACCTGCTAAAATTTCGTTGGGACAAATTTTAGAAGCCGTTGGAGAAAGTATTGAACCTTTACCTCGCCATCAACCGAATGCAGAACTTGCAGAAGACTGGGTAACGTTTACCTTATGGAATCGATTGCATCAAAAGCTTAAAGAAGCTCTCTACAGCATTTCTCTTGAAGATCTCTATTATGATGCTCGCAGTTGGCAAGCCGCTCAAGGTGAAGAAACCAGTTTTGTTGTCTAACCATTGTAGCGGGTTAACACTCAAGAATCTCAACTTTTTTCTGAACTCTCTTTTCCTCCTCATCCTGAATAAATGACTGACTCAAGTTCAATTCTCGCTCTGGTAATTGCGGCTTGGCTCGACTTTCTCATTGGTGATCCCTGGGGGTGGTTACATCCTGTACAGGTTATGGGATGGGCGATTGAGCAATATACCTGTCTCGCTTTTGCTGGGTTTAAAACGCCTCAATCTCTCAAACTGTCTGGTATATTACTCGCAATCTTACTCATTTTTGGTAGCGGATTTACCAGTTGGTTAATTTTACGAGCCGTGCAATCGATCCCCCTTCAATTTCCCCTACATCCAATCTTGGATATAGGGGTAGAAAGTATCATGTTAGCGAGTTGTTTTGCCCTTCGCAGTTTACGTCAAGCGGCTATTGATGTTCTCCATCCTCTAAACAATGGTAATCTGATCAAAGCCCGTCAACAGTTAAGTTTATATGTAGGTCGAGATACTCAAGATTTATCCGAGTCAGAAATTCTCCGAGCAGTCTTAGAAACGGTTGCCGAAAACTCAACCGATGGTATAATCGCTCCTCTATTCTATGCCGGGGTTGGTATGGTAATACCTGGCATTGGTAGTGTACCGTTTGCTTTCGCCTATAAAGCTGCAAGTACCCTTGATTCTATGGTGGGTTATAAAGAAGCACCATTAACCGATATCGGATGGTTTAGTGCAAAATTAGAAGACATCCTAACTTGGTTGCCTTGTCGATTCAATACCCTTTTAATTGCGATTTTGTCGGGAAAACCCAAATCAGTTTGGACAATCTGTCAACGGGATGCAATTTATGACCCCAGTCCGAATGCAGGTTGGAGTGAATGTGCTTATGCTGCGACTTTAGGAGTGCAGTTAGGAGGTGTGAATAAGTATCGAGGTGTGATCAAATCTAAACCGCTATTGGGTGACTTTATTTCCCCTATTACTCCGGCTATTGTTCACCAAGCACTGCAACTGACTCGCCGAACTTTTCTGATAGAGTTGGGATTATTTCTTTTTGCTTATGGGGTGATCGGCTTAATTGTCAATAGACTTTAGAAAAGTTCACTGATTGCGATCGCCGATCTATCGATGTGAAATCGCCACTTTGTCTCTTTCAAACGCCCCAAATCAATAGAGTACAACTCCCACTCCTCCACAACTGACCCCTAATCATACAACATTGAACATGAGTAAAATCGTTGAAATCCTCTCACCCGAAGAAATCCGACGTACAGTTAATCGTTTAGCCTCAGAAATTATAGAAAGAGCGGGCGATCTCTCTGATTTGGTGTTACTCGGAATTCATACCCGTGGTGTACCTTTAGCCCAAAGACTAACTCAACAAATCGAAATTCTCGAACAACTAACTATCGCTGTTGGCGCTATCGATATTACCTTTTTTCGAGATGATTTAGATAAAGTGGGGATGCGAACTCCCGCAAAAACTCAAATTCCCTTAGATTTAACGGGTAAATTTGTTGTATTAGTTGATGATGTTATTTATAGTGGACGGACGATTCGAGCCGCCTTAAACGCCGTTAATGAGTACGGACGTCCAGAAAGCATCACACTTGCTGTTTTAGTTGATCGTGGCCATCGTCAACTGCCCATTCATCCCAATTTTGTCGGAAAAGAACTCCCTACCGCCCGCGAAGAACAAGTCAAAGTCTATCTTGAAGAAACTGATGGACAAGACCGAGTTGAATTGATTAGCCCTTGACAGGGGTGGGGAGATAGGGAGATGGGGAGATAGGGAGATGGGGAGGTGGGGAGGTGGGGAGATGGGGAGATGGGGAGATGGGGAGGTGGGGA
>NZ_AUZM01000141.1 GCF_000478195.2 Lyngbya aestuarii BL J | reverse complement strand
TTAGAAGAAGTTAAACCGGAGATAATTGAACCGTCTCAAGAATTGGCTTTATCTAAGTCAAAATTATCAGAAATTTCGGATGAAATCGCACTAAATAAGTTAGAAGAAGTTAAACCGGAGATAATTGAACCGTCTCAAGAATTGGCTTTATCTAAGTCAAAATTATCAGAAATTTCGGATGAAATCGCACTAAATAAGTTAGAAGAAGTTAAACCGGAGATAATTGAACCGTCTCAAGAATTGGCTTTATCTAAGTCAAAATTATCAGAAATTTCGGATGAAATCGCACTAAATAAGTTAGAAGAAGTTAAACCGGAGATAATTGAACCGTCTCAAGAATTGGCTTTATCTAAGTCAAAATTATCAGAAATTTCGGATGAAATCGCACTAAATAAGTTAGAAGAAGTTAAACCGGAGTGGGCTGAATCTACGGAACAATTCGGGTTAAATAAATCAAAATCAGAGCTAGAAATCAACCGAGAAATTACTTTATACAAAATCGAAGAAGATCAAGCTGAACCGATCTTATTCAAATCAGAAATTGCAGGTGCTACAAATGTAAATCAAAGTCAATCTATTCAACTTGGAGAACCGTTACAACAACAACCCTTTGAACTCGCTCAAGCGTCCCCAGAAGGAGAAGTCGAACCCGAAATTGAACCCGAAAACAATAACATACCCGAACCTCCTCCCCCTGTTCCCCAACCTCAATTTCCCGTTCCACCCCCACCCAGTCCGACACCAAGACCCTCTCAAAACGCCCAACCCGAACCTCAAGTATTAGTCGCGGAAGTTGTGATTGAGGGAACCGATAATGAAGCTTTAATTGAAAGAGTTTATAATGCGATTTCAACAGTACCCGGAAGAACTACAACTCGTTCTCAACTCCAACAAGATATTAACGCGATTTTTGCATTAGGATTTTTTAGAAATGTTCGGGCGCTTCCACAAGACACACCATTAGGTGTACGAATTACCTTTGAAGTCGAACCCAACCCCCCCTTAGAAGCAGTGATTATCGAAGGCGATAGTGTACTCCCACCAGAAGTAGTAGAAGAAAGCTTCTCAGGTCAGTTTAACGAAGTGATTAACCTCAATGAAATTGAAGAAGCAATTCAAGAAATTAATAGCTGGTATCAAGAAAATGGTTATGTATTAGCTCAGGTAATTGAAGCACCCGAAGTCAGCCCAGATGGAACCTTAACACTGGTTGTTGCTGAAGGAGAAATTGAAAAGATTCGGGTTCAGTTTTTAAGCAGTGAAGGAGAACTAACAGACGAAGAAGGAAACCCCATCGAAGGGAAAACTCAAGACTACATTATTACTCGTGAAATTGAGTTAGAACCCGGAGATGTTTTCAACCAAAGAACCGCTCAACAAGACTTATCTCGTATCTTTGGTTTAGGGATTTTTGAAGATGTGCGACTTCAGCTTGAACCCGGAGATGAAGATCCCCGAAAAGCAGTAATGGTGGTGAATATCGTTGAACGGAGTACAGGTTCTCTAGTTCTTGGGGGTGGGGTCAGTTCGGCGACAGGCTTGTTTGGTACGGTAAGTTATCAAGAACTCAATATTAACGGTCGAAATCAACGCTTAGGATCAGAAGTTCAGCTTGGTGAACGGATTCTCTTACTAGATATTAGCTTCACTGATCCTTGGATTGATGGAGATCCTTACCGCACCTCCTACACCGCCAATATTTTCCGACGCCAAGCTATTTCAGTGATTTTTGAACAAGATGACGATGATGACAATGTTCGACTTCCCAACGGCGATCGCCCTCGGGTGGTTCGTACAGGGGGCGGAATTACGTTTACTCGTCCCTTTGCTGAAGATGTCTTTAGCCCTCCCAACTGGGTTGCTTCGTTGGGCGTTCAATATCAGCACGTTGAAATTAGAGATGGAGACGGAGACATAACGCCTCGGGATGACGCCGGAAAACTCCTCAGTGAAAGCGATGACGGTGAGGATGATCTGTTTACGGTACAATTTGGAATTGCCAGAGATCGCCGGAATAATCAGCAATTTCCAACTTCAGGATATGCGTTTCGATTCGGTACCGAACAAGCGATTCCCATTGGTTCAGGGAGCATTTCTTATAATCGCTTGCGGGCGACTTATAGTTATTATCTTCCAATCCGTTTGATCGAATTGGTTCCAGATGCGCCTCAAACGATAGCATTCAACTTCCAAGCCGGAACTATGATCGGAGATTTTCCGCCCTATGAAGCCTTTGCTTTGGGGGGTGCTAATACCGTTCGAGGTTGGCGTGAGGGTCATTTAGCCGCCGCCAGGAGCTTTGTTTTAGCCTCTATTGAGTATCGTTTCCCTGTATTTGCAATCAGTAACTTCCTCGTTGGAGGAGCCATATTTATTGATGGGGCGACTTCTTTAGGAACTCAGAGTACCGTTCCTGGAAACCCGGGCGGAATTCGAGGTAAACCGGGTAGTGGTTTGGGTGTGGGTGCCGGTTTGAGAATTCAATCTCCTTTAGGGCCAATTCGGATTGACTACGGGGTGAGCGATGAAGGCGACGGACGGATTCACTTCGGGGTTGGTGAACGGTTCTAATGTTTAATCCGGGATTAGGGATGAGGGACTTTAGCAACCAACCCCTAACTCCCCACTTTCAACTCCCAACTTCCCGCTTCAGACATAGCAATCACTGTACTTCCCGTAGCGATCGCAGAATTCATATCAGTACCCATTTTAGAGATATAAATTTTCCATTCTGGAGAGATTTCTTCCCAAATTGCTTTGATCACTGAAGCACTCAGTAACGCAGTTCCCAAGGTTGGAAATAAAACGACAACAGTTGTAATCACCGCCGAAGTCAACATTCTTGGCCCAACTGCGGTGATCGCTTGTTCGAGAGTCATTTCATCTTTTAAAACTTTAATTAAAGTCGGAATAACTTCGATCCCAACCGTAAATCCTAAAGCCGCAAAAGCACTCCCATCCATCAGTTTTTGAATAACTTTAATGGCTACACCTCGCAGAAAACCTGTTTTTAAACCAGCTAAGGTCACTTCCAGAATTTTATATAATTCAGCTTGATCAAATTCTTGTTCATCTCGACAATAAGCCCCAATTGTTTTTAGAGATCGAAACAGAATATTAATAATCGTGTTAATCGCAGCACCTTCTAAACCTGTGTCGCTCACTTTTCCAAGCTTTGCGGCCTCATTCATCACATTCGCTGCTAAATAAGGATTTTCAGCCACCCATTCCGCAAAATATTGATTAACCGGAACACTTTTCACCCCATCAATATTAATCGAAATAGTGGCTTCTGAACGATCAGCATTTTCGGAATTTGTGAATCTTTTTCCTGAATAATACTCAGATATAACTGGTTTTTCAATAGGTTGTACTGCACCTGCTTTGGCTTGAATATTGGAAATGATTTCTCCAACTTTTTTAATAGAAAGATCTGGATTCAATTTTTTCATTCTATCGACTGAAATTTGATCAGCACCTGATCTCGATCCTTTCAGTTCCGCACTAATATTCAAGCCAATAGCTTGTAAATGTTCAAACACAAAACCAGCAGCTTGTGGATGTTGGCTAACTGAACGATGACTTTTGTTGCTCAAACCAGAACCAGATTCTAGCATTGATACTGCACCATATTTAAGGCTTTGGGCGGTAACGGAGAAATTGTCGCTTGCAGAAGGAATGAGTCCGTTCACTGTGTCAATTTGACTTTTCATAATTCTGGCTCAGTTGTCAAGCAACTGGAATAGACGGAAGACTTCTTGCACTATTTTAATTTTTTCAGTCTGAATAAAAAAGGGTTGAATTACTGAACTTTCCAAAGAATGGATGTATAGTTCAATTTTTGCCTCTCCGTAAATTCACCAGTTTATGAAGCTTTTTTGAACCTAAAACTTATTGCATTCGATCCAAAGTCCGATATTGAATGGATTCAGCTAAATGATTGGCTTGAATATCATCTGATTCTGCTAAGTCTGCAATCGTGCGAGAGACTTTTAAAATGCGATCGCTGGCCCGTGCTGATAATCCTAATTTCCGAATCGCCGCTTCTAAAAGCTGACGACTGCTTTCGTCGAGTTTACACCACTTTTGAATATGGCGGCTTTGCATTTGTGCATTACACTGAATTTGAGGTTCTTCTTGAAACCGAACTTGAGCAATATTTCGTCCTTTTTTAACTCGTTCTCGAACACTTTCTGAGTCTTCTCCGGTTGATTGTTGGATAATTTCTTCAGGTTTTAAACGATTAACAGCCACTTGTAAATCAATCCGATCCATTAATGGCCCTGATAGTTTTGCCCAATATTGTTCTCGTTGTCGGGGCGAACAACTACAAGCTTGAATCGGATCACCGTAATACCCACAAGGGCAAGGATTGGTACTAGCAATCAAAGTAAACTTAGCCGGAAAAACAACCGATTGACGAGTGCGAGTCACCGTCACAAATCCATCTTCTAAAGGTTGACGTAAATACTCTAAAACATTACGCTTAAATTCTGTGAGTTCATCAAGAAATAAAATCCCATTGGTAGCGAGGGAAATTTCACCAGGTTTTGGGAAACTTCCTCCTCCAACTAAAGACGGCCCTGATGCTGAATGATGGGGACTACGAAAAGGGCGATCGCAGATTAAACGACCTCGATTTTTTAACAGTCCAGCAACAGAATAAATGCGAGTGACTTCTAAGGCTTCTTCAAAGATTAAAGCAGGTAAAATCCCCGGTAAACGTCGAGCTAGCATTGTTTTTCCACTGCCAGGAGGCCCGACAAAAATCAGATTATGTCCGCCTGTTGCGGCAATTTCTAAGGCACGTCGAGCATGAATTTGTCCTTTAACGTCCTTTAAATCTAAACCAATTGCTTGAGTTTGAGATAACACTTTTGAGCGATCTAATTTCACAGGTTGATAGGCATCAGGACGTTCTAAAAAATCAGCCACCTCAAAAATTGTTTTAAACCCATAAACCGAAACATCTTCAACAATTGCAGCTTCTTGAGCATTATCTTCCGGTACAACTAACCCGGTAATTCCCATTTTAGAAGCCGCCGTCGCAATGGGTAAAACCCCGGCAACTGCCCGCAAACTACCATCTAATGAAACTTCACCGAGAAATAAAAAATCCCCTAACAAATTGGGATTCACTTGTTCAGAAGCGGCTAAAATTCCAATACTAATGGGCAAATCAAAACTTGGCCCTTCTTTCCGCAAATCAGCCGGAGTTAGATTAATCACAATACTCCGCATCGGAAAGGCATATCCGGCGTTTTTTAATGTCGCTTTGACTCGTTCACGGGATTCTTGTACAGCAGTATCCGGTAAGCCTAAGACTACGATTTTGGGGAGTCCTCCAGAAATGTCAACTTCGACTCCCACTTTAACGGCATCAATTCCGACAACAGATGCACTCCAAACTCTGGCTAACATGATGATTTGAATGGATAATAATAGGGTTAATCTCGTATGATTGATCAAACAACGGAAAAACTAAATAATTAGAGCTTTTCGTTGTCCATCAGATGCAAGAGTTGAAGTCAAACCCAATCAGACCAATGACTGATCAAGATACAGTATTTAGTAAAATCATCCGTCGTGAAATTTCGGCTGATATTGTTTACGAGGATGAGTTGGTTTTAGCCTTCAAGGACATTGCCCCCCAAGCACCTGTCCATATTATTCTGATTCCAAAGAAGCCTATTCCTAAGTTAGCCGATGCGACGCCAGAAGACCATGCTCTTATGGGACATTTGTTGTTAAAAGCGAAACAAGTCGCCGCTGAAGCTGGACTTGATAATGGTTTTCGAGTCGTGATTAATAACGGGCCAGATGGGGGTCAAACCGTTTTTCATCTCCATGTTCATATTATGGGAGGTCGTCAGATGCAGTGGCCACCCGGTTAGAAAGAGATGGGGAGGTAGGGAGATGGGGATATGGGGAGGTAGGGAGATGGGGAGGTAGGGAGGTAGGGAGATGGGGAGATGGGGAGATGGGGAGGTAGGGAGATGGGGAGATGGGGAGAT
>NZ_AUZM01000140.1 GCF_000478195.2 Lyngbya aestuarii BL J | reverse complement strand
TATGCGTTGGCGATGGGTCGTTTACTCAAGCTTCCATCCTCAAAAAGTGAAGTCAACATCCAGACTGGTAATCGACCGGATTTCCCCGTGATTTTGCCATCTTCGACGTTTATGTATATAGCCCATCGCCTTCTCGTGAAACATCCCTCTTAAGGAGAAAGTTCAATTTCTCGCTGGCCAGGAGTCTACGGCGACATGAGTGCTAACTTTTGGAGTGACCTTTTTTGTCTGTTTACCCAAAGATGTTGTGGAAATATACTTTTTTAATTTTTAATTCTTATTTTTTTATTATTAAGGTGACGATTTTCTTGAAGTTGAGCGAACATGATAGAGATAGCTCTCTCAAAGCACTGCTGAGAAATCTCCCAGGAGTTAGAGAGGTGTGAGCCATAGTCAACCGTTTACAGAACAACTTTAGATAGCCGTTTTTGACTGGAGAACAGGAACAAAACGGTAAAATTGTCTCAACTCGGTCGCGTATTGAGAAACCCAAAAGTTACCAAGTGGAATCACAGAACTGAATAGAAGTTGTTATTCGTGAGTTGGTCTTAGTTGATTCAACTCCCTCGCCTACGACTATCCCCCAATAATTTGATCGCGATTTCCCCCAGAGACGCTATTGCCTTCGGCTCCAATACAGATTTTCTATGTACTCTTGCCCCACTCACCTCCAAACCTTTATCCGGGCAGTACCCGTTTGTCATCAAACCACCACCTTAAGTGAGGTTTGGTCAATATTCTGCCAGGAAAAATGCGATCGCATCGTTGTGATCAGTCCTCAAGATCATCCTTTGGGAGTGGTTTACTTGTGTCGTTTGATCGGATCTGTCTTTCCTCCCTCGGATTCACCCCCACTCTCCAAAGTTGACGACAAGTTAGAAGTCAATCCCCAACAATCTATAAATGATCTCGATTCCACCCTAATTGAACCGTTAATTGAGGTTTCCGCTCATTTAAACTGGGAGGAGTTTTGGCAATATCTCCATCAAACAGACTCTCAAACCCAGTCTATCGCTTTAGTCAATCGAGACCATCAATTTATTGGATTGCTCGATAGTCTCAAACTTTTGCAATTTGTGGTCAGTCATCCTCACCTGCTTGACTCCACACCCACCCACACCCCAGACGATTCTGATCCGAACGCTGTTGAAACCGTTGAAGATGCTTCTTCCTCCTCAACAACACCCTCACTCTTACAACTGATCGAACAATTACCCATTCCCTTAATGATTCAACAGGAGAATGGCGAAACCCTCGCTCAAAATCAGGCGTGGCGTTCTCAAGTTGAGTTAGACCCCCAATATATCCGTAAAACTCCCGAACCCTCAAGCTCTGAACCCGTTTCCTCGCCCGAATGGATTTATTCCCACTCCCCCACTTACACCTCAGATATTAACTCCTCTGATTCATCAATGTCTGCGTTTCCCGAACCCTCAGTATCTCAAGAAGGGACTGCCAGCGTCTCCGAGGGTTGGAATGTTTCCCCCGACTGGTCACAAGTCGAAACTTCTAACGATACCTATGTCTGTGTCTGTTCTCTCCCGAACGGACGCGAACGAGTTTGGCAATTTGTCCGTCAACCCCTACCGCAAAATTGGGCTGTTACTCTCTCCTGGGAACCCTCTCAATTATGGATTGTAATTGCTCAAGAGATCACAGAACAACATCGCGTCGCTCAAGAACTCGCCGCCAAAAATGCTGACTTAGTACAACTCAACCGACTCAAAGACGAGTTTCTCGCCTGTATCAGCCACGAACTCAAAACCCCTCTCACCGCAGTTTTAGGATTATCAAGTCTGCTCAAAGATCAAGCTCTCGGTTCACTCAATGATCGTCAAGCCCGTTATGCTAAACTCATTCATCAAAGCGGACGTCATCTAATGATGGTGGTGAATGATATCTTAGACTTGACCCGCATGGAAACCGGACAGCTTGAACTCATTCCTGAACCTGTACAGATTCGAGCGATTTGTGAACGAGCTTTTCAAATCGCCGGACAACATCACTCCAACGCTTCTGACTCTCCCTCCCCCAACCCTCCAAAGCCTCAAGAACGGTTTATTTTAGATATCGAACCCAGTTTAGAAACCATTGTGGCCGATGAGTTGCGTTTGCGACAAATGTTAGTTAATCTTCTTTCTAATGCCCTGAAATTTACACCTGATGACAGTCAAATTGGACTACAAGTGAGTTATTGGGAAAACTGGATTGGCTTTACAATTTGGGACAAGGGAATTGGGATTCCAGAAGATAAACAGCATTTGATTTTTCAGAAGTTTCAACAGCTTGAAAGTCCCCTGACTCGCAAATTTGAAGGGACTGGATTGGGATTGGTTCTCACTCAACGTTTAGCGCGTTTACATGGCGGCGATGTCAGCTTTATTTCAAAGCAAGATCAAGGCAGTCAGTTTACCCTATTATTACCCCCGAGTCCTCCTCAGCGCAAAGATTGGGGTCTTGATACACGAGACTGGCAACCTTCTCATCACACGGGTAAGCCTCAAGGCTCTCCCGTTAACCCTCCTCGTCCGACTCCCGAAATTCAGTCTCGATTAATCTTGATTGTAGAGGCCGCACCGCGTTATATTTTTAGTCTGAGTGAACAACTGACTAACCTCGGCTATCGTGTCGTGATTGCTCGTTCGGGAACTGAAGCGCTCGAAAAAGCTCGCTGTCTACAACCTCGGGTGATTTTTCTGAATCCTTTGTTGCCTTTGTTGTCCGGTTGGGATGTCTTGACTTTACTCAAAACAAATACTCATACTCATCAGATTCCTGTTGTCATTACTGCGACGTTAGGAGATAAAAAACGCGCTCAACTGAATAATTGTGATGGCTTTTTGAGTTTACCTGTAGAAAAACAAGAGTTACAGAAAATTCTCACTGAACTCAAACAAGATTCCCTTTTGAATCAGACTCAACGACTGACGTTATTGTGGCTTAATCCGATTGAACAAGATGCTCATACTTCTTTATCCTTTGAGAGTCAAAATTCATCCCTCAATGCAGAAACTGTCGAAAATTCTATTCATCATTCCGCTTTAATTCTCCATCATTTTTCCAGTTGTCGTATCTTGGAAGCAGATGATCTCAATCAAGCTGAACTGTTAGCGAGAATTTGGCATCCTGATGCAGTCATTTTACAAAGTACCACAGGAGTCAAAGATCCATCCGCATTTCTACACCAACTGAGTCAGCATGAAATTCTGGTTAATCTTCCTCTGATTACTCTCGATCAACCTACCACAAAAATTGCTAATCAAATTGAACCCCTTTCTGTTTTTCCCTGCTTGGCGGCTGAATATTTGGATAATAATCACAACTCAAGTACAGAACCTTCTCAAACTTTAGAATCTGCTTTATTACAAGTGGTTCAAGTCGCAGTAGGGATGAACTGGAAACCGAATATTCTCTTAGTCGATTTCTCCGTTTTACCTGATTTTCAACCCGAGAGTTCACCAATCGCTGTGAGTTCTACTCACTCAGAGTCCTCATCCGTTGAATCTCAACCTTTAGCCAATCTAACAGAAGACAATTCAGAACAAAAAGAATCCCCTAAAAACCGATTTAAAACCAAAATTGATCGGGCTTTGGTTCAATATTTACAAACCGCAGGATTTCGGGGATTAATGGCTCAGTCTTGGCCGGAAGTTCTCCAACACGTTCAATATAAAAGCATCGATTTGTTATTGATTTGTACGCGAGACTTATCACCCGCTCTTTTGCAAGTTCTCTCCACTTTAGAACAAATCTCAACTGAATTCCCCATTTTGATTTTAAATCAATCCAATGTTCCACTTGAAGATCTTGATCTCACTAATGACTCATCCGAACACTCTCAACAAATATTCAGCGAGAATCTCTCCTCAGCACTGAGCAATCATCTTCGGGAATTAATCAAAAAACTAGAGATCACCATTTTACCCGGTCAGATCTCAATGTCAGCACTCCTTGAACAAATCAAACAAGTTCTTCACGAAAATACAGACAAAGAGTCACTCTAATTCTGTGCTAATATTCCATGTTGAGAGGGGGTTGAACTTTGGCCAATTGCCCCACTCTTACTCCGATCTCTGTAGCCCCCAAATTAGGATTCCAAAAAGTTTAAAATCGTTTAAAATAGAGACACTTAAATTTTGTTTCTCAAAAAGCTGAGTCCATCTCTTGAATTACTCCTGATCAAATCCCCCGCCTATGAAAATGAACAAACTCCAAAAACAATACAATCAATTAAAAATCAATAACTTTGATCATTATCTCATTAGAAACTGGGGTCTGGGAATCCTCATTGCCTTGTTGTCAGCCTTACCCACTCAAGCCGCAGAACGAGTCTATCTGTCTTTTGCGACCGCTAATCTTTCAGTCTCCGTAAACGCCTTAGAAACCTATGCGAAAGAGGGGACAGTTAATGACCCCGAACTCGAAAGCTATCTCCTACTTCTGAGTTCAGACGATCAAGAACAATTTCGGAATTTATTACAGGATTCCTACAAAATTGATCCCTTAATGATCTCTCAATTTCTGTACTCTCCCACGGGTCAAATCTTTTTAGAAAAATTAGGAGATTTAATTCAAGCAAAACTCAACGAACAAGGCACAATTACCCTCAGAAATGGATCTGACGCCATTCGGACAGCCCTCATCAAAGCATCACAAGATTCTGAGGGATTAACTCCCCTCAATATTCTGCGTTATTTTCCCAGCCAAGGTATTCAAGTCAATACCCAATTACTCTTTGAGTTACGCGATCAAATCCAAATCTTATCTAGAGAAACAGATGCCGTTATCGAAGAAATAGTTAAAATCTCTAACGATGAAATTATCTCAGAACCTCTGACCGACTACTCCCAAAAACGTGATATTCGATATCCCGGATCTCACAGCACTTTAAAGCGAACAATTCTCCTCAATGATCGCCAACGCAACCGTAAAATTTCAGTCGATCTTTATCTTCCAACTCCTCTCAATCAAGTCAATCAAGGACAACCCAACTCTATCCCCGTTATCGTTGTTTCTCACGGTTTAGCAGCGAACCGAACTGAGTATGCAGCTTTTGGTGAACATTTAGCCTCCTATGGGTTTGTCGCGGCGTTAATTCAACATCCTGGCAGTGATACCGATCAAGTTGAAGCCTTACTTTCAGGACGGGCAACAGATGTCTTTAAAGTCTCTGAATTTGTAGATCGACCGACAGATATTTCCTTTTTATTAGACGAACTTGAGCGTCGCAACCCCAGTGAATTTGATGGTCAACTCAATCTCAATCAAGTGGGTGTTGCCGGGTACTCTTTTGGGGCTTATACCGCCTTAGCCATTGCCGGAGCAGAAATTGATTTTGATAACTTACAAGCCGATTGTTCTGCTAAACTTGACTCGCCGAACTTAGCTCGATTATTTCAATGTCGGGCTTTAGAATTACCCCGCACAGACTATCAGTTCCGAGATGAACGAGTCAAAGCTGTGATGCCTATTAATCCTGTTAATAGTAGCATCTTTGGAGAACAAAGTTTAAGTCAAATTCAAGTCCCGCTTCTTTGGCAAACGAGCGGAGAAGATAAAGTTACCCCCGTGGCTTGGGAACAAGTTCGATCCTTTACTTGGTTGACAACTCCTCATAAATATCTTCTCCTCGCTGAAGGAGATCATCATATTAATCTTAATCTCAGTATGGTCAATCAGGCGGTGAGTTCTTCTCTAAAAGAAGTTATTGATCCCGTTCCCGTTACGATTAATAATTATATGAATGCAGTCGGCTTGGCATTTTTTAAAGTCTATGTTGCCAACGATCAGTCTTATTCTCCTTATTTACAAGCTGCTTATGCTAAAGCAATTAGTGAAGATACTTATCCTCTGAGTTTGGTTAGTTCGGTCACACCTGAACAGTTTTACCAAGCCATTAGACAAGCTAGACAACAGGGTAAAGTTCTGATTAAAAATCAAGAGGGGAACGATGTCTACTCAACTTTATGATCTGATTTTCCGACAGGGTTGTTTACTGCGATCGCCGACTAAAACCGAAATCGTTGACATCGCAATTGCGGCGGG
>NZ_AUZM01000139.1 GCF_000478195.2 Lyngbya aestuarii BL J | reverse complement strand
ATGAAGCTTTGGTTTTGATTTTTTAGGTAAGCTTATGAATATTTCTCTAAAAAATAAAGAGAGAGAGTTACTTTAGCAACTCCCCCTACCATCTGGGTGCATCTATTAATATCATGTCTCAACATCTATTATAAAGTCAAGGTTTTACTTTAAAGATTCTGTAAAAAATTAGGTTTAATTATGAAGCTTTGGTTTTGATTTTTTAGGTAAGCTTATGAATATTTCTCTAAAAAATAAAGAGAGAGAGTTACTTTAGCAACTCCCCCTACCATCTGGGTGCATCTATTAATATCATGTCTCAACATCTATTATAAAGTCAAGGTTTTAGTTTAAAGATTCTGTAAAAAATTAGGTTTAATTATGAAGCTTTGGTTTTGATTTTGAGTTGATGATCTGAATTGATATTGCCTTAAATAAGAAAGAGAGAGAGTTACTTTAGCAACTCCCCCTACCATCTGGGTGCATCTATTAATATCATGTCTCAACATCTGTTATACAGTCAAGGTTTTAGTTTAAAGATTCTGTAAAAAATTAGGTTTAATTATGAAGCTTTGGTTTTGATTTTTTAGGTAAGCTTATGAATATTTCTCTAAAAAATAAAGAGAGAGAGTTACTTTAGCAACTCCCCCTACCATCTGGGTGCATCTATTAAGATCATGTCTCAACATCTGTTATAAAGTCAAGGTTTTAGTTTAAAGATTCTGTAAAAAATTAGGTTTAATTATGAAGCTTTGGTTTTGATTTTGAGTTGATGATCTGAATTGATATTGCCTTAAATAAGAAAGAGAGAGAGTTACTTTAGCAACTCCCCCTACCATCTGGGTGCATCTATTAATTAGAATCTCTCAATATCCCTAATAGAGTCAAGGTTTTACTTTAAAGATTCTGTAAAAAATCCGCCTTTTCTTGTAAAACTTTTGTAAAGTAGAACAAATACAATTGAATCTGTTTCTAATAACGATCACTAGACAACAGTCCCTCACTATCTGCTTTAGAATCATCTCATCTGAGGGAAATCCAAGGGAAACGGCACTAGCCTACAGCTAGGAAGGTTTGATAACTCAGGTTAGGGGGTTAATTCTGTGTTTGACAGAGTGAAGGTGAATACCCTTATTGATGAGTGAGTCAATATAACAGACTTGATGGTCAGTTGCCCAGTATTCCAGTTAAGCTTGAGTCAATTGGGTAATTACTGGGTAAAAAGCCGATAACTTAATTTGAACTAAAGGCTTGAAACCACGTGAAAATAAGGACTTGAATTCGATGGGGGCGGTGGGACTTGAACCCACACGACCGTTTAAGGTCAACGGATTTTCATCCTCTCGCAGCTTTCGCTACTGCTGTTGAACATCTATCTGTCCAGCTAGCTTTGAGAATTGGACTCTCCCTTTACCCTCGCCTTAACGTTAGGGTAGCTCCCGTCGAGTCTCTGCACCTTCCTAATTCAATAAACTAGGCTTGGCTCAGGATTGCCTTGTCTGTGCGTCAGATTTAGGTTTCCCTGAATTTGAGAGCAGTCACTTGAGAGATTTCTCGCCTCAAGGCTCAGTTTTCTAAGTCCGTAGCGTCTACCATTCCGCCACGCCCCCAAGTTTTCACGGTTCTATTCTGTCTTCAAAAGACAGTGTTCTATACAATAGCACGACCCATTAAATTTGTGCAAGCTTTTTGATCAACCGTTGAACTCATGATCTCAAAAGCCATGAAGATCACGATTTAAGACAGCGATCGGGTGTAATAATGGTTCAATGTGCAAAGATGACATCACATCTATTTTTATCTGTTGTTGAATCTGATCACAACTATGTCTATCACATCTCCGATCGCTATTACTTTGATTCTGTATGCGGCTCTAGCGGGTGCCTATCTTTTAGTCGTTCCCGCCGCAGTCTATGCCTATCTCAACAGTCGTTGGTATGTGGCTAGCTCTTTTGAACGGGCTTTCATGTACTTCCTGATGTTCTTCTTCCTACCGGGAATGATTGTCCTCGCCCCGTTCCTTAACTTTCGTCCCAAACCTCGACAGATTGAGAGCTAATGCGACGAATTGATGCGATTGGAATCGGAATCGGAGTCTTTGCAGCTGGGGGGATCGCTTACCTGATCTTACAAGCGATTGGGCTAGAAAGCGTTAATGCTGGAATCTGGAGTCAAGTTTTATTAGTCGCTAGCTTAGTCGGCTGGTTATTGAGTTATCTATTTCGGGTTTTCACCCAAAGCATGACCTATAACCAACAAGTCCAAGATTACGAAGATGCGGTTTTGCAGAAACGCTTGGAAGAAATGACTCCCGAGGAGTTAGCCCAACTCCAAGCTGAAGTCGAACAAGAAAATCTTAGCCGTCAGAACACGACAGAAAACTAATACTTTCCTCATTCCTCTGTTGCTAATCACCGATTCCTTCCCACCCCAAACGATAAACTATGATCTCTGTTTCTGAAAAATTTGAGTCGTTGCGACACTCGCAGTCTACTGACTCAACACAGCGTCACTGTGCTTTAATTCCCTTTATTACCGCAGGTGATCCGAATCTCGAAACAACCGCTCAAGCCTTGCAAGTATTGGATCAAAATGGGGCGGATATGATTGAGTTAGGCGTTCCCTACTCTGACCCTTTAGCCGATGGGCCAGTGATTCAAGCCGCAGCGACTCGCGCTTTACAACGGGGAACTCGTTTAGAAGCGGTGCTGGAAATGTTACATACCGTCAGTCCGAGTTTAAAAGCACCAATTATTTTATTTACTTATTACAATCCGATTTTATATCGAGGAATTGAACCGTTTTTGCAACAAATTTATAATGCTGGGGCGCGAGGCTTAGTGGTTCCAGATTTACCCTTAGAAGAAGCCCCTAGTTTGTTGCAACCTGCGAGTGAAATGGGGATTGAAGTGACATTATTAGTGGCGCCGACTTCTCCAAAAGAACGCATTGAAATGATTGCTCGTCAGTCTCAAGGGTTTATTTATTTAGTCAGTGTTACCGGAGTGACGGGAATGCGAACTCAAGTTCAAACCCGAGTTCAAGATTTACTCCAACTGATGCGAAGTGTCACCGATAAACCGATTGGCGTTGGGTTTGGTATTTCTCAACCCGAACAAGCCCGTCAAGTCCGGGATTGGGGCGCTGATGCGGTGATTGTCGGGAGTGCGGTTGTCAAACGGTTAGCCGAAGGAACACCTTCACAAGGATTAGAAGCGATCGCTCAATTTTGTTCAAGTCTCAAAAAAGCAGTCACTTGATCGAGTGGTATAAATACAATAATCACCCCAAAAAATTGGGGTGAGCCGATTAGATGACCCTGATGTTATATTTTTATATAGATGACCCCGATCAATTAACCCTCTAATCAACTAGCTGATGAATAGACTCGATTACAAATATTTGAAGTCTTGTCTATTCAATAAAAAAAGAACGCTGGAAGTTTAGTGCTCCCATAAACACATCGCTTCCAGCTCCTTGAAACCCTCGTAATGTGCCTTTCTATATTTCATTATTACAGGCAGTTTTTGAGATTACAAGAGGTCTTTTGCAATCACCCACTTTTCTGGGATTGCTCTGAGCTTAATAACCCAAAACGCCCTGTCTCTAAAGCTTCTAACTCTGCAACTGCTTTGTATTTTGCTGATCGGGTTTGGATCTATCTGTCCCCTAAATGTCTTTGTTGACAAAATATTTAGGGTGTGATATAGGACAAAAATAATCTCAGAAATATAACATCCGCTAAAAAGAAGTTGAGGGGTAATACCCATCTTTAATATATCGAATTCCTGATCACCCGTAAACTGATTCGTCCGATTTCTCCTTTTTAAAGTTCCCGCTTAATATAGTCATAGATCTAACTCACGCACTTTTCGCAATCTCTCCCTCTGTTGTGGTGACAATCGATCAAGAAAGCCCAAATCGTCATAGTCTTGTCGAGAGTGTTAGCCTTCAAAAACAGCGCAAGATCTATCCCCAATTTCCAGCCCAATTATAGAGCGATCATTCACCTCAAAAGCCAGTCATTCTTCGTCCATCGAACCCAGAAACGATTCTTGACAAAAGCAACAACCCGCACCCTTTATCCCCAGTCCACAAAAGAAGACAATAGAGCCAGACCCTTGTAGATAGGAGAGTTAAATTTCCGATCCTCAACTTTCTTTCAATTAGAAATAAAGCTATATTTGGGAAAGTAGATTAGACCCTCCCTTCTGCGAGAAACCTCTAATTTTAAAACATTGAAAATTTTATGAAAATCTTAATGATCTCAGCCACATTTCCTTATCCACCCACCCGAGGCGGAACTCCCATTCGCACCTTTAACTTACTGCGGTATTTAAGCCAACGACACCCCGTTACCCTCGTCACCCAACGGAGTGAGGATGTTTCCGATCAAGAAGTCGAGGAGTTGCGCCAGTATGTCGATCAATTAGTAATCTTTCCCCGTCCCCACTCCGATCAGACTCAAGCCGGAACCTGGGCGAAAATCAAACGTTTTGGTGAATTTGTTTTAGAAGGAACCCCTCCCAGTGTACGCTCAATCTACTCACCCGCGATGCAAGACTGGATCGATCAATGGGTCAACTCAGGTTACTGTGAAGCGATCACCTGTGAACATAGCGTGAATGAAATCTTCGTGCGTCAAGCGTGGAAACAACAGCTAAAAACCGTTGTAGACGTTCACAGTTCAATTTATGGAACCTGTCGCCAACAATTAGAAACCCACACAGCAGAAAAGCCGCTGCGCGATCGCTTAAACCTTCCGTTACTCCACCGCTACGAAAAACGTTACTGCTCAAAATTTTCTTTAATCGTCGCCACAACCGTTGAAGATCGCCACCAACTCCAAGCGTTCAACCCCGAAGCCACATTTGAAATCATCCCTAACGGCGTAGACTTAGATCAATTTCCTCTGCGTACACAAGATCCAGGAGGACATCGATTAATCTTTGTCGGCACAATGGACTATATTGCCAATATTGATGCAGCTCGTTATTTTAGTTTAGAGATCTTTCCCCAACTCAGAGAACGTTATGGTGAGGCGAAACTCGTCCTCGCCGGAGCCAGACCTGTACCGGAAGTCTCAGAATTATCGAAAATACCTGGAATTGAAGTTACAGGACGAGTCCCATCAATGGCAGAATATTTACATCAAGCAACTGTTTGTATAGTACCGATGCGAATTGGTTTCGGAATCAAAAATAAAACCTTAGAAGCCATGGCCGCAGGCGTGCCTGTTGTCGCTAGCAATAGCGGTTTAGAAGGACTCGCCGTCGATGGAGCGAATGTACCGTTACGAGCCTTACGGGCCAATACCACAGAAGAATACATCGCTGCCATTAGCCAACTTTTCGAGGACGCTCAACTCAGGCAAAAATTGTCTGAAAATGGCCGAAATCTGATCGAGAGCGAATACACTTGGGAACGAGTCGGTCAACGCTATGAACAAGTTTTATCTTTTTGAGGGGGTTTGGGAGAGCTATGACCGAAACCGTACCTGTACTCAGGTCGGTGTTGGGACGGGGCGTATAAACTGCGCGGGAAACCCACGCAGACAGCCCCTCATCCATGGACTCCCCCAGTTAAGTTTAGGGACATTGAGTCCCGTAAACTTCACATTTAGTGCTGTACTATTGTCCAGTAAAGCTACTATAATACCGGGATGCTGACACTTACTCACCGTTACCGAATCTATCCAAACACCACTCACGAGCAACAACTCATTGAGTGGATGGAAATTTGTCGTGGTGCATTTAACTATGCGTTGCGAGAGATCAAAGATTGGTGTAACAGTCTTCTGTGCTTGGTCGATAGATGCTCTCTTGAAAAGGAGTATATCCTCTCTGCTGAGATGAAGTTTCCTAGCGAAATTCAACAGCTTAACAACTTGCCGAAAGCGAAGAAAGAATTTCCCGAATTGGGCAAAGTTCCTTCTCAAGTTCTTCAACAAACTATTAAGCAGTTGCATAGAAGTTGGGAATATTTCCAGAACAGAGGATTTGGTTTTCCACGCTTCAAGAAGTACGGACAATTTAAGTCGTTGCTTTTTCCTCAATTCAAGGAGAATCCAGTAACGAACTTGCACATTAAGCTGCCCAAGATTGGAGCAATCCCAGTCAACCTGCATCGTCCTATCCCAACAGGATTTGTGGTTAAGCAGGTGAGAATTTTGAGAAAAGCTGACCGATGGTATGCGTCTATCTCCTTGCAATGTGA
>NZ_AUZM01000138.1 GCF_000478195.2 Lyngbya aestuarii BL J | reverse complement strand
CTGAATGTAGAGACTTAAAAAATTTAACACCCTCTACCTCTAGGAGATCGTATGGGCTTGAGCAAAGCACGTTCTAACCGTCTCAACACTGACATGGCTATAACTCAGACGGCAATTTTTGCAGGTATCGCATTAACAGGTATTGCTGGCGGTGGCTATCTTGCCGACTGCGACTTCAACGTATTGGCTACTTTAATACGGGGTTAGGCAAGATGCAAACGACACTCAAAAAGACTGAACAAGTGACTAACAACCATTCTAATACGATAAATTATCCCTTTTTATTGGTAACGCACATGGTTTGTGCTGACCAACAAATTCACAGCGAAGAATCAAAAGCGCTTCACGAACTCGCAACTCAAATTGAAGCCGGACAGCGAACCCTGGAGGAAATGGAAAAGATTCTCGCCCAAGATGATAATCAATTATCTGTCGAAGAAGTTGCGAGGCGAGTACCCAGCAGTCAAAAAAATGAGGCCATGTGTCAAATTTTAGCGATTGCTTATGTAGACGGGTTTTGTTCGGTGTTAGAACGGAAGATGGCCGAACGAATTGCACAGATTTGGAACTGGCCGAAAGGAGAAATACAGAAACAAATTGAAGAAGCCGGAGCCTTTTCTGATACGGGATTTCTTGATGAGTCCAATCAACAAAAACTTTCTGTTAGTGCGCGTTTACTTCAGAAAGCTGATTCGATTTTATCCCAGGCTTTGGTTAATAAATTAGCCAATTTAACGGGAGCCGAAGAAAAAGTCGAGCAACTGCGGCGAGAAATTTTGTTATCGGGGCCAGAATATGATGAAGCAATTCGTGAGTGTGCCGTTGTTGCTAAGGAAGATTACCAATTTTCACAATTTGCTCTGAGAAGTGCTTTGTCGATACTTTACTATTTGGGAAAAAATTTGCAAAAATCGATTTATGAAATTCAGTCAAAAACTAACAGTAAAGGTCAGGCAAACACGGCTAAAGAAGTTGCAAAACAACTCGAATTAACTGAAAAATCGCTCTCGGCTGAAATTATCAAAGAAATTGAGGATGTGCGGGAATCCCTCCGTTCAAAAGAACGCGCTCTCAATCACTTTAGCATTGCCTTTATGGGCAGAACGAAAGCGGGAAAAAGCACGCTTCACGCCATTGTTACTAACGATGGATGGGAGGCGATAGGAGTTGGAAAACAGCGAACGACTCGTTACAACCGAGTTTATGAATGGAAAAATATTCGGATTATTGACACGCCTGGGATTGGCGCTCCCGGCGGAAAAAGTGATGAAGAAATAGCTGAAAGTGTGATTGAGGAGTCAGATGTTATCTGTTATGTCGTTACAAATGACAGCGTTCAAGACACAGAATTTAAGTTTTTACATCTGCTCAAAAAGAAAGCAAAACCGCTCATTATTCTTTTGAATGTTAAGAAAAATCTGCGCGATCCCCGTTGGTTAGAACATTTTCTAAAGAATCCCGATAAAGCCTTTGCAATGGAAGGTCAAAGCGGTTTGGGCGGACATATTGAACGCATTCGCCGCTATGCAAAAGAGCATTATGCAAACGATTACTTTCCCATTGTTCCGGTGATGCTTTTGGCGGCTCAACTTTCCCGCGAACCCGAACATGAAAATCGCCAAGAGGAATTATTCAAAGCCAGTCGAATGCAAGATTTTTTAGATTCTATTCGCGAGTCTTTGATTCAATACGGAACTATTCGACGATCGCAAACTCTACTCGGTTCGACTGTCGGCGCCATTAATACACCCTATGACTGGGTTGCAGGACAAGCTCAAATTTATGGACAATTAGCAGAAACAATTCAAAGCAAACAGGAGGAAATCAGAAAGAAAATTGAGATCGCATTCAAAGATAGCCGCAGCAACTTACAAATAGAAATCGAAACGATATTTCAAGAGGCGATTAATGCTGTTCCATCGTTTGCAGAGGAACATTGGAATTCAAACGAGTTGGGATTGAAACTCGGTTGGGAGAAAAGGCTAAAATCTCTCAATTTAGAACAGCGTTTAAAGTCTGCTTTTCAGGAAGCAGGTGAACAGTTTAAGCGTGAAGTTCAAGAGATATTAGAGGAAATCGGCCATGAATTACAGTTGGTTGCTGAACTTGGCGGCGATAACTTTAAATTCACAGAACAAGATTCTTGGGATACTCAACATATCCTGCGAATTGGCGGAATTATTTTAGGGGTAGCCAGTACAGTTCTTCTATTGTTTTCATCACCTTTTGCAATACCTGTAGGAATTGTTGCTGGAATTATCGGAGGTATTACTGGATTATTCAAATCCAAAGATCAGAAACGTCGTGAGGCGGCTCACAAAATTTCAGAGTCTTTGTACGAGCAACTGAATACCCAAAAACAGGCAACGCTGGAAAAAGCTCGAAGTGAATTTTCAAATTCCTGTGCTTCTGTAATTATGAATATCGAATCCTATTTCAAGGAACTCGCTTCTGGGCTTGAAAGTTTTTCTTTAACACTGGAGGAAGCACAGAAAAAATTCTCGGGATTTACTAACTATCTTAACCGTTTTTATGCCAAGCGAATTCTTGATTGGAGTCAGGAAAAATACGAACCCTTAACTGAAGAAGGAGCCAGAAAAACAGTTGCTAAGGTTCAACGGAAGTTCGGACACAAAATGAAAATTATCACTCGCTCTGAACTCACCATCAAAAAATCAATGGATGAACTGAAAAAGGTTCTCCAAGAAGACATTTCAATTCAATCTCACAAATCTGTTAAATAGGAGAAACAAGCCATGACTGCAAATAATCAGGATTTCCTCGCTGCCAAAATTGGTTCTGCATTCAAAAAAAATCTCGTTAGTTTTGATAAGCTACTAGAACAGGAAAATAAACCCGAACTCACAGCAATTCGGAAGAAACTGCGTGAGGAATTAAAAACCTATCGGGAACAAGGAGCAATTGGCGTTGCTTTTGTCGGACAATATAGTGCGGGAAAATCAACAATTATCTCTGCACTGACCGGAAAACGAGACATCAAAATAGATGCGGATATCGCCACCGATAAAACCAGCACCTACAACTGGAATGGTATTCAAGTTCTTGACACGCCGGGACTCTTTACAGAACGCCAAGATCACGATGAAATTACCTACGACGCGATTAACAAAGCCGATTTATTGGTATTTTGTCTCACCTATATGCTGTTCGACTCCGTTACCGTTGAGAACTTCAAAAAGTTAGCCTATGAAAAAGGTTATCGCTGGAAAATGATGCTCGTCATCAATAAAATGTCTGATGAAGCGGGAGAAGAAGAACAGAAAATATTGAACTACCGCCACAGTCTAGCAGAAGCCTTGAAACCATACAGCCTGGATGAATTTCCGGTTTGCTTTATCGATGCAAAAGACTACTGTGAGGGTGTTGATGAAAAGGATGATTTTCTCATGGAAATTAGCCGTTTTAAGACGTTTATTGATGCCCTCAACGAGTTTGTTAACAAACGTGCGGCATTAGCAAAATTTGATACTCCCGTCCGAATTGCACTCAGTTGTCTGGAAGAAGCACAGCTAAGTTTTACCCGCAATTCTACGAACGATTCAGCATTCCTCGAAATTTTAAATCGTTTATCTCGTGTTGTCCGAAAAGAACGGAGTCGCATCCGAACTAAAGTTCAGAATATTGCCTTGAAAATGTCTTCAGAGATTGCTCAACAAGGTGTATATCTTGCTTTGGCAGTAGGAACAGATGAAAATTTTGAGAAGCTTAATCAAGACTCAGAATTAAATGTTAGAAAACATTATGAACGTGCAGAAACAGAATTACAGTCTGTAATTAATGCTGCGGCTGAAGATATACGCCAGGAAGTCGAACAAGTTTTTGAGAGCGACTTGGTTAAAGCCTTTGTTACTTGTTTAGATAAAAACCAAAATATATCAGCTAAAAATGTAAAAGCTGGTATGAATGCAGAAGCCATCAAAAGTCAAATCAATTTCCTCGGTGATATTGGAACCAAAGCCGGAGTAAATATCACAAGTTCAGCGACTCGTGGCTTTGTTAAAACAGCAACCCAACAGGGATTTTTACGGTCTATGGATGTAGTCGGAAGTGGATTACATCAAACTGTTTTAGGAGTGGGTAAATTTGTCGGATTTAAGTTTAAACCCTGGCAAGCTGTTGGTATTGCTAAAAATCTTGGTAATGCGGCTCGATGTCTAGGACCAGTATTGGCTATTATTTCAGTTGGAGCGGATTTACTGACCATGCAACAAGAACATGAACAACAGCAAAAAATGGCAGAATGTCGTAAAGAAATTACCAGCCAGTTTCAAACAATTGGTAAAGACTTAGAGGCGCAAATCAGTATACAGCTTAGTGAATTTGAACAACAGGTTTACGGAGAAATTGATAAACAAATCTCAGTTGCTCGTCGCAGTGAAGAAGAATCTATCGCCGCTTCTAATACTTGGATGAAAGAACTGATGAACATTCGGGAGAAGTTTGAGTTAATTCTCAAATACATCACAAAAGCAACAGAAAAACCTGTGGCTTAGGTTTCAGCGTTTAGGTTGAACTATTGTTAAAGTTCCCGGTTTCCGTGAGAAGCTGGGAATTTTCTGTTGAAAAAGAGTTACCCGAGTCTGGTGACTACGAAACAGATCACTGATTGTTAAGTAATACTACAGTTGATGATCAAAAGTATCCTAAGCTTTCACTTGACAAATTAGCTAAGTTTTGCATAGTTGCCTACGACTTGATAGTTTGGGGCCAAAATTTGTCGGACAGTTAGAGTCATTTAATCATCCTGGATTTCGTGAGCGTGAGACTCAGGATTGAGAGTGTCGAGTCGATGTTCAAGTATCGCTAAACGGCTCTCAAGTTCTTCCATTTTATCGGGTTGATGAGCGATTCCTAAATAGGTTCTTAAAGCTTCAACCACGAGGTCTGACTTAGATTGTCCAGTTGCTTTGACCCGTGCCATCAATGCTTCGTGTAATTCAGGAGGAATCCTAACTCCTAAAAAGGGATTGGGCATGGTTTTAGTTGAGGAACATTTGGACAATCAACTTCAACAATGCCTCGATAATACCAGCCTATTGCTAAATCGTTACCTATCTCATAGTATTAATTTGTAAAAATAATAGTCAGTCCTCATTTTTATGTAAATTTTTGTTAAATTTATTTAGTTATTGCAAAATTTTTAAATTTTGGTGATACAGTTGTGATAACAAGATGATAACAGGTGTTATCAGACGCACAGTGGATGGCAGCACCAACATCTGAAGTCGCCTGAAATCGCTTGTTGATTTGAAACCAATTCAACCTGCACCGAAAGCCGATTCATCTATCTATGGGAGCAGACATGGCAACGCAATTACAATCTGAACACAAACGTAACTCCGGTAAAATCTTAATCGCAGATGACGAATCTGCTATTCGACGTATTCTCACCACTCGTCTATCGATGGTTGGCTATGAGGTTGTGGCCGCTGCCGATGGTCGCGAAGCCCTAAGCCTATTTGAAACAGAAAATCCTGATCTCGTCGTTTTAGATGTAATGATGCCCAAACTCAACGGTTATGGCGTGTGTCAAAAAATCCGCACCCAATCGGAAGTTCCCATCATTATGTTAACCGCTTTAGGAGATGTCGCGGATCGGATTACAGGGTTAGAACTCGGTGCCGATGATTATCTCACCAAACCCTTTTCACCCAAAGAATTAGAAGCCCGTATTCAAGCCATTTTACGCCGTCTGAGAGAAACAAACGCCAATCGTGATGTTAGTGCAGAGACTATTCAGGTAGATGCTCTACGAATTGATACTGTCAAGCGACGGGTTTATAAAGGCGAGCAACTGATTCCTCTAACTTACATTGAGTTTAATCTTCTCGAACTGCTCTTAAAACATTCTGGTGAGGCGGTTTCTCGTTCAGAAATTCTTCAAGAATTGTGGGGTTATGCACCTCGACGAATTGCGGATATGCGGGTTGTCGATGTTCATGTCGCTCGTCTACGCGCAAAAATTGAAGAAGATCAACGTAATCCCGAATATATTTTAACAGTGCGGGGAATTGGTTACGCCTCTCAACGCTTGCCGATTGTAGAGGAAGCTATTGGAGCTTGAGCCAATCTATTTTTAAACATTTGGGTTCCTAAGAAAAAACCAACACTACAACTTCAACTTTTGTCTCAACTTTTGTCTCAAAATCGAATTTGATATTAACTTAAAGTTTGGATCAATTCTCTGAACTTTAAATTTAAAA
>NZ_AUZM01000137.1 GCF_000478195.2 Lyngbya aestuarii BL J | reverse complement strand
CCCGATTACACAAACTTTTCTTTGCTCGTCAACCGAAGTTATCTCGCCTCAATTCCCGTTTAGTTGCACTGAATATAGGAATTGTTTCTAGCGTGTTAACTGCAATTCCTGCTTTAGGTGCAGAACAAATTACCATTTCTTATGGCCCTGCGGAATCCTCCGTTTCTATTGATGAAATTCAACAGTTTGCAAAACAAGGTAAAGTTACTCCCATCTTGTCGTTGTATGGAACACTGCTGAAATTAAAAGATGGGCAGAAACTCAGAACAATTTTACAAACGCCTTTAGAAGCCAGTCCTTGGAGTGTGGGACAGTTTCTTGATACACCCACTGGAAGGGTTCTGTTGACTCGGATCGGAAAAGTGTTGAAAACAGACAAAAATGAGAATGGTTATGCAGCATTAAGAATAGCAATTGGTCAAGCCTCAGCTCATCCTGAAGGTTTAACGATTTTGCGTATTTTAGAAGAATTTCCCGGCGAAAGTATTCGAGTTGATTTAGATTTTAGTTTAGAACTCTTAGAAGATATTCTTCAGATTTTGGTTGAAGATGAGTTAGTTATTCAATCAGTTGAACAGCAAGCACAACAGGCTCAAATTAATGAAAACTATACTTTTAACTTACCCGATCCCAGAACACAAGGTTTAATTCCCTGGACAGAAGAAGAATTGACCTTTCGCAATCCTAATCGCGATCAGCCTTCACCTTTGAGACTTTATTTACCTCAAGTCAAAAAGTCTGTTCCTTTAATCGTTATTTCTCATGGTTTGGGTTCCGATCCTCAAACGTTTAGTTATATTGCTGAACATTTAGCCTCTCATGGTTTTGCAGTCGCAGTTCCGGAACATATTGATACCAGTGCTAACACATTTGCTCGATTTTTTGAAGGGTTTGAACGTCCTCCTAATCCTTCTGTATTTGCCAATCGAAGATCGGAAGATTACTTCTTTACTCGATGAATTAGAAGCAAAATATAAACCTAATCCAGTCTGGAAAAGGAAAATTGATTTTAATAATGTGGGGATTTTAGGTCAGTCTTTTGGAGGCTATACAGCACTCGCCGTTGGGGGGGCTGAACTGAATCGTGAGCAGTTAATTGAGGGGTGTCGAAAGTCTGAAGATCGACGAATTACCTTAAATATTTCTACATTACTTCAATGTCGTTCTTTGGAAGTGGCATCACAGCAGAAAAATTTTGAAGATCCGCGAATTAAAGCTGTAATTGCGATTAATCCTCTTACCAGTTTGATTTTTGGAGAGGAAGGAATGAGTGAAATTCGCATTCCGACTATGATCATTGGGGGAACAAAAGATTATGTTACTCCCGCAGTTACAGAGCAAATTCAGCCCTATAGTTGGTTAAAAACTTCTAGAAAACATCTGGTTTTAGTTGAGCCAGGAACTCATTTTTCTTTTTTGCGAGAAAGTGGCGGACGCTTAACTGTTCCCCCGAAATTAATCGGCCCCGATCCCAATCTAGCCTATCCTTATTTGAAACTATTAAGCTTGAGTTTTTTTGAGAGTTATCTCAACAGTAATTCTGAGTATTCTCCCTATCTTTCTCAGACTTATGTGAATCAAATTGATAGTCAACCTTTTAACCTCAGTTTAATTGAATATTTGAGTACCGAACAAGTTAGACAAGTCGTTAAACGTTAAGCAAAAAAGTTGATTTTAGTCTGACAAAATACCAGTTAACGGTCAGGGCTGCTGATGAGACTGGCGACAGACAAGCAACAGCAAAGGGTTTCAGCGCTTGTTAATCTTTCTTAATACAAAGCTGTTTATTTATGTTCGGGTATTTATAGCAATCAGAAATGATTTGTGAGAAATCTAAAAGCGGATAAAAAGTCTTAAACCACTTCCCCTCTTGCCTTTTGCCTCTTGCCTCTTGCCTTTTGCAATAAGATATTATACACAACTGAGAACGGACTGCTATATACGCTTTTCGATAGATGAAGTATTAACGAGATTAAGTCAAAATGAGTTAAAACTTAGCGAATGGAGGTTAACTCTATGGTTGCTACTGGAAACTCCAAGGCTGTCAGTGACCTTGAATAAGATTTGCTTGGCGAGGTTAAAGAACAAGTCCGAAGCGGTTCAAATTTATAACACTTATATTCAAGACGCCCAGAATACTGACTCTCAGGCTTGTGTCGAACTCTTTAAAAAATTGCAACAGCAAGAGATAAAGCAAGCTGAAGAAGTTCGTGGACATCTTCAGGAAGTTATGCAGAAGGGTAAAATGTAAGCCTTCTCGATAGTCGAGTGAGTTGACGACTCCCCACTCACTATCAGTAACCTGTTATGCAGTTAAGCTGTTAATTCAGTTTAACTGCATCAAAATAATTTCCTTCTCTGTAGTCTTCTGCCTGCTGTACCATTATTTTTTCAAGGTCATCTCACC
This sequence comes from Lyngbya aestuarii BL J, assembly GCF_000478195.2. Lineage (GTDB taxonomy): Bacteria > Cyanobacteriota > Cyanobacteriia > Cyanobacteriales > Microcoleaceae > Capilliphycus > Capilliphycus aestuarii. The sequence goes on along the minus strand of NZ_AUZM01000137.1, from coordinate 3,881 downwards.
TGATGACTTTTTTTATAGCGTCTAATCTTGCATTTGCCTTACTTTATGTAGTAAAAATAGTTAAAACCTAATAAAACAAGGTAAATCGCTATCTTGGTGGTTATTGTTAGCCAACGGGGTGAGTCTATTCCGAGAAAAATTTAGCGATCGCATCCTCAAAGCTATTAACCGAATTTCTGGTATAATCATCCTAGCATTTGGTATTATTGCTCTAATCACAGGCTTCAAAAATTAGCCTCTTAATTTCAGCCAACAGCTAATTTAATCCTTTAAACTTGATTATGTTTCCTAGTTTTCTTCCAGCCACAGTCCAAAAACTGACTGAATCTACTTCTATTAATCTCGCCAAGCAAATTGAACATCAACCTATTTCTACGCCTTTGAGAAAACAACCGATTGTCACCAGTTATGTTCATCAAGGGCAGGGCGGAACTCCCATTTTACTCTTGCATGGTTTTGATAGTTCTGTGTTAGAGTTTAGACGATTATTACCCAGATTAGCACCTCAAAATGAGACTTGGGCAGTTGATTTATTAGGATTTGGGTTTACAGAACGAGATGTTAATGTCCAGATTAGTCCCCGTGCAATTGGCACTCATTTATACGGTTTTTGGCGGAGTTTAATTCAGCAACCTGTGATATTAGTGGGGACTTCAATGGGCGGTGCTGCTGCTATTAATTTTACTTTAAATCATCCCGAAGCCGTTCAATCCTTAGTTTTAATTGGCAGTGCCGGAATGAGTGCAGGGCCTATTTTTGGGAAGTTTATCTTTCCTCCATTTGATTCTTTAGCGGCCGAGTTTTTACGCAACCCTAAAGTCAGACAAGGAATTAGTGAAACCGCTTATTTTGATAAAACTTTTGCCTCTCGTGATGCTCAAATTTGTGCGGCGTTACACTTAGAAATGCCGTTGTGGAATCGGGCTTTAATTAGTTTTACTAAAAGTGGAGGATATGGATCTTTTCGGAAAATATTAAGTAAGATTCAGCAGCAAACTTTGATTTTATGGGGAGAAAATGATCGGATTTTAGGGACAGCAGATGCCCAAAAATTTAAGCAAGCTATCGTCAATTCTCAATTAATCTGGATTAAAAACTGTGGTCATGTCCCCCATTTAGAACAACCTCAACTTACTACACAATATATTTTAAACTTTATACAATCAAATTAGGTTGCTATTGACTCTAAATGTTTTAGATTAAAGTTTTAGGTAAAATTTGTACAATTAGCGACAACAATATTGGTCAAATTGGGTAGACTAATCACAAGAGTTGATCCTTTGTGCCTGTCTTTATCCTGTCCTTGAACCCCATGAACACCATTTTAATTGTTGAAGATTCTCACAGTCAGCGAGAATGTATTTCCTACCAGTTAGTCTGGAATGGCATGAATGTGATTCAAGCTTGTGATGGAATAGATGCTTTAAATAAACTGCAAGCTACTTGTCCAGATTTAATTTTGTTAGATGTTGTTATGCCTCGAATTGATGGCTATCGAGTTTGTCGTTTAATTAAAGCTAACCCCACAACACAGAATATTCCGGTTGTTTTCATCACGGGAAAAGAACAACATCTAGCAATTTATGAAGGCATCAAACACGCCGAAGCCTATGTCAGTAAGCCTTGGAAAACTTGTGAACTTCTACAGACGATTAAACGAGTATTACTAAAAACTAAAAAATCGACTCATCAAGTTTCGCCTGATGATTGGTTTCGCTATGGTATTTTAACTCTAAAACTGATTAAGTTCTATGAAAGTCGAACTTCAGCTTTGCAAACATCAGGACATCAAATTATTAAGCTTTACAAAAGTGCTGTAAATGCCTTTCAGCAAACATTAGAAATTGACCCCAATCATTTATTCGCAGGTCAAACGCTAGAAATTACCGAAAATAAATGGAAAAAATTACAGCAAGAACTGTATCAAATCCGACCTTGCCAAGTGTGTTTATATTATCATGGTCAGAATGGAATTAACTGTGCTATTCATCCTAATGAGCCTGTTGATTCTCTCTGTTTAGACTGGGATTTAAACGAATAAATTAATAATTTGAATTTAGATTTGAATCTCTGACATCATTTTTGCTTCTAGTTTTTCTGATAAACTTGAAATATTTTGACCCAACATTTGAAAACATTCACAGGGAGTTAATTCAGGTTCAAAATAGATCAGTTTCACACCATTATTCGCAAAGCCAATCATTAACACTTCTTGTTCAGGTTGATAGCCATCTACTAACCCTAAAATTTCTTGCAGCTTATTATTCACACTTTTATTCAATTTTTCCAAAGCATCTCGCGAACAAGAAATAAAATGAGGAGTAGGTAAGAGATCAATTCCTAATGTATTGTCATGTTCAGTTTGTTCTTGATAAAATCCCCAAGCTAATGCGGCTAACTCTTGCTGATGATTTTCAACAAATCGATCTAACTGATATTGCCAACTATTTTCGTCTGGTTCCGGTTTGTTACTTTCTAAAAATGACATTTTTATCCTATGATTATTGACCTTAATCTATTTTAAAACAAAGGTGATCAGATGGAAAGCACTCTCACATTACCGTTGACTAGAGTGGTTTTCAGAAGCCGGATTTTTCCTATGTCCCACTTCTCGAAACAATGAGAGATGAAAACCGTTTATAAATCTTCAAAATTGATCGGAGAGGAATATATTTTTGTCTTAGTATTTTAAATCACATCTTGTTCTCGTTAATTTTACGGAAAATCACAGGTTTTGATGATCTTCTATACGGTTTTTATGTAAGTACAAACATCAATAAAACTTGAATTAGTTTGAATTTAAAAAACCTCAAAACTCCGGATAGATTAATGAATTCTAGAAGAAGAAATTAGAAGCAAAAATATTTCTTTTTTCGGAGACAACTTTATATGATTATCAATAACTATGATCCAGAGGCTTTAGCGATTAACAGCCTTGATAGTTTTCCGACAAATAATAATTTACAAACTTTCAACGCCGTTAATATTCCTTCCTCTGATCAGACAGACTTAATATTGAATCTAAATTCTTTCGTTCCCAGTCTAGGATCAGATAACATTTTAGGAACCGAAGGAAATGACACGATATTTGGTTTAGCCGGAAACGATACCATTTTTGGCTTAAGTGGAGATGATGTTTTAGGAGGAAATCAAGATAATGATTTCTTGTTAGGAAACAAAGGAAACGATACCCTTTATTCAGGAAAAGGTGATGATACACTCACCGGAGGTCAAAATAATGATATCCTATTTGGTGATATTGGCAACGATACTGTATTTGGCGATCGCGGTTCAGATGAGGTACTGGGAAACAGTGGAAATGATGTTCTTTATGGAGGAAAAGAAGACGATCTTGTTGCCGGAGGAGTAGGAGATGATATCCTATTTGGTGACTTAGGAAATGATACTTTACTTGGGGATCGCGGTTCAGATACAATTACAGGGGGAGACGGAAATGATACATTTTATCTAGGTGAAGGAACTGGAGGATTTAGTCTCATTGAAGCAGATATTATTAACGACTTCAACATTGAACAAGATGAAATAGGGTTACTCAATCTTCTCACCTTTGATGATTTGAATATCTATCAAGGTACTGATGAGTTTGTCAGTGATACTATCATTCAAAATAAAAATACAAATGAATTCCTCGCCATTCTCAAAAATGTTAACAGTAATACCCTGAATTCTGATGATTTTACATTACCAGATTCAGATAATGAACCGACGCCAACACCGGAACCTATCCCTGAACCCACACCCGAACCCACACCCGAACCTATCCCCGAACCCACACCCGAACCTATCCCCGAACCTATCCCTGAACCTATCCCCGAACCCACACCCGAACCTATCCCCGAACCCACACCGGAACCTATCCC
>NZ_AUZM01000136.1 GCF_000478195.2 Lyngbya aestuarii BL J | reverse complement strand
AGTAAATTTACTAATTTTTAAACTTTTATCTAAAAAGATGACCCCAATATCGGTACTTTGAAGTAAGTTATTGACATCATTTGAGAGTTCGATCAATTTTTGAATTTGATTTTGATATTCCGTATTAACGGTATAAAGTTCTTCGTTGGTACTTTGGAGTTCTTCGTTTGAAGCGATCAATTCTTCATTGATTGCTTGTTGTTCCTCATTGGTTGTTTCTAGTTCTTCATTCGTCGCCTGCAAGTTTTCACGGGTTTGTTGAAGTTCATCTTCAAGGTGTTGGATCTGTTGAAGTGCGGCTTGATCAAGATGATAGGATTGAGGATGATCGATTAACGCAGAAGGTGACTGAACTTCCTGTTTATTTGTGATAACTAGCATATAAAATTCTTCCTTTTGATCATTACGAGGAAAAAACTGTATTTCTAAATCAACTCGCTGACTGGCTTTGTTTAGATCATAGGAAAGATCAAGATAAGAAATCGTCTTGTGTTCACGTTTAGAGCGATGTAAACCTGTACTTACAGGTATTTTTAAAGATGGATTGATCAAGTCAGTAATCTTTTGACTGAGCTTTCCTTCGCGAAATTCAAGCACTTGTGCGGCATCACTAACAATTTGAAAAAGCTGATAATCGGCATCAACTAAAAAACAGCTACAGTGTGACTTTTTAGCGAAAGCACTAAAGGCAACTTCTAAAATTAAATGGGAATGGTTTTGTTGATTTTGAATATTTTTACTGCGTGGCGATTGTCGAGTGAAGGGCTGACTTGAGCTAATATTTTGAACAGTTAAAGGTAAACGAACATCTCTTTTTTTCTTATAAATTTTGTATTTTTCGTGTAGAGTTATAAACTCTGTTTGTAGATCTCCTAAAGTTTCAGAATACCCTAAAAATAGAATACCTTCGGTTTTGAGAGAAGAATGCAGCACTCGCAGAATTTGTTGTTGAACTTGAGGTTGGACATAGATTAAAATATTACGACAGCTTATTAGATTAATCTGAGTAAACCCTGTATTAATCGAGAGGTTATGGGGTGCAAAAATCAGCATATTCCGTAAATATTGGCTGACTTGAAAAAAGGGGGAATTGAAGATAAAATACTTTTCTAACCGGGTACTAGAAACATGGGTAACAATATTTTCAGGATAAATTCCTTCTGAAGCAAATGCTAAAGCGTTAGCATCAATATCAGTCGCAAAAATTTTGACTTGAATATTTTTGTTGAGACTTTGACAGACTTCATCAATAATCATTCCCATAGAATAGGCTTCTTCCCCGGTTGAACAGGCTGCTACCCAGACTCGAAATTCCGATTGTTCTGGTAGTTGTGTGATTAAATCTGGTAAGACATTTGTTTTTAAATCATCCCAAGCAGGTGCATCTCGAAAGAACTGAGTCACCCCAATCATTAAATCTTCTTTTAATTTTAAACGTTCTTCTGGAGAGGTTTCTAAGTTATTAATATAGTCATTAATATGATCATATTCACTTAACGAACAACGACGCAAAACTCGACGATTAAATGTGGTAGATTTATAGTATGAAAAATCCAGGTTTTCATATTGTTTAAAAAAATTAATAATAGTTTCAAATTGTTCAGGATTTATCCCCAATTCGGGGTTTAAATGCAAACTCAAAGAAGATTTACCCGTTTTGACAATCTCAGTAATACTTTCAGCAAGTTCTCGGGGCGATAGCACTTGATCGACTATACTGTTGAGAATTGCACTTTGAGGCATTCCATCAAATTCTGCTGTTTCTGGAGACTGAACTAGAGTAATTCCCCCCGCTTGATTGATGGCTTGTAGCCCTTTTGTGCCATCACTTCCGGTTCCCGAAAAGATAATTCCAATGGCGCGATCGCCATACTCAACTGCTAATGATTCAAAGAAAATATCAATTGAAAAATTAATCTTAGGGTGTAAAGTTGCTGTGGATCGAGAGATTAAATAAAGTTGTCGCTGTCTAACAATTAAATTATTCTGAGGAGTAATCAAATAAATCGTATTGGCTTCAAGAAACATCCCATCAACAACCCGTCGAACCCTCATAGCAGTATGTCGTTCAAGGAGTTCTTTCATTAAGCTTTTGAAGTCGGGAGATAAGTGCTGAATGACAACAAATGCTGCATTACTATCTGAGGGTAAATGATCAAAGAATTCTTCTAAAGCCTTTAATCCTCCGGCGGAAGCACCAATTCCAACGACATACAATTCTGTTGATGATAATGTCTCTAAACTTGGATTATAATCTTCACTCGACATAGCATTTATCCTAAAATACTCCAGTAATTTTTAAAACATTAATATTTGTTCCCCAAACACTCACAAGAATAAATACAATTGTTTTTTAAGAATCATTGATTTTTTTATTAAATTTTAATATCTTAAGCAAGTTTTTGGAATTTGGGCTAAGTTGAGGAATAGCAGAAGTATGGCTTGTTAGCCAGTCGTTAATCTCTCGTTTTAACCATTCCAATTCCTCAGTTTTTAACTGTTGTCCGAGATGATAAGTTTTGCGTTGGGAGAGAAAAAACATCATCGGTTTGTAAATGGCAATTTCTAACGTCGGGTAAAGTTGACTATTTCCCGCCTTCGTTTGAGTTAAGTTAATATTTTGAATTTCCGAAAGGTTGACAACTTTTCGTTTAGGAAAACCAAGAGATTTCCAACAAATTTCTAAACGACTCTCGTTTAATTCTATCGAAATTCGTTCAAAATAATCAACTCCAGAATTGAGTAGCAAAATCAAGAAAATCAATCCCGCAGGTACACCCACAATTAACAAAATTAGCGGTAAACCTAATAGTGACGAAATTAAATTCAAGCCAATTTTATCCAGAGGAAGTGGTAGTAACCATAGTATCCAACTGGCTAAAGCAACAACAGTCACAATTTGCAGCTTGACAAATGGACGTAAAGATAAAAACTGTTCTCCCCAATTCCAAAGACTTTTTTGAAGTGTTTTTTTACCTGGATGAAGGTATTCTATTGCAAACCGAGACGGAATGTCTATTTTTAAATTATTCTCAGATTTAGCCAACCGAATTCCCGTATTTTCAGGAGACTGTATGGGTGCAGAAATTGAAGCATTGAGGGCAATTAACGCTTGATTTGCATGAGAATAACGGGCGGAAACCGACGGTTGAATTAACTGTTCTAACCAGTTGCAAAATTGGGGTTCAATCGGAGAACAAGCCCGATGTTTAAACTTAATTTGTAGATTGTCTTGCGGTAACTCAGCCGGAGAAATCCCCGTTAAAAGATGAATTAAAGTCGCACCCAACGCATACAAATCCGACGCCGGAACCGCTTCACCGCCAAACTGTTCAATCGGTGTATAACCATACGTTCCAACCACGGTAAACGTCGCACCGGGAGTTCTCGGCTGAATTTGTACACAACCAAAATCAATCAAATGAATATGATTATCCGTTCCCCAAATTAAGTTACTGGGTTTAATATCCCGATGTAAAACGGGTGGATTTAACTGATGTAAATAGTTGAGAATTTCTAAAACTTCTGCCGCAATCCATTGAATTTGTGTCGGTGTAAATTTCTGATGTTTTTCTAATCGTTGTTTCAGTGAAACTCCCGGAACATATTCAGTGACTAAACAAAACCAGGGATTTAAACTATTAATCGCAAAGTAATCTCGATACCGAACTAAGCGGGGATGGTCAAGCTGTTGTAGAATTTGGCCTTCTCGTTCGAGGAGTTTCAAATCATCCCAATCCATTGAACCACTTAAGGCTAACAATTTCACCACGACTTGATCTTTAAACTTCAAGTCTTCCGCTAACCAAGTTTGACGGACAGAATTGCTATTGAGGGCTTCTTGAAGTCGAAAACGAGTATTGAGGACTGTCCCAGTTGATAGCATGAGTTGAGGTCGGTGTGAGAAGTAAGTCTGTTAGCCTCATTGTACCGATATTATGTTCGTTGTTGTGTTGGATGGCAATTTCATTGCTATTTTGAACAGTTGTATAGGTTGTTGGGGGTAAGCGGTTGAATTGGATTCGCTTTTATCAGCTTCAAAAGGGGCAGTATCCCAATAAATATAAACTGATTCTCGGGGCATTCGGAAAATCAATCCTCTCTCCCCTAAACCACTTTGCCGATAAACCGCCTCACCCGACTCATTTTCAAAATTTCCAGGTTGATCTCCGACTGGACTAAATTCGTATCGGGTTCCATTTTCGCGTTGAATAGAGACAAAACCCTGACGTTGGGAAAACGTACACACCTCAGACGCAGAGGCTTTATCTTCTCCTTTGGGATAAAAATCACAGCGAACTTTCACCGTATCCGCCTTTGCTAAAAAGCCAAAATTCATTAATATTAAACCTACAGCAGACAAAAATGTTACTGCTTTTTTTCTCATTAATCTCTCCTTTCCACGATCTTAAAATAACAAGAAATTAATCTTTTAAATTGTATCAAAAATCAGGAATCCGTCAATAAGATCTGAATCCGAGATCCCCATTCTAGCTGTAAAATTGATTGAGCATTGGCTTGATTCGCTGCAATTTCTACCCAACCATGAGAACCCACCAAAGCAATTAAATTCCCCGGTTGAACATCAGCATAGGTGTAACCACCGGGAATAATCCGAGAAACCTGAGACAAAGATTCAATCTCAGAAGCGGTTTTTTTAGAGACTTTATCTTTATTCCCTTTGCCTTTTTTCTTCTTCTTCTCTTTATTTTTATCAGGATTTCCCCCCGAGTCAACGACAACTTCCTTAGCCCCGACCATCGCCACAAACCAGGTTTTTCCCTCAATAAAATGACCAGGAATATTTGTAATTAAATTCCCAAAATGATCAATATGCTGAATACAGCCTTCTATTCCTTCGGGGGTGAAGCTAGACTCTGATAAAATCAAATCGGAGAGGGTAGCCGGATCAATTGGATGCCCGAGTTCTCCGAGGGGAACCCCACTGGCTAAATAAGCACCTGCGGCGGCAAAAATATCCCGACCGTGAAACGTGTTACTGGGTAGGGGAGTCCGCCAATAATCAGGATTGGTCAATTCCACCACCGTAAACTCATCCGGTGTCTGACATTGGGCTAACATCGCCCCCATCGCCCCAGCCAACACCCCATTATCCGGCCCAACCAGGTATCCTGTCGGTAGATCAACAGCGATCGCCCGGCGTTGACTCCCGACTCCCGGATCAACGACAGCCACATGAACCGTTTTTGGGGGAAAATAGGGAACAGCATTCATCAGACAAAATCGACCCGCCCCAATATTTTGAGGGGGAATGTTGTGAGTTAAGTCGATCACCCGTAATTCCGGGTTAATTTGGGCGATCACACCCTTGATCACGCCGACATAGACATCACTCAAACCAAAGTCCGTCAGCAGCGTGACAATTCCAGATAAAGACATGGGGAAACCGTTTGTAGATAGAATGAGGTTCAATTATGCGATCGCAATGGGAAAATTTTCTCAAAAATTTAGGCGAGTGGCAGGGTTCATTTACACAATTTTCCAATCAAGGGGAAATCGTTAAGGATACGCCCAGTATTTTGCAGTTAGAAGCATCTGACGACAACAAAACTGTTTGTCTAACGTTGCGTCGTTTTCCGCCGAGTCCTGATGGTATCACAAAACCCCCCGTTGATGAATTAGTCCGAGAATTTAAGTCTCTGGGGCGAGAGATCTTATTTTTTGAGAATGGGGCGTTTTCTCAAGGGACAATTCAGTTGGCGCCGTTTGCCAAGTCCGGGGCGGAGTTTGGGTTTATGGCGGAAAATCGCCGCTTGCGGTTAGTGGAAATGTTTGATCCAGAGGGAAACTTAGACCAACTGACATTAATTCGAGAAACACGGGCCAATACCGACACCGTTGAACGTCCTCCCCTCAGCGTTGAAGCGTTACTGGGAACTTGGACGGGAGAAGCAATTACCCTTTATCCCGATTTGCGTCCTCCTGATACGTTTTCGACTCAAATGAATCTTCAGTTAGATGATACCAGAAAACTCACCCAAAGTCTAACCTTTGCCAATCAAACGATTAGTTCAACCGCAACAATAAACGGATCAATTCTACAGTTTGACGGGGGTTCTAATATTAAAGTGTATTTGTTACCCGATGGCGCTTCTGCAACCGTTCCCCAACAAGTTAAACTGCGTCAACCCTTCTTTTTTGAGGCGGGATGGGTAGTTAACCCCAACGAACGTCAGCGGTTAATTCGTCGCTACAATGACAAAGGAGAATGGGAAAGTTTAACCTTAGTAACGGAACGGAAAATAAGATAGGGAGGTGGGGTGATGGGGTGATGGGGAGGTGGGGTGATGGGGTGAT
>NZ_AUZM01000135.1 GCF_000478195.2 Lyngbya aestuarii BL J | reverse complement strand
CGTTAGCCTGAATGTTCTCGAAAACGATACCGACTCAGAGGGGAATATTGACCCGACAACAGTAGATCTCAACCCTGATACACCCGAACAAGAAACTACACGGGAAATTCCCGGCGAAGGCACTTATAGCGTAGATGATAATGGAGTTGTCACCTTTGAACCCGAACCCGGATTTACCGGAGACTCCACCATTAACTACACCGTAGAGGATGAAGAAGGTCAACCTTCAGAACCCGCAGCCATTAATGTTACCGTTAATCCCCCTGCAAACGTTCCTCCGACCGCAACCAACCAAAACGTTAATACTCCCTTTGAAACTGCTGTTACCTTTAATCTGGCTGATAATGTTAGTGATCCAGATGGAAACATTGAATTAAGTGCAATTGATCTCGATCCAAGCACTCCAGAACTTGATCAACAGGTGGTTTTACCCCAGGGAACATTTACGGTTAACGATCAAGCTGAAGCCACCTTTGAACCCGTTGATGATTTTAGTGGGACTGCAACCCTTCCCTATACCGTGGCCGATGATTTAGGCGCAACTTCTGAACCTGCTAATATTTCAGTTACAGTCAGCCCCGATGCCAACGAACCACCCACAGCCGAGGATGTTCAGGCTTCTTCAATTGTCAACAATAGCAACCCCATTCCTCTACCTTTATCTACCAATGACTTCAATGATCCCGATGGTACGGTAGAAACAATTAGCCTGACATTACCTGATCCGACCCAAGGGATTTTGTTACAAGATGGTATTGCGGTTACTGACCCGACTCAAGTTCAACGGTTAACCCCAAATCAACTTGATAACCTCTCCTTCCGTCCGAGTCTGGGGTTTGCGGGGAATGCGTCTTTGAGTTATCAAGTCACAGACAATGATGGGGCGACTTCTAATGCGGCAAATGTGACCGTTCCTATTATTCCCTTTACCGTTCCGAATGTACCTCCCATACAGCCTGAACCTCCTATACAACCTGAACCTCCCACACAGCCTGAACCTCCCACAGAACCTTCTGAGAATTTATCCCCAGAAGCTAATAATGAAACAGAAACCATTATTAATGATGGAACTCCCTCAGTTATCCCGACCTTAAATGCAACAGATCCCGATGGTAGTATTGATTTCTACACCATCACCGATTTACCACCCAACGGCACATTATTGATCGACGGTGAACCCGCTACCTCCGAACAAGTTGAACAGCTGACCCCCGACCAAGCCGAACAACTGACCTTTGAACCCGATCCTGATTTTACAGGGGATGTCAGCTTAACTTATACCGCTACCGATAATGATGGCGCTGTTTCTAATCAAGCCGTTGTACAAATCAATGTAGAAGAAGATCAGTCTATTCCTCGCCAAGAACCGATAGATGATGGCAGTTGTGACTGTCCTCCCTTACCTGATTTTGGAGCGGTTCCTTTACCGGATCGTATTGGCTTGACTCCGAGTGCGTTAAATACGTTCAGTAGCATTGATGGTACACCCGAGAGTGATCTTATACCTGCTTCATTCGCCAGTGATATGGTCTTTGCTTTGGCTGGAGATGATAGTATTGAAGGCTTTGACGGCAATGATACTATTTATGGCGCTCAAGGTGATGACCTCAAGTTTGGCGATGATGGCAAGGATCATCTTTTCGGCGCGGACGGTAACGATACGATCATCAGCAGTAACGGCGTTGGCGATTTAGCCGCAGCAGCAGCTAACTTTGAGAACGATGATTTTGTCTATGGTCATCAAAGTAATGATTTACTCCAAGGTGGCCCCGGTGCGGACATGATGTTTAGCGGTAAGCAAGATGACTTCACCTATGGCGGAAAAAATAATGATATGATCTGGGGTGATTTGGGAACTGATACCCTCTACGGTGACTTAGGAAATGACACCATGGTCGGCGACACGGCTGATGAAAATGAGATCGAGGCTGAACGCGGTCTGGCTGGCATGATTGATCTCATGTGGGGCGGTGCTGGCGATGACTTGATGAATGGCGGTCGCAGTAATGATACCCTCAGTGGTGGTGTTGGTAATGATACCGTTCGCGGGGGTAAGGAAGATGACCTCGTTTATGGGGAAGCCGGAGATGACGAGATGTACGGAGATTTGGGTAATGACCAACTCTGCGGTAACGAGGGCAACGATATTATCTATGGTGATATTAACGACAATGACACCCCGAGTGATATTCCCGGACGAGATACTCTCTGTGGGGGTAGTGGTAATGATGTCTTGTTTGGGAATGAAGACCAAGATCGTCTCTGTGGTGGAGAAGATAGTGATACTCTTTATGGGGGTTTAGGTGAAGATACCTTAGCGGGTGAACAGGGAGATGACTGGTTATTTGGGGATCAAGGCAATGATTTGATTTCTGGTGGAAGTGGTAGCGATCGCTTTATCCTGTTCTCAGGTAGTGGTACAGATACTATTCAAGATTTCCAACTGGGTACTGATTTAGTTGCTTTGGGTGGTGGCTTAACTTTTGAACAGTTAACTCTGTCTCAAAGTGGAACCTCAACTGTTGTTAGTCTCGAGGGTCAACAGTTGGCAATTTTCAATGATGTACAAGTAAGCGCGTTAACAGAAGATAACTTTACCGCTTTTATCGGCTAACTGACTTAAAATAGCAGCGATCGCCATAACCGATTAAGCGATCGCTGTTTTTCTCACATTTAAAATAATTTCAGATGCTTTTAAAGTGATTTAAAAATTTAATCTAAAACTTTAGCAAAGAACCAATACTCTAACAATATGTTGCACATTGTCATTGATTCAAGACCAGTAACGCTATCATAGTTTTATCAAGTTTATTATACAGTTCTTTATACCAAACAATTTAATCTAAACTCTCTCGTAAACAATACATAAAAGCGTAATTTTGTCAATAGATAATATGACAGTTAATGAACTGCCATACGGAAAAAGACGGATAATATTAAAGAACGGTTATACCTGTAAGTGTTATCACTGAGATCGCTAGTGAATTAAATACAAAGTTAGGTTGCAGTTATGGGGGAATAGTCAAAATGAGCAAGTTAATGTTTCTAGTTTGCAGTCGTTTTTCAGTTCACTCAAATCAAAAACTATAAAAGCTGATTGCAAGTCCTCTTATCAAAAGAAACAACAGGCTTAAGCAATTAACCGTCACAAAATCTCAACAATTTTAACCTTAAGAACTACTCTAAATTATTAAATATAGAGTATTATTTCTTGATGATGTAAATCTAGATATATGAGTAATTATTCAATATTCCTTGCTCCTTTAAGCTTGTTCTTTCTTAGAAATGGAAAATTTAAAGAAAGTCAGCGACTCATACTATGATTTACGTTTACACGTGCCTTTCTATCCTAAAACCCCTCAAAATCGACCTAATTTGACCTGATTGACAACTTAGCAATAAAAGCTGATTTTACCTCAATCAGTGAGTTCAAAAGAACAACAAGCCTCAGTCGAGGAAAAAACATTCACCTTTAAAGATGATCCTCTGAAACTTTTATAGAGGAATATCAGTCTTGAACGTAGTTTTCCAACCTTCAATTAATTACAATGACATTTTCTAATCCAGGCACTACTCAAAATTTCCGCTCTACTACTACTTCTGAGATTGTTCAGGAGAAACCGGAATTTTTTCAAAACTCTCCAGAAATTTATTCTTCGGTTTCAGTTTGCACCAGAAAAACAGATATTCTTGTTGTTATTGATGCTCAAGTCGAAGACACAGAAAAGCTACTAAAAGGCATTGTCTCTGGTGCTGAGGTAATTCTCCTCGACTCTACAGAAGATGGAGTCAAACAGATCACTAAGGCTCTCCGAGAATATACGGAGATCTCCGAAATACAGATTATTTCTCACGGAACTCCAGGTTGCTTACAACTCGGAAATACCCAACTCAGCCTCGATACCCTCAACCTCTACATCAACGAACTACAAAACTGGTCAGTAGACACCTTGATACTCTACGGTTGTCACGTCGCCGCAGGAGATGCAGGGATTGAGTTTATTGAAAAACTCCATCAATTCACAGGGGCTAAAATTGCCGCTTCAACCAACAAAACTGGTAACGCCGCGTTAGGAGGAGACTGGAACCTAGACCTCAAAACCGATGAATTTGATGTAACCTTAGCGCTGAGTTCAGAAGCGATCGCCAACTATCGCCATACCTTACCCCTTCCGATTGAAAATCTTGTCACCCAAGCCCAAGACGCCGAGGAAAGCAATACTGAAAGTTTAGGAATCACTTATAATTTTGGGCAAGGTAGCAACTTACAAGTAGAAAGCTTTGAAGACAACGATGATCGGCGATATCTATCTGCGGGTGTACTCAACAATTTTGAATTGAGACGGGTAGATAATCCCGATCCCGAGGGAGTTCAGGGTTTAAGACAAATTGTTTGGTATGAAGAAGACCAGGCATCGGCAACCGATCCAAACAGTACCACGATTAATTTGATCCCCGAAGAGGCTCAAAGTGATGGGCGGACACCAATGCAAACCGCTTTGTTTAGTGAATTTATTAACCGGGGTACGGATAATATTTTCGCTAATATCGAGAACCGCGATGAAAATATCAACAATATAGAGCGGGTTGACTACATTTCCACAGATGGTTTATCCCTTCCTCAAGACAGCGAAGATCTAGATGGTATTGGTTTTCTGATCCTCGAACGGGGTGGTAACGATCCGTTTAAAATTGCCGCTATTACTGCTATTGATGATCAAGGGAATCCGAGTGCATATGGGGATTTGCTGCTCACTTTTGATCGAGACGACTGGGGTGAATCCGACACCGGATTTCCCACAAGAGTTCTGCGAGAAGAAGATGCAAATACCATTGTCAATACCAATGTTAGTCCCCAAAATATTGCAGGTATTTTTGTCAGCTACAGAGATTTGTTGAGTGAAAATCCCAATCTTGAAAGAGACCTATTCTTTGGGTATTCTCTTTTTCCACCGGATATTGACGAAACAAACGACTTAGTTGGACTGAGTGACTTTCCTCTAGACACCTCCGATGAACAAGGCCCCGTTAATGAGCGGGGGGGTTTGGACTTGGTGGGAGGCGGTGTCGTTTATCGACGCGAAGATATTAACATTCCCCCCGAAGCCGGAGATGATACGGCAATAACAGATCCCGATACACCTGTTAACATTCCGGTTTTAGAAAACGATCGCGACGATCGCGACGATCGCGACGACATTCCCGGTCAGCCAGTTGAAGATCCAATAAGTATTGTCGGCATCACAACTCCTCCTGCCAACGGTACTGCCACCGTCGATGATGGCGGAACACCCAATGATCCGACGGATGATGTCATCGTCTATACGCCCGAGTTTGGGTTTAATGGTGCTGAGGATAGCTTTGTTTATCAGATTACCGACGGCGAAGATACAACAACAGCAACCGTTACTGTTACCGTTACCAGCACGATTGTTGGTGGAACCGTTTTCACCGATACCGATGGCAATGATAACCTTGACCCCAATGAACCGCTATTGGGGAATATTACGGTCAACTTAATTGACGATCAGGGGAACCCCGTTGGTGAACCCGCCGAAACCAGTGCCGATGGTGTCTACCAGTTTGAGGGTTTTGCTCCGGGAGAATACACTGTTGAGGTGGATACAACCGACGTAGATATTCCTCCGGGCGCAACCCTGGGAACCCCAAATGATCTTGAAATTAATGTTGCAGCCAATCAACCTGTAAATGCTGTTAACTTCGGGTTTGACTCCGCCCCACAAGAACCAACAACGACAGTCAGTGGAAACGTCTTTACTGACACCGACAATAACAACACCCTCAACCCAGATGAACCTCGTATTGGAAATATTACCGTTAACTTAGTCGATGCAAATGGGACTGTTGTTGATACCGTTGCCACAAGTGCTGATGGTGTCTACCAGTTTGAAAGTGTTGTAGCTGGAAATTATACCGTTGCGGTTGATACCACAGACACCGATTTACCGGCAGATGTCACACTCGGAACAACCAATAACGTTCCTATTACCGTTGCAGCCGATCAACCTGTAACTAATATTAACTTTGGGTTTGACCCCATTCCCGCCCCAGTTAACCAACCGCCAACAGCACAAGATGTTGAGGGTTCATCGATTCCCAACGATAGTGATCCGATTGCTTTACCCTTGTCTACGAATGACTTTAGCGATCCCGATGGCATTGTAGAAACCATCCGCTTGACCTTAAGCGATCCAGCACAAGGAGTTCTATTATTTGATGGTGTAGAGGTTACTGATCCAACTCAAGTACAACGGTTAACTCCCAATCAACTCGATAATCTCAGCTTCCGTCCCAATCCTAACTATGAGGGAGATGCTTCCTTTACCTATCAAGTTACCGACGATGATGGTGCCGTCTCGGATATCGCTAGCATCACTATTCCAGTCGCAGCAGCAGGAGGAACCCCCCCGAATAGTACAGTCAGTG
>NZ_AUZM01000134.1 GCF_000478195.2 Lyngbya aestuarii BL J | reverse complement strand
CCTTTTTTGATTTCATATCCCAGTTCTAAAAACCACTGTTTGACGGTTTCTTTTTCTTCTTCAGACATATAGGGAGAAACCAGTTGAAACGCCTGAGCATACCGAGCGAAATACCGACTGATATCTAATCCGGCTGATGAAAGATTACTTCGACTGGCTTCAGTTAACTGAGTTCCTCCTTTTTTTTCAGCCCAAGCTAATATAAAATCAATCGCCTTTTGACAATATTCCTGTTTATCTTCAAATGCACAAACGATTGCTGGATATAAAGTTTGAGCCAGTCCATTGTATACCCTAGAACGATATTCACTCCTATTTTTACCCGTATAAACGGGAAAATCTGATAACGAAACGTTCTCATAAAAATCCTCAGCTTTTGCTTGAATATCTCGGTAAGCCCGATGAGTTAAGGGATACTTTTCTGGAGATTCAAGGCGCTTTTTAGCTGCATCAATTAATTCTTGATTTAAAAATACATTCGGAAGATCATCAAGAAGTTGGTAAGAACTAGATTCTTCAACCTCAACCTCAACATTTCTCTGAGCTTGAACCCGAGAACTCCAATCAACTGAAGATTCCAGAACGTCAGAATAGAGAAGTGTTTTTGGAGGAGTTTTGGGTGTTAACCAATCCTGACTTAAGGATAGGGTTTCTACAGCCTGTGTTCCACCAAAACTAAAGATGAGAACGAGAAACCCTATCCACCTCTGAATTTTCATTTTCTCTTAATCCTCAGAGGATATACACTCAACTCAATCTTAATCGATCATCCTAACTCTGACTGCACTCTCTGTAAAAAAGTTCGCGATCGCTCTAAGTCTATTTTAATTTGCTCTAATTTAGAAGGTAGTTGTCCTTCCCCCAAAGATGTAACCAACTCTCGATGAGCTTCTGTTCTGGGAATTTTACCATTGTGCCATAATTTGAGTGTCGCCATCGGCACAGGGTTCTCATCTGGAAATACCGCTTGAAAGAGCAGTTCTTCCTCAGTCGATAATCCACTAATATCAATAGACATCTGAAAACCACACTTGATCGCACTTGGCCCTTTTGAATAGCGTTTTGCCACATCAGGACGAGGATAATTGAGGGGTATGCTTCGGAATACCGAGTCACCCCGGATCAATTCTACCGCCATCGCAGGAGATGTTTTTCCGAGTACCCAACCCCCAACATCCATCACGGTAGAGTCGGCTTCAGTTCCCTTGCTCGGATAATCAATTGAAAAGGCTAGCAAAGATTCCGACTCGGAACCACTAACCAGACTCACATCGAGAACTTCGTACTTGAAACTTTCAGTCATTGTTTATGTTTTGATTCTATTTTAAAATGATACAGCTTGTTGAACACTCTGTTTTCGAGCCAGAACAGATTTCTTTGAAATCGCTTGACGAATTAATTGTTTCCACTCGGGGGAGTTGGTTAACGCTTGAGTGTTCAAAGTTTCACCCCGCTCTGAGGAAAACTTGGCAAAACTCTCTAACCAATTGAGAACGGTTTCTGTTTTAGAAAATGGCTTTTGCTTCATTGATTTTCGCAAGTTCTTCGCCATCGCTGCTAAATCATTATTTCTGTAAGCATACCACGCTTCCCAGACCAATCGTTGATAAGATTCATCCGGCTGACCTGCGATCGCTTCTAAGAATAACAATCGATCTAATTCATTACGAGCTTGTTTAAGTTGAACCTGAGTTTGTTCTAACTCTTTTTGAGTTCGATAGAGTTGAGACAGGTTACGTTGCAGTTCTCCCTGCGATTTTTTGTACCGAGAATAATACTGCTCTAGAACTTGCTCTGTTTGATGCAGTTGAGACTGGGATTGATCCAAAACCATCTGAGTTTCATTGAGCAATAATTGTGATTGTTCTAATTCTTCTTGAGTTTGTTTGTAGTTGTCGAGCGACTGTTCTAATACTTTCTCTGTTTGATGCAATTGACTCTGAGATTGTTCTAAAACTGTTGTTGTTTCATACAGTTTAGACTCTGAATGTTCGAGTTTTTCTTGAACTTTATCCGCTCTAGCTTCAGTTCGTTTGTAGTTTTCAAGCAACTGTTCTAATACTTCCTCTGTTTGATGCAGTTGACTGTGTGACTGTTCTAAAATTGTTGTCGTTTCATACAGTTGAGATTGTGATTGTTCCAGTTCTTCTTGAGTTTGATGCAGTTGAGATTGAGCCTGCGTTAGTTCACTTTGAGTTTGACTGAATTGAGTCTGAAATTGAGCCGATACCCTTTGCGTTTCTGCGAGTTCAGATTGAGATTGTTCTAATTCTTCTTGGGTTTGACCGAGTTGTGATTGAGATTTTTCTAGTTCTATTTGAGTTTGACTCAGTTGACTCTGGGACTGGTTCAATACCTTTTCTGTTTCACTCAGTTGAGATTGAGATTTTTCTAAATCCCTTTCTGTTTCCTGTAATTTAGATTGAGATTCTTCTAGTTCTTTTTGAGTTTGACTGAGTTGAGATTTGAGTTGCTCTGATTCTGCTGTTAATAATTGATGATCCGCTTGCAATGATTTGTACAGAGATTCAACCCTCCGCAACTCCATCCAGTCTTGAAAGACCCAAGCTCTATAGGGTGATGATTTGATGCGATCGCGCCAAGAAAGGTCAAGATTTTCATCCGGTTGCCACGATCTCGCCTCTAGTTCCTGATACATTTCTATAGCATCAGGGAAATAATAATCAATTACAGTCGGTCGATGGCTATCTTGACTGTAACTTTGGAATAAAGAAGATTCGTAAATCTCCTCACCCGGAGTTCCTAAACGAGTTCCAAACTTCTGGTTAATAGTTTCAATATAGAGTTTAGGATTTTTAATAACTTGGCTAATATTTGCTAGGATACAACGGCTCGGATACTGATTATAAAAGTTAATAATTTTTTGGTTGTAGTGCAGCCAAACTTTAACGGCGAGTTCGGGTTGTTGATCAAAAGCTTCATCACCTCGTCGATAGAGAGAATCTATCACTTCCCAAGGTGAACGATAAACCAACAAAAACTTGGCTTCGGGGAATAACTTCGCCCAAAAATTCAAAAATAAAGTGGTGCGAGGGTCTTTCCATCCCCACATTGAACTGATAGCATTTTGAGCTATAATTTGTTGAGCTTGTTCAATATATTGTTCTTCAACCTCAATATTTTCTTGCAATGTCCATCCTTCCGAGACAATTTCTTGAGATTGCAAAACCGTTTTATGAAACTCCAAAAAGTCTACATTTTCATAGTATCCTTTAACGTTATATTGATTTCCCTTTATTTGCCTGCGACCGATGTGCAACCCTGAACTTTGAAGTAAGGCAGTGGCTAATGAGGTTCCCGAACGGTGCATTCCCGTCAGAATTAGAACTGATGATTTTTGGGCTTCTAAGGTTGATGAGTTCATTACTTTAAACTTAAAACTTATGGACTTTTAGGTGTTAATGAGAGGAGATTTAAACGCCAAGCACCATCAAGTTAATCAGACGGCGATCGCTCAGATGCTGGTTTCACGATTATAATCATATCACTGGAACGCTATTCTTAAAACGGTCTTTGATGTTTTCTCCTTTTGAAATCAATAATAGCGAAAGCAGCTTAACTATCCGGGAGGGTTTCGGCTATAATTTTAGCTAACATTTTGACATGAGCGGTTGAATGATTTGGTGAAGATTTGGGGGTATTTTGTTCTTGTTGCAGTTGAGTAAGTTCAGCTTGAGTTTGTTGTAGTTTCTCTTGGGTGTGTGCGAGTTCTTCTTTGGTTTGATGGAGTTGAGAGACAGACTGTTCTAACTCGACTTGTATTTCATCGAGTTGAAATTGTGTGAGTTCCAATTCTTCGCGGGTTTCATGCAGTTCTGAACGAGATTGATCTAACTGTTGTTGAGTTTGGGAGAGTTCAGTTTGAGAAGTTTGTAACTGTTGTTGAGTTTGGGTTAATTCCGTTTGAGAAGTTTGTAACTGCTGTTGAGTTTGGGAGAGTTCGGTTTGAGAAGTTTGTAACTGCTGTTGAGTTTGGGAGAGTTCCGTTTGAGTTTGTTGCTGTTGAATTTGAGACTGTTCTAACTCTTTTTGTATTTGTTCGTAGCGAGACTGTAAATCTTCTAATTCCTGTTGAGTTTGCAAAAGTTCGGCTTTAGTAACCGTTTCCTCAACCAC
Organism: Lyngbya aestuarii BL J; assembly: GCF_000478195.2. Classification (GTDB taxonomy): domain Bacteria; phylum Cyanobacteriota; class Cyanobacteriia; order Cyanobacteriales; family Microcoleaceae; genus Capilliphycus; species Capilliphycus aestuarii. The sequence goes on along the minus strand of NZ_AUZM01000134.1, from coordinate 2,364 downwards.
TGGGGGAGTCATTTTATTAGAACTTAGCTGAGGTTCGTCGTTATTTAAACTGAGGTGTTCTCGCAGGTAGAAAACTTCACCCCAAGCGGGATGGTAGGGGTTAGCTTCGGCGACACGAACAAAGTGATGTTGGGCGAGGAAAGCATCCATTTCATCAATAAGGGCGCCTCCTTCAAACAAGTCTTCGTAGCTAACAGTCGTGTAAATGGCTTCGATGTATTTTAGCAGTTGAGTCGCACCTTGCAGGGCTAAAAGTTCAGCCCCCTGAATATCAAGATAAAGAAAGTTAAAATCTACTGGACGCAGGTTGAGTTCACGGAGAAGGGTATCGAGACTGCGTGACTCTAGGGTAATTTGTTGAGTAACTTTCAGGTTGGGATAAATTTCGCGATATCCACTCAAAGGGAGGATAGAACTATTAGACTCGATAGAGGTGAGGTTGAGGGTAACGGGGGTGGTATGATTAGCGATTGCAGTCTGAGAAACTATGACATTGGGTTTGTCGGCGAAGTTGGCTTGCAGGTGTTCAACGGCTTTGGGGTTGGCTTCTATCAGCAGTATTTTAGCGGTGTCGGGGGTGGGGTAGCGTTTCAGGTCTTTTCCTTCGTAGGCACCGATGTGGATGATACCGCGTGGGGTGAGGTTGTGTTGCTGAGTGAGGGTGTGGAGGTCGAGTTTCATGGGGTTAACTGGAGTGGAAGTCTTGAGTTAGTATTTTATTTTAGTTGTATTGGGGTCAGTTTTTTAATATTAACCTCTCCCCCAACCCCTCTCCTACGAGGAGAAGGGAATGATTAACCTGACCTCTCCCCCTGCCTTTCTCGTACGAGGAGAAGGGACTAAAATAGAATTGACTAATACTTTGAGCAGACTGAAGAAATGAGCTTCTTCGTTTGATTGCTTTGGCTATCTTAGAGCGTTTGGAACTTTTACGAGGTTGGTTAGGATTAGAAGTTGGGGATTTACGGATTTTTGGGTGAGTTTGGGTATTGAGTCGTGTCCGAGTGTAAAATTTATCTTGATGTTTGCTGCTTAAACCGCCCTTTTGATGATTGGACTCAAGAACGTATTCGCTTGGAGGGAGAAGCAGTCCTCAATATTATCGGTCGAATTCCCTCTCTAGGCTGGCAGCTTATTATGAGTGAAGCGATCGCCGCAGAACTTGAAAAAATGACGAATCTTGAGAAGTTGGAAAATATTAGGGACATTCTACAAACGGCTTCAGTTTTTGTTACCCTTGATGAGGATGTTGACAAGCGATCGCAGGAGTTAGAAGATTTAGGATTTGGACTTTATGACTCTTTTCATATTGCTAGTGCCGAACGGGGGAAGGCGGATATCTTGTTAACGACAGATGATCGCTTGCTTAAAAAAGCAAATAGCTATCAAGATAGGCTGTTGGTCAGATTAAGTAATCCTGTTAATTGGTTAATGACTATTTTTCAGCAAGAAGGAGAAATGAGCAATGACACCAATTGAGCTTAGAAAGAAAGCTTATCAAGTTTTGGTCAATAATCTGGGTCAAATTGATACAATTCGCTTTTTACAACAGGTAGGATGGGGAAGTGGTGATTACACTAAAGAACGAGAAGATCTACTCAAAGGGGTAACGCGAGATGAGTTTTGGCAAGATATTCGGAGAAATCGTCAAAAATAGCCAGCGATTGAAGTAGTCGGCGCTGTGCGTGAGGCGATTGACCCGAGCGATTGCATAAGATAAAAATATTATTTGTCAAGTACGGATAACCGAATACTTTACATCGGTAAACCGAATCTCCGGCGTGCAACTGGGGTGGCCTATGGTTCGTTGTTGTCCGGGGTGCGATTGAGTCCCCTCACCTTCAAGTCTGTTGCGACTGGCTCTGTGGTTGTGTACAATCTGTTTAGCTCAATCTGCTGAATATGAACTATTCCTCTGCATTAGCTTTACTTAAAAATAACTACCCGAATTTGGCTGTTATTGAAGTTTGGGAGAATGTGCTGTTTTTACGAATGAGTAAAGGCCGATGTGTTTTCCACCGGAAAAAAGGGACGATTTTTGCGGGTTTGGAAGTTGGCACTTGGGTCTTGGCGGCGGATAATCAAGTGGAAGCCAGACAGTTATACAAAAAAATGGCGATTAAACTGCATCCTGATAAGCAGTCGGGGAGCCATGACAAGTTTATTAAGCTAAAAAATTGTTACGAAAATTATGAGACAATTAGAGCTAGACTTGGGGCTGGATTTTTTGAGTACGATGACTACCCAGAAGACCCAAAATACTCAAAATCTTATTACTACCGAGAAAGACAGAGAGACGAGTGGTTCAGGAAAACCTACAGCAGCTATCAAGCCTGGGTTAAAAGACGCAAGGAACAAGACGAG
>NZ_AUZM01000133.1 GCF_000478195.2 Lyngbya aestuarii BL J | reverse complement strand
AGGTAGGGAAGTGGGGTTCCGGGGGTTCCGGGGGTTCCGGGGGAGGTAGGGAAGTGGGGTTCCGGGGGAGATGGGGGTGCAGGCAGGGCTGTTTCATTCTAAGTCATCCGTTCACCGCATCTGAATTGGTGCGGAATGCACTGCCGCAGGCAAGAGGGAATAGGGAGGTGGGGTTCCGGGGGAGGTGGGGTTCCGGGGGTTCCGGGGGTTCCGGGGGTTCCGGGGGTGGTGGGCAGAGGACTTTTTTCCGATGAAAAATAACTTTTTATGAATAAAAATCCTCCCTACCTCCCTACCTCCCTACCTCCCTACCTCCCTACCTCCCTACCTCCCTACCTCCCTACCTCCCTACCTCCCCACCTCCCCACAAATCAAGTTTTAGGGCTAGAACGCGCACGGCCCTGGGGGGTGCAGGGGGAGAAACTGTTCACTGAAAACTGGTCATTGGTCACTGTCTCCCCGAGTGCCTATAAAAATTTTTATTGAGCAATACCGAAAAATGAGATAAAAATAAAGTTATGAGAATTTTTTTAAGAAACTGGAGGAGAGCAAATGGATTTTGATTTTCGTCTCGTTGTAGTCTTACTGCCGATCGCGATCGCTGGAGGCTGGGCTGTCTTTAATATTGGAGCCGCTGCCCTCAGACAAGTTCAAGGCTTTCTCAGTAGATAAGGCTATAAACAACCCATAACATCTCAATCATTGCCGACTGTTCTCTCATCTGCGAGAGGATAGTCGGCTTTTAGTTGGGGTAAAATCCCCAGAGCTTGGTATGATATTCGTGTTTTTGGCTTTAACCCAACATCCTAAATCCCATGACTCCAGAAACTGCCCTAAGTGAAATCGCCATCAAGCAAAACCTAGAGCAATTTTTATTAGTTCTACTGGTTTCTCTCAGTGTAGCCACCATCTCCCGCCTATTTGTATGGTTTCGTCGCATTCCCTTCACTCTGCTGTTAGTGATTGTTGGATCAATTCTGGCGTTTGAGGACATTCGCCTCGTTAATCTCTCCCCGGAACTGATTTTAGAAATTTTTCTTCCCCCCTTACTCTTTGAAGCGGGTTGGAATATGAAGTGGCGAGAGTTGAAACGAGATTTAGTTCCCGTTACCTTATTTGCCATTGTTGGGGTGATTATTTCTGTTGTGGGGATCGCGTTTGGGTTAAATTGGTTTGCAGGAATTCCCCTGGCGATCGCTTTATTAGTCGGGGCGAGTCTATCGGCGACTGATCCGATCTCTGTGGTGGCGTTGCTGAAAGAATTAGGCGCTGGCCAACGTTTACGCACCCTGATGGAAGGAGAAAGTTTATTTAACGACGGGGTAGCAGTTGTTGCTTTTAGTTTGTTAGTCGGAATACCGATGGGAACCAGCGAGTTTTCGGTTTCCCAAACTTTACTCCAATTTTTTACTTTTGTTGGGATTGGAGGGGGTGTTGGATGTTTAATTGGATTTGGGATATCCTATCTAACTCAACGGTTTGATTCTCCCTTAGTTGAACAATCTTTAACTCTTGTTTCAGCCTACGGAACTTATGTGGTAACAGAGACGTTAGGCGGTTCGGGTGTGATTGGAGTCGTTACTGTGGGTTTGATTTTAGGGAACTTTGGTTCTCGCATTGGGATGAACCCCCGAACTCGAATTATTGTCAGTGAATTTTGGGAGTTTTTAGCGTTTTTTGTCAATTCAATTGTTTTTTTGTTAATCGGCGATCAGATTCAATTTCCCAATTTAGCTGCTAATATTCAACCGATCCTGATTACAATTGGGGGAATGGTTTTAACCCGAGCGATTAGTACCTATGGGTTAAGTGCGATTAGTAATGGGTTCGCCAATTCTAAAATTGATTTCAAAATCCAGACGGTTCTGTGGTGGGGAGGCTTAAGAGGTTCAGTTTCTATTGCGTTGGCTTTGAGTGTCCCGACTGCTTTACAACAACGCGATGAGATTATTGCGACGGTATTTGGTGTAGTCTTATTTACGCTATTAGTTCAAGGCTTAACGACTCAATCATTACTCGAAAAATTGGGGTTAATTGGCGATCAACCCCTGCGTCAAGAATATCAAGAATTGATCGCTCGTCGTGTGGCTTTAAACCGCGTTCAAAATCATTTAACTGAGGTAATTCGTAGACAAGAAACTGACCCGGAGTTTTATCGATATCAAGCCGATTTAGTCAATCAAGAGTTAAAAGCCATTCAAGAAAAAATTGATAAGATGCAAGCTGAATATTCTTTTTTACAAGAACTCAGTCTGAATCTATTATTAGAGGAAATGGTTGATATTGAAGCCGATACCTATGCAGATTTAATTCGTTCAGGTCGTCTTGATAGCAATCTCTCACCCATTCTTTGGAAAGTCTTTGAAGAACAGAAAAAAACAAATGAAGCTCAATAATCGGTTTTCCCTGAATATTCCAGACATCGGACGGAAAGATCAGAACAAAGCAATTTAAAATCCGAGGTAGAAAAGCGACACGATCCATTTGAGTCACCGCTCAAATAAATTTGTGTCGTCAACGGGGGTCAAATGAGTTAATATATTGAGAACATGAGCAAAAAGCACGAACCGCCCAAAGTCGATTCAAAATGCGAGCCGATACCAATATTTGACGAATGTTCTAATTGCACTAAAATAGTTAAGAAGTCTGAATCAACAAAGACTCGTAACATAGATCTGCGCGTGTTAGCGACAACCCAATCATTGTACTACTTTGAACAGACTCAACACCATAAGGGTGAAAGTGTTACCGTATGGGCAGATTAGACCGACAGTGAACCTTTGATTTGATGATTAACGTCATCGTAACAGTTACAAATCAGTGCATTCTACTGTTTTTTCCGGTTGAGTTGTAGATTGTTATGAACTAAGCTCACAAATCAAGCCCTGTTGTTGAATACTGAAGGAGTCACCCAGCTATGGATGAGAAAAAGCAGCAAGATTTACGTCGTCATGCGGCTGAAAATTTTTTCAACTCGTTTGAAAAACAATTGCTGGAAACTTTTCAAGAATCTGAATCTGAACCAGCCCCACCAGCCCCACCAATCCCACCAGCCCCAACTCGTTCAAAGAAATCGAAAAAAACTCAAAATCCTTCTCCTGAACCTATTGATTTGTCTGCTTTAGAAGAAGCGATCGCAGATATCGATCAATACCTACAAAATCAATCGCCTCAACCTCCTGAGGCTTAGGATGAGGGTAAATTTGAGGGTAAATTTAGTGTTTGGTTTTGGTGTTGTCGTTGAGCTTCATACAACATCAAAGCCGCACAAATTGCCACATTTAAGGACTCAACTCCTCCAGATAGAGGGATCTGAACGTGCTGATTTGCCAGTGCGGTGAGTGAACTCGATAAACCTGCACCTTCGTTTCCCAGTAATACTATCGTCGGTTGTTGAAAGTCAAGTTCCCAGTACGTTAAATCAGCATCGGGTAAAGTCGCCACAATCTGAACTCCCTGCTGTTGGGCGAGGGTGAGTTGCTCAGTTAAATCACCACAAACCGCCATCGGTAGCCGAAACCACGCCCCTGCTGAAGCCCGTAACACTTTGGGATGATCGAGATCAACACTATCGTTACTCAACCACAACCCATCGACACCTGCTGCTGCTGCGGTACGAATCATTGTTCCCAAATTCCCAGGATCTTGTACTGTTTCTAGGGCGAGTCCGATCTGGCTAATGGCTACAGTCTGGGGTTGAGGACGGGGAGCCGTGGCAATAATCCCATCAGGGTTAACTGTTGTGGCGATCGCTTGTAAGACTCGTTCATTGACTTCTTCACTGCGGCTAGCGGCTTGACAAACACCTTCCCAAAGAGCAGGATAACGATTTTGCCATTGTGGAGTATAACAAACCGTTAGAAGCGGATATTGTGTCGCTAGTGCTTCTTCAATTAAATGTGTTCCTTCCAACAAGAATAGTTGTTGTTCTCGTCTCCCCTTGGTTCGTTGTAGTTTGCGAAGCTGTTTAATCAGGGGATTTTGAACACTGGTCAGCATATTGAGAATTTTCAAGCCGAAACTAAAAAAGATGACCCTCGCCAGTTTGGTCGCAACGTCACGAAACCCGCAGCTTGGGTTTGATTCTATATTCTACCATATCCGCCAGGAAAACACCACGATTGATGTTGGCTTCGGCGATCGCTTTTCCCCGCAAGCACTTACGACATACCCGAAATCTGCCTAAAATAATATTGCTGTTCAAACTCGGATTTCCCTGAGATGTTCACCTCCACTCCTCCCCAGATTATTTCCTTTTGACTCAATCATCAATGACAGTATTAAATCCACAGAAGACAAATAGATAATAAACTGTTTAAAATTATGAGTGAAGAATTAGAAAATGAAAAAGAGAGCAATGATAGCTCTTTAATGGATCAACCCCAAACCGGATATGTTTATCTGATTTCAGCCCCTGACTTAAACCGATGTAAAATCGGGTTCACTAAAAACTATTTGAGACGTTTTCAAGAAATAAAAAATCAGGCACCATGCAAAACTCATATTTTAGATTGCGTTGAATCCAATAATTATAAGCAAGATGAAAGAAAATTGCATCAGATGTTTCAACATCGCAGAAAACATGGCGAATGGTTTGAATTTGATTCGGAAGACCAAGCACTGGGGTTGTTTAGAGAATACTTTAGAGTTAGAAAAATTTATGAAGAAGAACTTAATGTATTGAAAGATGCAATTGCCCGATTAAAAATACAACTTGATCGTCGTGAAAAACACAAAAATAAAATCATCAAGAGATTGAAAGGTAAAATTTACGAGTTAGAAATAGAACTTTATCGTGAAGAAAAAAGCGTCAAGTTATTAGAAGAAAATATTAAAATTCAAGATGAACTATTAGCCGACGATCAAATACCAAATGATGGACTATTTTCTGAATTTATGTATTGTTTGCATGAATTGACTAAATATTTCGACTCCATCCTCAATTGATATCGGTTCTAAAAGATGGATGGTTTGACCTCGAATAATTCCTTTGACTTTCATAATCAGTTTTTGAGCGACAAATATACATCATTCTAATCCAATTCATTCTATCTTTTTAAGCCGCAAAGTAGGGGCGCAAGCCTTGCGCCCAGACGGTGAATTTAGGGAATTTTTTAACTTTATTGGCTCAACTGTTGCCCAAATGTCGGTAAAATAATTCTGCTGTATGTAATGCGATCGCCTGTAAATGTCTACCTCCACCCCTTGCCCCTTTCCCCCCGAAGAAATTGCCGACGAAGGCATCAAACCCGACGAATCCCAGGAAATCGTTAACCGCCTCGGACGCCACCCCAACAAGGCGGAACTGGGTATGTTTGGGGTGATGTGGAGCGAACACTGCTGCTACAAAAACTCCCGTCCCCTGTTAAAACAATTCCCCACGACGGGCGATCGCATTTTAGTTGGCCCCGGTGAAAATGCAGGTGTGGTAGACTTCGGAGAAGGTTTACAACTGGCGTTTAAAATCGAATCCCACAACCACCCCTCAGCGGTTGAACCCTTCCAAGGCGCCGCCACCGGAGTCGGGGGAATTTTGCGAGATATTTTCACAATGGGGGCGCGTCCCATCGCCGTGTTGAACTCGCTGCGGTTCGGTTCCCTCGACGACGCCCGGACCCGAACCCTTTTTAACGGCGTGGTTTCGGGAATTGCCCATTATGGCAACTGTTTCGGCGTCCCGACTGTAGGAGGTGAAGTCTATTTTGACCCCGCCTACGCCGGAAATCCCCTCGTAAACGCGATGGCGATCGGTTTGATGGAAACGTCGGAAATTGTGAAATCGGGGGCTTCTGGGGTCGGTAATCCCGTGCTGTATGTAGGTTCGACAACCGGACGAGATGGCATGGGCGGCGCCAGTTTTGCCAGTGCGGAACTTAGCGATGAGTCGATGGAAGACCGTCCGGCGGTGCAGGTGGGCGACCCGTTTTTAGAGAAATCTTTGGTTGAAGCCTGTTTGGAGGCGTTTAAAACCGGGGCGGTGGTGGCGGCCCAGGATATGGGGGCGGCGGGGATTACCTGTTCGACTGCGGAAATGGCTGCAAATGGGGGCGTTGGGATTGAATTAGACTTAGATAAAATCCCGGTTCGCGAAACGGGAATGGTGCCTTATGAATATTTGTTATCTGAGTCTCAGGAACGAATGTTATTTGTAGGGCAAAAAGGGCGGGAACAGGAATTAATTGATATTTTTCATCGCTGGGGACTGCAAGCGGTTGTGGCGGGAACGGTAATCGAAGAATCGATTGTCAGAATATTATTTAAAGGAGAAATTGCCGCAGAAATTCCAGCAACAGCTTTAGCAGATAACACGCCAATTTATGATCGGGAACTGTTAGCCGAAGCCCCAGAATATGCCCGTAAAGCTTGGGAATGGACGGAGGATTTATTACCGCCTTGTACGGTTTCGGGGATTAACATTCAAAATACTTTTAAAACCTGGAATGAAATTTTATTCGCGTTGTTAGATACGCCCAGTATTGCGTCTAAACGTTGGATTTATCGACAATATGATCATCAAGTTCAAAATAACACGGTTATTTTACCCGGAGGCGGAGATGCGGCAATTGTGCGGTTACGTCCAGTTAATTATTTTGAGAATCAGACAAAAGTAGACTATAAACGGGGCGTTGCGGCGACGGTTGATTGTAATTCTCGTTATGTTTATTTGAATCCCTACGAAGGGGCGAAAGCGGTGGTTGCAGAAGCAGCAAGAAACCTGAGTTGTGTCGGTGCCGAACCCATTGCTGTTACCGATAATTTGAATTTTGGCAGTCCCGAAAAACCTGTCGGATATTGGCAGTTAGCAGAAGCTTGTC
>NZ_AUZM01000132.1 GCF_000478195.2 Lyngbya aestuarii BL J | reverse complement strand
ACTTTGCTGTTAACGTATTCCCGCCCATGATCTTCGAGGGCCAAACCAAACACAAAGGCTTTGGAGATCGACTGAATGGTAAATAATTGGTCGCATTCCCCGACTTCAAACATCTGTCCGTCGGTGGTGACAACGCAAATCCCAAACCATTCCGGTTTGGCGAGGGTTAGTTCTGGGATATAATCGGCGATCGCCCCATCGTTGAATGATTTATACTTCTCATAGAGATCGTTCAAATAGTTCCGAAAGGGAGAAGTCATCGCACTAATTGAACTGGCGAGGGACTGCATATCTCCAAGATTTGACATTTTTGCTTAAGCCTCCTGAATCTGCTGCGCGACTTTCTGGAACTCCTGACTAACGGGGTGTTCTGGATATTTCACACAAAAGACCCCTTCGCTGGCAAGCTGCACTAAATCTTCCGATAGGGGAAATACTCCGGCTACGTTTTCGTTATAAGTTTCTTCGACTTTTTGTTTGAGCGCATCTCGATTCAGGGTGCTGTAAACTTTATTGATCACCAATAGCATTTTGCGAACTTTCAGTTGTCGTGCCACATCCATTGTCACTGCCGTTCCTTGATAATCTTGTTTGTCGGGGCGTAAAATCAAGATCAACACGTGGGAAATAGCAATCGATAAAAAGGTTTCTTTTGAGAGTCCGGGATGGGTATCAATAAATAAATAATCCAACTGAAGTTCTTTGACGAGACGACGAAAGCCGTCATTCATCAGCTTGACATCGTAGCCATTCTTTAAAATCCGGGCAATATCGTCGGCTTTAAAACTAGAAGGAACCAGATACAGTTTGCCGTTTTTTTCTACTCCCACATTGGCGCTCACATCATAGGCTGTTTCTTCAATGGGAGTATCGCCCCAAAGGTAATTATTCAGGGTTTTATCGGTGGGTTCGAGTTCCAGACTAAATAGGTTATGAATCCCCGGAGAAGGTAAATCGGTATCTACGACCCCAACCCGATATCCTTGGAGTGCAACCGTTGTTGCCAAATTGGCAGTAAAGTTTGATTTACCAGTACCGCCTCGATAGGAGTGGATTGAAACAACTTTTGGCATATCTGAGCAAATAAAGGTTGATTGAATTCATGCCTACGGTTTAACGGGAATTTTACCAGAGATGAAATCTCGGCTTGAGGAAAGTTCCAAATTCCTTTAGACTTCAGAATTTTTACTCCAGAGTATCACAGTATCTCTATTTGTCTAGACTAAAATTTTTTGTGGGTAAGCCGCCCATCCGGTCTTCGGGGATCTCCCTTGATTTAGGGACTTTTGGCGATTATCTCCGAAGCGGCACTTCTGCGATCGCAAACAGCTTTGAAAAGCGACTTGGATAAGCAGAACCCGCCCCAATTTTAGGAAAATGCCCTCATTTCGGAGATGAATTTAAAAAATTCTCAGTCCCAGAGGAACCTCTTGATTGGGTTGAACCAAAGCCACTTTTCCTTCATCCATAACCACTCCCAAGACTAATACTTCTGAGATGAAATTAGCCACTTGTTTGGGGGAAAAGTTGGTAACAGCGATAATTTTTTGATTGATTAAATCTTGGGGTTTATAAAGTTTTGTTAATCCTGCACTTGACTTTTTAACGCCCAATTCACCCAAATCAATCCAAAGTTTATAAGCAGGTTTACGAGCTTCGGGAAAGACATCAGCTTTGATAATTTTTCCGACGCGAATATCTAACTTCAAAAAGTCTTCGTATGTTGCTTCATTCATAGTCTTGAGTCACATAACTATAGAAAAGACACCCCTCATATTCCACACAATTCGATAGTTTGTAGATCGTTATTCTACAGCTAACAACAGTTTAATTTCTTCGACATTAACGGTTTGAGATCCTTGAGGCCATTGGCTATAAACCTTAGCTAATAGATGTTGTGCTAGCTTAGAATTCCCCTGTTTAGACCAGATACGAGCTAAACTCACGGTTGCTCTAAGTTCTAACAACTTTCCGCCTTGAGCATGAGCAATTTCACTGGCTTTATTGAGATAATATTCCACCGATTGAGAATGAGGAGAAGACACTTGACTTTGAGCCACTAACATTGCCACCTGTTCAGGATTTAAGTTTTGTCCCCCTCCAGCTTTGGCATACATTAACTCTCCTCTAAGTCGAAACAGTTCAGCTTCCCAAAAGCGTTCTCCGGTTCTTTCAACAGTTGATAAAGCCTCAGTTAAAACAGCCAACCCCGCTTCTAACTGTCCAGCTTTGGCATGAGCGGTCGCGAGTAACCCCAAGAAATACGTCCAAGAAATTTTAGCACCCGTAGCCGCATGAGCCGCAATTCCTCGACGAAGTTGATTAATGCCCAAGTCCGTTTTTTCCAGTTCAACCAGCGCCCAACCCTGCATGATAATTCCAGTCGCCAACCAAAACTCAAACCGTTGTTCAGTGGCTAAAGCTATAGCCGCTTCAGCTTGATGTTTAACCGCTTCAGGTTCTTGACGCAGTTGATGAAACATCGCCTTCATCGACAACGCAAACCCGGTACTGTAAGGATGAGACAACTCCAAAGCCAAATGAATCGCTTCTTCACTATACTCGAGGGAATCTGCGGTATGTCCGAGTAACCAAGCACTCAACGACATATAGGATAAACTCGCCACTCCCACATCTTGTCCAGTCAGACAAGTTTGACAAGTCCGATTCGTTTTTTGATAGAGTTCATAGCTGACTTTCCAATGTTCGTGAGCCGCTTGTAACCGTCCGAGATAAAATAAAGCAAATCCGAGAGTAAAACGAGCCTCCATCTCTAAAATCGGGTCATTATGGCGTCGAGCTAACCCCATTAACCGACTGGCAAAATCGAGGGCAATGTGATGTTCGCAGCGGGCGGCATGATAGCCCCAAAGTCCCCACAACACTGAAAACAATTGTGGAGTCGTTCCGAGTTCCTGACAAATTTCTCGACTGCGTTTGTAGATCTGTTCAACTTCTAGAGAAGCATACCCTTTAGTGGCAATTAAAGCTTTACCCAAAGTCGTTTGCAGATCAAGTTCTTGCTTCAATAAATCGATACTCGAAGATCCGCCCAGTAAAGAAATTGTACGACCCTGTTCAGCTTTCTGGCTCTGAATCAAATCTAAACCGGATCTTAGATGAGCAATTGCTTCTGCATTCGCCGAACCCAAAAATGCCTTTTCTCCAGCTTTTTGCCAATAGTCAATCGCACAAAAAGATAATCCAGCTTTGGTATAGTGATAGGCAAGTAACTCCGGTTCACGACTCGTTACAAGAGGAAATTCAGCTTCAAGAACGCGAGCAATACGACGATGATATTGCGCTCGGGTACTTTTGAGCAAAGAATCATAGGCGGCATCTTGAATGAGAACATTTTTAAAGCTGTAGACGGCTTTGGGAAGTTCGCCGTTGACAAACAATAATCGTGTTTCTACTAACTTTTCTAGCCCCCGAATAATGCTACTTTCATTGAGGTTGATCGGTACGGGTGCCGGACGACTGGGTTCATTTGTGTTTAGGTCTTCAGAGCCAATAGCGATCGCTCGCAATAATTCGTAACTGAACTCTCGACCAATACTCGCCCCCAGTTGAGCCACTTCTTTGGCCCCATCGAGGCGATCGAGTCGTTCCATCAACAAGCCTTTGAGGGTATCAGGAATACTGAGCGTGGGTAACGGGCCTGTGAGTTCGTAGGTATCCTCCGTTTCCACAAACGGCCCCGACTCAACCACCATTTTAGTCATTTCTTCGATAAACAACGGGATGCCGTCACTTTTTTCAACAATCAGTTTCGAGACTGCATAGGGAAGCCGTTTACCGCCTGTCACGCCCTGAATAATTTGTTCAATCTGATTCGCCGGAAGATGATTGAGGTTAATCTGACTCACATGAGGAAGTCGCAGCCAATGGGATTGAAAACCCGGTCGCATGGTATAAATCCGCAAGATGGGATAATTGGTTTCTTCTCGGATCAGTCGGTCAGCGAGTTCGAGGGTCGAGGGATCAATCCAGTGCAAATCTTCCACAATCACCAGAAGCGGTTGCTGACTGGCGGCCTTGTGGATCATCGCCAGCATGACTTCTAATAGCTTTTGTTTGGTGGCTTGGGGCGACAGGTTCAGAGGTCGATAACGCTGTTCATCGATGGGGATAGAGAGTAACTGACCAAACAGAGGAACGGCTTCTTGACGAGGAATTTGATGAGCATCGAGGAATTGTTCAAGTTTAGTGAGTTGTTGTTGGGGTGAGTCTTCACGAGTGAGTTTTAAGACTCGTTCGGCAATCAGTTCGATGATCGGATGAAAAGGCGTATTTTGGTAGTAGGGAGAACAAAACACTTCCCTTAAAGTGTAGGCATCGTTGGCAATGCGTTCTCGGAAGGCTTGGACTAAACGGGATTTACCAAATCCGGCTTCTGCCATCAACAGGACAACTTCTCCCCGTCCCGATTTGACCCGTTCCCAAATGGCTTGGAATTGTTCAAGTTCAGCTTCTCGGCCAACATAGGGAGTCCAACTACTTTGAGCGACTTTCTGACGCTTGCAGGAGGAGGTTTCTTGTAAAACTTGGTAAATTTCAACCGGAGTAGAAACTCCTTTGAGTGAATGTTGACCTAATGACTGAAATTCAAAAATACCTTGTACCAGTCGTTGGGTCGTCGGACTGACAGCAGCGGTATTGGGTTGAGCAAACCCTTGCAGTCGGGCGGCAATATTGGGGGTTTGGCCAATGGCTAACTGTTCCCGTTTATTACCCGCGCCAACTTCCCCAACCACAACTAAGCCTGTATGGATGCCCAAGCGCACAGACAGTTGTAGACAACGATTGGCAATACAGCCGGGTTTGAGTCCGGCAATCGCTTTGATAATGCCCAAAGCAGCACGCATGGCACGTCCGGCATCGTCTTCATGGGCGATGGGATAGCCGAAGTAGATTAAGATTCCATCTCCAAGATACTGGGCAATGTATCCTTCGTACTGAAGCACAATATTGGCGCAGGTTTCCTGGTATTTTTGAATCAGTTCTCGCAGTTCTTCTGGGTCGAGTTCTTCCGATAGCGCCGTTGAACCCACCAAGTCACAAAACATTACAGTCAGTTGGCGTCGTTCAGCGGGTCGGATGGGAGTGGGTTCTGAGGGAGTGATGGGAGTGAGCGCTGAGGGCTGACTCTCATTTTTTAAGGATGTACCACATTCTGTACAATACTTGGCTTGGGGTGAATTTTTATGGTGGCAGTGGGAACAAACTTTAGACAAAGATGTGCCACATTCCATACAGTAATTTGCACCTTCTGAATTTAAAATGCCACAATTCGGGCAATTCATCATTACCTGAATATTTTGGCTAAGGGAAGAAGTTTTGCTCATCTCAAACCTCACGGCAGGGAGTTGTCTGTCAGTTCATACACATCTTGCATCGTATAGGAGAGTCAAACAAAAATCCGTTCATTACTCTCTCTCTTGGCTTTACCCATGGGTCTGCTTTGACACAGGTGTTGTTTTTTTGGGGGTAATACTTACGACAGTCGAAACGCCAGAGTGCATAATTAAATTAAGATATCAACCATTGTAGGAAAACCTATAGCTTAAGCTAAAGCTAGGGGTAAAAGTATTTTTCGCCACGTTGGGTGATTAAAACAATGACAAATGTAATGTGTGATCAGCATCGGAGTGCTGAACAGGATTATGACCAACAGTGTCTTGAGAAGCTAGCCTGGGCGATGAAACAGCTTAACATTGTTGTAGAATCTCAGGATCTAGCTAAAATTACAGAGCTGATTGTTCAGACGATGACTGGGCCTTGGCGTTATTTTCATACACCAGAACATATTTTTGAGGTTGGGGGGTCTGAGCATCCGATTGAGGTCCTGGCGGCTTTATTTCACGATGTCGTTTATGTACAGGTCGATCAAAGTGTTAACTTTAATTTGACTTACTACATTATTCCGTTTATTCGTCAGGTTGCTGAACATCTGGTCATTCGAGATGCTTCGGAGTTACCTGCTGACAAAAGCTTTGAGATGGTGATGCAGGTGTTTAACTTCTCGCCAAGTCAGACGCTTTCGCCTTTAGAGGGACAAAATGAGTTTTTGAGTGCTTTGGTGGCGGCGAAGGTTCTTGACCCGTTTCTACCGCCTGAATTGATTATTCAGGTTGTGGCTTGTATTGAAGCGACGATTCCTTTCCGAACTCACAACGCAGAAGGACTCAACAATAGTGATATTTTATATCGTCGTTTACAAGAAATTACTTCACAGTTAAATCTGAAGTTGACTCCAGAGGAATTGAGAGCGACTGTGATTCGTTCAGTTCGTCTTTCTAATCGAGATGTCGGTAGTTTTGCTCACCTGAATCCGGCTCGTTTTTTAGATAATACTTGGAATTTACTTCCCGAAACCAATCATCATCTTAAATATTCCAGTTCTTACACGATTAATCAATATCGCACAGCTCTACAAAAGATGGAAGGTTTTCTCAACTTTATTAAACCGGAAGTCATTTTTCATCAATTTCAGGGATATCCCACTGATGAAACTTATAATGATTTAGTGGAACGCGCTCGCAAAAATATTGAAGTGGGACGACTTTATCTTGGAACTAAACTATTTACTATTGCTTTTTTAGAGGCTCTTTCTCTCCGTTTTGGACGGGTAATTCCGGTTTCAACGTTGATGGGAGAAATGCCAACTGAAAGCTTTGTGGCGGCTTCTTTGGTTGATTTTCTACCAGAGATTTCTCATCCTCATCAACCCAAAAATGAATTAGACCAACAGATATTAACGCTGTTAGATAAGGGACGCACTCAAAGCGCCTCTTATGATATTAAAAATTCTCCTCTCGCCACCTATATGGTGAAATCGATGGGGTTTGATGAGATTCGACATCAGCGGAACCGCGCCCAAGAATTCTTTCAAAATGTGATTTCTGCTGAGGAATTTTTAGCCGGTTGTGATATGAATGTGAAAAAGACGGTAACAGATGGCATTGTCAAGTTATTTGATAGTCGCAAAGAGGCGTTATGTCGGTCTTAAGAGGAGACAGGGGACGGGGAATAGGCAACCATGCAAGATCTCCCCATTACCCCCTATCCCCACCTCCAGTCCTCCCAACTCCCTACCTCCCTATCTCCCTATCTCCC
>NZ_AUZM01000131.1 GCF_000478195.2 Lyngbya aestuarii BL J | reverse complement strand
TATTAGGGACATTCTACAAACGGCTTCAGTTTTTGTTACCCTTGATGAGGATGTTGACAAGCGATCGCAGGAGTTAGAAGATTTAGGATTTGGACTTTATGACTCTTTTCATATTGCTAGTGCCGAACGGGGGAAGGCGGATATCTTGTTAACGACAGATGATCGCTTGCTTAAAAAAGCAAATAGCTATCAAGATAGGCTGTTGGTCAGATTAAGTAATCCTGTTAATTGGTTAATGACTATTTTTCAGCAAGAAGGAGAAATGAGCAATGACACCAATTGAGCTTAGAAAGAAAGCTTATCAAGTTTTGGTCAATAATCTGGGTCAAATTGATACAATTCGCTTTTTACAACAGGTAGGATGGGGAAGTGGTGATTACACTAAAGAACGAGAAGATCTACTCAAAGGGGTAACGCGAGATGAGTTTTGGCAAGATATTCGGAGAAATCGTCAAAAATAGCCAGCGATTGAAGTAGTCGGCGCTGTGCGTGAGGCGATTGACCCGAGCGATTGCATAAGATAAAAATATTATTTGTCAAGTACGGATAACCGAATACTTTACATCGGTAAACCGAATCTCCGGCGTGCAACTGGGGTGGCCTATGGTTCGTTGTTGTCCGGGGTGCGATTGAGTCCCCTCACCTTCAAGTCTGTTGCGACTGGCTCTGTGGTTGTGTACAATCTGTTTAGCTCAATCTGCTGAATATGAACTATTCCTCTGCATTAGCTTTACTTAAAAATAACTACCCGAATTTGGCTGTTATTGAAGTTTGGGAGAATGTGCTGTTTTTACGAATGAGTAAAGGCCGATGTGTTTTCCACCGGAAAAAAGGGACGATTTTTGCGGGTTTGGAAGTTGGCACTTGGGTCTTGGCGGCGGATAATCAAGTGGAAGCCAGACAGTTATACAAAAAAATGGCGATTAAACTGCATCCTGATAAGCAGTCGGGGAGCCATGACAAGTTTATTAAGCTAAAAAATTGTTACGAAAATTATGAGACAATTAGAGCTAGACTTGGGGCTGGATTTTTTGAGTACGATGACTACCCAGAAGACCCAAAATACTCAAAATCTTATTACTACCGAGAAAGACAGAGAGACGAGTGGTTCAGGAAAACCTACAGCAGCTATCAAGCCTGGGTTAAAAGACGCAAGGAACAAGACGAGTACGCCAGAAGGCAAGTCGAAGAACTCGGGGTACCCTTTTGATGAAACCAGTCGCCGGGTTTTAGCGAGAAGACCTCGCTTTGAGAAGGATTATCAAAAGGATTTGACTTTTTATCTGGCGAAGGCTTGTGAATATTTACCCTGGCGTTTTTATGTGGAGTTTGAGGTAAATTGTCTGGGTCAGCAGCGTTTTATTGACCTGGTTGTTAGAACTGAAAGCCCCCAACATATTTTGATGGAGTTGAAAAAAGGGACGGTAACTGTTGAGATTATTAATGAGGTTTTGGATAGACAGTATGTGGAGGGATACAAGCAACGCACTAAGAATGGTAAATATCCTTTGCTTTATATCATTGGTAAGGATTTTTCCCCGGAAGCTGAAGAATATGGTAAGTCTGTTAGCCAAAAGCTGAACGTGCAGTTTAAAAGATGTAAGTATAAGCCTGAAGTTCTGGTCAGGAATTATGAACAATTAATGGAGTTTTTTGACTCTAAGTTGATGGGAACTGATATCGGTGGTTTTGAGTTGAAGCGGGTGAGGCGGGATGTTCCTTTGTTGTACGAATCGAATTTGAGTTAGGGGGCTGTTGATTAACACACAAACTAATTTTTGTCAAGTTTTGGCGGGGATCGCAGTTCCGAGACGCCGAAGCGATCGCAGTCTGAGAGATAATAATATTCGGTTTGAACGTGGGGAAAGATTTACTCAAAATTTAACCAACTAAACATTTCTTTTGCTGACAATTGTAAGTCTTGAAGCGTCTCTAAGGGGGGTAAAATTTCTTCGCCCAATTTAACCTCTGGAAATAAGTTGGGTTGAAATATCATAACTGACTCATCTGTGGGATCGATTAACCATCCGAGTTGGGTGCCTTGATTAATACAAAAAATGATTTTGCGGATGACTTGATTGGCAGACTGTTCGGGAGATAAAATTTCTATTACCCAATCTGGATGAACTTCAAAACGATTCGCTATTTTTCCCTGTTCGGTTTTGGGAATGCGATCCCAAGTGAAAACACTGATGTCTGGTACAACAGAACGTCCTCCAAAAGTACACCGCAATTCGGGAAAAGCATAGGCTAATTTTTTAGGTAAAAACACCTCATTAATAACTGTTCCTAAACGACCTTGTAAAACACTATGTTCTCCTGGAGGCATTGGTTTTTGCTCTATTTTTCCTTCAATGTATTCGCTGGCGGGTTTGGTTTCGGGAAGCTCTAAAAATTCTTCCAGCGTGATTTGGGGTTGAACTTGAGTAACACTAACCATGTTTTTCCTCGTTGACCGTCTCTCTAGGATGAGTATAGAATACATTGCGATCGCCATTTTTGAGACGCTTCGCGATCGCCTGTCAGGTGTGCGGATCTATATTATTACGCGATCGCAATTTCCGAGATGCTACGCGATACGGGCTACGCACACGCGAAGAGCGATCGCTTTGTGGTAAAATTTGGGGTTTAGAAGGAGCGTTGGGGTGGACAATTCTTGTTCCGAGATGCTGGGCGATCGCCAACTTTATTGACTGAAAAATTTATGACAGAAAATAACATCAGACAAAAAATCTTGGAACAACTCGAACCCTTGTCGGGAGAAAAAGTTAAACATCTGCTTTCAGAATGGCTCGTTAGTGCATCTGATAAATTAGAAGATTTTGAGGAATTGCTGAGGAATGAATCCTCGCCAAGAACTGAAGAATTACTTGATTATGGGGAAATAGACTCAACATTAAATTTTAGATCTCTGAGCGAAGCGGAAATGGTTCGGCAAAGTCAATTGGCTCTTGAATCTTATCGTCGTCAAGGTGTATCAGTGCCACATGACCGCGTGCGCGAATGGGCAGATCGCTTGGGAACGGATCAAGAAGGCTGATCCCCGAAATAGTTTGGACTGAAAGCGCAGTTGACGATCTCAATCGCCATTACGATTTTTTAAAAATTAACAATGCTGACGCTGCCGCACGGGCAATACAAGGGATTGTCTCCTCTGCTGAAAGTTTACAGGAGAATCCCCGCAGAGATACGGCTATTAGTCAAAGTCCGGGATTGCGTAAGCTCTTTGTTTCTTTTGGTAAATATGGTTATGTGATTCATTATGCTCTTCTGGAAGACGATGTGATTATTTTGCGAGTCTATCATGGACGAGAAAACCGACCTTACTAACATTTAGTAACTCAGAGGTCAAGATATTTTGAGTTCGCCAACTTTCCCGGAATTAAACTTGACGGCAGAACAGATATTTGTAGGGGGAAAGTAATTCTAAGACGCTTTGCGATCGCTACAGGATTTGGAACGTAAACCGCCGGAAGATGGGGACGGGGTTCGGGGGCGATCGCAGTTCCGAGACGCTACGCGATATGTGTACGCACACGCTACGCGATCGCAGTCTGAGAGATAATAATATTGGGTTTGTTGGCGAATTGGAGTCATTTTGATGTTGGACGTTCTGAAACTTCCTGATGTAACTTTATAATTTCTGCTAACTTGCGCTGAAACAGAGGAAAATCTGGATTGAGTTCTGAAGCTTTTTTATAATGCTTGATAGCTTCTTCAAGATTTCCTTTTGGAACCAAACTTTCTGCTAGATAATAATAAAAAGAAGCTGAGTTAGGATTTAACTTAATAGCTTGTTGATTGGCTGCGATCGCTTCATTCCATTTGTGTTGTTTCGCTAAAACCATCCCTAAACTGTGATAAGACCAAGCTGAGTTAGGATTCAATTCAATAGCTCGACGGTAAGCAATAGCAGCTTCCTCTAACTTCCCCTCTCGTTCATTTTTCTTAGCCATTGCGGTATAACCAAGACTTGTTTGAGGTGCTTCTTGATGTTGGTCAGGTTTTCTTTGTAGCCATTCTACACGGGAGATACTAACAGAATCAAGTTCCTGGGGTCGGTTAGAATCAAGAGTTTTTCGCAGTTCTCTATAGGAGTAGCCCATTTGATAAACTGTCTCATGTCCTAACAATTCTAAATAGTCATTTGCTGCTTGCCAAATTTGGGGATTTTTCAGAGATAAAGTCCATTTATTTAAGTTTTGCGGATCAGGTCTGGTTTTCTGGTCAACTAATTTTTTGTCTCCAAACCTCCATTTCGTTAAATTGTTAGTACCATATTCAATCATTTCAGGAAAAAACTTCAATCCCATTGATTGACAAATTTTTCTGAACTCATTTTCGGGATCAATAACTATTTTTTCATAGTGTATAACGACACAACGATTACCTAATTTTTTAATTCCTTCTAGCAGAAAATTAGGTGCTTTAGTTATGTCAAATCTGTTTCTATCTAAGTTCGACCATTGACTGTTCACCCAGGTAGTAATAATCGAGCAAAGAACCGCCAAAGGATTTCTAAGCAATATAATAAAATGAGATTGTGGGAAGGTTCTATACAGGTCTGGGATAATGTAATAGTAGCGTGGAGTTTTATCCAAGAAGTAACTTTTTACAGTAGTGTTTAAAGCCGAATTATATATGTAAGAGTACATAGAACGTAAACCCTGATAATATACTGCTTCCTGATCCGGTAGTTGTTGGAAAAAAGTTTGCCAAGCTATTTTAGCTAGATCCATGTTATATTCAACATTAGATTCAACTTTACAATTTTCAAAAGGTAAAGGGTACAAAGCAGGTAACATGATCCAAGGCTCAGACAAAGTATGGATCTGAGGATGACTTCCCAGTATACGTTGACTCATCGTTGAACCAGCGCGAGGCTGAGAAATCAAAAATATCAAATTTTGGCCTTCAAGTCCTATGCTCATTTTTTGTCTCAGTCACTAAAAAATAATGCTAAATTTCAACTGTATTAAAGTGTACCAAATTCGGTAGACGACTGACCTATAATTCTGACCAGTTGCTTGCTATTTCTTTTGCATATAGCATTCTTCAAGTGATGTATATGGCTTCGGGGTAAACAAAAAAATGAGATATTCCGCCTTGCTTCGCCTTACTGGAAAGTGCTGTATCATTTGTTTATATATAGAATTTTCAAAAAATTAATTCTTTAATGAATCCATAAAATCATAATCTTGTTGCAGAAAATTTTCTATTTTTTTTCTCGCTTGCTTGGAAACTTGATGAGGCAGTATTCTTTTATTTTGTGATATATTTTTACGGGGTATTTCAGCGTCAACCAAATCTATTCCAAGTCTATCAATAACATAGGATAGCTGGTTACTAAAATCTTCATAACGGATAATAAAATCCATAGCATTTCTTCCTTTTTTGTCAATGAAATAGATCGATTGAGGTGTGATCTTGTATTGATCTAATGAATCTATGAAAGATTCAAATTTAATATTGCCCAAATAGTTACTATGATTGGGATGTTCAGGATTCGCAATTGTTTTGCGTGAACGAAAGTTAAACCATGATAGTATCCAATCTACTGGATCTCTAAAAACTCCAAATTTATAAAAATCTTGAATACAAGAAGGCGATTTGGGTCGCTGAGATAATGCTTTGAAAAAGAAATCAAAATTCTTGATCACATTTTGATAAGACATATGCTTTAACCCAGGATGAGCATCGCTTAAGTCGATTTGAGCGTAATCCTTCAATAAAAACTCCACAGTTGTAGATGCTGCTTTGGTATTTGCTATAAAAATGAATTTCTTTTTAACGCTAATTAACATGAAAAAAAACTGAAAGTATAAAGTCAATAAAAAAATCAAAATTTACCACTTTTTTTATATAAAAAAATAGATTTTCCGTTTGGTTCATTTTCTGGTTGCCAGGGGATGCCAGCCTTTACAAACTCCTCTTCTTCAAATAAAGAAGTTACAGGAATAAAACAATTGACACCTAATGATTCTTTAATAGTATACATCACGTCATACCCAAACAAGCGAACATGATCTTTTTGTCCAAATGTTTTCTTTCGTTCAATTTCAGATAAAAATGGGTCGAGATTTTCAATTGTTTTTTGTCTTTTATGAATGGGTATTGTAAATACCATCGTTCCCTCTGGTTTTAAAATACGAGCCAAACCATGTAGAACATCTTTGACCGAACAAAAAAGATGTTCAAGTACATGATTGTGTAATATAAAGTCCCACTCATCTGATGGCATTGAGTTCAAGTCTTCACAAATATCAAAGCGTCGAACTGTTGTTTTTGAATTCTTGTATCTTTCAGGAAACAAATCAAAAGCCTGGTATTTTTCAGCATGACTTTTGGTAAAAAGATCGATAAAACACTTTTCCGGTGCAAAGTGTAATATGCGATCTTCGGCACGTGGAATTCCTAATTTAACAAGAACCATGTAGATAACTCTACCTCTTTCTAAAGAGCCACAAGTCAAACATTTAGCCGAGGGGCGATTAGCGAATTTTCCAAATTTTTGACCTTTACAAATTGGACAAATTACCGTAGTCATAATTTTATCTGCCCTCAAAAAAAATTGGATTAATTAAACAAGGTAATGCAATGTGATTTTAGTGTATAAAACAATTCAAAATCATCATAATAAAGTTGATTTATAATTGCTTCTAATTCATCGTCTAACATTGCAGAATAACTAGGAATATCCCCTTGATTTAAAAAGCGTTCATAAATATGAATAGCCGACAAATCAACTGCGTTATCATCATATTTTTTGTATTTTGACGTTGAATTGGTTTTGTGTTTAAAAAATTTATTGGCTAATTCATATCCGAAAAGTTTTTCTGAATTTTCAGCCAAATTATCAAGCAACCAAAGATGATTGTAGTTGATGGGTGCTAAATGTTCTTTCTGGGGCCAAAAGTGACAATCAACTCTTTCAAAATCTACCTTGGCCAAATACTCAGACACAAATTCCCGAAAAGTTAATAAATCGAGTGACACTGATATGTTTCTACTGATAGAATCTGAAAGATCTGATCCCTTTTTCAAACGTTGAATAAACTGATTTAAGTAAGCAGATATCACCCTATCGCTTGGATTCCTGATCACTGCAATCTTATGCTCAAAAGCTTTTAAGCTATCTATTGACTTAACTCGATGATATTTCATCATAAACTCCAAATAGGAGTTACAGTATTTTATGTTATCGCGCATATTAGAGTTTGCAACAAAAAATTTTTTGAAGGCGGAACAAGCATTTTTTCTGATATAAGTGTACACAAAGTCTATATTATTTAAGTGTAAATGAAAATGATAATGTCTTTTGGAAAGCATAATCAATCAATTGGGGTTTTCAAAAATTTTCTCTACTTTGAATGAGCTTGACAGGATATAAAATCAATTG
>NZ_AUZM01000130.1 GCF_000478195.2 Lyngbya aestuarii BL J | reverse complement strand
GGCTGTGACTCCAGACAAGCTTTTACCGTGTTTTCGTCGGCAAAAACCACAACCATTTCGCCATTTTGCGGAAGTTGCTGCATTAAACGGGCGCGACTGGCAACGAGTTGGAGTCCATCTTCTAAACTGAAGACTCCCGCAACACAAGCGGCGACATATTCTCCGAGACTATGACCGATGAGAATATCCGGTTGAATTCCCCAAGATTTCCACAGTTGAAACAAGGAATATTCAACAGCAAATAAGGCGGGTTGAGTGTAGATCGTTTGATGAATTAAGGGTTGAAAATTGGGCGAATAAAGCAGGTCTAATAACGGGATATCTAAAGAATTTTGGAGGATTTCAGCGCAGTGAGTGAGGGCATTTCTGAAGGTGGGCTGAGTTTGATACAGTTGCAGTGCCATTCCCTCATATTGTGAACCTTGTCCGGTGAATAGAAAGGCTATTTTAGGATTATTGTAGGATGTTTTTCCTTGAGTAACGTATTTTTTAGTTGTTAAGTTTTGACGAAGTTCGTTAACTGAATTTGCGGTTGCACAAAGCCGATATTGAAAGTGCGATCGCCCCGTATTTGCACTAAAGCAAATATCTTCTATAGATGCTTGGCAATGAGTTAAATACTGCTCATAGTTATGAATATATTCTTCGAGGGCTTCAGGTGTTTTAGCAGAAAGAGTGAACAGGTGTAAAGGGCGATTTTCGGTAGTTTTAGCTAAATTAATAGCCGGAGCTTCTTCTACAATAATGTGAGCATTTGTTCCGCTAAACCCAAAAGAACTTATACCTGCTAGTCTAGGTGTTTCTCCTGAACGCCAGGGCATCAATTTCGTGGAAATAGTGAGAGTAAGTTCCTTCCAATTAATATGAGGATTAGGGGTGTTAAAGTGGAGATGAGATGGGATTTGTTCATGTTTTAATGCTAACACGACTTTAATTAATCCGGCAATTCCAGCCGCCGCTTCGAGATGACCAATATTGGTTTTTACTGAACCAACAATTAATGGTTTTTCTGAGGTGTGGGTGTGGCAAAAAACAGCCCCTAACGCACCAATTTCTATCGGATCACCTAAGCTTGTACCTGTTCCATGTGCCTCAATATAGTTAATTTGGGCGGGATTAACTTTACTATTTTCTAAGGCTTGATGAATTACAGCTTGCTGAGAGGGGCCGTTCGGAACAGTTAACCCACTGCTACGACCATCTTGATTAATTGCTGAACCTCGAATTACAGCTAATATTTTATCTCCATTACTAATCGCATCAGAAAAACGTTTAATAATAATAATTCCGCAGCCTTCTGAACGCACAAAGCCATCGGCTGCTGCATCAAAAGTTTTACAGCGACCATCAGAAGCGAGCATTTTAGCCTTGGAAAAGTTGATGCTAAATTCCGGTGAAATTATACGGTTAACACCTCCAGCTAAAGCGAGATGACATTCTTTGTTTCGCAAGCTTTGGCAGGCTAAATGAATACTCACTAATGAAGATGAACAAGCGGTATCTACAGCTAAACTAGGCCCCGTAAAACCTAACAAATAGGAAAGACGACCTGCGGCTGTACTGTGAGAGTTTCCCGTAGCAAGATAGGCATCAATTTCTTTAATATCTCGAGTGAGTAACTGTTGAGAATAGTCGCTACTACTAATTCCAATAAAGACTCCTGTTTGTTTTTCTGTTAGTTTTTCGGGGATAATTCCAGCATTTTCTAAAGCTTCCCAACTCACCTCTAAAAGTAAGCGCTGTTGAGGGTCTAGACTAACAGCTTCTCTCGGTGCAATTCCAAAAAACTGAGCATCAAATTCAGCTAAATTTGGGACAAATCCACCATAACGAGTTGATATTTTTCCAGGGGTTTCAGGATTTGAATCATAGTAATTTTCGATATTCCAACGGTTGGGGGGAACTTCGGAAATAGCATCTTTTCCTTGCTTTAATAATGTCCAAAATTCATCGGGATTTTTTGCACCCGGAAAGCGACAGCCTAACCCAATAATGGCAATCGGTTCTGTGCGTGCCGATTCCATTTCTGTTAATTTAGACTGCATTTTTTCTATTGCTTGCAATGCTCGGGTTAGTCGGGAGCGATTGTCTATTTGTTGCTCTTTTGGCTCGGAATAATTTTGATTCATTATTTGATCTCCTATAAGTTTAGAAATTGATCGAGATTAGCTAATTTTTCATCGAGTTTATTGGCAATTTCATCTTCTGATAGTTCTTGATTTGGTTCTATTTCTAAATCTTTGGGTATGGGGTCTATAGCTTTTGCGGATTCTCGCTTAAACTCTATGGGAATAATACTTTCTAGATAGTTAATTAAAGCTTCTGTTGTCGGATAGTCAAATGCAAGCGTAGAAGGTAAAGTACATCCTAAACCCGTTTGCAATCTATTTTTTAATTCAACAGAAGTCAGAGAATCCATTCCCAAATCAAAAAATCCGGTTCTTACATCTAATTCTGTGGGTTTAAAGCCAAGAACTTTGGCAATTTCACCTGTTATTAACTTTTCTAATAATGCTCGACGGTTCTTGATAGGTGTTTGTTGAAGTTGGGGCAACCAAGACGATAAATTTTCGGATTTTTCGGTTTTTGAAGTTGAACTAAATTCGGCGAAAAAGGGCGAAACTTTATTGACTTCTAAAAAATGCGACCAATCAATTGGAATGACCCCAACTTGTGGGCTAGATTCCGTAATTAATTGTTCTAATATTTCTAATCCTTGTGTGGGAGAAATCATCCCAACTCCTCTTAACTTGATGTTAGTTTTGGCTTGATTTGCAGCTGCTCCAATATCCGACCAAGCCCCCCAATTAATACTAAGTCCGGGTAATCCTAAATTTTTACGGTAGTGTGCTAAAGCATCTAAAAATGTGTTGGCGGCGACGTGGTTTGCTTGTCCGGGTGAACCTAATAATGCTGTTGCTGAAGAAAAGAGAATAAACAAGTCAAGAGATTGATTTTGAGTGAACTGATGCAAATTCCAAGCCCCTTGAATTTTAGGAGCCATTACCCGTTCAAATCGTTCGCGGTTGAGTTGCATTAATACGCCATCATCTAATAGTCCAGCAGCATGAAAGACACCCCGTAAAGGAGGCATAGTTTGTTCTATTTTTTGAAATATATCAGCGAGTTGATTTAAGTTAGATACATCGGCTTTAGCTGTTATAACTCGCGCTCCAGCTTTTTCTAACTGAGTTATTTTGGGTTGAATTTCTGAGTTAACTGACCGACGACTCACCAACACTAAATGTTTGGCTCCTTTGTTCACTAACCAATCTGCTAATAATAATCCTAACCCTCCTAAACCGCCAGTAATCAGATAAGTTCCATCACCCCGAATCAATGAATTAGAGATAACAATTTTACCAATATGTTTGGCTTGTTGCATCTGTCGAAAAGCCTCTTTTGACTGTTGAATGGAAAAAACTTGGCGAGGGAGTGGACGAAGTTTTCCGTCTTTAAACTGCTGCATTAAATGATGCAACATCGATTGAATTAAATCGGGTTCTCTGTGACACTGTTCAACTAAATCAATTTTAAAATAGGAAGCATTGGGTTTTATTTCATCAACTTGGTTACTATTCAGACCAGTCTTTCCGATTTCAATAAAGCGTCCGTTATCTTTAAGTACGGACAAACTTTTATCAATAAATTCACCGGATAAACAATTGAGAACAATATCAACACCCTGACCTTGAGTTTGCCGCATAATTTCATCGGCAAATTCTAAAGTTCGGGAATTCATAATGTGTTGAATACCTAACGATTGAATAAATTTCCATTTACTCGGGCTGGCGGTTGCAAATACTTCCGCACCCGCTTGTTGGGCTAACTGCACCGCCGCTTGACCGACACCGCCTGCTGCTGCATGAATTAAAATCCGGTCGCCTTTAGCAATTTTGGCGAGATGATGTAGGGTGTAATATGCTGTTAGAAAGGTAACAGGAATTGTGGCTGCTTCTTCAAAGCTTAAACTATCAGGAATTTTAGCAACCATTGCTGCATTAACTGTAACAAATTGGCTGAAACTACCCGCCGCAATTGCTATGACTTTATCTCCAATATTTAAACCTTTGACTTCATT
Source organism: Lyngbya aestuarii BL J (assembly GCF_000478195.2). Classification (GTDB taxonomy): domain Bacteria; phylum Cyanobacteriota; class Cyanobacteriia; order Cyanobacteriales; family Microcoleaceae; genus Capilliphycus; species Capilliphycus aestuarii. Next base: position 3,353 of record NZ_AUZM01000130.1, on the reverse strand, counting down.
ACCAATACGAATAATTTCCCCGGCACATTCGCATCCTAATAAACCTGCATCTCCGGGATAAAGTCCCAAAGTGTTCAGAATATCGCGGAAATTAAGCCCAGTTGCTTTGACTTTAATTTCTACTTCTTTGGCATTCGGTTGGCGGCGAGGTGAGGGTATAAGTTGAAGATTTTCTAATGTTCCCCGTTGAGTAACGGTCAGTTGATAGGGTTCGTTTGGAACCTGCAAACTTTCCGAGTTTTTAAATTGACTTAAACGTGCCAATCTAGCCACAAAACGGCTATCATTTCGCCAAGTAATTTGATCTTCATTTTTGCTGGTTTCTTTGATTTCTTTTAGTAATATTTCTGCTTTTTCTATAATATTATTTTGGTCATCTAAATCAATTCTGACACATTTTAGTTCGGGATGTTCTAAAGCGATAACTTTTCCAATTCCCCAAACAGGTGATTGAACGATTCCTGATAAACTTCCATTCTCTCCAGTTGAAATTGAGCCACTGGTTACTAGCCAGAAACTCGGTAATTTGGAATCCAAAGTTTTCACTAAAGACTGAACTATATTTAACGTACTATTCCATCCTAGCCGAGAAGCTATTTTTAATTCCTCAGAACCCAAATTTTCTATTTTAGGAGTCTCTAAACTCCACAAGTTCACAACACCTGTTAAAGAGGAGTTTTGGGTTTTAAGTGTTTCGAGTAGATGGTGATAGTGACTAATATTATTTGAGTCTATCTGAAATTGATTTTGGGTTAACTGTTGATAATCTAAACCCGCAAAAACGAGCGTTGAATGTTCTCCGATTTCTTGTAAACTCTCTGCTAATTTTTGACCAACGCCTTGGCTGTCGGCAAAAATTAACCAGTGTTTTTGAGTTGTATTCTCTGCTAATTTATGTCGTTCTTTTTGAGCAACAATAACAGTTTGCTGAGAAAAACTATCCGAATTAATTTGTGAGGGTTCAAGTGTTGCAACTTGTTCAAATCCATTTTCTGATAGTAAGTTTTTCCACTGAGAGGCTGAAATTAGAGGATAATTGGGACGGAAATTGTCGCCAAATTTCCACCATCCTTCTGTTAAACCAAAGATAATATCGAGCCAGGATAAAGGTTGATTTCCTTCGAGTAATACCAGCATTCCTCCTGGTGCTAATAATTGCTTGACATGAGCTAAGGTTTGACGTAAATCTGCGGTGGCGTGTAATACGTTAGCCGCAATAATTATCTGATGACTTTCGGATTTATATCCTTGTAAATTGGGTTCTTTTTCAATGTCTAGGAGTTGATAGCGAACACAGGAATAGTCCTTAAACTTCTGTTCTGCTTTCGTGGTGAATAATGGAGAAACATCTGTAAAGATATATTCAAGGTTTTCAGTTTTTAAATGGGGTAATATATAGGCTGTTGTTCCGCCAGTTCCCGCCCCAATTTCGAGAACTTTTAGCTTTTGGGTTTGAGGTTGATTTTCTAGAGCTTTTTGAATAACCTTTTCGACTAAGGTATTCATCACTTTGGCTCCGGGTGAGTTTTGATAAAGTTGAGTTAAAAAGCTAACATCTCCACTCGGAAAGAGTAACTGTATGGGGTCTAATTTTCCTTGCAAAACTTCTGCTAAATGAGAGCCACAAGCGCTTAAAAGGGAAAGTTCCGCTTCTATTTCTAGGTCTAGACAGAGTTGGGTTTTAATCTGACTCGGAGAATCAATTTTAATCGATTCTTGAATGACTTCCCAAGCTTGATTTTTTCTTTGCAGAATTCCGGCTTCAGACAAGATTTCTAGTAGTCGCTCAAATAGACGTTGCTGTTTGCTTGTAATGCCTAATTTATCGGCTAATTCTTGAGATAAAAATTGCTGTTTTGCTGTAAACTCAAACCCCATCTGTGTAAACGCTTGGATAATATAGCTGAGGCTCACATCTTCCAATTGAGGTAACAGTTCAGCGTATTTTTTAAACTGCGGTTGACTTAAAAATTGCCTAAACTCGGGAACAATCTCATCAAAAATTGCTTGAGTCTGAACTACAAAATTAGTTGCAGATGAACTTAGGGGTTGAGGTTTCCATTCAACGGTATACAACCAATCTTGTAGGTTGGTAGTAGAATTTCCTAAAACCGCTTCACGATTGACCGCTTGAATTTGTAGCTGATTGATTTGTGCTGTAATTTCTCCTTCTGAATTTGCTATTAAAATATCAGCAGAATAAACTTTAGGATTCGATGTAAAATGCAGTTTAACTTGACTCCAAAAGGGTTTTTCATCTAATTTATTATGAATAATAAGCTGCTGAAAGCTAACAGGTAAATAAGTGTCTAACTGTTCCTCTGAAAAGGCTGCACCAACCGCCTGAAAACAAGCATCGAGTAGGATGGGATGAATCTGATAATGGTTTAATTCTTCTGCGATAGTTTCAGAAGGGTTAATTTGCGCGAAAACTTGGTTTTCTTCCAAGTCCAATCTGTATATTTTATCTAAGATTTGAAAAGCAGCACCATAACTTATCCCTCGGTTTTGATAATTTTGATAAATAGCTTCAACGGTTTGAATTGTTCCTTTTTCTGCTGCTTTAATATTTAATTTATTTATATTTTTCACTGCATCAGTTTGAATAGCTAACTTTCCACTGGCATGATTCACCCAAACTTGTGAACTTTCTAGCAAGCTAAAAATTTCAAAGCGATAACTTTTATTTTCCTGGGCAGTTAAAATCAGTTGAACTGTTTTTTCTCCATTTTCAGGAAGAATCATAGCCTGATGCAAAACCACATCTTCCAAGCCAAAATTTCCTGTAGGATTAACTTGTTTTCCCGCAGCTAACGCCATTTCTATATAAGCTGATGCGGGTAAAATGGCTGACTCAAATATTCGATGGTCTTGAAGAAAATGAGGATAATTTTGACTCAGCTTGCTTTCAAAATGAATGGTTTGTGAGTTGGCTAGATTAAGTTTTTGACCCAGTAAAGGATGAAGATTTTGAGAGTTTGAAGAAAGCCTCATCTCAGGAATATCTTGCCAATAACGTTGGCGTTGGAAAGGATAAGTTGGTAAAGCCACCCGTTGACGAGAATAATCTTTATCAAAGCCCAACCAATTAATCTCCACTCCGGCTACATACAACTGAGATAAACTCGATAATATTGTTTGCCAATTGTCTTGTTTAGGCGTCAGACTTGCCAACCACAATTTATCACTGTTTCCCAAACAACTTTGTCCTAAACTCATTAACGTTGGCTTCGGCCCGATTTCTACAAAAACATCTATTCCCAACTGGTTTAATGTCTCTATTCCAGAAGCAAATTTCACCGAATGACGGAGATGACGACACCAATATTCTGCGGTTGTTATTTCTTCGGTTG
>NZ_AUZM01000129.1 GCF_000478195.2 Lyngbya aestuarii BL J | reverse complement strand
GGAGAATTAATGCAGCCCCTTGAAGAAATTAGAACAGAACTCCCGGCGAATTCTCAAACTTGGTTGGGATATATTGCGCCCAGGGCGTGGCTACGTCTACCGAGTGATTTAAACCCGTCTTTGGGATCACCGCCTCAACTATGGCCGCTCGAAGCTGGAAGCGTGCGAGTTGGACGGGGAGAAGACAATGATATCGTCATTTCTGAACAATGGGTATCGAGTAAACACGCGGAAATCTTTTGTCGCAATGGTAGCGATGACAACCCCCAACCCACCTTTTTTCTGCGAGACTTTTCTCGGTATGGAACTCTCGTTTCCGCAGAAACCGGATGGCAACGGGTTCATCATCAAGAAGTTGCCTTACAATCTGGAACCCAGTTAAAATTTGGCAGTTCCCAAGGTCAAGCCCTAGAATTTATGATCGATCCCACTTAGCCCTAACTCTAACTCTAGTCAAGTTACGGAATTTATGAAAATGCTATTGTAGCTAGGGAAGTCAGAGCGTAAATGCTACTGATTCCTATCTGATACTCACTCAATCAATAGATGGAATCCGATTTCATCACCCGAGAAAACCGACTCAATTTCCTGGCTAGACTCTCAATATTCTCTTGACTAACCCGAGGGGAATTTGAGACAGTGAATCAGTCGAGATTCAGACAGTCTCCACCCCATCTATTCCTTAAAACCTAGAAATTTTTACTTAAACATCAAGGACACAGACTCATGAACAACTCATCGGCCTCCCCCAAAATTCAAGCTGAGTTAGATTTATTAGATGTACTGCTAAACGAAGAACAGCCCTATATTTGGAACACCGAGGCGCTAGACTCCGAAACCGAACTCAGAGAACTCGACGAACAACTAGCCCTCTGTGATTGTTTAACCGACGAAGATGTACATCACCGACTTCAAAGCCTACTGACTCAAGTTGAAGACTTATGGTCTGTCAATACTCTCCAAAAATCTCTGATCGAGAAATTTGCTGACTGTGTTCCTCAAGATCTCCTACAACGACTCGCCAAACGAGCAATTCACCTCAACCAAAAGCTTCAAGAGGCTCGTTCTACTCTCGCCGAACAACTGGTACAGTGTACTCAAGAAATATTACCCCATTGGCAAGAAGAAGACCTACAAGTTTTAGCCCGTCCTTTTGCTTATGCGATGCGGGGAGCAGAAACAGAACCCAAGGATTCTCCTCTCAATCCTACCCCGACAAAACCCTGGACAGAACTGTCTGAAATCGAACAAGCGAGAATGGGTTTAGTGATCGCCGGTTATGCGTTGTCAGAATTAGAACACCAGCCTCAAGAGTCTTAAACACTTCCCTCTAACACTCTATTTCCGAACAGAAGAATCTTTGAAGCCGAACAAGCATTCCGAAATTCCTCGATATTATTGATGCGAACTCACCGCTTGTTCATTCAGCGACGCTCAAGTTTTGGGGATGCTGAAACGCCTTCGAGAAAAACTTTCCGTCTAGAAACACATAGAAGTACAGAACAATGGATTGATTTGGCCCTTGACACGATAGATTGATCCGTTCTTCCGTCGAAATATCTGTTTCCATAATTCCTGACACCTGACTCCAAGAGTTGAAGCTAGAGACATGAGTTAACCCGGTTCAGCCTGATACAGATTAATGATCGGATTTTTTTGAGGTTGACCGCTAGGATAAGTAAAGAACAGAAACAATGGTGATGGAGTCAGAGGTTAACCCAGACTCGGCGATCACCGAAACTGGTAATCAGCACGTGCATCTGGCCAGGCTCCTTGCTTGAGAAAAAATCCAGTTGTACCTTTTTTCACCCCCAATGGATTGATTCATGCGTCCTCGTCAAGGCTTGATTGAGACTTTTTCCACCTTTGTGACATTCACTGAGGATTATTTCGACTGTTGGATTAGCGATTCCAAACTGCGTCGGAGTATGGATCGGTGTCTGAAAACTCAACCCTTACCTAAACCACCCGCATCAGAAAAGTTTTGGGTGCATTTTTGGCATAAAAAGTGGCAAACCTCATCGGATGAGGCTCAAGGACATTTACTGGCTTACCTACAAGAAGCCTGTTACTGGAGCGCTTACAAAACGGTGAATGCGGGTTTTGCAGGCGTACATCTGAGTATTGCAGATTTGTTTCAAATTGCTCTGACTCAAGTTGAACGCATTCTCAACGGGTTTGATCCCGATCGCGGATCGACGCTCAAAGATTACGCCAGCGTTGCTTTCAAGTCAATCATTCGTGATCTTCTCCGTCAACGCCGAGAAACTGATATTTGTAGCGACTGGGCGTTATTACGAAAACTGAGTCAAAAGCGACTGCGAGAATCTCTACAAAACGCTGGAGTTAACAACGAAGAACAACTCGAACAGTATATCCTAGCTTGGACTGGCTTTAAAGCGCTCTATGTTCCGACTCAAGCCACTGGAACTCGTCAACTCAAGAAACCCGATACCGCCACTTGGGAAGCGATCGCTAAATTCTACAACACTGAACGCCAAACCCAACTCTCCCCCAAGACGACACCCGCTACTCCGGCTACGCTAGAACGTTCCCTGACTCAATGTGCAAAATGGGCGCGACTTTACCTTTATCCAACGGTGGGATCGCTCAATATTACTAAATCAGACAGCGATACACGAGAAATAGTTGAAGATTTAGTCGATCCGAATGAACCGATGTTAGCCGAATTGATCGCTGAAGAAGAAAACCAAGATCGCCAAACTCAACAAGTTCAACTCAAGCAAACTTTAACGACAGCCCTCGAACGCCTCAAGCCCGATGTTTTAGAGATTTTGCGACTATACTACGAACAAGGGTTAACTCAGCAAGATATCGCCCAACAACTCGATATGAAGCAATATACGGTTTCTCGTCGTCTGACTAAGGCTAGAGAAACTCTACTCAAAGCCCTCGCCCAGTGGACACAAAATACTTTAAAGGGGGAGTTAACCTCAGAAGCGATCGCCCAAATTAGTACCCTGTTAGAAGAATGGTTGTACAGTTATTCGTGGAAATAACCCCTGACTCGATACCATGAAAACGGACATGAAACTGACAACTTTCAGGGATATTCGATGGACATTCAAACTCCAGACTGGGTAAAACACGCTGTATTCTACCAAATTTTCCCCGATCGCTTTGCCAAAAGTGAAAAATCTCACTATCAATTTCTCATGAAGCCCAACTGGGAAGAATGGGATGCACCCCCAACTCCCCAAGGCTACAAAGGGGGCGATTTGTGGGGAGTGATTGACAAGTTAGATTATATCCAAGATCTGGGCATCAATGCTATCTACTTTACACCCATTTTTCAGTCTGCTTGCAATCACCGCTACCACACCCACGACTATTATCAAGTTGACCCCATTTTAGGGGGAAATCAAGCGCTGAAAGAACTCCTTGATGCGGCTCACCAACGCAATATTAAAGTTGTCTTGGATGGAGTTTTTAACCACGCGAGTCGGGGCTTTTTCTTTTTTAGCGATATCCTCGAAAATGGCCCCTATTCTCCCTGGTTAAATTGGTTTAAAATTCAAGATTGGCCGTTATCAGCCTATGATGGAAACCAACCTGCAAATTATGTCGGTTGGGCGGGAAATCGTGCCTTACCGGAATTTAACCATGATAATCCGGAAGTGCGAGAATATATCATGCGAATTGCAGAATATTGGCTCAAGTTTGGAATTGATGGTTGGCGCTTAGATGTTCCTTTTGAAGTCAAAACTCCGGGTTTTTGGCAAGAATTTCGAGAACGTGTTAAAGCAGTTAACCCAGAAGCTTATATTGTTGGAGAAGTGTGGACTGATTCTCGTCATTGGTTGGATGGAACACAATTTGATGGGGTAATGAATTATTTATTTACCGCGCCAACTCTGGCTTTTACTGGCGGAGATCGAGTCCGAATGGAGTTGGTAGAAGGGCCTTCTTATTATCCTTATCCTGCTCTTTCTGCGAGTGAATATGCGACTAAAATTGCTGAGTTATTAAACCTCTATCCTTGGGAAATTCAACTGACTCAATTGAACTTACTCGATAGCCATGATACCGCTCGTGTCTTGTCAATTGTGAATGGAGATCAAGACAGTGTTGAGTTGTCAACTTTGTTGTTATTAACCTTTCCGGGTGCGCCCAGTATTTATTATGGGGATGAAGTGGGTTTACCGGGAGAACTTGATCCCGATAGTCGGCGAGGATTTCCTATTCAAAAAGACTGGGATGAACCGACTCTGAATTACCATAAACAGTTAATCGCAATTCGTCATCAATATCCGGCTTTACGAACGGGCGGTTATCAGGTCTTATTTGCTGAAGGATTAGTGTATGTTTTTGCTCGGATTTTAGAAGATCAAGAGGTGATTGTTGCAGTTAATAGTGGAACAGAATCAGCAAATATTACGGTGCAAGCAGATGGTCTTAAATCTCGTCCTGAAAATGTTTTGTATGGGAATGTAGAACTGTCTTGGGAAGGAGATAAGTTAACGTTAAATCTTCCTGAACGTAGCGGTTGTATTTTAGCCGTAAATAGTTAATAATAACAAGGGCGGGTTTATGTCGGTTATTGATGAGTAGACCTACATCAACTTGGCACCCGCCCCGACAACATGGGTTAAGATGTTAACTCTTTGCTGTTGTTAAGTCTTGAGATTCTTGATAAGTTGGAAAATCAGTATAACCTTCCGCCTCAAAAGAATACCAAACATTCATTTCTGCCGGAGGATTTAAAGGCCAGTCATGGGTAAAACGTTCAATTAAATCAGGATTACTAATATAGGGTCGTCCAAAGGCAATTAAATCAGCATAACCTTCTTGAATCGCAGTTTCTGCACTTTCTTGAGTATAACCACAATTTCCCATAAGAGGATGATCAAAAACCTCTCTAAATTCAGCCAATGTCATCGGTTCACCCAACTCATGGAAGCCAAATGCTAGACCATCTAGTAGATGTAAATAAGCCAATTCATAAGTATTAAGCTGTTTGGCCACATCAAGAAAAGTCTCCCGAAAGTCTGGCGAACCCATATCGTTAAAATTGCCGTTTGGAGACAGTCGAACACCGACTCTATTAGACGACCAAACTGTGAGGATAGATTCTACAATTTCTTGTAGGAAACGATAGCGATTTTCAATGCTACCCCCATATTTATCGCTCCGATGATTTGTTTTTGACTGAAGAAATTCATCAATTAAATAACCATTGGCAGAATGAATTTCCACCCCATCAAACCCTGCTATTTTAGCGCGTTCGGCGGCGCGACGATAATCTTCTACAATTCCAGGAATTTCCTCTGTTTCTAACGCCCGAGGTATTTCGTGGGGTTGCTTACCAATGGGGGTATGAATCTCGTCTCCCTCAATTTTAATCGCAGAAGGGGCAACCGGAAGTTGACTATTTTCGTGAAAGCTGCTGTGAGAAGCTCGGCCACAATGCCAAAGTTGCAGAAAAATCGGTGTTCCTTTAGAATGAACAGCATCAACCACTTGTTTCCAAGCTGCTGTCTGTTCATCGGAGTAAATTCCTGGTGTTTGTTGCCATCCAATAGCCTGTTTGGAAACCACAGTTGCTTCTGTAATAATCAAACCTGCTGATGCCCTTTGGTGATAATATTTAGCCATTAAAGCATTCGGCAAACGTTCGGTTCCCGCTCTTGAACGAGTCAACGGAGCCATCACGACTCGGTTTTTTAAGGTTAAATCTTTGAAGTCAAAAGAGCTAAGAAGTAACGGTGAGGAGGTTTGAGTTGACATGAAAATTTTAACCTATATTTACAGTAGGCCGTGAACAATAAACAGTTAATCGTGTTTTTAGCGATCGCAGAATAAGGATTCAGCACTAAAAATCAGAAATTAGGAATAATTAACACGTCCCTAAACCCTGAGTCCGACATCCGATATCTGACATCTGAAATCGATAAATTCAAATCTAAAACCGCAAATCTGTCACCTGATTATTATAAATCATGGAGTGATCCTTTCTGCCCCTAAAAAAAGATTAGCATCAGCTTGCTTTTGTTCATCTCTATCTTTAGATTCTGGGGAAATCTCTCTTAAACTAGATGTAACCTCAGACTGTATAATTGACAATTATCCATGCTAAATCAAATTAAAGCATTAGCCACTGATCTCGCCCCTCGTTTAATCGAAATTCGTCGCCATATTCACTCCCATCCTGAACTCAGTGGTCAAGAATATCAAACCGCTGCCTATGTTGCGGGTGTATTATCCTCTTGTGGGCTTCATGTTACCGAAGCTGTTGGGAAAATCGGAGTTGTTGGCGAGTTGAAGGGAAAAAGCAATACACCGCAATGGTTAGCCATTCGTACCGATATGGACGCCTTACCCATTAAAGAAATGACGGAGTTAGACTTTGCCTCCCGTCAGCCCGGAATTATGCACGCTTGTGGCCATGATGTGCATACAACAGTTGGGTTGGGAACGGCTATGGTATTATCGCAGCTAGATACGCCTTTAGCGGGTCATGTCCGGTTTCTATTTCAACCCGCCGAAGAAATTGCCCAAGGTGCGAGTTGGATGGTTGCAGATAACGTTATGCGTGATGTGGCGGCTATTTTGGGAGTCCACGTCTTTCCCAGTATTCCCGCCGGATGTGTGGGGATTCGTCAGGGAGCATTGACAGCGGCCGCCGATGATTTAGAATTAACCATTATGGGAGAATCGGGTCATGGTGCGCGTCCTCACGAAGCAAAGGATGCCATCTGGATTGCGGCTCAAGTGATTACCACCCTCCAACAAGCGATTAGTCGCACTCATAACCCTTTAAGGCCTGTTGTTTTAACCATTGGTCAAATTGTCGGTGGACGGGCGCCGAATGTGATCGCCGATCAGGTTAAACTGTCGGGAACGGTGCGATCGCTTCATCCTGAAACTCACGATAGTTTACCCGCTTGGATCGAAAATATTGTTGCTAATATTTGTCAGATGTACGGGGCGCGTTATGAGATGAATTATCGTCGGGGCGTACCGTCTGTACAAAATGATCCAAAAATGACTCAGTTAGTGACAGAATCAGTTGGGGAAGCTTTGGGCAAGGATAACATTATTACTTTATCAGAACCGTCTTTGGGTGCGGAAGATTTTTCAGTGTATCTCAATCATGCACCGGGAATGATGTTTCGTCTGGGAGTCGGACACCCAAAAGCACCAAATTATCCTCTCCATCATCCGAAGTTTGAAATTGATGAATCTGCCATTATTACTGGTGTTGTTACTCTGGCTTATTCAGCTTACAAATATTGGCAAAACAATCAATAGAGAAAAGATTATTTTCTAACTTGATCAGAGGAACTTTCTGGAGGTGTAGGCGGAGAATTATTAAAAGATTCAAGGAACACTTTTACCCGCCCACTCGGTTCTAAAATTACCCTAATTTTAGGGCGTCTGCCGTCTGCTGTCGCGGAAACAAACGGTTCACCAACATTGGGTAATTCAAGCTGAACTAAGCGATTAACTGCGGGTTGACCGACAGGCATAATACTCGCAATTGTACCATCCGCATTGAGTTGTAATGTGTATTGAAGTGCTTTCTGTAAATTTTTGGGGGGATACCAATTGTCTTGAAAATAAGTTCTGACTTCATCAACTTGCGGAATTTGATCAAATAATGTGGTGTCTTCTTGGCGAGTTGCTGCAATGGTTTGGGGACGTTTATTTAACTGGGTTAAATAAGGATCTTCTGACGTTTGATTTTCGCTGATTTCAGGATCAATCCCTTCAGAATTCCCGGTGGAATTGTCTTGATTTTCTTCCTCTGGAAAAACGCTCACAATTTCGGGGGGTGGCGAATCTTGGAGGGGGGGAAGTTGGATCACAGGCGGAACTTGAGGAATGGGGTTAAAGGGGATGGGAGGGGGTGTTTGTGCGCCGATGGGTGGGGCGACAGAAGCAACAGAAGGAGGGTTAGCAGAGGGGGGAACAGAGGGGTTAGCAGAGGGGTTAGCAGAGGGGTTAGCAGAGGGGTTAGCAGAGGGGTTGGGCGGGCTGGTTGGTTGGGGTTCCGGTAGGATAATCATCATTCCCTCTTGCTGAGAAACATTGGGGATTGTTTGAGGGGGAGGGGGACTTCCGGGTTCAGGAAATAACGGGGGCGGTATCGGCAGGGGGGCGG
>NZ_AUZM01000128.1 GCF_000478195.2 Lyngbya aestuarii BL J | reverse complement strand
CTAAATGTTTGCTTGAATTAGAAGCAGAAATCCGAGAAAATCCAGGCCCAAAAGCCTATTCCAGTTGGGACTCAACGATTGATAAATTCTGGCGACAGAGGAAACTTGAAAACTATGTTCCTTTCCGAAATTATGGTGAACATGGAGGTAAACCTAATTTAGAGCATTATAAAAATGGTTTATCTAAAACTCATAGAGCAGATGTTCTTTATGGAAAATTAGCATTTATGCCTCTATATATTGACGCAGAAAAAAATTATCAGTTACAGTTTCTCTTGGTAAGGCTTAAAGCCCGATTGAAAGGAATTGCCCGGTTAGCAGTTGGGAAATATTTACGAAAGCCGATTTTACAAAACTCTAGTTCTCCTCAAAGATTACTGCGCTTCGCAATTTCCAGACAATTCACGTTCACACCCTAATCGCTGTCTTGCTGATAAAAATTAATCTATATTTTTAACTCAATTAATTAACAGTATTTAAACTGGCTTCCATTAAGCCTTTTGTTTGACCGGAAATACTATAAACTAACGCTTCTCGATAAACTCGTTGGGCGTGGTGTTGGCTTAAATTCGCCGCCCCACTCGATGCAATAACCGCCCCATGACTACAACGAACTGCTAAATGAATCGCCCAAGCCCTAAGTTGATATTTCTCGGCTAAACTCAAAGTCGAATTTTGTTGAGCGTGTTGAATTTTTCTCCGACATTGATTGAGTTCCTCAGTTAATATATTAACAGTTTCTCCAATAAAAGTAAACCCTTTTTTCTGAAAAGTTTTTTCTAAAATATCCAACCCCGCCCTCGCACATCCGAGTGCAAAAAAACTTGCTTTTAAGGCATTTTTTTGATCGTTTTCTGCTATCCAACCTACAGGTTTAAGAGAAACAACTTTTTCTGATGGTAAAAACCATTGATTTAAAGTCGCGGTAACAGTATTGGTTGATGTCATCGCACACAAAGACATCGGAGAACTCAGTTTAATTTCACCCTGGGAAGTGTTTAGATTTTCAAACGGAACTACCCCAAAAACCGCCCGTCCATCCGGTAAAGTTGCAGCGATAATAAAGTCTTTAAAAATAGTCCATCCCGTTACCCAAGGAACATTTCCATTGAGTTCATATCCTCCCGAAACTTCTTTAGCCACAATTGTCGGTTTTCCACTCCGTCTAAGCTGAGAAAAACCCACTCCCACCTTAATTTTTCCATGACTCATTTGGGGAAGATAAACTTCTTGAAGTTCAGTATTTGAACTCTGCATTAACATTCCCGCAGCACTTTGATGTTGGGTTTGTAGAAACGCCAACGCCCCCGAATATCGAGCAATAAGTTCTTGAAATTGAGCAAAATTTTCCGCACTGGCTTGTTTTCCGCCCCACCGTTGTGGAACTCTTAAAGCCAAAACACCCAAATTTCCCAACCCTTCTAAAGCATCTTGAAGGCGGCTAGAAGAACTATCAATTTCATTGGCAATTGGAGTAATAGAAGTTTGTAAGTAGGCTTCTGTTTGTTGAAGAAAATTAGACACGTTGAACACCAATACAGTTAGCTATACTTTATGTTGTGACGCAAAACCTAAAAAAATGCAAGTCGAGTTGATCGAGTGTGGTATTAATTTTCGTGAAACTGTTTATATTATTTGCAAATATTGCTTGATAATTTTAAATTAATCTTTCTAGTTTTTTAATAAATTAAGTCTGATATTTGATTGATTTTAATCGTCTCCCTTTGAGTAAATAAGTTCTCATTTTTCCTTTGCCTTTGATTTCAATCAATCCCCGTTCAACAAAAAGAAACTCTTTCTGTAAATAATCAAAAGTTGTTTCAGTGAGTTGAATTTCTCCGGGAATTCCATGATATTCCATACGACTAGCTGTATTAACAGCATCTCCCCACAAGTCATAAATAAACTTTTTTGTGCCAATGACACCTGCAATTACTGGCCCCGAGTTAATCCCAATTCTGATTTCTAGTTTAACATCGTTTTTAGCATTAAACTGATGCAAATCGTCCAACATATCTAGTGCCATTTCTGCAATCGCTGCTGCATGATCTTTTCGAGGATTTGGGAGTCCACCAACTACCATATAAGCATCACCAATCGTTTTAATCTTCTCTAACTTGTAGCGATCACATAGTTGATCAAAATCAGAAAAAATATCATTTAATATCCTGACCATTTTTTCCGGTTTAACTTCTCTAGAAAGCGTTGTAAATCCCACGATATCTGCAAATAAAATTGTTGCTTCTGCGAAACAATCCGCAATATTAACTTCTCCTTTTTTGAGTCGATCAGCAATGGACTGTGGTAAAATAGAAAGTAACAAATCTTCTGACTTTTTCTGCTCATTCAAGATTTCAATATTTGCCCTTCTTAATTCAGTCGTGCGTTCAAAGACTCGTTGTTCTAATTCTTCTGAAGTTTGACGTAACCGACCGATGACTAACGTTAAAGCAGAAATTGCAAGTATAGACAGTCCAGTTAACATTAAACTGGTTCCTCTTAGTCCAACGTGTACCTGTCGATTAATATTATCTAACGGTTGAGTAATTTCTAAAATTCCACGTACATCTCCCACTTTCCAATCCGTTTTCGGAGTTCCAGGGTAACTATTATGACAAGCAATACAACTCGGTTTTAAAATATCAGCTTGGGCATAACGAAAGGTGGATAATCCATCAAATTGTTCAAACCGAAAAAAAGTATCATTAGGATTTTGTTTCAAAAAAATCAGGGCTTCTCGCTCAAAATCATCTCTGGCTCCGCCCGTTTCTTTTCGCCAAGGAAAGGGATAATCACTATATAATCGAACTGAAATTCCCGGTTTCATGGCTCCAATCTGCTCCCCTAATTCTATCAAAAAAGTGGCAGGCAAAGGAATAGCCCCTGGATGAATAAGATAATCGTGACTAACTTTAATTCGATTATCCTTTTGGACTCGACTCACTACTTCTGAACTATAAAGAGTGCGAGATTCTGTAAGTGTATTTGCATAAAGTTTTGCATTTTGAAGGGCTTGAGATTTAATCAGATTAGAGGTCAAACGCGACATATTCCAGATTGACCCCCCCACTGCCATTAAACAAAGCAAGGTCAAAACCAAAATAATTCGTCGATAGAGAAGACGAGTGAACTTCAACCCCACCTGAGAAAAGAACGACAGCATAATCCTGATGCTATAAAATAACTCACGGATTAGCAAAAGCATACCGTTCTTCTAATATAACAACTCTCATGGATTTAGCAGTCTAATGACTTAACCGTTCTATTTCTCAAGTTAACTCAGTGGAAGTGGGTTCACAGAAGTTTATTGATCCGAAAAAAACCTCCATAAACCCACCCTATTTTTACAGAATAAAATCAGTCGAAAGGAAGTTAGATTTCCGTTCTCGAACCATTTGAGAAATTAAGGTTTTATTCTGTTCAATATCTTTAGTTGCCACTAAAGTCCGAATTGAAAATGAGCGCAACGCATCCGAAACCGATAACGTTCCTTCAGCCGAATCTTTGCGTCCAGTAAAGGGAAAAGTATCAGGGCCACGCTGACATTGGCTATTAATATTCACTCGACAAACCTGGTTCACTAGGGGATCAATGAGTTGAGCAATCGCATCAATATGTTCTCCGAAAATACTCACTTGTTGACCATAATTTGAGTTAACAATATACTCAATTGGAGTATTGATATCATCAAAGGGAATAATGGGTACAACTGGGCCGAACTGTTCCTCTGAATAAACGCGCATTTTTTCATTCACGGGATAGAGAACTGCCGGAAAGAAAAATGTCTCATTAACAGTACCTCCGGCTTCATTAATCACTTCAGCACCATGTTGTTTAGCATCCTCGACTAAATCAGTCAGATATTGAGGTTTTCCTGGCTCGGCAATGGGAGTTAATTTAACCCCTTCCTCCCAAGGCATTCCCATTTTTAGCTCACTCACTGCTGCCTTAAATTTCTCTAAAAACTGATCAGCAATTTGTCGATGAATGAACAGAATTTTTAATGCTGTACAGCGCTGTCCGTTGTAAGAAAGCGTTCCCAAAATACATTCTTTGACTGCGACATCTAAATTAGCATGGGGTAAAACAATCGCTGGATTTTTGGCTTCTAATGCTAAAATAGTTCGGAGTCGATGAGGTTGGGGATGTAGTCGTTCGATGCGATCGGCCGCTTTACTCGAACCAATAAAAGCAATGGCATTAATTTCACCAGAACTCATAATTGGTGGAGTCACTTCTCGACCCGCACCGTAGACCGAATTAACAACACCAGGCGGAAAAGCTTTTTGAAAAGCTTCGAGTAAAGGACGATTCAATAATGTTCCGGGTCGGGGCATTTTCAAAATTGCAGTATTGCCCATAATTAACGCTGGAATTAAAGTCGTAAACGTCTCATTTAGAGGATAATTAGAAGGCCCCATACACAACACAACCCCTAAAGGAGCGCGTCGAATTTGACCGATAACCCCTTCCTCAATCTCAAAGCGAGAACAGCGTCGATCTAAATCTTTAAGAGCATCGATCGTGCTAGCAATATAGTCTAATGTGCGATCAAATTCTTTAGCAGAATCCGCATAGGATTTACAAATTTCCCACATCAGAAGATTAATGACTTCAGACCGCTTTTCTTTCATGCGATAAGCAAAGTCTTGAACGTGTTCTATCCGTTTTTGTACCGACAAAGTTGGCCACAAGCCTCGACCCGAATCATAGGCATTTAAAGCCGCTTGTAAGACAGCTAATGCTGCTTCCTCACTCATTAAGGGAAATTGTCCGATCAGTTTGGTATTTAAGCCATTGGATGTTTTCAAACGTAAAGGTGAATGAACTTCCTCTTGTGGGCCATCCCAAATTCGCAATTCTCCATCAATCAGATACTCTTTTTGATCTAAAGGAGTTTCTAAGCGAAATTCTGAGGGGATAGTGTCTTCAGACGGAAACAGGTCTTGAATTTTTTGATGTAAGCTCATAATTGCTTGAGTTTAAAGGGATTAAGATAGAAATTATACTCAAGTTGAGATTTATTGTTGTGCTTGATGTTGCTGTTTTATGGCAGTTCGATCATTTATAGCAATTCTCATAGCTTTGAGGTACAGCTAATTTTCTCTATTCTCCTGTGTAAAATCGGAGTATTAAATAAGAAATAACTCATCAGTATTAAAAACGCTATATAATTAAAACAACTCATTCTCAAAATAAATTATGAAAATTATTAACCCCGAACAATCTTATACTTTCAGTAAAATATTTGAACTAAAAATAGAACCGAAAGATTTAGCAAAATACTTTGGCTATTCATTTTCGCGAACTAAGTTGAACTTATCTCAATATCAGGGAGATTTAGACAGGGTTGACCAGTTAAAAGAACGGATTGAAGAAATTTTACCCTATGCTTCTTTATCCAGCGAACAGGCGAGGAGAGAAATTTTGATTTCACCTTTAATTTTTGACCTTATTCATTATACAAAATCGGAAATTTTTATTGAATATTCTATAAAAGTTAGCGAGCAGTTACAGGGAAATTTAGATTATTTTCTGGAAAATGTTAATAGTTTATTGGTAATTGAAGCAAAAAAAGAAGACTTAGATTATGGCATGAGTCAACTGATCGCCGAATTAATCGCTTTAGAACAGTGGCAAGAAAACAAGCAGCAAACCCATCTCGTTGGTGCGGTAACAACGGGAAAAATTTGGGAATTTGCCCGATTAAACCGCGAACAAAAACAGATCGAACAAGGTTTAGAAAGTTATCGCGTTCCCGAAGATATTGAACCGTTAATGCGAATATTAGTTCAAGCGTTATCTTAAACCTCTTGAATTAAAACCCCAAAAAAGTAGGTTGGGTTAAAAGAAGTGCAACCCAACATAAACCTCTCGAATTAAAACCCAAAAAAGTAGGTTGGATTAAACGAAGTGCAACCCAACACATCCATCTAAAAAGGGAAAAGATAATGTTGGGTTTCGTTACCTCAACCCCACCTACAAAATTGGCGATCACCGTTTAATTTTATTTTGTTTATCCAGTTTTATTAATACAATATTTTCGTTCAAATCCAAGTTTTCTGATATGTCAACTCTGTCAATCGTATTCTAGACGAAGTTCATTTTCCATTTCCCGTTCATCCTTCTTCAATAGTATGAATATATCCGCTCCAACACCTAAGATTTAGTATAATGATATCAACTTTGACTCATTGTACAATTATGGGAAAAAAAATATGAAATGGCGGGTTGTTCTTGAATCTGATTCTGAAACCGGAGATAGGGCGGTTTGGTGTCCGGAGTTACCCGGTTGTGTGTCCGCAGGAGAAACGGAAGAAGAAGCCTTAGAAAATATTAAAGAAGCGATCGCACTTTATCTTGAACCTAATCCTATTGAATTAAAATCGGGTGCAGTTTTACGCGAGGTGTCAGTAGGATGACTCGTATCCGGCGCATGAATGCAGTTGATGTAGAACGCATTCTGGTACGGTATGGATTTGAGTTGGTGTCTCAGAAAGGAAGTCATCGAAAGTGGCGAAATCTCGATAGAGCTATTAAACGAACTATAAAAAGTAGGTTGGGTTAAACGAAGTGCAACCCAACACATCCATACAAACAGGAAAAAAATAATGTTGGGTTTCGTTGCCTCCACCCCACCTACAAAATTGGCGATCGCGATTTGTAGAGGCAAGAAAAAGTAGGTTGGGTCAAACGAAGTGCAACCCAACACATCCATATAAAAACAGAAAAGATCATGTTGGGTTTCGTTACCTCAACCCCACCTACAAAATTGGCGATCGCGATTGCTAGAGGCAATAAAAAGTAGGTTGGGTTAAACGAAGTGCAACCCAACACATCCACATAAACAGGAAAACAATAATGTTGGGTTTCGTTACCTCAACCCCACCTACAAAATTGGCGATCGCGATTGCTAGAGGCAATAAAAAGTAGGTTGGGTTAAACGAAGTGCAACCCAACACATCCACATAAACAGGAAAACAATAATGTTGGGTTTCGTTACCTCAACCCCACCTACAAAATTGGCGATCGCGATTGCTAGAGGCAATAAAAAGTAGGTTGGGTTAAACGAAGTGCAACCCAACACATCCACATAAACAGGAAAACAATAATGTTGGGTTTCGTTACCTCAACCCCACCTACAAAATTGGCGATCGCGATTGGTAGAGGCAATAAAAAGTAGGTTGGGTTAAACGAAGTGCAACCCAACACATCCATATAAAAACAGAAAAGATCATGTTGGCTTTCGTTGCCTCAACCCCACCTACAAGATTGGCGATCGCGATTGCTAGAGGCAATAAAAAGTAGGTTGGGTTAAACGAAGTGCAACCCAACACATCCATACAAACAGGAAAAAAATAATGTTGGGTTTCGTTGCCTCCACCCCACCTACAAAATTGGCGATCGCGATTGGTAGAGGCAATAAAAAGTAGGTTGGGTTAAACGAAGTGCAACCCGACACATCCACAGAAAAAGGGAAACAATAATGTTGGGTTGAGGTAACGAAACCCAACCTACAAGATTGGCGATCGCTGGCTATTAACAGCAATCTTTCTCCAAAGACGTAAAAACTCACACTTTGAACTGATAGAGAGGTAGAGGCTCTATTTTGATGGGGTGAGTCCCCAGACACTCTGATTTGTACATCTAAAATCTTACATGAGGATAATATTATGACTTCAATAACGTTTGGTGTTCCAATCACAGGAGAAATCAGCGTTCCTGGCGAAGAGGATACCTATACATTAGATTTAGCCGCAGGAGATCAGGTGTATGTGGCTGTAGCCGATCTCGTTATAAATGATGGTCTTTTCACTTCTGCAACAGTCTCTTTAAACCAAAACACCACAACTATTGAAAATGTAGAAAACAGTTCTATTCTGGACAAAAAAGAGTATCAGATTTCTGCATCTGAAGATACGACGATTGAGCTTTCTGTTAAAGATGAGTTTGACGATGGTACAGGTCGCTATACCGTTTTTGCTCAACGTACTAATAATCCTGTTGGTGCAACTCCAATCAACGTAGGTGAATATGCGGCCGGAAACTTAAGCATTGTCGGAGAGGAAGATGTATATACTGTTGAAATCCAGCCAGGGGATAAAATTTTCTTGAATACTTCCGGTTTTGGAGATCCCTCAATTGCTCCTGATGTTGAATTATTCAATTCTGACGGCATCCTGATTACCGAAGGATTGGAAAATCTATCTGACAACG
>NZ_AUZM01000127.1 GCF_000478195.2 Lyngbya aestuarii BL J | reverse complement strand
TAAACCTTCACAAGTCGCCGTTGAAATTAACTGGGATAACTGGAGTGCGGGATTATTTACCCATACTCTCACCCAAACCCTGTGGTCAGCATTTCCGGCCGATAGCCTGCAATCGA
Source organism: Lyngbya aestuarii BL J (assembly GCF_000478195.2). Taxonomy (GTDB): domain Bacteria; phylum Cyanobacteriota; class Cyanobacteriia; order Cyanobacteriales; family Microcoleaceae; genus Capilliphycus; species Capilliphycus aestuarii. Next base: position 8,202 of record NZ_AUZM01000127.1, on the reverse strand, counting down.
GTTTAATTCAAGTTGCAGGTGTAGTTGAACAAACGATGGGTGTTGCTCAACAACCCCAACTCTACAAAGAACTCTCCTCGGGTTCAGAATCTCGCCTAACGGATAAACCGCTTGCTCTTAAAAATTTATTATCCAATTCCTCTGGCGCAGGGGGAGTGATCAAGGCGGTAGAAGATAATGGAAAAACCGCTAAACTCTTGTTGAGCGGTCTACCTGCATCGATTTTAGAGTATTATGAAGCGAATTCTCTTTACACCGTTCTACCGGACTCCGAATCTGAGGTGAGTCCGATTATGTCTCAACTGTTGATTCGCTCTCGCACGGGTTTAACTGCAAAAGCAACAGTCCGCAGTGTTGGAAGTGGTAATTCTGCCTTACCCGAAATTAAAGCTAAACAACGGGTGAAAGAAGCGATTCGTGTCCTTCCCCGACAAATTGACTTGAAAGTTGCTCTAGACCCCAAACTGGCTCGGATTGAACGGGTTGATGCAACCAGCGCTTTTTCGGGAATTGCCGATGTGTCTATCGTCACTAACGACCAGCCTGCTGATTATATTCTCGGTCGGGTACGAGATACAGCGATTGCTCAAAGTCCTTCTGCACCTTTGCCCTCTCTATTTCAAGGCCGTTATGGTTTATTCTCGATGGGACAGGCGGTATTACCGGAAAGTGTGGGAGAAGGCGGAGAGGCGGTAAAAATTGCCGTACAGCGACTGGTTCCTCAACTCAAAACCCGGCTGGCGGCTAAACTCCTCAACCTCACCCAAAATGAGCAGTCTTCATTGATGAGGGCGAGAACAACGCTTGCTTTACTCACTCCTCAAGCTAAAGTCCTCATGAGTCAGGAAACCCCTCAAAGTCAAAATGAGGCTAGCTTAACTCAACCGGAAGAAGATCGGCCCCCAACTAATCCGTCATCGTCGTCTATGAAGACTTCGATGAGTCAAGGCATTGTGTCGGTTCCCGTCGGCAGTCGAGTACAGTATCAGTTGCAAAATAACGGCAATTTACCTCTCTATTTCATCTGGTTTCATCTCAATACTCGCGGACAAGCCTATCTTCTCGATCCGATTTTGGAAGATACAGAAATCAATGAGGAGTTAGGGAATGTACCTCGACAAAAACGGGTTTCTCCCGGTAAAACTATGAGTTTACCTTCTAGCACTGCCTATGATAGTACAGCATCAACAGAGACAGTTGGACAAATGGTAAGAGGGCCTGCCGGGTTAGCAGAAACTTATCTGGTTGTTAGTCATTATCCTTTTAATCAAGCTCTGAAAACGATTGAGAAAACGAAAACAATGGGAAGTGGAAATACAAAGTTATTTTTATTATCTAATCCTCTAGAAGTTGCGGAAGCGGTGCTAGAAGATTTGAGTAAGGCGAGTCAGCTTGGCGTTGAACGCGCGGGTATTTCCACTGATGATTTAGCCTTAGATATTAATGCTTGGGCAACATTTAATTTTATTTATCGTGTGATTTAAGTCATCAACTAACAATTTGAGATGTTTTCGGATATTCAAGATCACTGGGCGCAATCATCTATTCTTGCTTTGAAAGAGCGATCGCGCTTTAGTGGCTATCCTGACGGCAGGTTTCGCCCTCAAACCTCTCTAACTCGGGCTGAATTTGCTTCCCTGATGTGTGGGGCGTTTCCCCAGGCGGAGGAGGTACGAGAACCAATCTCATTTCGGGATGTTCCCCAAACCCATTGGGCTTTTGAAAGTATCCAAACGGCGACAAAAAAGCGGTTTTTTAGCGGATATCCTGATGGAACATTTCAGCCGGAACAACCCCTTCCTCGAGTTCAAGCGATCGCTGTTTTGGGATCTGCCCTCTATTTTCAGTCTGAAGCAGAAGCGATGGCAATTCTCAATCGAAATTTTGAGGATGCGAAGACTATTCCAAGTTATGCTAGAGGGCTTGTTGCTGCGGCTACTCGAAGGGGAATAGTAGTCAATTTTCCGGAAATTCGACAACTCAATTCTAATCAAAATTCGACACGGGGAGAGATTGCCACGTTGTTATGTCGGGCGCTGAAAATCGATGCTGTTCCCCACCCATATATTGTAATAGATGTTTTAGAAACGGGGAAAAAACGGCGAATATTTGGTGAACCTCCAGAGAAGATTAGTGAATATTTTGGTCATCCTCTCCAGGAAGAAGTGAGAAACCAGAATTTTGTTGTTCGATATCCGTTTGATCGCCATCCGGGTGTGACTTTTGAAATTACTTTTCAAAGCAACCAAGCCACTTCTATTTTTTATCGGTTGACGCCTAACTTTCCCAATTTCGATCAGATGTATTCTGATGATTCTCAGGAATTATTTCAAGTCATCTTTGGGTACAAAAATCCGATCTATCGTCAAATTGATTCAAGTTCCGGTTGTGGCTTTTATGGGGCAACAGTTTGTATGGGAGAGGGTATTCAACTCAATACCTTTGAAGCTGGAGTGGGTTTAGTTGAACGAGGATTTAAGTTAGATCCCGCTTGTGAAAATTAGGGGTAAATATCATAAAAATAGAGGTCTAACATTAAACCTCTAATCATGATGATTTAATTTTATAGCAGTTCGCGCTGGTATGTTAACAAACCTTCGAGAACCCAGAAACCTAAAACCTTGATTTAAAGGGTTTTTCAATCCCCTATTCCCTGATCCCTAAGATTGCAAACTAAGTCTCGCCGGAAACCGCCGGGCCGCAAGGCAAGCGCTGTTCCCTGTTCCCGCCCGCGTTGCGCCATAAATCCATCCTTCACCCACTCAAGTTAGACATTTTTTGGTACAATTCTATTTTCAGCTTTGAGGTTTAATGGAGATTGATTCCGAATATAATCGATCACTACATCGGCTAATAAAAATCCGGTATCCACTTGATTTTCACCCGCTTCAAAAATCTTGTAACCATCGCCTCCACCCATCATAAAATCATTCGTGACGACTCGATAGGTTGCATTGAGATCTAAGGGCTGTTCTTTTCCGTTTTGATCCCGAACTTGTACAGAAACAATTCGTGAACCTGCGGGTGCTTTTGGATTCCAAGTCAACCGGATTCCCGAGACATGAGGAAAGCTTCCGTCTCCTTGTTCAACTTGGCTAACTCCATGTTCTAAAGCTTGTTTAAGTTGGGTTCCCGTTAAATCTAATCGAGTCACAGTATTACCAAAAGGTAACACTTCTAACACTTGACCGACTGTCACTTCTCCGGCGGGAATACTCGCCCGAATTCCTCCCCCATTAACTATCGAAATTTGACCATTATCAACGCGCATTTTATCTAAAATTGCATCCGCAATTAAATTGCCTAAATTTGTTTCTTGGGTGCGAATATTAGCGCGATCACCATCTAATTTAACAGTCGTTTTTCCGACGACTTGTTGACGCAAATCATCGAGGGGTTGTTTGAATTCATCAAGTTGAGCAATAAAAGTTTCATCTGCTTTAATATTACCATCAACTGCATGGGGTGAACCCTGCCAATTGATCAGATGACCTTTCGGATCAAAACTAACTTGTAAATCCCCTAAATATTTACCCCATTCCCAATCAGTCACTAATAAAACCGTTTCGCCATTGGGTGTTTTTTCAACTACAGGATACGGTTCAGTCGCCCCCGGCATATTACCTAAAGGCGTATGAGAATGTCCGCCAATAATAATATCAATTCCATCAACTTTACGGGCTAATTCTTTATCGTTGGAAAAGCCTAAATGAGTCAGGGCAATAATTTTATTAACGCCCTGTTTTTGTAAGGCTGTAACGGCTTTTTGGGCAGCTTCAACTTCCGGGGTAAAAACGACACCTTCTCCGGGACTTGATAACAGGGCTGTTTCGGCTGTCGTCAAGCCCAGAATACCGATTTTTTGACCCTTGACTTCCTGCACAATCCAAGGTTTAATTAAACCCGAAAGAGGTGAATTTGGAGCTACATCAATATTAGCTGAAACCATCGGAAACTTAGCTTGTTTGATAAAGTCCGCGAGAACTTGTTGACCTTTATCAAATTCGTGGTTTCCAACAGCAACGGCTGCATAATTCAACTGATTATAAAAAGGTAAGTCAGCTTCACCTAAGTATTTATTGAAATACAAAGTCCCTTGAAAAATATCCCCCGCATCTAATACCAATGTAGGGGCTTTGTCCTCACTCCGAAGCGAGTCAATTAAGGTTTTACGTTGAGCAATACCCCCAAGGGTTGTCTCACCCCCTTCAACCGCTTCAAGGTGAGCATGATGATCATTGGTATGTAGAACTCGCAGACTAAACTCCTGCGGACGGGTGACAGCGTTATGGAGTGCTATACTCATTAACATTGTCCACAGAAACAGAACAATGTAAGTACGCCGTTTCCATTTCATAATGCCTCCTGGTCGGTAATTTTTGGTTTGACAGCGTTCTGAGTAGGCTTTTTCGGTCTGTCATTGCAAAAGTCCGGAAGCTTTTAGCATCGATTTTACAGTGCAGTTCGCGACCGGAGTTCCTGTTGAGATTGCACCTTTTTCTTACAAGTTTACCTGAGATTTGTTAGGTTGAACAATAAATTGGGGATCGTCTGGTGTCACTTGAGGGGCTTGATACTCAATATCTTGATAAACGGTTTTTAAATGTTCTTCTTCTGCTGTTTGGTTAATGACTTGAAACTGTTCGGGATAAAGCAATACATTATCATAGTCAAAGCCTCCGAATGCAGCTTCGTCTTTTATTTTTAAATCAACCCCATAGGCTTCTTTCGGACGTTCATAATATTCGGTCACAGTACCAATCGTTCCTTTGGGAATCAAGCGTTTGCTAAACTTTTCTTGAATATCAACTAGCGTTTCGATTCTCTCGTAAATCTTGGCTTTCATACGTTTTTTATTGAGAAGAATTAACGGATTTGAGCGATGAGTTTGCGAAACTTGATTCCCAGCTTGGGGGATGGGGTTAGCGATTGACGCAGTAGCGTCAGTGGCGAAGCCAATCGCAATTTTGTCACTCTTGAGATGAGATACATCTTATCTGATAGTGGGATGAATTGCATCTAAAATTAAAAAATATCAGATTTTGCTTCTGGACACCTGCCCCAGTCGGAATCTCTCGACATCTAAAAGAAGCGGTGATCTGCGTCTGAATATTGATAGATTATTCAAGTTTTAGTTTGTGGGGACTCTCTCTCAGGGAAAATGGCGCGAAGTGTATCATCCCAGGTGAAGTCGGAGCAAATTAAAGTCAACAGTGAGGTTGGGTAAACGCCCCATTGAAAACCCAAACTCAACATACTTTTAATTGACTCAATAATATCACAATCTGATCAATTGCTTGTCTTAACTCAGCGGTTGATAAATTTGAGTGATTCACCAGAATACTAAACACTAACGGTTGATAATAGGGAGGATAAATATATCCTGCTAGCGCCGAAATTCCGGTTAAAGTTCCGGTTTTTGCATAGACAATTCCAGCGGCTGTTGTCTCTTGAAATCGCCTTTTTAACGTTCCGGTTTCTCCGGCGACAGATAAAGAGTTTTGATAACTCTCAAACTGAGGTGAATTTGCCATGCCAACTAATACTTGAGTTAACGCTTCTGGACTCACTAAATTCTGACGAGATAAACCCGAACCATCCACTAAACGATAACCTTCTGGATCAACCCCTAAGCGGGTTAAAATTGTTTGCATCGCAGTTAATCCCGTTTCGACTGCATCTAAACTCGGTTGTTGTACACCTAAAATTCTCAGTAACGCCTCCGCAAAAATATTATTACTGTCTAGATTTGTGGTTTGAATTAACTTAGCAAGCGGCGGAGATTTTACCCGCGCTAATTCTGGATTAGAATATTGAGAAGTTGAGATAATACTTGTCTTTAATACTCGAATTCCTTGCCTTTCGAGAATCTGTCTAAATTCTTCGATAAAATTCTTTGTCGGTTCAACAACTGCGGCGTAAACAGGTTCTGGTTCCGAACCGACTCGCAACTGTCCAGAAACATCAATAATGGGTTGGGTGAGATCTCGTCCAATTTCCACAAACTCCCGTTGATTTTTTGAGACGGTAATTGTCTTATTTCTGATCTGCCATCCTTTCCCCTGTTGAGGACGAACCCAAGTCACTTTTAAGGGTTGATTAATGCTTTGCGGCGATAAGATTAAATCAATTGAATTTTGATTCAAAATCAAACTATTAACAGGCGCACCATATCCCGCTTGAATATCTTCCCAATCCCAATTGGGATGAACCGCAAAACCGGGAAAATATCCCGGATCAGCAATTAATTGATTGACCTGAGTTATACCTTTATCTTTGAGTTGTTTCGCTAAATCTTTTAACTGAGTTGTCGTTAAACTCGGATCACCCCGTCCGACAATATAAAGATTTCCTTTGGCATCTCCATAAATCGAAGTTGAAATGCGATAATCAACGGGAAGTTGAGATAAAGTGGCTGCTGTTGTCATCAGTTTAACAGTAGAAGCCGGGATAAAATAATGTTCTGCATCTCGACGATAAAGTTCTCGATTTGGAGATAATGTTTTGATAGAAATTCCCCAACGAAAACGTTTAAATTGAGAGCGGCTAAGAATCCTATCGATTTGAGGGGTTAATTGTTGTTCACAGATTAAAGCATTGGACTGGGGTTCAGGATTTAAAGATTGGCTGACCGCAGTAGAAGCAAACCCCAACAAAAGAAATAAACTGATTAAAATAGAGGTGATCCAAAAATTGCTCAATCTCCCTCGAAGGGCTGATTTTAACGAAGAATGAAAGCTTGGGCTTGTCACGTTTAGAAATCTAGATTAAAAAATATAGTTAAAATAAACAATGAATTCTCAAAATAGAGAGTCTCACTGAGTTTAAATTGTTGTTAACCAATCACTGTAAAATATGACACGTAAAACCACACGACGCAAGTTTATAATGACAGGGGTTGCTGTTGCAGGCGGTATTGTTGGGAGTACGGCTTTGCAGCAACGACAGTCTCAAATGACGGCTCGTTCTGCGATCCAAGTCCCCGAGACTGCAACGATGCCGGAACGAGTCTTAGGGAAAACAGGCGTCACATTGCCGATTTTTGGTTTAGGAGGTGCCGGACAAACCCCCCTCTCCAAACCGGGACGAGAAGCCGAAGCCATCGCCCAAGTTGAAGCAGCATTAAAGCTAGGAATTCGCTATTTTGATACAGCAGCTAGCTACGGGCCAAGTGAAGAACATATGGGGAAAGTTTTACCCCTTTACCGTTCCAAAATCTTTCTGGCGACTAAAACGGCTCGACGCGATCGCGATGGGGCTTGGAGAGAGTTAGAGCGATCGCTAAAACGCCTTAATACAGATTACCTTGATGCGTGGCAATTACATCATGTTTCTTTCTCAGAAACTTTGGATGAAATTTTTGGCGCAAATGGAGCAATTAAAGCTGTAGAAGAAGCAAAAGAACAGGGAATTATTAAATACACAGGCATTACCGGACATCACGAACCGGATATCATTGCTGAAGGCTTACGTCGTTATCCATTTGATACAACATTAGTTTCTATTAATGCGGCAGATATTCATCATCCTCGACCTTTTTCTAAGACGGTTTTACCTGTAGCCCAAGAAAAAAATGTCGGTGTGATTGCGATGAAAGTTCCTGCTTATGGACGATTAATTCGCAGTGGAGTTTTAGACGGAATGCACCAAGCGATGGGCTATGTTTTATCTTTGGCGGGGGTGCATTGTTGTATTATTGCCGCAGAAACTGTTGAACAATTAGAATCTAATTTTAAAGTCGCTCAAGCTTTTAAACCGCTTACCTCCGAAGACATGGCAGCTATTGAAAACCGTACCGCAGTCGCTTGGCAAGATAATACATTTTTCCGGGCTTGGACGTAAGAATAGTTTCCCCCTCACTTTCTGTTTTGGGGCGACTGTGTATATAGAAGTCTTTGGTTTATTACCGCCCCCTAAATCCCCCTTGGAATCCCCCTCCCGTCCCCCTTTGTAAGCAGGGCCGTTTCGTTCTAGCCCTAAAACTTGATTTGTGGGGGGGTGGGGAGGTAGGGAGGTAGGGAGGTAGGGACGATTTTTATTAATAAAAAGCTATTTTTCCGAGGAAAAAACTCCTCTCCCCACCCCCCCATCACCCTTTCACCCCCAACGGGATAGCCACTCCCCTCAACGCGCTTGTTCCCGCGCACGGGGGTGGACTCACCATCAACCCCGGCAATTTTTAACTGAGAATGAAACAGCCCT
>NZ_AUZM01000126.1 GCF_000478195.2 Lyngbya aestuarii BL J | reverse complement strand
AAGAAGAAACCGATGAAACTGAAGTCGATCCTCCTCCAAAAGCTGAGATCGACGATCCGATTACGGATGACAGACCTTCCGTTGAAACGCCTGAGAATGAACAAGAACCGGATTCTCAACCCGACCCGGATGTAGACCCGCCTTCGACTCCAGACAATTCCTCTGGTGAGGATATACCTGTTGTTGATCCTCCATCAAATGATGAATTTCCACCGACCACCGAAGAGGAGTCTTCATCCGGGACAGAATCCAATGATCCGACCACCGGAGATGAATCTCCATCGGGGACAGGATTAGATGATCCCACCCCAACAGAACCTGTTCTCACACCCGAACCTGAGTTTGAACCGACTCCTCCAGATATATCCGGTTTCACAGTTTTGACCATTAATGGTACCGATCTCAGCGATAATCTTCTCGGTAGTGACAATGACAGTGAAATTTTTAGAGGATTTTCTGGAGACGATATTATCTTTGGTTTCGCTCAACCAGATAACTTTTTTGGAGGTGAGGGTAATGACTTGATGTTTGGAAATCAAAATGAGGATTTCCTAGAAGGAAACGAAGGAAACGATACCGTATTTGGCGGTAAACAAAATGACACATTACTCGGTCATGCAGGTGAAGATAGTCTATTTGGCGATCAAGATGATGACCTCCTCTATGGTGGAGAAAATGCAGACTGGCTCAATGGTAATTTAGGAAATGACACCATTAAAGGAGGAGACGGTGATGATTTAGCCTACGGAGGACAAGGTAATGATGTTCTCGAAGGTGAAGCGGGAAATGACTTTGTTAGTGGAGATAATGGAGATGATATTTTGATTGGTGCCGATCCCAATATAACTGATGCCGGACAGAACGAAATTGATACTTTAGTAGGGGGAACAGGAGCGGATACATTTGTTCTGGGTGATGAGATTCAAGTTTATTATGAAGATGGCGATCTCAATAACCTCGGTTTAGAAGATTACGCTATAGTTCAAGATTTCGACAGCACTCAAGATATTATTCAACTCGCAGGAAATGCGGAAGATTATCGACTGGATGTTCAACCCGAGGGTTTACCTCAAGGAACTGCACTCTATCATACTGTTGGGGGTCAAGATGAACTGATTGCGATTATTCAGGGAACATCTTTCCCTGTTGTGCTTGAAGAAGATTACTTTACGTTTGTTTAATTCCGTTTTAGAAATTGACGATGTGAAGCGGACAGGTTATCTGAAATTAAACAAAAAACAAAAATGGTTTAACCTGTCCAACTCGAATATGAAATCCAACTTAAAAAGGGTCTTGCAAAAGCTGCAAAACCCGATCAAAGTGAGGCATTTTAAAGATGATTTAATGAAATCTAATAAGAATTATTATAGCCTTCTCGTCGCTGTTTGCCGTTATTGTAACGGGGTTTAGCTTTATTAATATAAAATACGCGGATCACCGATGCTACAAATCTTTCTCCCCACCTCCTTACCTCCCTACCTCCCTACCTCCCTACCGATCATTTTGAGGGTTTGTATGAATGCTCATTAACGAATAAACGAAAGGTCAACTCGTCCAAAATTAGTGGTTAAAGCGATATTCAAGTTTTCCAGAACTTTAATTAACCATTGCACTCCTTCTTGGGTTGTGGATTCGTAATGGTTAAAAAGAATAGAAAGTCGCTTTTCTAGATAGGGTTTAACTTTGCGACAAACTAGAATAATTTTCAACAGTAAACCCACTGTAAAGGTTGGCCCCACATTGGCAATTAAGTCAATGAAGACAAAGTGATTAGGTTTTTGAGGACTCTCAACAATGAGAAAGTTTAACATTTGACTACAGGTTCTCAGGAGCAAAAACTCACTAAAAGGTTCATCATCACTCTGAGGAATAATCAGTTCTAATTGCTTGTAGAGTTTATCACTAAATTGACATTTGCTGTACGAAGAACCAAAGGATTTAGGGTTGAGATACTCATAAAAATCATCTTTGAAATCTCGAAAGCTTGGTGTAAAACTGGAGTGAGTGATAAAGCGTTGAGCCATGTCGCGATAAGTATCTGCTCCTTCTACTTTTCCCACAAATTGTTTTAAAGCACCAAAAAGTTCTCGATTACTTAAGAGGGTTGGGTTATCGATAGGAGATTTAATCTTTTTCGCTGCTTCTCTAGACACTCGTGCAACTTCTGCTCGTCGCCATTGATGTGCTGAATATTGGGATAAATCGAGTTCAAATTTCCGCTGCTTTTGAGCTTGAATATTCCGAATCATTTGCTGATGTTCATAGGAACTATAATCACTGAGCAAACAATGGGTATATAAATAGGGATAGCGAGGAATTAGGGTTCTTAAGGGTTGGGTTGAAAGAGGACGAGAATGACGCCCTGAAGACTGACACAGCACTTCTGCAAATCGTTTTAAGGCTAAGAATTGTTCACTTTTAACAAACTTTTGGGTCAGTTCGTTTAATCGTCTTAAACGTCTTGAGTAAGTGTAGCTACTGAGTGTTTTTTCTGCGACCTGATCAAAGAGTTTCAGTAACTCATTAATGGCTTCTTTTCGATTAGACAGAAGTGTATGCCAACGATTGATTAAAATATAGCAGCAGCGATTGAGAATGAAGTTAAAATCTTCATCGACTTGCTTAGTATTTAATATTTTCTCTAAAGCCTGAGCAATATGGCGATCTGGATATCCAGAACCCTCTATGAATAATAATCGAATTCGTTCGATTAGTTCCGAAGAACTTTCAACTTCAACTCGTTCAAGTAAGTGGTCATAGAGTTGCTGTTCTTCCGGAGAAATTAACCGACTGTAACTGCTGACTGACTGTTTGTTCATTTGAGATCACAAATCCACCCTAAATCATATTCTTTCAGAAAATGGGCTGATTAAACTTTAAAAAAACCACAAAAATTTTGTGAGAAGGACATCTCACTCCAAATCATGTTTACCCCAGGTTAAAACTTTACGACAGACAATAGGATAGAACAACAGTCCAGCTTCACTACAATTTTGAGACAAAAGTAGTACAAACTAGACTCTCCAATTGTTCAACTGTTGTCTCGCTCCCAAACACCTATAAGTTACTCTAATCAATGCACGAGAAATAAGATAAGTTCGCTTCAGATTCTATCAAGATGCCTAAACTCTGAAATAATAATGGCAACTTTACCGTTAAGCTCTAAATGTTTCCAGGATGTTCAGCCCTATTACATTAACCCAACTCTCTCAAATTGTAGCGGAACAGTTACCTCCGCAGTGTGACACCCCCCAAGACGCTCAAGTGATCGCTATCACGACGGATACTCGTACCCTTCAACCCGGAGAAGCTTTTCTGGCTTTAAGAGGTGAACGGTTTGATGGTCATCATTTTGTTGAACAGGCGATCGCTCAGGGCGCAGTCTGTGCCATTGTAGACGCAGATTTTACGACTGACAATCCGAATTTACCCTTACTCACTGTTGAGGATACTCTAGTCGCTTATCAGACCATCGCTCGTTGGTGGCGAGAACAATTCACCATCCCCATTATTGGGGTTACGGGTTCGGTGGGGAAAACAACAACTAAAGAATTGATTGCTGCGGTTCTCGCGACTCAAGGAAACGTTCACAAAACTCAAGCCAATTATAATAATGAAATTGGAGTTCCGAAAACGCTCTTACAATTGACCTCTAATCACAACTATGCTGTGATTGAAATGGCTATGCGAGCGAAAGGAGAAATCGCTTTATTAACTCAAATTGCTCGCCCCACAATTGGCTTAATTACCAATGTCGGAACAGCTCATATCGGACGACTCGGTTCAGAACAGGCGATCGCTGAAGCTAAATGTGAATTACTGGCTGAAATGCCTCAAAATAGCGTTGCCGTTCTCAACTATGATAACCGCCGTTTGATGGATACAGCCGCTACAGTTTGGTCTGGAGAAACCCTTACCTATGGTTTAGAAGGGGGAGACTTACAAGGTGAATTAATCGACACTCACACCCTTCGGGTTGAAGGTTTAGATTTACCTTTACCCTTACCAGGATATCACAATGCGTCGAATTTTTTAGCGGCTTTAGCGGTTTTAAAAATTATTCAAGGTCCAGGTTTAACACCTACCCAACTCTATACCCCTTTACAGACGGGCTTATCGGTTCAATTACCAGCAGGACGATCTAAATGTTACGAGCTTTCTAATGATATTGTGATTTTAGATGAAACTTACAATGCTGGATTAGAATCAATGATTGCTGCTTTAAAGTTGTTGAGGGAAACTCTGGGTCGGCGTCATATTGCGGTTTTAGGAACAATGAAAGAACTCGGAGAGCGATCGCTAGAATTTCATCAAAAAGTTGGCAAAACGGCTCAAGAGCTTAATTTGGATGCACTGTTTATTTTAGCAGATGCGGAAGAAGCGCGAGCGATGGCAACGGGGGCGAAAGGTTTATCGGTTGTTGAAGTTGGCAAAATGGACGTTGAGAATATTCACAATCAAATTGCCGAACAATTAATTGAATTTATCCAACCGGGAGATCGTATTTTATTTAAAGCGTCTCATTCGGTTGAACTCAATCGGGTTGTGGAAAAAGTGCGAGAAACTCTCGAATCAAGTTGAAACTTCTAGGGAAGCTGGAGTTTACAGAAACTTTACATATAGTAAAACATAACTCTCTTTTAACTGAAGCTCTCAATGATTTAAGCTTGTTACCAGATATTAATCTTATCCCCTTAGATATGTTTTCTTTGTACACTCAAATGTTCAACAATCCCGAACAATTTGGTTTTACAACAGTAACAGAAGCTTGTCTGAGTCCCGATGCTTCCCTCTTTCCCAATCTCACTCCTCCTCAAAGCGTTTCCTTTACGATTTGCGATCAACCGGATAAATATGTATTTTGGGATGGTATTCATCCAACCACCGCTTCTCATGCTGTTTTAGCAGAATTTGCTTTAGCTCAATTACATGAACCTGAGTCTGTTCCTGAACCGAGAAATTGGGTCGCTTTAACAATTTTATCCTTGGGTGGATTGTTGTACAAAACTTTAAATTCATCCAAAAAAAATATTATGTCTAGCTCTACTGTAGACACTTATTTATCGAAGTTTTAATCTCGGAATTTAATCAGATTGAGTGGAGTTAGAGGGAGGCCCGTCGAGTTGATCGATGTATTCGCGCCAATACTTAATTTTGTCATTTTCTAGGGTAAAAATAATCGCATCTTCTGCATAGGAAGGTTCCCCTGTTTCACGGTTAATCTCACTCCAACTCCATTCTACAGCACCTTGATCACCATTTTCAATAATCCGATTAATTTCAATATTAACCACAGAATTTGAGACAAAAAAATCTTGAGCTGCTTGTTTAATTTGTTGTTTTCCTTGCAAACGAGAAGATGAAACAATAAACAGAGAATCTTCTGCAAAATCAGCAATAATTTGGTCAACATCACCCGTTAACCAAGCTTCAGCTTGTCTGTTTACTAATTGTTGAATTGGAGAAGAACTTGACATTAATTGATGTTGAGTAACTAAATTAAACGCGGTCTGATTAACCGCAGAAAAAAGGAGTGGTTCAGCCCGAATAGAACTTAATCCAACTCCCCAAAAAACCAGGATTGAAATGATTAAAACAATAAGCCGCATGATTGATCGTTATCCTGTCTTTATAGTCATTGACCTGATTTTTTCCCAGGTAGAGGCGCAACAGTTGCGCCCAAAATTCAATAAAAGATAATTGATTTATTCCATCGGTTTTAAGCCTCGCAATAAACCAAACTTAATCAATCCTCGTTCATAGCCCTGACTCATCAACCCTAAAGATAAAGCCGCTTCAATCGTTGTCCAACCCGACGATAATAAACCCAGAATCGATTTTAAATTAAAAGCCGAATCAATGACAATATTCCAAAACGGTGCAACTGCTTTTGACCAGTCTGCGGTTTGAATAGAATCAAAGCCAGTTTTGATCGCAATTGCCTCATATTCCGGTAAAGAAATCACATAAGGTAAAGCATAAACGCGATAAATTTCCGCTAAATGTTTACGTTCATCATCGGTGAGTTCAGGAGCCGTTGGCCAGACTGGACGATGACACCAAGTTGCCATCAAAAATAATCCACCAGGCTTTAAAACTCGATAGCATTCCTGTAAAAACTGAATTTTATTGGGCATATGTTCGCCGCTTTCAAGTGACCAAACTAAATCAAAGGAATCATCCTCAAACGGCATTTCTAAGGCATTGGCGACGCGAAAATTAACGTTTTGACTCAACTGGGCGGCTTGGGCGCGTTCAATAGCCCGGTTCGCCTGGACGGGGCTGAGAGTAATCCCTGTGGCTTGGGCTTGGAACTTTTCAGCCAGGTATAAAGTGCTACCCCCAATCCCACAACCAATATCTAAAATTTGGGAAAACTTCGATTTTTCCGCAAGGGATTGACCCTCTGGGCTTTCCATTCCCCAGGCGAGAAATTCCTCAATCAAATCAATTTGGGCTTGACGTCGCTCTTTTTTCAGGTTTCCTTCCGGGCCATAATAGCCATGGTGCATATGTTCGCCCCAAACCTCCTCCCACAGAGTCGAGGAAGCATCGTAGAATTGTTGAATCTGTTGATAAAGTGTTGAGGTCATCGCCCAAGGTATATGTTTTACTGAAAGTCTATTATCAGCCTATTGGTGGTTGCTTGTTCGTCTTGCAACCCCAAATAATCGTGATAATGAAGCATGATTGCACAAAAGTCCTCACAGGGCGAGCGAAATTGACTTGTTAAAATCCTCCAGGGAGTCACAGATTACTCCGTCAGACAACAACAGAGACAGCACGAACTGTTGGTCATCGGTACACCGTTTTGAAAAGGAGCAGCGACCCCGTCGAGGTCTCCAACTCCTGCGGAGACGCTTCGCGAACGACTTGGGAACGCGCTGCGCTGCTGTGACCATTGGTCAATCTAAACTCTAAATTCTAGAACTGAAAATCGAATGACTATATCGAGAACAATTTGCTTAGGCTTCTTGACTGTAATTGCAGCCGGAACCGTCTTGCTGTTGATGCCATTTTCCTTGGGTGAGGAAGCACTTGTACACAGCCCAATTACCACATTTATCACGGCTTTATTTACGGCAACATCAGCGGTTTGTGTTACAGGTCTATCGGTTGTAAATGTGGGAGAATATTATTCTTTTTGGGGACAGTTGGTTTTGATTTTGTTAGTCGAAGTGGGTGCTTTGGGTTACATGACCGCCACGACAATTTTGTTGTTGATTATTGGGCGAAAATTTGGCTTAAGAGATAAACTTGCTTTGCAACAAACTTTAGACACAACCGGATTAGGAGGAGTGGTTTCTCTCGTTAAATCTGTAATTGCTACCATGATTTTATTTCAGTTAACGGGGGTTTTCCTATTATTAACGGTTTTTGTGCCAGACTACGGATTTAATCAAGGACTATGGCTCTCTATTTTTCATAGCATTAATGGATTTAATAATGCTGGATTTAGTTTATTTGCCGATAGTTTAGTCCGATATATGACCTCTCCGATGTTGAATCTCACACTCACGACTCTGATTATCTTTGGCGGTTTAGGATATCAGGTGATTATTGAGTTATATTTGGGGATACGAGAACGTTTATCCCGAAATATAACTCACCGAGAGCTTTCCCTTCACTTTAAAATTGTGACCAGTACCACATTTTTTCTATTGATTTTAGGAACAATTTTGATTTTTAGTGTAGAATTTAATAATCCTAATACACTTGAACCCCTAACTTTATCTGAGAAAATTATGGCTGCTTGGTTTCAGTCTGTGACCAGTCGGACGGCAGGTTTTAACACTATTAATACAGGAGGAATGACAGCCGCAGGATTATTTATAACTGTAATTTTAATGTTTGTTGGTGCGAGTCCAGGAAGTACCGGAGGTGGAATTAAAACCACCACAGCTAGAGTGTTACTCCAATGTACAAAAGCAACATTGCAAGGTCGCGACGAAGTGCTATGCTACCAACGTCAAATTCCAGCAACTTTAATTTTGAAAGCTGTTTCTGTTGTAGTAGGTTCAAGTCTAGTGGTTTTATTCTCAACTCTTTTCGTCAGTTTATTACAATCAAATTTAGATTTTTCTGAAGTCTTTTTTGAGATTGTTTCTGCATTTGCTACGGTAGGATTATCAACCGGAATTACTGGACTGTTATCACCTCTCTCTCAATTAGTTGTCATTGCCACCATGTATATTGGTCGAGTGGGTGTATTGTTATTAATGCTAGCTATCGTGGGAGATCCTAAACCCACTTCTATTGACTATCCCGAGGAAAATCTTTTAGTAGGTTAAAATAATGAGTTTATCATCCTTAAACTTTTTACGAAATTTTCGCACTGAAAAACAGCAATTTGCAATCATTGGAATGGGTCGTTTTGGTCGGGCTGTTGCTTTAACACTTCATAATGCAGGGTATGAAGTTTTAGCCGTTGATCGCGATGAAAAAAGAGTCAGTCAAGCTTTAAGTAATCGGATCGCTGCCCATGCCATTCAACTCGATTCTACTGAACTTAGTGCCTTGAAAGAAGCGGGAATTCTTGAGTTTAATACCGTGATTGTAGCGATTGGAAATTATTTGGCAGAAAGTGTAACCACCACGCTCACACTTAAAGAAGCAGGGATCGATTTTGTCGTCGCTAAAGCGTCCTCAGAAACTCACATGAAAATCCTCAAAAAAGTGGGAGCCGATCATGTCGTTTTTCCTGAACGAGAAATGGGATGTGAACTCGCGCGGCTATTAACAAAACCCCGAATTTTAGACCAGTTTGAACTCGATTCAAAGTATAGTATTGTGGAAATGGTTGTTCCTAAAGAATTTGATGGGAAAACAATTGCTGAGTTAGAATTACGAAGTAAATATGGTTTAACCTTGCTTGTGATTCGGGATGATAAAGATAAATTAGAAATAAATCCCCTTCCCAATCGACGCTTAAAAAAAGAAACCGTAATTGTGGTACTCGGCTCCAATGATGATATTAATCGCTTAATTAACAAAACCTAACAATCACCTGGGGGAATAAAGTCGAAAAAGTTCTCAACTGAAATTGAAAGGGTTAATTTTTCGACTTCCAGCCAATTAAGTTTGCTCTGAATAAAGAGATTGATAACATTCATCAGACATCTCAAAATTTGCAGTCACATTCTGAATATCATCGAGATCATCTAAAGCATCCATTAATTTGATCAACGATTCTGCTTGATCTTGATCATTAATTTCAATCGTGTTATTCGGAATCCAGCGTAACT
>NZ_AUZM01000125.1 GCF_000478195.2 Lyngbya aestuarii BL J | reverse complement strand
TAGGGAGATGGGGAGGTGGGGAGTTGCGAGGTGGGGAGGTGGGGAGGTGGGGAGGTGGGGAGATCTTGCCTCTTGCCTGTTACCTGTTACCTCTTGCCTGTTACCTGTTACCTTTTGCCTGTTGCCTTTTGCCTGTTACCTGTTACCTCTTGCCTGTTGCCTCTTGCCTCTTGCCTATTCCCTTTAACTAAATCCATGTTCGGCGAGAAAATCGGGGGTAATTTCTTCTATTGTAGAAATAGGGGACATTTCGTCGAAAACGGGAGAGGTGTTGGGATGGGGGGCGCTTCTGAGGAATTTGGCAACATATTTCCCTAGAATGTCGGCTTCGAGATTAACCCAACTGCCGGGCTTGAGGCACTTTAGATTGGTTTCGTCATAGGTGTGAGGAATAACGGCAACTTGAAACCCATTCCCGCGCGCGTCGCATTCGGCAATGGTGAGACTGATGCCGTTGATGGCAATGCTACCCTTGGGGACAATGTAAGGGGCGATTTGTTGCTCCCATAAGTGTAAGCTTTCTCTGGGTGCGGTGAACTGCATTTCCCAGGAACTGGCTGTTTGAACCGAAGACTGCAAGCATCCAATCCCATCAACGTGACCTGTTACGAAGTGTCCGCCTAACTTGCTACCTGCACGGAGAGAGGTTTCGAGGTTAAAATAGCCGTTGAGATCTTGTCCTAATGTTGTCCGACGCAGCGTTTCTGGAGAGGCTGTGGCGACAAATCCTCCTTCTACGATTTCGACAACCGTTAAACAGACTCCGTTGACTGCAACACTGTCACCAATGGCTAAATCTTCTAAGATTAAATCAGTTTGACCGGAAACGCAGGAAATTTGAAACTGTTCGTCTGTTCGGGGCCGAATTACTCCCAACGCTTGAATTAATCCTGTGAACATGGCATTTTTTCAGTAGGGGATCAATGTTAAGTGAACAAATCTGAATTCACGTATGACTTGAAAGCTGAGTTAGATCCGCACAGCGGGTCAAACAAAAATCAATTGTTGATTTCAGGAAATTTCAAGGCATACTGGAATGCAGGATGTTCTTTCTACGGGTTTTATCACTCGTTTGCCTAAAGTATTCTATCGAGGCTGAGTCGATGATTGAAATGAAAGTCGCCGGAATCGCGCTAGATGCTGCTACTCGCAGTCCCATCGTTCTTCTGAGGGATGCTTCAGAACGACGTGCCTTGCCTATTTTTATTGGTCAGGATCAAGCTCGATCCATAATCGGCGCATTGGAAAACCATAAACCCCCTCGACCGTTAACTCACGATTTGTTCGTGAATTTAATGGATTCTTGGGATATGACTTTAGAACGGATTGTAATCCACTCTCTGCAAGATAATACCTTCTATGCGGTTTTAATTGTGCGTCAAGGGGACATCAAAAAGGAAATTGATGCTCGTCCGAGTGATGCGATCGCTCTGGCTTTACGCACAGATAGCCCAATTTGGGTGATGGAAGAAGTGGTTGCAGATGCTTCAATTCCGGTGGATCGTGAGGCTGATGAGGCTGAAAGACAGGCTTTCCGAGACTTTGTGTCTAATCTGAGTCCGCAGGATCTGATCAAACGCTCTGATTTTCGCAAAAAAGATGAAGCTCAATAGTCGGAGTTCGGATGGCTGATGGTTTGATTAACAAAAATTTAGCTCCATTTCCCAATCTCAAATCTGAAATTAAAAATGCGTTATCGGCGGTTTGGTAAAACCGAGCTACGCCTTTCTGTGCTTTCGCTTGGAACCATGCGATACCTGGCGTCGGCCGAAATTGCGGGGCAAACAGTGCAGCAGGCAGTATCCAAGGGGATTAATCATATTGAGACGGCAAAAGGGTACGGACAGAGCGAACGGTATTTGGGTGCTGCATTGTTAGCCGGATTGCCTGTAGCGCGATCGCAACTTCATATCACATCAAAACTCACCCCGTCGGCCGCTCCGAGCGAGATGGAACGCGGGGTTGATGAGTCCCTCGAACGCCTAAATTTAGATTATCTTGACTGTTTGGCCCTTCACGGGATCAATACCGGGGAACATCTAGATCGGGCGATACGGGGAATCTCCGGGGTGCAGAAGACTCTTGAGGATGGTCGAGTCAGACATATTGGGTTTTCGACCCACGCCCCCCTGGAGGTCATACTCGCCGCGATTAATACACATTTGTTTGAATTTGTCAATCTGCATTATTACTATTTTTTTCGGCGCAATGCGGCCGCAATTGAGTTAGCCAGTCAAAATGACATGGGGATATTTATTATCTCCCCGGCTGATAAGGGCGGACAACTTTATACTCCATCTCCGCGTTTAGAACGGTTGTGTCAGCCTTTTTCTCCTCTGATGTTAAATTATCGCTTTTTATTAAGCGATCGCCGAATTACCACTTTAAGCGTGGGGGCGGCGAACCCGGAGGAGTTGGACTGGCCTTTGACGGTGGCCGATCAAGATGGGGAGTTAACACCGGAGGAAAAGTCTGTTTTAGACCGTTTAGAGGCGACTCAGCGCTCTGTTTTGGGAAGTGAACGGTGTAGTCAGTGTTATGAGTGTTTACCCTGTCCTGAAGCCATTAACATCCCGGAAGTGTTGCGGTTGCGAAATTTGGCCGTTGCTTACCAGATGACGGAGTTTGGAAAGTATCGGTATCGAATGTTTGAAAATGCGGGTCATTGGTTCCCAGGGAGTAAGGGAAACCGTTGTACGGACTGTGGAGACTGTTTACCTCGTTGTCCAGAAAAGTTGGATATTCCGACGTTACTTCGGGATACTCATCACCGTTTAAAGGGGAAAGAAGGGCGACGGCTATGGGAATAAATAGCAAGAAAAAGGAGAGGATTGGGATATGTTTCAACCTGTATGTGAACTAAATCAAGTTAAAAGTTATTCAACAACTATTACCACAAATCGGGATACGGCTGATATTTATTATCCCGATTTATCCCTATTGAAAAACCAGGCTTTTAAATTTCCAATTGCTTTATTTTTACAAGGATTTGAGGTTGATAAATTATATTATAGTCTATTTTCGCGGTTAATTGCTAGTGCTGGATTTGTGGTTGTCGTTCCCAATCATATCCCACCGGGTCGAACTTATCTCGCGCCTGAACTTACACAAATTAAAGCGATTTTAGATTATTTTAAAAGTGATACAGTTCAAGACAATTCTAATCTTGTAGATTGTGTTGACTCAGAAAAACTGGTTTTATTGGGTCATTCTTGTGGTGGAATTACAGGTTTAGAAGCGATTCGATATCAACAAACCATTGAGACAATTTCCGGTCAGCAATATATTAGACCTCCTGAGTTGGTTGGTGGTGTTTTTTATGGAACTAATCTGTTGAGAAAAGAAGCAGGATCAGCAATGATTGAAAATGCCGGAATTCCGATTGCTTTAATAGCAGGAGAACTCGATAGTATTGTTTTACCTGAATTGACTCAAAGAACCTATAAAAATCTAGCGGATAGTCCGAAGGCTTTGATTACAGTCAAAGGGATAAATCATTATGGAATCACTGATGTTTCTCAGCCTAAAGATGGGCCAGAAGAAGAAAATAAACCTCAAATTCAACAAACAGAATCCGTTCAAATAATTGCGGAGTGGAGTGGATTGTTTTTACAGGCTTATATTCTTCAGCAACAAGCTTCTCTAGAGAAGTTATCAAGTTATCATGATTTTTTGAATGAACAAGTGAGTGTAGTTTGTGAGGGATAATTTTTCGATCTTGTTCTCAAGTCACTTCCAAAATGTTCGGTTTTGATCAAAAAAGGAGCAAAATTGCAGTATAATATCTCCTACATTTGAATAAACAATAATTGTTACCTTGGATAAAAATACAATCAAAATCGGATCATTAGAATGGTTTTATCGGGAAGCCAAACCGGAAAAGACCGATAAATCTCCTGTTTTACTCTTACATGGGTTAGTGTCTCAGAGTTACAGTTGGGTCATATTGATGGAAGAATTAGCCGCTAAAGGCTATCGGGCGATCGCACCAGATTGGATCGGGGCTGGGTTTTCTTCCAAAGCTGATAAACGGGATTTTGCTTATACTCCTGATGCGTTTTTGAAGGCATTATCGGAGTTTATTGAAGCCTTAGAATTAACTAAATTTCATCTGGTTTTACAGGGTTTTTTGGGTTCTGTTGGTTTACAATATGCGTTGCAAAATCCTGATAAAATTGACCGTTTAATTGTTCTGAATACGCCTGTTTCATCTACGGCTAAACTCCCCTGGAAAATCAAACAAATGGGTTTACCGTTTGTCGGGGATATGATGGTACAAGATCCGCTACTTGTTGATCGAACGTTGGAAGGGGGAAGCGGTTATGTGATCGAAGATAAAGATTTGGATGTTTATCGCAGTCCGTTTTTAAAAAGTTCTGCGTCTGGGCGATCGCTGTTGGCTACCATTAAAAATTTAAAGCTGAAAGAAGCGATGGCGGAAATTTCAACTGGGTTTAAAACTTGGGAAAATCCGACTCAAATTATTTGGGGAGTTGCAGATCCGTGGTTGGGTGTAGAACAAGCGGAAGAATTTGCTAAGTTGGTTAGAGGTTCGGAGTTAGTGAAGTTAGAAAAAGCCGGACATTATCCTCAAGATCATTGGCCCAAAGAAATTAGCGAATCGTTGTTATTGTTTTTGAGAAAACAAGCCGTTTAAATTTTTACCTAAATCCCCCTTTTATCTCCCTAAACTCCCCTAAATCTTCCGCCCCCGTGACCCCCAACATTGGGGGTATTGGGGGTAGAAGGGGGACTTTAAGTACACTTACCTCCTGCTATTTTACCCTTTCTAAGAAGGGCTAGAGGGGATAAATCATCTAATTCCCTAAATTAACTCGCCTTAACAATAGCAAGAGAATTATCGAGGGCGATCGCATTTCCGTAGGGGCTTAAATTCGCCCAAAGGGGAGAAAAGAAACGGTTGTGAAGGTTCATAACCTGAGCGAGATTTGTCACTAATTCAACGTTATCATAGCCCTGTGCGGCTTTACGCCATGCGGTTAGAGTCAGATTTGTACTTCCTTTAAAGGCGATCAAACCATCAATTACAATTAACTTTTGATGGGGAACAGTCGCCCAATTTTTAGCATCATAAACAGTTTTTAGTTGTAAATTGGGGGATTCCTGGCTGTAGTTTTGGAGTTCATCCCGCAGCCAAAGTTTATCGGAAGTTAGGGCGATAATTCCCCGAACGGGTATTTTTTGAGCCAGTAATTTCAACGCAAATAAAAAGTCTCGACTGATGCCAAAACTATTAATATGAACAAAAGATTGGGCTTGGTTGAGACTGTCTAAAAGAGCGGAAACGGGTGGATAATAACTGTTGTTTGGGCGCATTTTTTGAGCGATAGAAGCTAATTTTTTGGCGTGTTCGATGAAATTTTCAAACTCAATATAGAGATTTAAGGCTTTATAATGATTGCGAAAACTTTCGTATTTTTCAGCATTTATTTCACCGGGAACAACTGTCTCTACCCCACAAACCGGACAGGGAATATTTCCCTTTTGATTACAATGGGAAATAGACTTTAGCAAGCCTAAACACTTCTGACAATGGGCGCGAGGGGGTTTTAAATTCAGCAAGGTTTGTAAGTCAAAACCGAATTTATTTTGAGAAGAATTGAGTGAATACATCGTTAAATATCCTGAACTTTTACAATTTAATTTTGATTTATCTTGAGAAGAATTACGAGTGTAAATAGGGATAAGATTTGGGGAAGTCTTCCCGACAGTTTGGGGGAAATGGGGAAGTGAGTTTTCCCTATTTTCCCTGTTCAACTTTGTCTAACTCCGCTACAGTAGGAATAAACTAACTTTAGGAGAGTAAAATAATGTCAGATAAACGTTTAGGCTTGACTGAGGAAGAAAGACAAAAACTGAAAGAACTCTATAAAGAGAAAGGATTTACTCAAGAGGAACTTGCTGAGAAAGCAGGTATTTCTCTGGATACTCTCAAGCAAATGTTGGGGACTAGAAAACCCGATCTTGTGGATAAATTTCAAATTGAAAAAGTAGCTGAGGCTTTGGGTTGTGATCCGACCGAGTTTATGAATCCTCAACGTTGGAATATTGACAAAAGCAAATACACGGGAAGATTTCAGGGATTAATTGAGGAAAAAATACGCAACTTTGTAGGGCGGGAGTTTGTTTTTAATGCGTTTGCAAAATTTATCGAAACTCACGATAGAGGATATTTTACAGTAGTGGGCGATCCGGGAGAAGGAAAAAGTACAGTTGCGGCGAAATACGTGAACGATCATTCCTCTTGTCTCTATTATTTCAATATTTATAACGATAGTAAAAGTCGAGCGGATAAATTTCTAAAAAGTATTTGTCAGCAACTAATTTGTGAGTACGGGTTGGAAGATTATCAACCGGACTCGTTACCGCAAGAAGCCACAGAAGATAGCAACTTTTTAAAGGATTTACTTCAACAAGTTAGTGATAAACTCAAACCCGATGAAAAAGTAGTGATTGTGGTTGATGCTTTGGATGAAGTCAATCTGAGTGATCAACAAAACGGTTCTAATATACTATATTTACCCCGATATTTACCCAAAGGCGTTTATTTTCTGCTGACTCGTCGTCGAGAGTTAGAAACTCGGTTATTGTTTGAAACCCCTCAAGAGATCTTTGATTTCAAGGACTACACCGTGTACAGTCGAGAAGATATCAAAAACTATATTTATCTCTTTTTTGAGGATGAATTTAAAAACTCGTTAAATGGGTGGATTGTTAATCAAAATCTCAACAAGAAAGAGTTTGTCGAGACATTGGCGGAGAAAAGCGAAAATAACTTTATGTATTTGAGGTATGTGTTACCGGAAATTGCCAAAGGTTATTATCAAAATTTACAGATAGAAAATCTACCCCAAGGTTTAACCTCGTACTACGAAGACCATTGGCGGCGAATGGGAATGCAGGATAAACCCTTACCGAAGTTAAAGATTAAGATTGTCTATATTCTCGGAGTGTTGCGTAAACCCGTTTCTCGTCAGTTAATTGCTAAATTTGTGAGTGTAAAAGATGAAATAATCGTTCAAGAGGTACTCAATGAATGGTCACAGTTTTTGCATTTTAGTCAAATTCAAGGACAAACTCGCTATAAAGTTTATCATGCTAGTTTTGCTGATTTTCTCTCCCGCAAAGAGATCATTGAAGCCGCAGGAATTGAAATTATAGACATTCATGGATCGATAACGAATGCTTTGTTAGAAGATTTGGATACAACTGAAGACGAGGACTAAAATAATGGGTAAAATTGGCAACTGGTTAGCGAGAAAAACAGAAGAAGATAGAGAGTTTGTTTTAACCGAACTTATTTATCACTTGGTTGAAAACTCTCAGTTTGGAAAGGTGCATCGCTTTCTAACCGATTTTGAGTTTATGCAAGCCAAAATAAAAGCGGTGGGAATACAAGCGTTAATTGAGGATTATCAGCGTGTTGAACATCTGGAAACTGACGAAACTTTGAGACTGCTACAACGAACTTTTGAACTCTCGGATCATGTTCTCAATCAGGATAGAAATCAACTCGCTAGTCAACTCTGGGGACGACTTTTATCACATGAAAATAATCCCAAAATTCAACAACTTCTGCAACAAGCAAAACGATGTCAAACCTCACCTTGGTTGCGTCCAACTGTTCCTAATTTAACTCCACCCGGAGGAGCGTTAATTCGGACTCTTGTTGGACACAGTGGTTCGGTAAATGCAGTGGCTATCACTCCTGATAGTTCAAAGTTGGTTTCGGGTTCATGGGATAATACTATCAAAGTCTGGGATTTAGCGAGCGGAAAACAACTATTAACTCTCAGGGAACATAATTCTGTGGTAATGGCAGTTGCGATTAGTCCTGATGGCTCAAAGTTGGTTTCGGGTTCAAATGATAATACTATCAAAGCTTGGGATTTAGCAAGTGGAAAACAACTATTCAATCTTGGCGGACATGATGATCATGATGATTTAGTATGGGCAGTTGCGATTAGTCCTGATGGCTTAAAATTGGTTTCGGGAGCAAGTGATAATACTATCAAAGTCTGGGATTTAGTAACTGGAAAAAAACTATTAAGTCTTAGCGAATATAGTGTAGAACATAGTATAAATGCAGTCGCTATCAGTCCTGACGGTTCAAAAGTTGTTTCTGCTTCATCGGATAAAACTGTTAAAGTTTGGGACTTAAATACAGGAAAAGAAATGATTACCTTTATTGGAGATAGTGATTTTAATTGCTGTGCGATTAGTCCCGATAATCAAACGATTGTGGCGGGTGATAGTTCTGGAATATTACATTTTCTGCGGATAGAAGGCTTGGACGTGAACGGTGTTGATTGAACTGAATACTTATTCAATCACATCGGATACTTTACAGCGTTAAACGGGAGGGAATGCCAACACATTCAAGCTTGAACGTGAGGAAAATAGTCTTGATTTTGATGATTCGAGGGTTCTGCAAATCGGGAACCGCCATCGTTTTGAACGGGAGGTTTGGGCTTAAAAATTCCACAAATAATTGCTTCTTCAAGTAGAGGCGAACTGATTACCGAATTCACCAGACCAAACACACTAGAACTGATCATTGCAGTCAAAAACAATACATTAATAAGGCTCTTAAATTTCATCATATCACTCTGGAACTCTACTATTCACTCAGAGGAAATGGAGAAATTTTATGCAAATCCCGTTTTTCGTGTAACAGTGATTCCTCTGAACTCCGGTTGAGTGGGTGAGGTGAATAGAGAAATTAAATGGTTTGAAAAATTTCTCCTCCCCTTCTAGGAGAAAGAGTTAGGTGATAAAATAAGTTTTGTATTATAATAACTTCCGAAGTAATTGATCAATTTGTTGTCGGGTTTGCTCTAATTGAAAATTTTCATTGGCTTTATGATAAGCTTCTGTTGCAACATTGGCAGCTAATTCGGGGTTTTGATAGCAATTATTAATGACGTTAGCCAGTTCTTCTGAGTTACCCGGAGTAATCAGCCAGCCTGTTTTTCCAGGATTGACTAATTCGACGACACCGCCCGCAGCAGACGCCACAATGGGAGTTTTACACAGCATTCCTTCAATAATAACTCGTCCAAAAGGTTCGGGAGATGTGGAGGTATGAGCGACTAAATTACAAGCGGTCATTAAAGGTACAACATCAGAACAAAATCCTAAAAATTTGACTCTATTTTGGAGTCCTAAATCTGCCACTTGTTTGTGAAGTTTTTCGACATATTCTTGTTCTCCAAATAGTGCATCTCCGACTAAAATAGCAGTAACATTTTCAGGACAATGAGTTAAGGCTTCGAGTAGAATATGTTGTCCTTTCCAGGGGGATAAACGGCTAAAATGACCAACTACAAATTTACCTTCGAGTTCAAACTGTTTTTTAATTGTATTAACGTCTGAAG
>NZ_AUZM01000124.1 GCF_000478195.2 Lyngbya aestuarii BL J | reverse complement strand
CACGATTGTGACAGTAACGCCGCACTCAACATAAGAAATGAAGGCATCAGAATAATACATTTTGGCGGAGGGAACCCCGTCTCTGCTGAGGGAGCCTGTTTAAGACCAGATAACCGCGACGGTGAAAGGGCATCGGGCTGAGAAATCAGAAGCTTACACTGTACCGCGGCGGTCAGTGTGAGTAGTTCACAGAGACACTCAGAAATGAAGATGTATAGAGATCCGATTTCTGAGGAGGTTAACCTCCTGAGCAAATTTTACGGTAGCGAAGCGTAAAGCCCCCGCATTTAAATCAGGCGTGATTACTCTGTACAGAAGTCGTAAGGCAAAAGGCAAGATCTCCCTAACTCGCCATCTCCTGAACACCTGAACTACTGAGTCGAGAGTTGACGTTCAACTTCAGCAATAGCAGCTTGATGTTCGGCTGCTGTACGGCTAAAAATATGCGTTCCATCGTAGCGAGCCATAAAATAGAGATATTCTGTCGGTTCCGGATTGAGAGTGGCTTCTAAACTGGCAACACCTGGACTAGCGATCGCTGTCGGAGGTAAACCCATATTCATATAAGTATTGTAGGGAGAAGGGGTTTCCACTTGCCGAAAAGTCAGAGGTTGATCAACCGTTTGGCGAATGCCCAAAGCATACTCAACCGTCGGATCAGCCGCTAACCGTATCCCTTGTTCGAGACGATTATGAAACACCCCCGAAATAATCCCTCGTTCACTGGCAACAACAGCTTCTTTTTCAACAATACTCGCCAGCGCCACCCACTCATTGAGTGAAAGATTAGTTGAATTGCGATTTTCTTGATAGACAGGCAAAGCCACCTGTTGAAAACGGTCTAGCATTTGACGGATAATAATCTTTGGGGTAATCCGTTCAGCAACCACTTGATAAGTATCGGGATACAAGAAACCTTCGAGTATGGGTAAATCTTCAGGAAGCCAGGGATAATCAGCATAAGGAATCTCTGAGGCGGCATCCATAAAAGCCTGTGCAGAAAAATAACCTTGCTCCTCAAAATATTCTGCCATTTGTTTAATAGACCATCCTTCTGGAATCGTGAAGCTTAACTGCATCACCTCACCCTTCCAGATCTTTTCTGCGACTGTACTCAGAGATTGAGTCGGAGAGAATTGGTAAGTCCCGGCTTTAAACTCACCTTCAGGATCAGCAAAAACCAACCAACGGGACCATAACCGCCAAGCATTTGAGGAACGAATTAAACCCGCCGCTTCCAAGTCCCGTCCAATTTGCTGACTGGAAGTTCCCGATGGAATTGTAATTTGAACCGCTGTCTCGTTTTCTGTCGATTCACCCAGGCTATCACTATCGATGGGTGCTGAACTCACCCAACTCCACCATGACCAACCCTGCCAACCTACAAAAATCCATGTTGCTGGTAGGATCACCAGGTAGAATGCAATTTTTGAAATCCGTCCCATAGGTCATTTGATCCGTCGTCAGTTGTCTGTGGTTTTTTGTTTTGACTCTCCTGAGTTTAATTGAGCCTGAGTTTAATCGAGATCGTCAAATAGTTGATCTTCGATTAAAGGTAACAGTGGCTCAATTCTCTGGAGTTCTTCACTTGAAAGTAATTGAGGTTCACCCCGCTCATTTTGACGCGCCAAGATAAAAAAAGGTTCAACCGGCATATAAATTCCATATTCTTGTTCTTCACAGTAGAAGTTGGCTAACTCGATCATTTCTTCATAGTCACCCTCTCCTGAGTCTTCGTCATTGTCTTCGAGATCATCTGGGTCTACCTCTGGCAATTCCCCGCCAACCGTGAAGGTAACAGCAGTGCGTTTAAGGGTTAGATTTTGCTCTTCTAAAACCACTTGGGCAAGGGGTAAAATTTGATCAAGTTCGGCTTCAGATTCGACGGGGATCGGGGTTTCCTCGTCTTCATCATCACTCGGCCAACGTAAAATTTCGACAGGAGCATCCACCGGAACAAGCAGCAGATAGTCCTGACCTTCAAGCGGTAAAATGGACTGAATCATACAGTTGAGTGATCGCCCTTGCTCATCAGTGAGTGTGACGATATCTTCTTGGGAGCGTCCATTCTCTTGCGGGGATTGAGATGAAAACATCATATCAGCTTATCTAAAAAAGTACCCCAGGTCTGGGCAAATCAGTGTTTTGCATGAGTCGAATATCGATCCCATTGCACGATCACAATATCATGCTTGAGGGAGCGTGGGATCAAACAAAAGCTCAATCAGAGAGTTATCCGCGTTCAGAGGCATTTTTCGCAACTGACTCTGGGTTGTCTACTCCATTAAAGCTGCTGTCCTCGCCGTTGATCTAACCATTGCTGTAAGATTATAGCTGCTGCTTTGCGATCAATTAACCCTTTGTTGCGCGAGGGGGAAATATGAGCATCTCGGAGCATCTGTTCGGCTTGAAACGAAGTCAGGCGTTCATCGATATATTCTAGGGGTAAGTCTAGAGCCTTCGCCAGTCCTGTCGCGTATTTTTGGACTTTTTTAGCTTGAAACCCGATCGTCCCATTCATCGAATAGGGTAAACCCACAACAAGCACCTGTACTCGCCTATCTTCTACCAGTTCTCGCAGTTGAGCAACATCCCGCTCAAAAGCACTGCGTTTTAAAGTCATTAAACCCGTCGCAAACAAACCCAAACCGTCGCAGCCAGCAACCCCAATCCGTTTCTGACCAATATCGAGTCCCAGGGCGGAAACAAATTGGGGTGAGGAGTTTTCACTCATTATCCTTCATGCTGATTTTCTGACGGTCGATCAATCGGTTTATTTTGATTCTCCGACTCTGGCTGCTCAGACATCGCATTTGATTGTCCGCTGAGAGTGTCTGAAACCTGAGAATTTCGCTTAGAGCGAGGATGATTATTCATTGGCCCTAACCAGGAGATACGACTCGGTATCGGCTTACGAGCCGGTTGTAAACTTTGCAGGACATCGGACAATTGTAACCCTTCTAATGACAGCTTCGACTCCCGAACTTTATGCCAAACGGAACGAGACATCAACAGGCTGTGTTCAATGCGAGTTGCTCCCATTTTCTCAAAATAGGCTTCTCGTTCGGGTAAATAGTCCGCCGAACTGACTCGCAGAGATTGGGTCGGAAAATCTTGCGTCAGATGAGCAATTTGAGCCAAGAGTTCGGGATACAGCCAAGTATAAGACGGATTGACTGTTAACTCAGCAAAATGGGGTTGACGACCATCTCGCGACAGTTGGACTTGGAAATAACCAATTGCAGCTTTGCGTTGCGGCTCGAAGACATAAGCACTAATGTGTTCGGTATGGTTGAACCATTGTTTAAATCCATCCATCACCGCTTTAATCACACTGGATTTAAAATCGCTAATATGGCGATCAAAAACCTGTCGAACAAACGGGTGCATCGATGCCGTATCGAGTTGATACAGCAGTTGAGCATCGGCATTACTCACCGGGAGTAGGTTGGGAAGATCAGGTTGAGCAACCGCCAATTGTTGTAGGAGTTCGGGTTCGACTGACCAATAGGTAATTTGAGCCAGACGTTGGAATCCGTTTTGACGATAGAGGGCAATATTGGCTTTATCATTAATGTCAACTTCAACGAGCCAATTGCGGGCTTCCCAAATACTTTCAAAGCAATGGCGGAGTAGTTGTGATCCCACACTTTTGAGATCTCCTTCTGGAGAAACGGCAACTTGATTGACTCGCCAGGTACTCCGGGTAAGATTAAACGGTGAGACTTTGATCACGCCCCGAACTTGATCGTCTTGTTCAGCGACGAGAATATTAAACAGATGTTGACAAGGATTAGGAAACCAGCTTAAAAATTTAAGGAATCCGTACCAACGACGCAGCTTTTGAAGATCTTGAGCCGAATTACTGACTCCGTCAGTTTTAGGGTCGCTGACAGTATCCGATAACGCTTGCTGACACAACCGTTCGATTTGATCGAGATCACGATATTGAAAGGGACGGATATTCACTTGATTTTGGTTTTGGGACAGGAATAAAGTCATAGGTTTGATTTTGTCTTGCTATTTATCATCCAACAGCGGACTGACGCTTGATTACGCTAAATCTTTCCACAATAGGATTTAACGGCCCCAACAATTGCTTGAGAATTGAGTGACAACATTACTTCGCGCCGGGGGGGAGAGGACGGATTAGAACTAATGGCGTTCGCTCATCAGCGTTTCCGGCGGGATTACTTCTTAAGGCTTGTTCTAGAATTTTCGTGGAAAGATCGGCGGTATGCGCTAATATTTTAACGGCTTTGAGATCGTTGACATCTACAATTGCTGCGGCCAGATTGGTTTCTTGTTGAATGCGATCAACGACGTGTTGAGGATTTTCTGGCCCTAAGACAATAAATTGGTCATAGGGTGGTAAAGTGCCTGTGACATCATCGATTAAACGGGCTTGTTCCCCAGCAAGGGTATAGAACATTCCGGGTTTACCCAGTATTTTAGCGATCGCTCCCCCGACAAAGGCAAATAAAACGCGAGTTGGCCCGACTAAATCGACTAAGGTTTGCATCCCGCAGGCGGTTGCTAAACTCGAAGTGGGCAGGAAGAACTGACAAACCCGCTTGGCAACCCATCCGGGTTGAATTTCGCTCGGATGACGGAATCGCCCTTGAATTAAAGCTAAGGGTGTTTCTCCCATTGTAACTACATCTCCGGGTTGAGCATGAGGGAGAATGTATCGTTTAACGATCTCAACGGGGTCATCGAGGTGGGTCAGGAGATGAGTGCGAATGGGATAGACGGTGGCTAATTCGGTATGGCGGGGAGTTGAGGGAATTTGAGGATCAGGATATTGTAAAGGAATGACCACATGGCGAGTTTTGGGAATGCGTCCATCTGGGCCATAGGTGATGTAGTGAATTTTGACCCAAGCCGACTGGAGGCTGTCGAGATTTTCGCCTTTAATTTCGATGGAAACTTTCATTTGAGTCGGTTTGCGTTTGACAATGTAGGCAAACCAATAGTTATCGACTCTTGCAGGTGCATCGGGGTGCATCGGAATAATCCGAGGCGTTAACTCAATCTTGTCTAAACTTGCTTCACTCAGGAGTTGTACTTCGGCTTCGATTTCAGGTACCATGATTTCAAATCCCTGAGTGCGGTTGCGAAACTCCATTTGACCAATGAGCAGGTAATGATTGGGTTGAGAGATGGCTAAATCCCACTCGCCGGATGTGAGTTCTAGGTCATTTCCAGGCATTCGACGATATCGCAGCTCTATTGCTAATCCCCCGATGGCGACAATTGCCAGTAACGTTACAATGACGATCAGTAAACTTGCCATGACTCCTCCTGCCCAATTTAACTCCACTTATTTTAGTGGATTCGTTAACCTGCCTCTCAAATCCAGATACTGATCACAGGTTTGTCACTTTGTCTATATCATTGAGCGCCATTCAATAATTTTAAATTAAGCAAATCTATAAATTCATTATTAAATTTTATCGAGTTGGCCGCTTACTCCAAAAAAAAGGGCAGAATAAAAGGATTAAAACCAAGTAAAATCAAGCAAAAAGCTTAAGTTGGCATCAAATTCTGTTGTGGAGAGAGAGCAAACGGGCGATTGTCGGATTAATTTAATTTTGTTAAAGATTTGTAAACTATTAAAGAACGGCATTAAAATTTTACAGTCTTTTGAGGAGTTCCATGAAGCAACTTGTAATTGCTGAACGTTTTTTTCTGGCGATCCACGTGATCTCAACTCTATTTGGCTTGGCAGGACTGTTAATCGTTTTGCCCAATCCCCAAATTATTGCAAACTTACCCTCCTTTGGACAGGCGGCTTTTGGGTGGAGTATGGCAGGAGGCGGAGTCGCTTACATCGTCTTCGGTGCAATTGCTGTTGCTCTTTACGCTTACCGTACTCTCGGATGGTGGGCAACAGCAACATTTATGATCCCGGCTGTATTCTTGTCCTTGGGTAGTGAATTACTCGGCACCAGCACCGGATTTCCCTTTGGTCACTATCAATATCTCAGTGGTTTAGGTTACAAGATTGGCGGCTTAGTTCCATTTACCATTCCCCTGTCTTGGTTTTACATGGGACTAACTTGTTATCTGTTAGCCCGTGCAGGTTTAAAAGTGATTGTTGGTTCAAGTTGGTTCCGTCACTGGGCCGCTTTAGCAATGGCAGCTATCTTATTAACCGCTTGGGATTTAGTTCTTGATCCAGCAATGAGTCAAGCTCCTGTAAAATTTTGGGAGTTCCAAGAAGTCGGTGAATTTTTTGGGATGCCTTATCGTAACCTCTTGGGATGGATGGGAACAGCAGCGCTATTTATGAGTGTTGGTGCTTTCTTGTGGAGACGGGTACCGGTGGTATTATCTCGTCATCAATTGACTTTACCTCTGATTGTCTATTTGACGAACTTCATTTTCGGAGCCACAATTACAGTTGTTTCCCTCGATGCACGGTTCTTGTTCCCGGTCAGTCTGAGTGTAGGGTTGGGGGTAATTCCTGTGTTTGTCTTCTGGTGGAGCGCTAAACCCACATTAGCAACGGTTGAAGATTTGCAAAACACTCAAGCTTCTGTAGATTTGCCTCGTTCAGAAGTTCCTCGTACTCCGGCTGAGATTTTAGCAAAATAGACCTTTATACCCGCTAGAGTTGATTCTATTTAGGGGACATGGAACGAATCAATCGTCCCGATATCGATATATAGCGGGACACAAAGCGAGTCGTTAGATGTAAGCCTGTCCCCTCTTTAGAATGCGCGTGGGCAACGCGAACTTTCTCTGTGACCAACTCACTCTCTCTGACAAGAGAGCGACTGGCGTTGGACGAAGTTCATACGCCCAGAGTACCCGTAGGGTCTTGGAGGGGGCTTTCAAGCACCTAAAATGAATTATGAATTCAGGTGACAGCCCCTCGGCTTTCCCCCACGCGGCACCTGCTGAAAGGGTTCCCCAAAAGTCACGCGACTACCGCGACAGCAGCGCCCACGCGCGAAGAGTACCCGTTGGGGTTCTGACCGCCAGCTCGGAGTTGGCGCGACATCAGCTGATGTTACATCCGCAAGGTCGCACCGCTTCTATGCTAAATTTGCAAGCATCTTTGTGCCTCGTTAACGGACGCAATCAATTTTCAATGACCAATTACTTCTTGCCAGTCTGGATCGGTGCTTTAATTTTGCTGATCTTGATTGTACAAATTCCGGCTACCGCGATTGTTCTTTCTCGTCTATTTAAGGCTCTCAACCGTCATTTTCCACTGGAACCTCATCGTCCAACTCCTGATTTATTGGGAATGGTGAGTGTTGTTGTTCCGACTTTAAATGAAGCTGCACGAATTTCTCCTTGTTTATCAGGGTTAAGTCGGCAAAGCTATGAAGTGCGGGAAATTTTGGTTGTTGATAGTAATTCAACCGATGGCACTGGCGAAATGGTGCAAACGACTGCTCAACGCGATCCTCGATTTCGCCTGATCACCGACGATCCATTACCAGCAGATTGGGTCGGACGGCCTTGGGCTTTACATACGGGTTTTCTGCACAGTTCCCCGAAAAGTGAGTGGGTGTTGGGGGTGGATGCCGATACTCAACCGAGTCCGGCTTTAGCTGCAACTCTGGTAAAAACGGCGATCGCTCAAGGCTATGATTTGATTTCTCTGTCTTGTCAGTTTATCTTAAAATATCCCGGAGAATTGTGGTTACAACCTGCACTGTTGATCACGTTGATTTATCGTTTTGGGCCACCGGATACTCACCCCACAAGTCCGGAACGAGTGATGGCCAATGGTCAATGTTTTCTCTGTCGGCGTTCGGTTCTTGAAGCGATGAATGGGTATACCAGTGCGAAGGGTTCTTTTTGTGATGATGTGACTTTAGCTCGTCATGTCGCCGCTAGAGGGTATAAGGTCGGGTTTCTCGATGGGGCGAATTTACTGAAAGTCAGAATGTATGATGGTTTCCGCGATACCTGGGAAGGATGGGGGCGATCGCTAGATCTCAAAGATGCTTCTTCGGTGGCGCAACTGTGGGGAGATTTAGGGTTATTATTAGCCGTTCAGGGTTTACCTTTACCGATTTTGGTGTTGAGTCTGGGATGTTGGAGATTTTTGCCTTTATCTAATCCCTTAGTGTTGATCTTACTGGGTTTAAATTTATTTTGGCTAACGGTTCGGTTTGCTTTATGTGGTGCGATCACTTCAGCTTACGATTTGTCTGTTGCTCAGGGAAAATGGATATTTTGGTTGTCTCCGTTGGCTGATCCGTTAGCAGTGGTGCGGTTATTTATTTCGGCTAGTCGCAAGCCGACTCAATGGCGAGGACGAGTTTATCCGTAAACAGTCGGGGTAATTTATCAATTGTCCTTAGCCGTGAACTTCTAAGTTTTGACTGTAAAATAGTGAGAAGCCTAACAAAAAAAGCGACTCTTGTCTGAGTGAGCAGTTGCACTCATCAAGGCAGAGACGTAATATTTGCTTAAAGAATAACACCTTAAGAATGGCTTAAAGTGATCTATATGTCACATTCTGCGGGTGAATCGCTCGGTATTGTAAGGGAGAAATTTATCAATGTATAGTCCTAGTGGATCTGGTGTAGCAACGAAGACAGGGGCAAATAGTCGTGTCTTCGTGTTTGAAGTGGAGGGAATGCGTCAAGGGGGTGATTCCGATCAGTTGAGTTATCCAATTCGTCGTAGTGGCAGAGTATCTATTACGGTGCCTTATGAACGGATGAATCAGGAAATGCGACGAATTTCTCGCGCTGGTGGTCGGATTGTTAATATTCGTCCCTGTAACGGCAATCCCTCAGCAGAAAGCAGCGCTACATCAGGAAATGGACTACAAAGTCAACAGTCTGGAGAACAGAAGAAGCCCATGACGCAAGCTAAAGCTCATACTGACGTTCCTATCAATATCTACAAGCCTAAGAATCCCTTTACTGGCAAATGTATGTCTAGTAAAGAATTAGTTCAAGAGGGTGGAGAAGGTACTGTTCGTCACCTCACTTTTGACCTTTCTGGTGGCGATTTGCGTTACCTTGAAGGTCAAAGTATTGGGATTATCCCTCCAGGCACAGATGCGAATGGCAAACCTCATAAGCTGAGGCTTTATTCCATTGCTTCAACTCGCCACGGCGATAATCTTGATGATCAAACTGTATCTTTGTGTGTACGCCAACTTGAATATAAGCATCCTGAAACGGGTGAAACGGTCTATGGAGTTTGCTCTTCGTTCCTCTGCAACATCAAAGAAGGAGACGATGTAACCATTACCGGGCCTGTTGGTAAGGAAATGCTGTTACCGGATGATGAAGATGCCACAATCATTATGATGGCAACAGGGACAGGAATTGCTCCTTTCCGCGCTTTCATCTGGCGGATGTTTAAGGAAAGAGAACAAAACCCTGATTATCAGTTCAAAGGTCTGGCTTGGCTATTCTTTGGTTGTGCCTACACTCCCAACATTCTCTACAAAGAAGAGCTTGAAGAGTTACAACGTCAATTTCCTGACAATTTCCGCGTAACTTATGCCGTTAGTCGTGAACAAAAGAATAAAGACGGTGGCAAAATGTATATTCAGCACCGGATTCAAGAAAATGCTGATGAGCTGTGGCAGTTGAATCAAAAATCCAACACCCACACCTACATTTGTGGTTTGAAAGGTATGGAAGGCGGGATTGACGAAGGAATGTCTGCCGCCTCAGGTAAGTTTGGTGTTGACTGGAGTGAATTCCAGAAGCAACTGAAGAAAGAACACCGTTGGCACGTTGAAACCTACTAATTGTTAAGGTTAGAAGGTTTTAAGCGCATTAAGATTCTAGTGAGTTAATAGTATTTGGGGTGAGGGTTTTATTGATAGCCTTCACCCCTTTAATTTATGAGTTTTTAGCTTCTTCCCCAAGAAGCCTCACTTCTAACCCGACAGAGCAGCGTGAGATGAATTGCGGTCAGGGTTTATCGGAATTAGGTTTGTTCTGATTTTCGATATATTGTCGCCGAGTTGAAATAGTTATTCCACCACAACTAGCAACAAAGTAAGAGCCATTCCATAAAACATCTTTCCAATAGAAAGAATTTAAGTGGTCGGAAAATTCTTGTCTAAGCTTTCGAGACGTTACAGATTTGAGATTATTAACCAAATTACTTAAAGCAAT
>NZ_AUZM01000123.1 GCF_000478195.2 Lyngbya aestuarii BL J | reverse complement strand
CGAATTTCAGCCGCAACCACTGCAAATCCTTTCCCATGTTCACCTGCTCTAACGGCTTCAACTGCCGCATTTAATGCTAACATATTGGTTTGATTGGCTAAATCACTGACTAATTTAGAAATTGTCCCAATCTGATTAGTTTGTTCACTTAAACGAATAATTTGTTGAGCAATTGCATCGACTTTTTCTCGCAAATTTGCCATGCCTTCTAGGGTTTTTTCAACAGCTTGACTGCCATTTTCCGTGAGGTTTAAAGCTTGTTTAGCATCCATCACCGAAGATTCGGCTTGTTCAGCAGTCGATTTAGAAGATGTACTGAGTTCGTTCATTGTGGTGGTGGTTTCATTGACTGCGGCTGCTTGTTGGTTGGCGGTTCGTTCTTGTTCTTCGAGAGCTGCTGCAATTTCTGTTGATGAACTCGCCATTACTTGGGTTGCTTGTTGAATTATTTGACTAATATTAGTTGCAATTAAAGTTGCAATAGCAATAGCGAGAAAGATTACTAATAATGTGCCAAAAAGTAATGCGTAATTCAGCCAACTTAGACTGTTTAAAGTTATTTCTGTGCTTTGATTTAACAGTTTTTCTTCTTGATCCATAATATCTTGAATAAGTTGATCAATTTGCTGCACATATTGAGTCGCATTTTGATTGTTAACGAGAGTAATAGCTTCCTCATATTTTCCCTGTTGAGCAAGTTCAATAGCAAGACGACTGACGCGATCATAATTATTCACTAGCTCTCGCAGTTGCGATATACGCTCTTTTTGTTCCGCATAAACTGTTAATTCTTCGACGGTATTCGCCATGCTATTAAACTGTTCTAAGTAATCTTCATATTCTTCTAAAAATAATGGATTTCGTAGAGCAAGATATCCACGGAAGCTTTGAACAATGCCAATAGCATTCTTTTCCATCGTATGAACATTAAGTAATACGAGTTGTACCCGTTCAGTATTTTGAAATGTATTAAAGACTTTTCTAATATTTGTGTATACCAGTCCGCTTAAGGCGACAAACAGCAAAAAAGGTAAGGTATAACCTAATAATAAACGTCCTTTAAGGTTTAAATTTCCAAACATTGATAATATTCTCCTGTATTTAGCCTATATTTATTTTAGACTTCCTCATACACAACGAGTTCTTCTTGAGTTAAAATTTTCTTTAAGTCTAAGATGCTCATGACTTTTTGTTTGTAGGGTGCTGTTCCCTGAAGATATTCATTTTGACCCGAACGAAGTGCGGTAGGATTTAAATGAATTGTGGCAGAATTTAGATAAACAATATCAAAGACTTCATCAACAATCAAACCCGAAATTATATTTTCAGCTTGGACTATTATTGCTTTGGATGAATTTTGTTTTGAAGTCGTAGATAAATTCAAAAAACTGCGAATATCTATCAAAGTTACAATCTCACCTCGCAAATTAATATTACCAACAATATGTTGAGGAGTGCAAGGAATTGGAGTAATATTATGGATTTCGATAAATTCGTTAACAATACTTAAAAGAATACCAAAATATTCTTGATTTAATCCTGCAACTGCTAAGGGTATTAATCCTTGAAAGTCTTGGGTTTGAGTCTCTTGTAATAAATTTTTAGCACGTTCTTGGAAAACTTGTCGTTCTTCTGGAGTCGCATTGGGACAAAATACTAAATTTTTTTTATTTCTATTTAATTGGGTTTGATCTGAATTTTTTTCAGAAATAATTTCAGATTTTTGTATTACTTTTGTTTCAGAAATTAATCGTTCAAGTTCGATCAGCATCACAAAATCATCAGCAAGTTTTGCAATTC
This sequence comes from Lyngbya aestuarii BL J, assembly GCF_000478195.2. Taxonomy (GTDB): domain Bacteria; phylum Cyanobacteriota; class Cyanobacteriia; order Cyanobacteriales; family Microcoleaceae; genus Capilliphycus; species Capilliphycus aestuarii. Next base: position 8,879 of record NZ_AUZM01000123.1, on the reverse strand, counting down.
CCATAATCCAAGGAAAAATATGATTTTTCTGTGATTTTTTTTCTGAATAAAAATTCGATAATTCTGTCGATATTTCTGCGCCTGAAATCATCAAAAGTTCATCGACTTGATGGACTAATAAGCCGACTCTAAACTGATTCCACTCAATCACAATAATACTATCTGTCAACCGATAGTTAGAAGTCGGATAACCCCAGCGATAACTTAAGTCTAAAATTACTAAAATTTGACCTCGTAAGTTAATCACACCAACAATTTCATCCGGGGTATCAGGAATAGGTTTGATCTCAGGAAGTAAGAAGATTTCCTGGACTGCTAAAGCATTTATTCCATAGGTTGTTTGATTCAGTTTAAAAATAAGATAGGGTGTTTTTTCCATTTTTATTTTGGGTTAAATCAATCATTTAATTAATATTGTTAATAATGCTTATTAAAGATATCTTTAATTCAGCAACAGTCAAATCTTCTGTATACTCGACTTGAGCTTGAGGAGGTAAGTTTTGTAAAAGTTCTAAGGCTATAGTATAGTTTTGTTTGGCTTTTTTTTGATTGTCTTCTTGTTCATATAAAAATGCAAGTTTAACATAAGCAGAAATAGAAGAGGGGGAAATTCCTGACAAGTAAATAATTCGTTTAGCGAGTTTTTTGGCTTCTTCTCTATTATTGATTTCTTCTGCAATATTCAGTAAAAGATAGCAGGGTAAAACAGAAAGTGAATCTACAGTCATCGCTTTTTGACAATAAGAGATTGCTTCTTGATATTGACCTAAATTTGCATAGATTTTACCTAATAGATAATAAGCGTCAAAATTAGCTGTATTTTTGTCTATAAATAAATTTATTTTCTGAATCGCTTCTTTATATTTTTTGTGTCGAAATAGTCGATGAGCTTCTTCTATTTCTAGGGTAAGCTGAGGATAATTGAGACCCGTAGTGATTGCTGAATTTACGATTTTTGATTTTAAATTAACTTGAGATTGTAAAGTTGTCTGATTAATATTCTTCTTTTTAAGATAAGTTTTTTGTTTTAAGTCAGAACCATTTTTTTGATTTTCAGGCGAGAGAACCCTACATAAAGTTGAACGATCTAACTTGGAATTTGGGAGGAAATTTTGAGATATGTTTTCTGTCTCTTTAGGACGTTGATAAATAACAGACTCTGGAAATATTGTTGCTTTAAATGGATTATTTTCTACACCTTGAAGCTCCGAATGAGCCGTGATTAGATACCCTTCAGGTTTGAGAACTTGATAAAATTTATTAATCGCTTGAGAAATATGATGTTTTTCAAAATAAACAAATACATTTCGACAGACAATCAAGTCAATATTTTTAAAGTTAGAATCATCAGTCGGTTCACCCTGAACCAAATTGAAATTCATAAACTTCACTGATTTTCGCGTTTTTGGATTAATTTTCCATCCGCCTCCCCAAGGAATAAAAGACTTTGAAATAATTTCTGAGTCTACCTGACGAAATGACCAAGCACTATAAATCCCTTGTCTCGCTTTGTCTAAAGACAATTCATTAATATCAGTTCCCAAAATCAGAATTTTCCATTCTTCCCAATTGGGAATCAATTGTTGGAGCAATAATGACAAAGAATAAGGTTCCTCTCCCGTCGAACATCCTGCACTCCATATCTGTAACTGTTTACTCTCTTTTTGACGAGCAATTAACTGGGGAAAAATTACAGTCTGTAATAGCTTAAACTGTCCGCGATCACGAAAAAAATAACTTTCAGGTGTGGTAATCAAAGGAATAAGCTGACGCCATTCATTCTGACTCACAGAAGTCTCACCCGTTAAGAGATTGTAATAATCTTGAGGATGAGAACATTTCAACTCTCTAGCTCGCGTGACAATTTTTTGAGATAAGATCGGATAATCTTGCAGTCTAATTTGTAAACCGATCTGAGTGGAAACCAATTGAGCAAAACGTTGAATTAAGACTTCATCCATTCAAAACAATAATTTTCAGGGGTGATCAGCCAGCTTAATATCAGTTTAACCACAAACTCGAAAAGAAAGCAGGAAAGATCGTAATCTCCCCTGCTAATTGATAAAATTGTTAATGCTCAGGTGTTGTCAATTCTCTCAAGCCCTAGCTTCAAGCCCCAAATTAAGCAGGATAAATTCGCAAACGACGGTTAGGTTCTTCGCCAAAACTGTTAGATTTCAAGCGATAATGTTCCACTAACTCATGCTGCATTTTCCGAACTTGCGGCGATCGCGGTAGCAATTCCACAGGTTGTCCTTTGGGAATCACAATTTGCTCAACCGCCAAGCGAGCTTCTTCGAGGGCTTCGATCTCATCTTCAGACCCACTCCGCGCAAATATCGCCAAATCAGGAACTTCCGGCGCATTGGGATCTTCCATATTCAGTAACCGTCGCAACGCCCGAGCCACTTGAGGCGCACTTCCCGACTTCACCGTATGAATCGGAACTTGACGAGTTTTTGCCATGTGTCGGAGTTTAGACTGATTGCGAATATGCGATCGCAACGCCAACACCACATCAGCACTATCAATATCCTTAGTGAGCGCCACAGGTAACTGTAAGCTACGAATCACTTGATCCAATTGGTGACGAGCAATCCCGTAAGGATAAATGTGCAGAGGCAAATCTTCCCCATTCGGGCCAACTGCCGGATGTTCAGCATTACCCCCAACAATCCCTCTTAAACCCGTAGTAAAAGAAGCATCAAGCAGTTGTTCAAAATATTTATTTTCTGGCGTTGATTTTTCAGGCTGAATCGGGATCATTTTCCCCGAACCCCGTAACCCCGTTAATCCCGGGGCTGAAACCTCCACACTTTTCATCACCTGCGGACTCAAGGTGCGGGTTGGCGGAGCAGCCGAGGGGCTATTATAGCGTTCCTCCACCGTTGAGACTTCCCCCGCTTCATCCATCGTTCGCACTTGTAATGTGGGCTGCATTCCCCGCAACAAGCTATCAATGGTACTCGCGACACTTTCATGTACCACCCAGCGATCGCGTTCGAGCATCTCAATGGCAATCTCAAACGTCGGAGGGGCTTTACGTTCCAACACCGTTTTTTGTGAGCCTCGCCGCCGTGCTTCGTCATCCCCTAACGTCACTGCTTGAATGCCCCCAATTAAATCAGCTAACGTCGGATTTTTCATCAAATTTTCAATCCGATTTCCGTGAGCCGTACCAATTAGTTGCACCCCGCGTTCAGCAATCGTTCGAGCCGCTATTGCCTCCAATTCCGTACCGATTTCATCGATCACAATCACTTCCGGCATATGGTTTTCCACCGCCTCGATCATGACCTGATGTTGCAGTTCCGGACGAGCCACCTGCATTCGACGAGCGCGACCAATTGCCGGATGAGGAATATCACCATCTCCGGCGATTTCATTCGACGTATCGATAATGACGACCCGTTTGGATAATTCATCGGCAAGCACACGAGCAATTTCTCGTAATGCTGTGGTTTTACCCACCCCAGGACGACCGAGCATTAAAATCGATTGACCCGTTTCGACTAAATCTCGGATCATGCCCACTTTACCAAATACGGCTCGGCCGACCCGACAGGTTAAGCCGATCACTTTGCCTGTACGGTTGCGAATGGCACTAATCCGGTGTAAAGTTCGTTCGATACCTGCACGGTTATCACCGCTAAATTCTCCAATTTGAGAAATACAATGGTCTAGGTCTTCCCAAGAAACTGCCGTTTGGGAGATATACTCCGCTCCTAATGGAAAACGAGCTTCGGGACAACGACCCAAATCCAAAACAATCTCAATGAGACTATTACGTTGAGGGTGTAACTCCACATTCCGTCGAATTTCCTCGGGAACAATATTGAGCAATCTATTAAGGTCGTCTGTAATCTGCATACTTCCAACAGTGACGTTTTCTTTCCGTGTGATCAGGGGCAAATGATAGGGCGTTAAACGGGAGTAGTCGGCGAGGAATGTCTTCTGTGCCAACGCTTAACCCCTTGCCGACTGAAATCCCTTAAGTTGGGCAACGAGGGAATGGGCAAGGCTCACAGTCTGCCAAAGCAGCTCTGGATTGGTTTCCAGTCGGGTGAGCGCTGAGGGTTGAGCTGTTGTCGCTAACCCTACGTCGTTGTTTGGGCTTGACCCAGGTTCAGGGGTATATTTTGATTCTAGTTTTTCTAAAAGAGGTGACAACAATACCCGGGCATAGCTCCCATAGGCTACACCCGCAACCGTTCTGGATTTGAGCAGGTTTACCCGTGCGACACCCGGACGAGCAAGTTTAGATGGATTTTGGGGTCGGCTAGATGCGAGTAAACCCATAGATTTAAGCTTGGCGACGGTAGAATGGTTGGTTCCACCTGCCAGTTGCACATATCCTGGCAAATTTGCCGCCAACACTTTTTGACCCAGTTTGAGACAGGCTGTGGTTGTTCCCGCTCCGATATCCCCACTCATGGGTCTGCCGTCGGTTTGCCAGATCAGCGGACAAGGTAACGGAGAGATGATTTCATACAGTGTCCGTAAATAATCAATCAGGTCGCCACCATCGGGACAACTAATCGCAACTAATTTAAGTCGATTGATCCAGGGTTGCACACTGTACCAAAGTCGTTTAAAATCAGAGACTCTCCCGACTTGTGTATGAATCTCGATCGCGTCTACTCCTGCTGAGAGCACTAAGGGTGCAATGTTTTCTGGAGTAGAAACGATTGAGCGAGTTGAGATGATCTGACTCGGACAAACTGGAATACAGCGACCGCAGCCATAGCACAGCGGATCTCGAACACCGCCACTAGACGGGTTAACGGGATCGTTAAAGGTGATCGCATCTGCTGGACATACGGTTTCGCAGGGTCGCCAACAGTCTGACGGACAAGCCGTTGAGTCAAATTCTGCCTTGCGGAAATGAGGATCTTCTCCGTCATTGAAGCTGACCATCAGCAACGGTTGAGAGACCGCAGGAAATCCTCGTACTGTCGCAGACTCAACCCAATGTGAGGCTGTTACCATCGCTTCACGAGCCACAGCAATCACCGCAGGATCGGCTGCAATATCAATACAGTCGGCACCTGCGAGGGTATAGGCAAAAGTAAGATTGCGAACCGCAGGCAAATGTTGGTAACTGGCTCCGCAAATCAGTTTGAACCAGTTGCCATATTGCAAGGATTGGAGAGGGGAACTGTTCATTGTCACAGTTAATATGGTGACACAATCCCGCTCAAATTACTCATTCACCTCAAGAGAAAACAAAAGTCAAATGACTTAGGGTATTGATCAAATTTTTCTTCTTTTGATTATGCTTGTCCCCCGGACACTACGGGTAGCATTAATTACACGTTTTGAACGCTACGGCTAGTTATAGGGAGTTGAGGCGATCAGATGATGGGGTGAGAGAAAAAAACTTCTAACTTCTAACTTCTAACTTCTGAGAAGGTAGGGAGGTGGGGAGACTTTGCCTCTTACCTCAGTGCCTACCTTCTGTCTATTCCCTGTCTCTACGCTGCAACTAAAGTCTCTTTGAGAGGTTGATAACGAAAATAGCGCTCGCCTCCCATCTCAATAGCAATTTTAACTCGGGGTTCAAGACTCGGTAATTGAGTCAGAAATTCAACTTCTTGACTCGATAAAATATGGCCTTCGATCATCCATAAAACCAATCCTTTTGATTTCGCCGGGATTTGTTCTAACTGATAATTAAGAATCGGAGGAACATAATAAACATTACCCACCGCAGCATCATTACCACTACTTTTTTTTCCCAAATGAGGCGGACGTACCCCATGAACTCCCGTCAAATAGGCTGATAAATCTCCTAAGCCTCGGACTGACAAGGTGTAAGTCGTGTAACCTGCGGCCCGTAAGCGACGGCGGTAACGGCCCTCCATCCCTCCCTCCAGGGGAATATAGAGTGCTAATGCACCTTGAGTTTCTAAATCCCGAATAAATTTACCACCCGTTGTGATTAATGCCATAGGATTACTTGATACCTCGCGTGTAAAGGTTGCTCATTTCTGTACTCAATTCAATAGATATTATAGGGGTCAGGTTCCGCCCCATTCTCAGATTAAAAAAACCGACCCAAAAAATTCAGACTAAGGCTTGACAGACCTCCATCTTTAAAATACAATTAGAAATTGTCGCCAAAAGTCCGAATAACTGTAGGGTTCAAAACAAGCAGGCAGCACAGATACAGTGAAAACTTGTGAAGTGAAAACTTGCATAAATCAGCTCGACCATTCTCTCAGGAGTTGCAAGCTGACTGAGAACCAGAAGCGTCAATCAAAGTATGATTGAACCCACAGTTAGAGAGGTTATACCCCAGTAAAAGCTAATTGCAGCTACTCCGTCCGCTATTGGGTTTAACTTTCTCCTCCATCCTGAAAAGGATACGGAAAGGATACTGACTGGCTTGCCGTTCAAGTCCTTGCGACCAACGATATCGGTATTGAGGAAATCCCTCAATCTTTAGAGCCGCTTAAACCAGTTGAGAGCTTAAAGCCGTGTCAGGTAGCCGAGTCTTTCTCCTACAAGTTGAGTAGGAAAAGATTTTCGTGTGTCTGAATACTGTATCGGGTCAATCCAGAGATCTTCACCAACAAGATTTCTAGAAATTCCCATTTGCGAAGCCTATTATTGCCAGAATCCATTATAGCCGTTGGACGGATAGTGGCTTGGATGAGCAACTGGAGCGTTCCTACGGCAAACGATTTACAAAAATTCCTGCACGAGACGATCAATCTTGACAGAGTGAAAGCACTGATGAGAGTTGAAATTCACAAATCTCACGCACGCAGGGAGTCTGGTCGGAGACCGTTATATGCTCCCCTCAAGCCGACCCCAACTGACGGGAGAATCAGTTAACTGAGTTCGTACATAGAGTAGAGAGGCTAGTTGAAGTGTCTGTAGGTATCCTCGGCACAAAACTCGGCATGACCCAAGTCTTTGACGCCGAAAGTGGAATCGCGATTCCCGTCACCGTCATCGAAGCCGGGCCGTGCATTGTGACCCAAATTAAAACCGAATCCACCGATGGCTACACCGCCATCCAACTGGGTTACGGAGAAGTCAAAAACAAAACCCGTAAACTCAATACCGCCAAGTCCCCAGGCAAAGAGGTCAATAAATACCTCAGCAATGCCGAACAGGGACACCTAGCTAAATCCGGAGGACGGCTCGTTCGTCATCTGCGAGAGTACCGCATCGAAGACATCAGTAGCTATGAACTGGGTCAGGAATTCAAAGCCGACTTATTTGAACCAGGCCAGCTCGTCGATGTGAGCGGAATTAGCATGGGTCGGGGGTTTTCAGGTTTTCAAAAACGACACAATTTCAGACGAGGGCCAATGGCTCACGGTTCTAAAAACCACCGTCAACCGGGTTCAATTGGGCCTGGAACCACACCCGGTCGCGTTTATCCGGGTAAAAAGATGGCGGGACGTTATGGCGGGAAAAAAATCACCACCAGCAAATTGATTGTGGTGCGGATTGACCCCGAACGGAACCTACTGCTAATCAAAGGAGCAGTTCCCGGAAAACCCGGTGGTTTACTCAATATCACCCCAGCCAACTTAGTTGGGCGTAAATAGAGAGGAGAGAAATATGGCTGATTGTGTTGTACGCAACTGGGAAGGCGAACAAGTTGGACAAGCCAACTTAGAACTCAAAGTTGCCAAAGAAGAAAATGCAGCCCACATCGTTCATCGGGCCTTAGTGCGACAGATGAACAATGCTCGTCAGGGAAGTGCAAGTAGTAAAACCCGAGCCGAAGTCAGAGGGGGAGGACGCAAACCCTGGAGACAAAAAGGCACAGGTCGAGCCAGAGCCGGATCAATTCGTTCTCCCTTGTGGCGGGGAGGCGGGGTCATTTTCGGGCCAAAACCTCGGGACTTTTCCCAGAAAATGAACCGCAAAGAAAGACGTCTAGCCCTGCGAACCGCTTTACAAAGCCGAATAGAAGACATTGTGGTGGTCGAAGAATTTCTAGAGCAACTTCCTCGTCCAAAAACCCAAGACTTAGTTGCGGCGATGAGTCGGTGGGGAATAGAACCCGAGTCCAAAGTCTTATTAGTCCTTCCTGAAAAACAAGAAAACGTTTATCTGTCGGGACGCAACATTGCTCGGATGAGAATTTGTCTAGCCGATAGTCTCAACGTCTATGACATTCTCCACGCCGACAATATTGTGACCACAGCCGCAGCCCTTGAGAAAATCCAGGAGGTTTACGGTGACTGAATATCAAACCCGCGATCTCGCTGATGTGATCAAACGACCGATTGTGACGGAAAAAGCAACCGTATTAATGGAGCTAAACCAGTTCACCTTTGATGTCGATCCTCGGGCGAGTAAACCCGTCATTAAAGAAGCGGTCGAACTCTTGTTCTCCGTCAAAGTGATGAGTGTCAATACTCATAATCCGCCCCGAAAACGGCGTAGAGTGGGCAAATTTATCGGATTCAAATCTCGCTATAAACGAGCCATTGTTACTCTAGAGGATGGAGAACCCCTAAGAAAAATCCTATTCCCAGAAGTGTAAGGGAAATTCACAATTTAGGATTGTTTTTTGCAGATATAAAAAAGAGGGAAAATCATGGGAATTCGTTCATATCGACCCTATACCCCAAGCACTCGACAACATTCAGTTTCAGACTTTGCTGAAGTTACACGCTCAACCCCAGAACCTTCCCTCGTCACGACCAAACATCGTCATAAGGGACGTAACAACCGAGGTGTAATCACCTGTCGTCATCGGGGTGGAGGACATAAAAAACTCTACCGTATCATTGATTTTCGTCGCGATAAACATAATATCCCGGCAAAAGTTGCAGAGATCGAATACGACCCCAACCGTAACGCCCGCATCGCCTTACTGCATTATATCGATGGCGAAAAGCGATATATTT
>NZ_AUZM01000122.1 GCF_000478195.2 Lyngbya aestuarii BL J | reverse complement strand
AAAAATACTGGTGAAACTATTGGGGGGAAGAACTGCGGGTTTACCTGTTCTTAATTCTTCCAATTTTTCTGACAATTGACCATACCAAGGCGCACCCAAAATCCCACCAAATTGCAGTAATAGAAACCCAATTACAAACAATAAAGCCGTCACTAAAACAACTCGAAGTAACCAACCCAAAATCACCGCAGATACATCTAAATACCGCAGCCATGTCGGTAAATTTGTCACCCAAGTATCAATCTGGTTGTCTAAATTAGAAACGAGAACCTCAATCCCATTCAAGCCCGGAAATAGTAACCCCACATACAGGAGAATTCCGACAATAATATTAATCACTACGGGAACAATCACATACCCCCAGAGTTTAGGCGTTCGGATAAACAAACCCAAAGCTCTAAAGGGGTAAGTGAAACCAGAAATTAATCCTACTGGTGCATGAAGAAGCGAGGGGGGTTGTTTTGATTTTTGCGAGTTCATGGTCAATTAAAAACTAAAATTAAACTCGGACAACCCAACCGTGAGAATCTTCACATTTAGCAGTTTTAATATCTTCCAATTTTTGACCCACAGCATGACTATACTTAAATTCAGCAACTGTTGGTAAAGTTAAATCTCGTCCTTGATAATTAATGGTTGAAATTGGAGCAATGGTTGCTGCCGTACCCATCCCAAAAGCTTCCATCAAAATACCACGATCATAAGCCTCAGCAATTTCATCAATAGAAACCAATCTTTCTTCAACTGTAACCCCCATATCTCTAAACAACGTTAACACACTATTACGGGTAATTCCATTTAAAATCGTTCCGGTTAATTTAGGAGTCACCACAACATTATCAATCACAAATGCCAAATTCATCGTACCGCATTCTTCAATATATTTATGATGAATGGCATCTAACCAAATCACATTATCATATCCTTTAGCTTTCGCTTCTTGATCTGCTAATAAACTCGCTGCATAATTTCCCGCGACTTTCGCCGCACCTGTTCCCCCTTCACAAGCGCGAACATATTGATCTGAGACGATTAATTTAACAGGTTGAGAATAGTAAGCACCAACTGGACAAGTAATAATAAAAAATTTGTAACTGTCAGATGGCTTTAAACCAATCAATTCATCCGCAGCAAAATAAATTGGTCGGATATATAAACTTCCTTCTCCCGAGGGAATCCAATTAGCATCGAGGCGAATTAATTCCATTAACCCCGACATAAAAACCTCTTTGGAAATCGGAGGCATACATAATCGTTGAGCCGATAAATTAATCCGTTCAAAATTTGCGTCCTGTCGAAATAATAACGGTTCTCCCGCCTGACTTCTATAGGCTTTCATCCCCTCAAAAACCGCTTGACCATAGTGCAGTGCAGACAGAGAAGGTGCCATCTCAATACGTCCATAGGGAACGATTTTAGCCTCTTGCCAACTCCCATTTTCATAAGATGCAACAAACATATGATCACTGAAAACCTTTCCAAAGGCAACTTGATCTCCGTTGAGTTCGTTGAGGCGAGAATGAGTTACTTTTTCAACCGAAAGGTGAGGAGTGAGTGTTGACATAAAAGGATTTGTCCTGAGATCAGTTTAATTTTATCTAGGATAACCTTTCTGAATCGATAGTGAAAGTCTTGAGCGCAAACCGTAACCCGTGAACTGAAGTCGTGAGGTCAAAAGCCAAAATCTCCCAATCTCCCGACCTCCCCACCTTTCGATCAATTATATTAGTATTATCCCAGTCGGGTTTGATCGGGTGTTAGGTGCTGGATAATCCTATAAAAACTGCTTGAAATCCGGTTACACTGTGATTGTTTTCAGCTATTTTTGAAGTTGATCAACCTCAAATTAAATGACCCGGGCAGTTGGATGACCTCTCCCCCAACCCCTCTCCTGCGAGGCGAGGGCAGTTGGATGACCTCTCCCCCAACCCCTCTCCTGCGAGGCGAGGGGAGTTATAGATCATGTACTTTATTGTTGGCTACTTCCCTTCCCAAAGAACTTAGGCGGTTCAGCCAGGGTGTACACTTGAGTTTCCTCTGTGATCGCTTTGCGGATATGCAGAGGAACTTGCATCATTCCCAAAAACGCCACCCCATCAAACATCCGTAACCCACCTGTGGTTTTCTCCGCGATCAGTTGATCAACTTGTTTGGGATCAGGACGAGTATTAATGGGTTTTGCCGACGCTACTGCAAACCCCCAAGGCGCCCCATAAGTCGAAATATAGCTACTGTAGGGAACAACATGAGGAAACACCGCGTTAACGGTATGGACGAGGCGGACATGAAGTTTCATACTTCCCGGCGAGACGGGGCCTGCTTGAATGACGAGAAAACCATCGGGCGCCAGACAGTTGCGAATTTTCTCAAAATACTCTTTGGTAAATAGCTTGAATGATGGCCCTTCTTCAATCGGATCAGAGAGATCAGAAATAACCACATCCCACGGCTCATCACTGCTATCGAGAAATTCTAACGCATCACCGATCACCAGTTTCAGTCGCGGATCATCAAAAGCATTGGCGTGCATTTCCGGGAGATATTCTCGACAGGCTTCGACAACTTCTCCATCAATATCAACCATCGCCACCTGTTCAACAGTTTTCCAGCGCAAAACTTCCCGAATTGTTGCCCCTTCTCCACCCCCCAAAACCAACACCCGACGAGGTGAGGCGTGAGCGATCATCGCCGGATGCACCAGAGGTTCATGGTAGAGGAACTCATCTCCTGTGCAGGACTGCCATTTTCCATCGAGAACTAGACCTTTGCCATAGGCTCCCGTTTCTACAATATACATCTCTTGAAACGCTGTTTTTTTGTAGGCTAGTACGTTCGTGACCCCGTGAGCATAAATATCCCAAGGCGTGATGTACTCCGTGATCCAAAAATCGGCTTGAAGTTCGTTACCAGACATGAAGCGCCTCCCGTTCGAGCAATTTGATTGCCATCTAGCCAACAGTCTGTAGTTTTTATCACAAAATGAGTCAAAATTCAATCTCTATGGGGTTGAAAATTGGCGAATTGAATGTAAAATCTATCAAAAGCCTTGATTGAGTATAACTTTGAGCTAGAGAGTAAAATCTAGATTAAAGTAGTTCTTGTTCAGTGTTTTTTCTACCTACAAAATCTAACAAATTCCTTGACTCCATGAGTATTCCTACTGATTTGCTGTATTTAAACCCTGATCCCTAGAGTATGAATTGTGAAACTGTCGTGAAAAGCGCTCAAACCGATTGTAAAGTCAAAAAGAGTTTTACCCGGAGCAAGCCCCTCGATGACAATACCGTTTAAACTTTGTTAAACTTAAAAAAAGTTTATCAATAAATACTGCATACTGTTAACCAAAGACCCAACTCCTAAGCGTCGAATGAGTATTAAGACAGCCAACAACACAAAGACCCCCATTCTCAATGATTGGGATGTCCATCTTTACGATGATCGCCACCGCTATGTCTCTCACCTCGCGACTGACTTACTACAATTACTTCATCCCACTCCGGGAGAACACATCCTTGATCTCGGTTGTGGAACAGGCCATCTAACCTATCGGATCACCGGTTCCGGAGCAGAGGTCACTGGTGTTGATAATGCCGTTTCCATGATCGAACGAGCCAGTCATTCCTATCCTCACCTCAAGTTTGCTGTTATCAATGCTGCTGCTTTAGGGATGAATGAACAATTTGATGGCGTGTTTTCCAATGCGGTTTTACATTGGATCAAAGAACCCGAGAAAGTCATAGAAGGAGTTTGGCAGGCTTTAAAACCGGGAGGACGATTTGTTGCCGAGTTTGGGGGTCAGGGCAATGTGGAAACGATTGTTAATGGCATCTATGAAGCGTTAGATGAGGCTGGATATCCAGAAAATCAAAGCTTTAATCCCTGGTATTTTCCCAGTATTGCAGAATATGGCACGCTTTTAGAACGTCAAGGTTTTCAATTACAAGTGGCGACTTTGTTTGATCGGCCGACTCGTCTAGAAGACGGAAAAAATGGTCTGCGAAATTGGATTGAAATGTTTGCCAGTTGCTTCTTTCATAATATTCCGGCTGAACAACAAGAACCCATCTTAACGCGGATTGAGAAGAAGTTGCACTCGAAGTTGTATCACGAAGGAAGCTGGATCGCTGACTACAAACGAATTCGGATCAAAGCGGTTAAACTTCGCTAAAAACAACAAACAAAATTAGGGATTTTTCCTTGATTTTTATTTAATTTCTCATCTATTTTTCTTCCCCTCGCGACTCAACACTTGACTAATAGAATCAGCTAATTGTTCGGCGCTGTTCAATACCGCTAATGAGGCTGTTGCTTCTGCCATTTGTTGGAGTTGTTGAGGGGATGTCAGCAGATGTGAGACTTTACTTTGGAGAATTTCGCTTGTGAGGTCGTTTTGAGGCAGCAATAATCCGGCATCTGCTTCTGCAAACACTTTGGCGTTATGGGTTTGATGATCTTCTGCGGCGAACGGATAGGGAATCAAAATAGAAGGGGTCTGAGTAACGGCTAATTCGGTGAGAGTACCCGCCCCCGCCCGACTAATGGCTAAATTGGCTCGTTTGAATAAAGCTGCCATATTGTCATAAAATGGCAGGGCTAAGTATTGGGGATGCTTTAAATCATCGGTATGGGGATCATTGGTTCCCGTAAGATGCACGACCCAAGCCCCAAGATCAAACCAAGCCGGTGCCGCTTCTCGCACAAACTGGTTAACGGCAACTGCCCCCTGACTTCCGCCGATAACCACAATCAGCGGCGCGTTTTCGGGGATAGAAAAGGATAACGGTTCAGTTTCGGCTAAAAAGGCAGATCGCACCGGAGTTCCCACAATCGCCGTTTTTTGGGCGCGAGGTAAATACTGAGTAGAACAGTCAAACCCCAACGCGACTAAGTTACACCACCCACTGAGTAGACGGGTGACTTTCCCCGGTAAAGCGTTCGACTCATGCAAAATTACAGGTAAACCCAACGAACGGGCCGCTAAAATCGCAGGGGCGGCGATATAACCTCCGGTTGAGAAAACCCCTTGAAAGTTCCCTTGTTTGAGGAGACGGCGAACTTGTAGGATAGAAGCGGTTAAACGGCTAAAAGTTCGCACTGTTCCTAAGCCAAATCGTTGCTGAAACCCTTGAACACTAATCGTATGGAGAGGGTATTGCTGGGGAACAAGCTGTGTTTCTAAGCGGTCAGGTACGCCTAGCCATTCGATTTGATAATCTTGTAATTGGGCGGCCGTTGCGATCGCTGGAAACAAATGTCCGCCTGTACCACTAGCTGCAATCAATAATCGCATGAGTGTTTTGAATTGGGTGTATCCTAAACAGAGCTGTAAGTTTTAAGTTACCATTAAAGTTACCATTATTGGGTATCGAAAACCGGATAACTGACAACTGTACATAGAGGTTAACGGTTGTAAAAAGCCGCTAATTCAATATTTATCGACTTAATTACTAACAACAAAACCGTTTCTTATGACGATTTTTCCTTCTCGGCAACTTCCTTCTCTTGTGTCTCGTCGCCGTCAAAAGTTTTCTCCGATGCTTTCTGTTCTACTCGGTCTGGTATTGTGGGGAATGACAGGTGTTGATTCGAGTCGGGTTCACGCCCAAGAACCGCCCGAAACCGCGCCCTCAGAACTGACGACTTTAATAGAAGGAATAGAAGCCGCAGCCAATCGTCAGGATGTGAAGGGGGTACTAGAATTTTATAGTCAAGATTTTAGCACAACTGAAGGGTTAGATCGTCGGAGTTTAGAGCAGGTTTTAAACCAACTTTGGCAAAATTATTCTAATATTAATTATCAGACTCAGTTGCAATCCTGGGAAAAAGACGGATCAGCAATTATCGCAACTACAGTTACAGAAATTACCGGAACTCAAGACTTAAATGGTCGAGAATTTACACTCAATTCCACAATTACTTCACAGCAACGAGTAGAAAATCAAAAGGTTGTTCAACAAGAAGTCTTAGCCGAACGCAATCAATTAACCAGCGGCGAAGAACCCCCAACGGTGACATTAGTTGTACCCGAACAAGTAAAAACAGGTCAAGAATATAGCATTGATGCGATTGTTGAAGAACCTCTCGGCGATCAAATTATGATCGGAACCGCTATTGAAGAACGAGTCACACCCAGAGCGTATTTAACCGAGTTTCCTTTAGAGTTGGAGTTCTTACCTTCTGGGGGTGTATTTAAAATTGGAACCGCACCAAAAACACCGGGACATAATTGGATTTCTGCAATTTTAATGCGTCCAGGTGGGATTACGATGGTGACACAAAGATTAAAAATTGTTGAGCGATAAGTACAAATCAGTAGGGTGTGTCAAATAATAATTCTTGCAATTCCCAACAGAAAACCCAAAAAATTGACGCACCATTCTACTACTAATCTTATCGAAAAAACCAATCAGTAGGGTGTGTCAAACAACTCGGGTTAAAATTCCCAACAGAAAACCCAAACAATTAACACACCATTAACCGTTAGTTCCATCAAATAATGCTTGTTATAATTCCCAACCTGAAATTATTCCTCCTCACCCAACGCCTCTAAATCTTCTGACGAAAACGAATTTTCCCCCGCTTCAAATTCAGATTATTGTTTCCACGCTTCTGGTACGTTTTTAGCTTCTTCTAACCCAGTAACGTTAGACCATTTTGTGTGATTATCCCATCGAATATCACTGAGGTTGGCACAACTGAGGTCGGCACGAATGAGGTTGGCACAACTGAGGTTGGCACAACTGAGGTCGGCATCACTGAGGTTGGCATCACTGAGGTAGGCATAACTGAGGCTGGCACCACTGAGGTTGGCACCACTGAGGTTGGCATAAAAAAGAGAAGCACGAATGAGGTCGGCACTTCTGAGGTTGGCATTACTAAGGTCGGCACTTCTGAGGTTGGCATCTCTGAGAATGGAACTTCTGAGGTTGGCATGACTAAGGTTGGCACCACAGAGGGTGGCATCATGGAAGTTGGCACCAATGAGGTTGGCACGACTGAGGTCTACACCACCGAGCCTGGCACGAATGAGGTTGGCATCACTGAGGTTGGCATCACTGAGGTTGACATCACTGAGGTTAACGTTAAAGAGGTCGGCACTTCTGAGGTGGGCACTAATGAGGAACTTACTTATAATGTTTAAAAAAGTATTTACTTTCAGACTATAGGTGTACCTAATAATTTGTAGTAATCTTTGTTTGTCAAACTCCTCACTTCCCGGTTGACCGCAGGGATGAAAATGTAATTTCTCTTTTAACTCCTGTTTTAACTGTCCATAACGATGCAACTCAAATAGCAAAATCATCACGTTTAAACCGGTATAAATATCAACCTGTCGCTGTCCGCGTTCGATGTCTTGTTGTTGGAGTTGTCGGGCTTTTTTCAAAGGCAACATTTCCTCGGTTGCATCCCAAAGTTCGATAAAATCTCCATTACACCAGCGTAGATAAAATTCATGCAGTCGTTCAAATAGCACTCCAAAGTCAATCTCGTTTTTAATCAACAGTGCCATCAAATATTCCACAATCTCAGCAGTCAGATTTCCATAGCCAAACAAATCATAAATTTGCCGCTCTAACTCTTTTGTGGGCATTTCATAAGTCTTTCCCCGTTTCTTACTTTTAAAGGTAAATTCCTCTAACGTTTCTGCCATGCGTTCAGCACAGAGAAATTCCCCAAAACTTTTGTGAAAAAACTCAACAGAATTATCTGCCGTTCCCGACTTGAGATAAAAAGCAGCCAGGGCATTTTTCAACGCTTCCTCTGAACCCGTTTGACGTGCCTTTTCTATCAGTTCTTTTGCGCCCTCATCTTCTTTTTCCAGAAGTCGGCTTTCAATCATTTTAATCGAAGCATATTCCCGTCCGGACTGCACCACACAGAGTCCGGCTTCGGCTAATAAACTGCGTAAATCTTCCGGTTCTAAGCCTGTAAATTTCGGATTAAGACTTTCTCCGTCTTCCGTTCGTTGTTTGTTCAATACCCACTCTAACGCCTGTTCATAAATTAGAATTTTAGCTTGACCTGCATCAGCATTTTCAAACATATCAATGTGGAGTTGTTCGTCACGATGCAAAACGGCTAACAAGTACAGTAACAGGGGTTCTTTCGCCAAATATTTGGCTTGCTGCGGACAACGTTCATCCTGTAAAAATTGCCAAAAATTATCCGTTTTTGTTACTGCAATTAGTGAGTTAGAATCAACGACCGTTTTCCATTTTTCCAACCACTGCTGCTGAATGGTTTCATCCATCGGGATAATTTCAATCTGCTTGAATTTGCCTGGTTCTAAATAACGATTGCCAATGTCATCAAACGCTGTTAACTCTCTATATCTAATTCGATCTAAAGGTCTACCTGTAATTAAAACTCGATGACCCTGTTCATTATTCCTTGAACACCGTTCTTGAAAATCTGCAACTTGATCGAGAAAGAATTTTAAATCATTGCCTTTTCCCCGTTCTAAAAGTAACTCATCGAACCCATCCAATAAAAATAGAAAGCGAGTATTAGAGTCGGTTAACCATCCACTATCAATTCGAGTAAAATCTCGATCAATTACAGTGGCGAGTGTTTCATTGATATCATTGGAAAAACTTTTAATATCCCGCAATCGAATTAAAATTGGGGTATAAATCGGATGGAGTTCTCGTCTTACCCAGTCGGAAAACATTCGACAAAATACACTTTTTCCCCGTCCTGGCCCTCCTTGAATAAACAGAACTTGACCTTTTTTGTGGTCGTCTAGTAATGTTGTTTTTGCCCACTGTTCGATATTTTGCGAGTCAGAATCTTCTCTAAATTCTCCATTAGAATCAACAAGTTTCACATTCATCGGAACGTAAATTTGCCGAAACGTAAACTTCTCATCAAAAACCTTTTCTTCCGGTTTTTTAGCAATCACTTCTTCTAAATATTGGTCAATACTGTGGTAAGCTTCGATATCTTTTAGCCAACCGTCTCCGTAAATTCCCGCCAACTTTTTCGCAGAGTCTCGTACTTCTGCAACGGCTTCTTTCATATAGCGGTGAGTATTGCGAGAAATTCGTTCTGTTGTTATTTTTGCGGTGTTTTCATCCAGTCCAGACTCTTGGAAACGTTCGACGAGAATAGGGTTAAAGACTTTTGCCAAAGGAGAATCGTGGAAACAAATTAGAGTTTTTCTGGCTTCTCGGTCATCAAAGTTAATTTCTTTTCCATCAACTTCTATAGTTTCACCTAACTTTTTAATCTGTTTTGCGACTTTTTCTGATGCTGTATTTTCGGCTAATTCTAGTTCGGGATGTTCTTCTAAAAAAACACGTAAACTTTCCAAATAGGCAACTTGAGAAACCAACTGAACGGAATCTTCTAAACTGGGTTCACTGCGAGTTTGTTCAGCAATATAACTTAAAATTCCTGTCGCAATGGGAAGAAAAGGTAACGTAGCTTTTGCAACCTCTCCCAAAGGGGAATTGAGAACATCCAATAACGAATCAATATTGTTAATGATGGGTGCAAGTTTTTCGTCGTTTTTATTCTCCTTTAACGCTTTGGCGAGTTCAAAAACTGCTTTTCCCGCTTCCACGCTTGTCGAAACCGTCCCCGTTAAAGACAGTTCAATGTCAGTGTTGAGAACGATCCAAATTTTGCGTAAGAGTTTTCCCGCCATTGTTAAATTTTCCTAAAACTTCTCGTTTAAGTTGGGATCAGTCTTTTCAATTTTAACACGGTTTGAAAATGTGATATTATGAAGTATAAATATTTAACCTTTAGTTAGACCTTATACCGGATTTGCAGTTAGTTAAAATTAGCAGCTACAATTAGAAAAGCATCAATAGCCATCAGAAACCCTAAAGTTCTATGATGTAGATAGATGATAGAACTTGACCAAGATTTCAATTTAACCTACATTTGACCGACGCTTAACCGATGAAAAATCTAAATCTGCAACCGTTTGAGGGAACAACCGGAAACCGCAACCAAATGGGGATAAGCTGGCTAATTGGCGCCGCTGCTGTTACCCTCGTTTTGTGGCAATTTTCTTGGGGAGATTATATTCTTTATCCCTTTTCAATTCTCGCCACTTGGTTTCACGAAATGGGTCACGGACTAACAGCGTTACTCCTGGGGGGAGACTTCCGAAAATTAGTCATGCTTCCCAACGGTTCTGGCTTTGCGGTACATTCGGGTTCGTTATTTTTAGGTCGTATTGGACTGGCGTTGGTGGCTGCAGGTGGCCCATTAGGGCCGGCGTTTGCGGGAGGATTATTTATTATTTCCAGTCGTCGCTACAAAAATGCTCAGATTTGTTTAATGATTCTTAGCGGTTTATTACTCTTTTCTGTGTTAATCTGGGTGCGATCGCTATTTGGAATTGTGGCGATTTCTCTGTGGGGGGCTGGCTTGTTATTTACTGCCCTAAAAACACCCCATTGGTTCCAAGGATGGGCGATTCAATTTTTAGGTGTGCAGGCGATTATTAGTACCTACCATCAACGGGGTTATTTATTTATGAATAAAGCCGTGATTGGAGGTCGAATGATTATTTCTGATACTGGACAAATTGCTCAACAACTCTTTCTACCCCATTGGTTTTGGGCGTGTTTAATTATTCTAATTTCTGTAGGAATTTTGGTTCAGAGTATCAGAATTGCTTACCGAGATTAGCCAGCAACACTCTATCATCCCAGTCAAAAATATAGTCTCAAAAAATCAGCCAAGATTTCACAGCAAAAAGCATTGAAATTCTGATATTTTCTGGCGTGTATCCAGGGGAGGCTTCTATGGTTTCAAACTTATATATCGCAGCAGTAGACTCCGACAGTGGTAAATCTCTTGTGTTACTCGGCATAATGGAATTACTATCTAAACGCATTGGTCGATTGGGTGTTTTTCGTCCAATTATTCATCGTCGAGATCAACCTGATCCTGATATTGAATTAATTCGCAGTCGTTATCAACTGAA
>NZ_AUZM01000121.1 GCF_000478195.2 Lyngbya aestuarii BL J | reverse complement strand
TTAAACAAAGGTAAACCGGCTGGAATATCGCTCAATTTTTGAATTTCTAATAAAGAGGTGTATTCATATTGTAACGCTTCAGATTGTTGGTTTTGGAGTTCTTTTAACCAAGAAATTAAAACCGCTTGACCGGGAACTTTGATTCTAACAGGTAGAGTATTAATAAATAACCCAACCATTGATTCTACTCCGGTTAACCCAACCGGACGACCCGAAGAAGTTGCACCAAATAAAATATCTTGTTCACCGCTATAACGGCTCAAAAGTATTGCAAAAGCACCTTGAATAATGGTGTTTATAGTCAGTTGATTTTTTTGAGCAAATGATTGTAATGTTGATGTAGTCGTTTGAGAAAGTTTTACCTGTTGTTCTTCGGGTTGGTTTTCGTGAGAAATAGAGTTTAAATTTTTCTCTATTCTTAAAGATGTCGGAGTTGTAAACCATTTTAATTGTTCTTTCCAGAATTGTTGAGCGGTTGATAAATCTTGTTTGTACAGCCAAGCAATATATTCGCCATAGGGACGGATTTTCGGTAAGGAAAACTGTTTTCCAACGGATAAGGCTTGATAAACATCTAACACTTCTTTAATCACTAATCCCGCAGACCAACCATCAAGAATCAAATGATGTTGAGTCCAAATCAGTTTATAAGTTTGGTCAGTTAGTTGTATTAAATTCAGTCGAATGAGAGGAGGTTTTTTCAGATTAAACGTTTGTTGGCTATCGGTTTTTAACAGATTTTTTAATAAGTCTTGCTGTTCATCGGGTGACAAATTTCGCCAATCTTGTTGTTGCCAAGGTAAGTTCACCTGTCGATAAATAACTTGAAAAGGTTGTTCTCGACGTTCCCAATGAAAAGAGGCTCGCAGGCTTTGATGTCTGGCGATAACGTATTCCCAAGCTTGTTTAAACTGTTCAATATTTAATAAGCCTGTTAGGGTCAGACAAACTTGAGGAATATATTCGCCAGAGTTAGGAGACAGCAGAGTATGAAATAAAATACCCTGTTGCATCGGGGAAAGGGGATAAATGTCTTCAATGTTTTTATTTTGATTCATGTTAAATAGGGTTACTAAATAGGATTAAAAGAGGGGTCAATCAAAGGTTATAAATCAGTTAAAAGGTCATCGAGTTCATCTTGACTAAAATCCATTTGCGGGAAATCTGAAGGCGTGTAACCTCCCGTTTCTGAGGATAGACAGTTATCTATTAGTTGTCGCAAACTATTTAAGAAGTTTTCAGCTAGATTTTCAATCGTTGTAGAACGGTGAATGGCTTGGCTATACGTCCAATTAAATCGCATTTTATCCCGAGAAACGATACTATCAATTTCTATTAAACAGTTTCGATGATTTCGAGGACTGCGAGCGATTCCAGTTGGTTCGCTGGCGGGATAAAATAGGGAATTCGAGGGAAAGATTTGGTCAACTTGTCCCAAGTAGTTAAAGCGAATTTCTGCATTTTTATTTGGAACTATATGATTATAACTGCTCAGGTAACGCAACAAACCATAACCTATTCCTCGGTTGGTAATTTGACGGATTTGTTCCTTTATTGACTTAATATTATCATCGGGATTATCGCTATTTCCCAAATTTAATAATACGGGAAATAATGTGGTAAACCAACCCACTGTGCGAGACAGGTCAACAGTATTAAAAAGTTCCTCTCGTCCGTGTCCTTCAAGTTCTATTAACAGTTGGCGTTGTCCGGTCCACTGAGAAAAGGTTTGAGCTAAAGCCGTTAGTAAAATATCGTTGATTTGTGTTTTATAAACCGTTGGAACTTGATGAATGAGAGCGTGAGTTTCTTCCGAAGTCATCGTTACTGAAACCGTTTGAGCTTCAGCCATTGTGTTATTTCCAGTTGGAAAGTCAACCGGAATTTTGGCAATTTCAGAGTTAGAGATATTCTGCCAATATTCAAGTTCGGTTTGAAGTTCTGCCGAGTTAGCGTAGTTTTTTAGAGACTCTGACCACTGTTTAAAGGAAGTGGTTTTTGCGGGAAGTTTAAACGTTTGGCTTTGGGAACTTGTTTGGAGAATATTCTGAATATCCTCTAATAAAATTCGCCAAGAAATTCCATCAATAATTAAGTGATGAATTACAATTAATAATCGATGCTTTTGATGGCGACCTAAATTAAACCATGCGACTTTTACCAAAGGAGGCTGAGAGAGGTTAAAGCTACTTTGAAGCTGAGTAGCAGTTGTGAAAATCGCTTGTTTTTGGTGTTGTGTTGGTTGTTCGGATAGGTCTATTTTGAGAATCTGAAAGTCTAAATTGTTGTCATAATTATACTGTCGCCAACCGAGTTTTGTTTGCTCAAAATATATGCGTAAAGCATCGTGATGTGTGAATAATTTTTTAAACGCTATTTCTAACTGATTCCAGCTAATTTCAGACTGAACTTCCAGTAAAATCGACTGATTCCAATGATGAGCATCGATGAAATTTTGCTTAAAAAACCAGTGTTGGATGGGGGTAAGCGGCAGAGAACCTGTAATAATTCCTTGTTCGGCTTTTATTGCTGTTCTTTCTTCTGCTATTGCAGCCAAATCCGCGACAGTTTGATATTTAAAAATAGACTTCGGTGTTATGTTTAAACCCGCTTGATTCGCCTGAGCAACAACTTGAATTGCCAGGATAGAATCACCACCCAATTCAAAGAAGTTATCATTAATACTAATTTGGTCAATTCTGAGAATCTGACTCCAAATTTTAGCGAGTTGCTTTTCTTTTAAAGTTCGAGGTTCAGTGTAATCCTGTTGTCGTTCAATCGGCTGATTTTCGGGTGTTGGCAATGCTTTGCGATCAATTTTTCCGTTGGGTGTTAACGGTAAACTTTCTAACACCATAAACACCGAAGGAATCATATAATCGGGTAGCCTATCTTTGAGAAAGTGACGCAATTCATTTTGCAGTTCAGAGGCTAATTTTTCATCTTTAGACTTGGGAATAATGTAAGCAATTAAACGCTTATTTTTAGCCTCGTCTTCCCAAGCACTTACAACGGCTTGAGAAACACGGGAATGTTCAACTAAACTCGCCTCAACTTCTCCGAGTTCAATGCGGAATCCCCGAATTTTAACTTGGTTATCTAACCGACCTAAATATTCAATATTTCCATCGGGTAAATATTTGACTAAATCTCCTGTTTTATAAAGACGATTATTCTGGTTTGCTGTATTTTTTTCAACAAATGGGTTGGGAATAAATTTTTCTGCTGTCAGTTCAGGACGGTTGAGATATCCTCTCGCCAAACCCGACCCTCCGATATATAATTCACCGGGAACGCCGACGGGAACAGGTTGCAGAGAATGGTCTAAAATATAGACTTCAGTATTAGCAATTGGACGACCAATAGAGGGAATTTGATTGCTTCCCGGTTGAGTTAATACAAAGGTTGAATAGGTTGTATCTTCGGAAGGGCCATAAAGGTTAAAAACCTGCTGAATTTGCTGTTTATAAAGTTTCTGAACTAAGGTATTAGATAATGCTTCACCCGCTAAATTTACGGTGTTTACACGGTTAGGAATACCGTTGATTCTAAGCAGTTCTGTAGCGGCA
Organism: Lyngbya aestuarii BL J; assembly: GCF_000478195.2. Taxonomy (GTDB): domain Bacteria; phylum Cyanobacteriota; class Cyanobacteriia; order Cyanobacteriales; family Microcoleaceae; genus Capilliphycus; species Capilliphycus aestuarii. Next base: position 7,836 of record NZ_AUZM01000121.1, on the reverse strand, counting down.
GAAGGGACTGTATTAATCAGAGTAACTTCTTCGGAATGAGGTAAGGTGGGTAACTGTAAAGCGTTTTCACCCAGAATAATTTTTCCTCCGACACTGAGCGGTAAAAATAACTCAAATACCGAGAGGTCAAAACAAATAGAAGTTGAGGCAAAAACGCCTGAAAGTTGTTCTTTTGTAAAGACAGTTTTCGCCCATTCTATAAATGTCACAGAACTGTAATGAGCAATTGCAACTCCCTTCGGTTGACCTGTAGAACCGGATGTATAGATAACATAAGCCAAGTTTTCGGCAACAACTTGATTGAACGGATTTGTTTGATTTTCTAAAGCTATTTTTTCCCTATCTCTATCTAAATTAACAAGGGCTTTTAGAGAAGAACTAAAATCTAAAAATTCGTTATTTTGAGCGATTAAAACGGCAATTTTAGCATCTTCCAACATGAAAGCTAATCGTTCTGTTGGATAGGTTGGGTCGAGGGGAACATAAGCGCCACCTGCTTTGAGAATAGCTAACATAGCGACAACCATTTCAACCGAACGTTTAACACAAATCCCCACTTTTACTTCTGGTTTAACTCCTAATTTTTGTAAATAATGTGCCAGTTGATTCGCCCGATTATTTAACTCTTGATAAGTTAAACGTTGATTCTCAAAAATTAAAGCGGTTGCATGAGGTGTTTTCTCTACTTGGGTTTGAAATAACTGATGTAAACAAACAGGTTGAACTTCTAAGTCTGTTTGATTCCATTCCTGTAGTAATTTTTGCTGTTCAGTTTTTGGAAGAAGCGGTAAGTTAGATAAGTTTTCTTTGGGTGTGGTGACAATTCCTGAAAGTAAAGTTTGAAAATGTTCTGTTAAACGCTGAATGGTTTCTGCTTTAAACAAATCGGTATTATACTCAAATTTTCCGACTAATCCTTCAACGGTTTCAGCCATATATAATGTCAGGTCAAACTTGGCTGTATTGTTGTCACTCTCGACTAAATGCCAATTCAAATCTGATAATCTAATCGGTTGTATTGCGGCATTTTGCCAGACAAACATCACTTGAAATAGAGGCGTATAGCTTAAATCTCGCTGCGGTTGGAGTGCTTCTACTAACTGTTCAAAAGGTAAATCTTGATGAGCATAAGCCCCCAAAGCCACTTCTCGAACCTGCTGTAATAACTGTTCAAAGGTGAGGTCTTCGGTTAGGTGGGTTCGCAAGGCTAAGGTGTTAGCAAAAAATCCAATTAAGCTTTCGGTTTCTGTTGAGTTTCGATTGGCAATTGGAGAGCCTATCACAATATTTTCGCTTCCGGTATAGCGATACAATAACGTTTTAAATACCGCCAACAAGGTCATAAATAATGTACAACCAAACTGTTGACTTAAAGTTTTAATTGATTGAGATTGTTCGGGAGAAAGTTTAAAAGTTGTTGTGGCGCCTCGGAAGCTTTGAACCGCCGGACGTGTATAATCAGTTGGTAATTCTAAAACCGTCGGTATTCCCTCTAGCTGTTGTCGCCAGTAAGCCAATTGATTCTCTAATAATTCTCCTTCTAAATATTGTCGTTGCCAAGCCGCAAAATCTACATATTGGATGGGTAAAGGTGCAAGAGGCGAGGGTTGAGCGTGCGAGAAAGTTTCATACAGTTTAGCAACTTCGCGTATTAGAATAATTACTGACTGTTCATCGGAAATAATATGATGCAACGTCATCAAAATAACGTAATCTGTTTTAGCAATTTTGATTATTTTAACCCGCAATAAAGGGCTGGTATCGAGGTCGAAAGGATGCCGTGATTCTTGCTTAATTAATTGTTTAATGCAACCCTCTACCTGTGAGTTTGGAACTTCACTAATATCGATAATGGGTAAATTTAACTGAAGTGAAGGTGAAATCACGATTTGGGGTTTTCCTTCAACAGTTAGAAAACTTGTTCTTAGGACTTCGTGACGATGAATGACTGCGTTAATACTTTGTTCAAGTATCCCAATATTCAGTTTTCCTTCGATTCTGACTGCTCCGGGAATATTATAAAAAGGACTATCGGGTTCCAGTTGAGCAAGGAACCATTGTCGCTGTTGAGCGAAAGATAAAGGTAAATTTCCTTCTCTAATAATGGGCTGAAGCGGTTTAATTGTAAGCTTTGAATTGGTTTTTTGAGCCGTAAAAATTGCTTCTGCTAATCCCGCTATTGTTGGCGTTTCAAATAAACGACGTAGCGGTAAATCAATATTAAAAACTTCGCGAATTTGAGAGATAACGCGAGTGGCTAATAACGAATGTCCCCCCAATTCAAAAAAGTTATCTTTTCTGCCAATCTGCTTTAAATTTAAAATATTTTCCCAGATTCCTGCTAAGATTTCCTCTGTAGGTGTTCGGGGTGTTTCGTGAGTATCTGATAAGTTTGTGACTTGTTCTGTAACATTTGGAAGCGCACGTCTATCAATCTTACCATTGGGAGTTAAAGGAAAAGTATCTAACACGATAAAAGCAGAAGGTATCATGTAGCTAGGTAACTTTTCGGCTAAAGAATCTCGAATATTTGATAAATTTATATCGTTTTTTGATTGAGGAACAAGATAAGCAACTAAACGTTGATTTTCGGCTGTTAATGAAGCCAAAACTACAGCCTGTTGAACTTGCGGATGTTGTTTTAATATTGCTTCTATTTCTCCTAATTCTATTCTAAACCCTCGCAGTTTTACTTGAGAGTCTAACCGTCCTAAATATTCAACATTTCCATCACTGAGATATCGGACTAAATCTCCCGTTTTATACAAGCGTTCAGAAGTTTTTATAAAAGGATGAGGTAGAAAACGTTCTGCGGTTAAATCGGGTCGATTTAAGTAGCCTCTGGCGACTCCAACTCCTCCAATATATAACTCTCCGGCTACTCCTATCGGAACGGGTTGTAGGTTTTTGTCGAGAATATAAAACTCGGTATTAGCAAGGGGGCGACCAATTAAGACCGTTGATTTTTTCTCTAATTCTTCAGAGTTTTTCAATTGATAAACGGATGACCAAATTGTTGTTTCAGTCGGCCCGTAAACGTTAAAAATTTGTTGAGAATTTTGATAAAGTTGTTGGGCTAATTTCGGGTCTAACGCTTCTCCTCCACTGATAATTTTTAGGTTGTGCTTTCCCGACCATCCGCCCAGTATTAACATTTGCCAGGTGGCGGGCGTGGCTTGCATAATTGTGATGTTTAATTGGTTAATTTGATGTTGAAGTTGTTGGCTGTCTGTGGTTGTTTTTTGGCTGGCAATCACTACACGCGCACCGATAATTAAAGGTAAATAAAGTTCTAAGGCGGCGATATCAAAAGACAGGCTGGTAACAGATAATAAAACGTCTGATGGTGTTAAATCGAGGTGTTGATTAATAGCAAATAGAAAGTTACTCAAGGCGTGATGAGAAATTTGTACGCCTTTCGGTTGACCTGTAGAACCAGAAGTGTAAATAATGTAGGCGATATTTTTGATGGTGATGTTATTAGAAAGGTTATCTGTTTTTTGTTGAGCAATAATTGACCAATCTTCGTCTAGATTGATAATATTTGTACAGGGTAATTGAAGATAATTGAGAGTTTTTTGAGTGATAATGAGTGAGATTTGAGCGTTTTCTATAATAAAATTGAGACGCTCAGGAGGATAGGCGGGGTCAAGGGGAACATAAGTGGCTCCGACTTTTAAAATGGCTAATAAAGCGATAACCATTTCGCAGGAACGCTCTAAACAAATGCCGATAGTTTGTTCGGGTTTAACGCCTTGTTTTTGTAGGTGGTGAGCGAGTTGATTTGCTGTTTTATTAAGTTGCTGATAGCTGAGTTGTTGATGTGAGTCAACAATAGCAATAGCATCCGGTGTTTGTTGGGCTTGGGTTTCAAAAACTTGATGAATACAGGCGAGTTTATTAAATGTTGTTTGAGTTTTATTCCATTCGACTAATAGTTGATGTCTTTCGGTTTCTGCTAAAAATGAAAGTTCAGATATTTTCTGGTGAGAATGAGTTACAATCTGTTCTAATAAGTTTTTGAAATGAGTAATTATATTGCTAATCGTTTCAGCTTTGAATAAATCTGTATTGTATTCAAATACTCCGGTCAGTTCCGATGGATGTTCATACATATCCAAGCTCAAATCAAATCGAGCCGTTTGATTTTCTGGATTAATATAATTAAACGTTAAATTGGGGAGTTTAACAGTTTTGGTCGGAGTATTGTGAAGAATAAACATCACCTGAAATAGAGGATTGTGGCTTAAATTCCGTTCGGGCTGCAATTCCTCTACTAAATATTCAAACGGCAAATCTTGGTGAGCATAAGCCCCTAGAGTAACTTCACGCACCTGTTTGATAAAATCCCTAAAGCTTGGATTTTCAGATAGATTTGTTCTAAAAACTAAGTTATTAACAAATAAGCCAATGAGGTTTTCAATTTCGGGGCGATTACGATTCGCAACCGTCGAACCGACTAGAATATCTTCTTGTTGAGTGTAGCGATAAAGTAACGTTTTAAAAGCCGCCAGTAATAACATAAATAAGGTTACATCTTCCTGACGAGCAAGAGCTTTTAGAGATTCATAAAGTGGAGAATATAGAGAAAAAGATTGACTTTCTCCTCTAAATGTTTGCACCGCAGGACGCGGATAATCTGTTGGCAACTGAAGAATTGGGGGATTATTTCCTAATTGTTCTTTCCAGTAATTAAGTTGCTCCGAACGAGCTTCACTTTCCAACCATTTTTTCTGCCAAACAGCATAGTCTACATATTGAATATTGAGTTCGGGTAAAGGTAAATTTTGACCTTGATAAAAAGCTTGATAAATTGCGGCAAGTTCTTGAATCAGTACCCGCATTGACCAATAATCAGAAATAATATGATGCAGGGTAAATAGCAGTATATATTCATCGGTTGAAAGCTTTAATAATTTGGCTCTTAATAAAGGAATTTGAGTTAAATTAAAGGGCTGTGATGCTTCTTGTTGAATCTGCTTTTTAACTTCAATATCACGTTTAGTTTGAGAAAGTTCCTGAAAATCAATCACGGGAATATTGAGATTCAAGACTGGATAAACACTCTGAACCATCTCACCTTGAATTTCTGTAAAGCTCGTTCGTAATATTTCATGGCGTTTGATGATTTCATTAATACTTTGTTCTAAAGCATCAATATTGAGTGAACCCTGCAAATGTAAAGCAGCAGGAAGATTATAAACTGAATTTCCGGGCTGTAGTTTATCTAGAAACCAAAGTCGCTGTTGAGCAAATGAAAGCGGAAAAAATTGAGGCTTGTTAGCCTTTTTTTGCATCAGTTTTTTGAGCAGTTCTCGCTTTTGTTCGGGCGAAAGTTTGGAAAGGTTAGATGGTGTTGGGTTCATTAGTTTTCCTCCGCTAACATTTGAGTGAGTAAATCATCAAGTTCTTGTTCTGAAATTTGGTCGAGATTATCTATATTTTCTTGGGAATCATTACGGTTTACCCGCTCAATTTTAATGGATTCAGTTTCAGGAACTTGATTGTTATTTTGTTTTATCTCTAGTTCCAAATCAGCAATAGTTGGCGTTTCAAAAAAGCGACGAATTGAAATGTCTACTTTAAAAGCTTGACGCATTTGAGAAATAACCTGAGTGGCTAATAAAGAATTTCCTCCTAAATTAAAGAAGTTGTCTTGAATGCCTACTTTTTCTAAGTTGAGAGCTTTTTGCCAAATTGCTGCTATTTCTGTCTGTAATTCAGTTTTAGGTGCTACATATTCTAGTTGATTTCGAGAAGTAAAACTCTCGGGTTTTGGTAAGTTTTTACGGTCTATCTTTCCATTGGGTGTTAGGGGAAGTTCATCCAAGATTATATAGTTTTGAGGAATCATATATTCGGGTAACTTCTCGCGTAAAAACTGACGTAATTTTTCTAGAATCGATTCGGATTTTTGAGGAGTTTCTGGAGATAACCACTGTTTTGTCCAAGCCGTATCAATGCGACCGCCTACAAAGCTATGTAATAATATTTGATTGGGTTCGAGGTTAAACCATTCTTGTATGGTTTCAAATTCTAAAGTACCAATCGGACAAAGACCGATTTCATGCTTGGGTGCAGTTTCCATTAAAAGTTGGCTAATATAACCCGCTTCTAACAAACAAAAATCTTTTGCTTTTTCACCATAAATTGGATGAATTGCATTGAAGTTACCCATTAAAAATATAGCAAAAGCAGATTGTTCAAATATGGATTGATTTACCCCATATATTTTGTTATCAATTTGACCATTTTCTTGAATTAAAATTAAACGATGCTCTGCGGGATTGTAGTAATAAATTCCGGGTTGAATTTCTGCAATAGAATTCGGTTTTATATAACAATAGGTTTGTACGGGATAAAGACTTCCGGCTGAAGCATATCGATATTTAGGTAGGGGGGAGTTGTCTAGTTTGATTTGCATCAAACAGCTTATTAACTGACTAAATTCTTGTAAAGATATCGGTTTATCCAAGAATTTTCGATAACTCTGACGTTGTAAATAAGCCCGAGTAAATTCTTCACTGAGTTCGGGTTTGGGTAACTCAATGCTGGGTTGTTTAGCTTCTTCGGCGCGTAGTCCCGGTTGTTGTAACTTGAATTCAATCCGATCAATACCGGAGACATTTTGGGGTTCTTTCGGAACAATATAAGCAACTAATTGTTGATTTTCTCGTGTTTCCCCTATAGCTGTGACGATTGCTTCTTGAATGGCTGAATGGTGTTTTAAAGTGGATTCAATTTCACCGAGTTCTATTCGGTATCCATTAATTTTAACTTGAAAGTCTTCCCGACCTAAAAATTCTATATTTCCATCGGGTAAATATCGCCCTAAGTCTCCCGTTTTGTATAATTTTTCTTGGGTTTTAGGATGAATAATAAAACTTTTATTTGTCTTTTCAGGATTTCGCCAATATCCTTTAGCGAGTCCAATTCCACCAATATAAAGCTGTCCTGTCACCCACATCGGACAAGGCTCTAAAGCTTCATTCAAAACATAAAAACGTTGGTTCGCCATTGGACGACCATAGGGAATACTTTTCCAATTCGGATTAACCGTGTCAATCGGATAAAGAATCGACCAAATTGACGCTTCTGTTGCACCTCCTAAGCTAATAATTTTAGTATTTTTATTCAGTGTATTTTTGATGCGGTTGGGTAAATCTAAGGGTAGCCAATCTCCACTAAGTAAGACTAAACGTAAGGAATTTTTCACTTCAGAGCGAGAGTTTAAATGTTCTAACAGCATTTGCATCAATGCGGGAACAGAATTCCAAACTGTAATTTCTTGCTGTTCAATTAATTCTACCCAATGAGCCGGATCTTTAGTCGCCTCAGCATTAGGGATAACAATCGTTCCTCCGGCTGCTAACGTCCCCAAAATATCATACACTGATAGGTCAAAGTTCAGCGCAGATAGAGCTAAAATTCGGTCATCTGAGGTAATATTAAAACGCTGATTAATATCAATAATTGTGTTAACTGCGCCTTGATGATCGATCATTACTCCTTTTGGTAATCCCGTAGAACCAGAGGTATAAATCACATAGGCTAAATCTTGGGGACTATTATGAGTGTTTAAAGCCAAGTGTTCGGTTTCTTCTGAAGAAAGTTCAAGGTTATCTACACAAATTCGCGCGATATTTTCTGGAATTTCTAATTTATGATTCAGCCAAGATTGTGTGAGAATTTGTTTAACCTCAGTTTCTTGTAATAGGTGCAACCGTCGTTCTTTTGGCAGTTGAGGATCGATAGGAACATAAGCTGCACCTGCTGCTAAAATACCCAAAGCAGCGACAACTTGTTCCCAACCTTTTTCCATAATAATTGCAACTA
>NZ_AUZM01000120.1 GCF_000478195.2 Lyngbya aestuarii BL J | reverse complement strand
GTTAACTCCCAATCAACTCGATAATCTCAGCTTCCGTCCCAATCCTAACTATGAGGGAGATGCTTCCTTTACCTATCAAGTTACCGACGATGATGGTGCCGTCTCGGATATCGCTAGCATCACTATTCCAGTCGCAGCAGCAGGAGGAACCCCCCCGAATAGTACAGTCAGTGGAACCGTATTTACTGACAACGACAACAACGACACCCTTGATTCTGGTGAACCTGGTATTGGAAATATTACCGTTAATTTAGTCGATGAAAATGGGACTGTTGTTGATACTGCTGAAACGAGTGCAGATGGTGTCTACCAGTTTGAAAGTGTTGCATCTGGCGATTATACCGTTGTGGTTGATACCACAGACACAGATTTACCCACAGATTTCACCCTCGGAACAACCAATAACGTTCCCGTTACCGTTGGCGCCAATCAAACTATAACTGATGTTAACTTTGGGTTTGACTCCCCACCCGTTCCAATACCGACAACAACAGTCAGTGGAACCGTCTTTACCGACACCGACAACAACAACACCCTCGACCCAGACGAACCCGGAATCGAAGATATTACGGTTAACTTAGTCAATGCAAATGGGAATATCCTGGCTAGCGTTTCTACCAATGCTGATGGTAGTTATCAGTTTGAAGGAATTGCAGCCGGAAATTATACCGTTGAAGTTGATACTACAGACACCGATATACCCGCAGATGTCACATTAGAAACAGATAGTGTTTCTGTAACTGTTGGAGATCAACCGATAACTGATATTAACTTTGGGTTTGACCCCGCCCCAGTTAATCAACCCCCCATTGCACAAGATGTTGAGAGTTCATCGGTTCCCAACGATAGCAATCCGATTGCTTTACCCTTGTCTACAGCCAACTTTAGCGATCCTGATGGTATTGTAGAAACAATCCGTTTGACCTTAAGCGATCCAGCACAAGGAGTTCTATTATTTGATGGTGTAGAGGTTACTGATCCAACTCAAGTTCAACAGTTAACTCCCAATCAACTCGATAATCTCAGCTTCCGTCCCAATCCTAACTATGAGGGAGATGCTTCCTTTACCTATCAAGTTACCGACGATGATGGTGCCGTCTCGGATATCGCTAGCATCACTATTCCAGTCGCAGCAGCAGGAGGAACCCCCCCGAATAGTACAGTCAGTGGAACCGTATTTACTGACAACGACAACAACGACACCCTTGATTCTGGTGAACCTGGTATTGGAAATATTACCGTTAATTTAGTCGATGAAAATGGGACAGTTGTTGATAGCGTTGACACAAATGCAGATGGGGTTTATCAGTTTGAAAGTGTTGCATCTGGCGATTATACCGTTGCTGTTGATACCACAGACACCGATCTCCCCGTAGATGTCGCGCTAGGAACAACCAATAACGTTCCCGTTACCGTTGACACCAATCAAACTATAACTGATGTTAACTTTGGGTTTGATTCGAGTCCTTCTAGTACAAACGTTCCCCCCACAGCAACCGATGAAAACGTTAACACGACCTTTGAAACAACCGTCACATTCAATCTGACTGATAATGTCAGCGATCCCGATGGAACCGTTGACCTGACGACCATTGACCTCGATCCCACAACTCCAGAAATTGATCAGCAGGTTAGTTTACCCCAGGGAACATTTACGGTCAACAATCAAGGTCAAGTCACCTTTGCACCAGCGAGTAATTTTAGCGGTACTGTCACTGTTCCTTATACGATTCAGGATAACTTAGGAGCGACTTCCGAACCCGCAGATATTTCAGTTACCGTTAATCCAGACTCCAACCAACCGCCTAGCGCTGAGGATGTTGAAAATTCATCGATTCTCAATAATAGTCCTCCGATTCCTTTGCCTTTGTCTACAGCCAACTTTAGTGACTCTGATGGCACTGTAGAACTGATTAACTTTACCTTAAGCGATCCCGCCCAAGGTATTTTGTTACTTGATGGTGTAGCGGTAACTAACCCGATTCAGGTTCAACGGTTAACGCCTAATCAACTCGATAACCTCACCTTTCAGCCGAGTCCTGGGTTTGCAGGTAATGCTTCTTTTAGTTATACAGTGACAGATGATGATGGGGCAAACTCTAATATTGCCAATATTACTGTTCCTGTAATCGCTGTTTCTGTTCCCACTAATCCGGGTGGTGGCAACGGTGGCCCCTCTCAACCGACTGCGAATTTACCACCAGAAGCTGAAAATGAAACGGCGAATATTCCCAATCAGGGGACTCGTTCTCCGATTCCACCGTTAAGGGCGACAGACCCCGATGGTAGTATTAACTTCTACACCATCACGCAGTTACCGCCCAATGGAACATTATTGATCAATGGCGAAGAAGTCACGAACTTAGATCAAGTTCAACAGCTTAACTCCGAACAAGCTGGACAACTGACTTTTGAACCCGACCCTGATTTTACAGGGGATATCAGCTTTACTTACACCGCTACCGATGATGAAGGTACTGTTTCTAACGTCGCTACTGTCAGCCTAGTCGTTGATGATGACAGTTCCATTCCTCGGGGTGAACCCATTGATGATGGTGGTTGTGACTGTCCTCCCCTACCGGAATTTGGTGCAATTCCTCTCCCTGAACCCTCTGGCTTAATTCCAACTGCGTTTAATGCCTTCGGTAGTATTGACGGAACACCTGAAAATGATATTATTCCGGGTTCACTCGGTAGTGATCTGGCTTTTGGGTTTGGAGGAGATGACCGTATTGAAGCTTTTGAAGGCAATGATACTGTTTTTGGGGGCGATGGTAATGACCTCAGTTTTGGGGAGGAAGGTAATGATTCTCTGTTAGGAGATCGCGGAAGTGATACGCTCATTGGTAGTAATGGCAGTCAAGACATCGCCGCCGCTGCCAATCCGGAAGAAAACGATTTGATCTATGGTCACGCCAGCAATGATCTGATGCAAGGTGGCCCAGGCGCTGACATGATTTACAGCGGTCAGCAAGACGACTTCGCCTACGGGGGTCAAAATGATGATATGGTCTGGGGAGATTTGGGAACTGATACCCTCTACGGCGACCAAGGCAATGACACCCTGATCGGTGATACTGCTGATGAAAACGAGATCGAGGCTGAACGGGGTCTGAGTGGCATGATTGATTTGGTCTGGGGCGGCGCTGGTGATGACTTGATCAATGGCGGTCGTAGTAATGATACGCTTAGTGGTGGCGTTGGTAATGATACTGTTCGAGGGGGTAAGGAAGATGACCTCGTTTATGGGGAAGCCGGAGATGACCTGATGTACGGAGATTTGGGTAACGACCAACTCTGTGGCAATGAGGGTAACGATACGATCTATGGTGATATCAACGACAACGAAACCATTAGTACACTTCCCGGACGAGATACTATCTGTGGGGGTAGTGGTAATGACATCCTATTTGGGAATGAAGACCAAGATCGTCTCTGTGGGGGAGAAGATGATGATACTCTGTTTGGGGGTTTAGGTGAAGATACTTTAGCCGGAGAACAGGGGGATGATTGGTTGTTTGGCGATCAAGGTAACGACCTGATTTCTGGGGGAAGTGGTAGCGATCGCTTTATTCTGTTCTCAGGTAGTGGGACCGACACGATCCAAGATTTCCAACTCGGTACTGATTTAATTGCTTTGGGTGGCGGTTTAACTTTTGATGCGTTAACTCTATCTCAAAGTGGAACTTCGACAATTCTCAGTCTTGACACTCAACAGTTGGCAATTCTCAACGATATACAGGTAAGTGCTTTGACTGAAACTAGCTTTACGGCTTTTGTCGGCTAATCTGCTATCGAAAACTAACATAACGCGGTATAACCCGTATTAACGTTTCGTTCCTGCTTCCTTTGGATAACTGGTTTTCATAGGGTGTCGGCACTTCCTATTCCACAGGCTTAAACCGAATAGCCAACGGCCACGATGTTCGCGCATTGAGGCTGGCGTTCAAATCACGATCTCGAACTAGACTCTTATCTTAGCGATCGTGCGATCGCGTACATTCTCAGTGATCGCGCGATCGCAATCATTAATATTTGTGCAATTGGGTTTCTTTCCTTAACCGAACCTACACCTCGATCTTTCCAAACTTTTATCTTTTTGAGGGGGTTTGGGGGCAGCTCTGACCGAAATCGTACCTGTACTCAGGTCGGTGTTGGGACGGGGCGTATAAACTGCGCGGGAAACCCACGCAGACAGCCCCTCATCCATGGACTCCCCCAGTTAAGTTTACGGGACTCAATGTCCCTAAACTTAACATTTAGTGCTGTACTATTGTCCAGTAAATCTACTATTATACTGGGATGCTGACACTTACTCACCGTTACCGAATCTATCCAGATGCCGCTCAAGAGCAACGGCTCCCAATCGTGAATGGAAATTTGTCGCGGTGCATTTAACTATGCGTTGCGAGAGATCAAAGATTGGTGCAACAAATGTCAAACACCGAATTATGTACTGCTATAGCGCTACTTGAATCGGGAACAGGGAACACCGGATCAGGGAACAGTAGACTGTGAAAGGGTTTTAGGATCTAGAAATGTCCTAACTTAAATGCGTAGTGCTATATATAGCAAAATGTATATCCTGATTCTGGATTACTATACCACAAACGAGTCATTTTGTCCACAGTAAATATGACAATCTACCAACTGTCATACGAGGAAACTCGGAGAGCGACGAAAAAAAGCTATACATGAATTAAGTAATCTCACTGAGATACTCAGTGAATCAGATACACAACTGGGTTAAAATCAGGGTAAGTAAATAAACAAGCTGAAGTGATAAGATAGGATAAGTTTTCTCTATCACTAGAAGGTTAACTTTAGCAACGCATCTAAACTCTAAAAGAAACAAGAGGCTTTAAGTTTGAGCGCAGACCTCTACAATCTTTTCAACGTTTGAACCCTTAAAAATTGATAAGAGTTAAGGGTTTATGGGTCATCTTGATTCTTAAAACTCAATAACAAGAGGCTAGATTTTTATCTGATTTTGCCTTCAATTAAGTTTGAGTATTCAGAGGAAATCCTTTCACAGGTTTATCAAAAACTAGCGATTTTCTAGATTATTTAGCTCAAGTCGATGAAGTGATTTTCAGTTACTTTTCGTCTAGAAACTCGGCTGAATTTATGCTGCAAAGCAACAAATTGATCGGGAACAATCAACCTCATTAGAGGTGACATTTCTCAGTGCAAAAAGTTAATCCTCCTAAAGTTTTCGGGAGGATCGACAGTCTTGAACGTAATTTTTCTAAATTGATAAAAATGACGCATTATACTCCAGTCACTACCCCAACTTTCTACTCTACTCTTTCCGAACTCACTCAACAAAACCTGGACACTTTTCAAAACAATTCAAAAATTAATTCGCCCGTTGCAATGAACCCAACAAAAACAGACATTCTGGTTGTTATTGATGCTCAAGTCGAAGAAGCAGAAAAGCTATTTAAAGGCGTTGTAACCCAAGCAAAAGCAATAGTTATCGACCCGAATAAAGACGGGGTTGAACAGATTACAGAAGCAATCAAAGAAAATAGCAATATTTCCGAAATTCAGATTATTTCTCACGGTTCACCCGGCTGTTTACAACTGGGGAATAGCGAACTGAGTCTTGAGACGTTAAACCGCTACGCCAACTCCCTACAAACTTGGTCTGTAAGCAGTTTATTGCTCTACGGTTGTAACGTAGCCGCAGGAGACGCCGGGGTTGAATTTATCGAAAAACTCGGTAAAATTACCGGAGCAAAAATAGCCGCTTCAGCCAATAAAATCGGTTATTCGGCTTTGGGAGGAGACTGGAATTTAGAAGTAAAAACCGAAGAATTTGAAGTCTCTTTAGCTCTGACTTTAGACGCGATCGCCAACTACAAGTTTACCTTCCCTCGCCCCATTGAAATCAGAAATGAGGATATAATAAATCTTCAAGAATCTTAAAAATCCGAGCTTGATGTTAATCAAGATGGACAATCATTGCCTTATACCTTTGGGCAGGGTGAGAACAAAGAAATTGTCAGCTTTTTCGACTCGAAAAGTGAGCAAGAATTTAAGCCGTTCGATAACATTAACACATTTAAGTTGAGACGGTCTAATAACAATGAAGTTACAGGTAAGCAACAAATCATCTGGTACGAAACAACGCCTGATAGCACCAATACAGAGATTAAATTAGCTCCGAATCTTGCCACGGGCATCGGCGATCAAGAAGCGATGGAAGTTGCTTTGAGTAGTGACTTGATTAACCGAGGTACGGATAATATTTTCGCTAATACTGGCAACAGTCAAGAAATTTTCAACAACATAGAACGAGTTGACTATATTAAGCCAGGAAACGGTTTAGATGTTCCCCAAACCGATCTAGATGACATTGGTGTTGTGATCATGGAACGGGGAGGAAATGATGCTTTCTTCATAGCAGCTATTACCGAACTTGATGACAATGGCGATCCCAGTGCCTTCGGGAGCTTAGTCAAGGTTGGAAGGAATGATTGGGGCCTTTCTGACGATGCCAAGTATACCTTCAAAGTTCTGCGTCAAGAGGAAGGCAAAGACGAGATTATCTCCTCACAGCCCCGCAACGACGAGGCACAACCCATCGGAGGCGTTTTTATCAGCTACGAAGATTTGTTAGGTGAGAATCCTGATATTAATCAATTCTTTGGGTATGCTCTGTTTTCACCGGATATTGATGAACGGAGAGCAAACGAAGACCCAAACTACTTGGTTGATTGGAGTAATTTTCCCCTAAATACCCCTGATGGTAACAACGAGCGCGCAGGAGGTCTGGACTTAGTAGGAGGAGGTTTTCTTTATCAACGGGCAGATCTGAACCTTCCTCCCGATGCGGTTGATGATACAGCGACAACAGACTTACAGACACAAGTTTCTATTCCCGTTTTAAGCAATGATTCTGACCCAAACTTTGACCCTTTAAATATCGTTGAAAATAGCATTACAACTCCTGCTAACGGTACTGCGACTCTCAATGATAACGGTACACCCAATGACACCACAGATGATGTAATTGTCTATCAACCCAATCAAGGGTTTACCGGAACAGATACCTTTGAATACACCATTGATGATGGCAATGGGGGAACCGATACCGCAACAGTTACCGTAACAGTTGAACCTCCGGCAAATACCAATCCTGACGCGGTTGATGATACTCGTACAACTGGTTTCAATACACCGGTTACTATTAACGTTCTCGCCAACGATACCGACCCGGAAAACGACCCGTTAGACATTACAACCTTTGACCAAAATTCCGCCAACGGGGGAACAGTTGCACGTTCAGAAAATGGTCAGTTAATTTATACACCTGCGGCCAATTTCACCGGAACAGATACCTTTAATTACACCGTTAATGATGGCAATGGGGGAACCGATACCGCCACCGTTACGGTAACAGTTGAAGAACCTGTAAATACCAATCCTGACGCGGTTGATGATACTCGTACAACTGGTTTCAATACACCGGTTACTATTAACGTTCTCGGTAACGATACCGACCCGGAAAACGACCCGTTAGACATTACAACCTTTGACGAAAATTCCGCCAACGGGGGAACCGTTGCACGTTCGGAAAATGGTCAGTTAATTTATACACCTGCGGCCAATTTCACCGGAACAGATACCTTTACCTACACGGTAAATGATGGCAATGGGGGAACCGATACCGCCACCGTTACGGTAACAGTTGAAGAACCTGTAAATACCAATCCTGACGCGGTTGATGATACTCGTACAACTGGTTTCAATACACCGGTTACTATTAACGTTCTCGGTAACGATACCGACCCGGAAAACGACCCGTTAGACATTACAACCTTTGACGAAAATTCGGCTAATGGGGGAACCGTTGCACGTTCGGAAAATGGTCAGTTAATTTATACCCCTGCGGCTAATTTCACCGGAACAGATACCTTTAATTACACCGTTAATGATGGTAAAGGGGGAACCGATACCGCCACCGTTACGGTAACAGTTGAAGAACCTGTAAATACCAATCCTGACGCGGTTGATGATACTCGTACAACTGGTTTCAATACACCGGTTACTATTAACGTTCTCGGTAACGATACCGACCCGGAAAACGACCCGTTAGACATTACAACCTTTGACGAAAATTCGGCTAATGGGGGAACCGTTGCACGTTCGGAAAATGGTCAGTTAATTTATACCCCTGCGGCTAATTTCACCGGAACAGATACCTTTACCTACACCATTAATGATGGCAATGGGGGAACCGATATAGCAACAGTTACCGTAACAGTTGAAGAACCTGTAAATACGAATCCCGACGCGGTTGATGACGAGCGCTCAATTCGTTCTAATACAGCAATTATTATCAACGTTATTGGTAACGATAGCGACCCGGAAAACGACCCCTTAAATATTAGCGACTTTGACGCCAACTCAGCCAATGGTGGCACCATTGCTCCTTCTCAAAGTGGTCGAGCGTTAGTCTATACACCTGCGGCAAATTTCACCGGAACAGATACCTTTACCTACACCATTAATGATGGTAAAGGGGGAACCGATACGGCGACCGTTACCATTAACGTTGAAAGCGATCAAACCTTGCTCGCCGCCAACGACACCGCCACCACCGACCAAAATACCAATGTTACAATCAACGTTTTAGCTAATGACATTGACCCAGAAAATGATCCGTTAGAGATTAACACCTTTGACGAAAATTCAGCTTCGGGCGGAACAATTTCTCGCTCAGAAAATGGTGAAGCATTAGTTTATACACCCGCTCCCGGTTTCTCGGGAACAGATACCTTTACCTACGAGGCGACAGACGGGACCAATACCGATACGGCGACGGTTACTGTTACCGTTAACCCCGCAACCAACACCGAACCCTCAGCCATTGATGACGAGCGCCGGACTGAGGTGAATACAGCAGTTACCGTCAACGTTCTCACCAACGATACCGACCCGGAAAACGACCCGTTAACCATTGAGAATTTTGATACAACCTCCGCCAACGGGGGTATTATCGAGCCTTCCGAAGAGGGTCAGGCGTTAGTTTATACACCCCCTCAAGGGTTTGTAGGAACAGACACCTTTACCTACACCATTAATGATGGAAATGGCGGTACTGATATTGCCACTGTTACTATTAACGTTAGCGACGAACAACTCAAACCCGAAGCGGTTGACGACCGAGCCACGACCCAACAGAATACAGAAGTTAGTATCAATGTTCTGACCAATGATACTGACCCAGAAAACGATCCGTTAAATATTAATTCCTTCGATCAAATTTCCGCCAACGAAGGAACTGTTGCGGCTTCCGAAGACGGTCAATCCTTAGTTTATACCCCGGCTGCGGGTTTTATCGGCGTTGATACCTTTGTCTATCAAATTACTGATGGGACAAATACCGATCTCGCCACAGTTACCGTTAACGTTGAACCCGCCACCCCAGAGAACCAACCGCCGACAGCCACCGACGAAAACGTTAACACACCCTTTGAAACTCCCGTTACCTTTAATCTGAGTGATAATGTTAGCGATCCGGATGGAAACATCGACCTGAGTACAATAGACTTCGATTTGACAACGCCAGAAATTAATCGTCAGCTAACATTATCTCAGGGAACATTAACCGTAAATAATCAAGGTCAAGCCACCTTTACACCCGTTGGCGGTTTTACCGGAGTTGTCAACATTCCTTATACTGTAGCCGATGACTTGGGAGCAACTTCCCAACCCGCCAATATTTCCATTACAGTTAACCCCGACTCCAACCAACCTCCCACAGCCGAGAACGTTGAAAATTCATCCATTCTCAACAATAGCGCTCCCATTCCTTTACCCTTGTCTGTGGCGAACTTTGCCGACCCCGATGGTACCGTAGAACGGATTAACTTTTCATTACCCGACTCCGGACAAGGTACACTGTTGCTTGATGGTGTGGCGGTAACAGACCCCGCTCGGGTTCAACGGTTAACCCCAGATCAACTCGATAACCTCAGTTTCCGACCCAATTCTCAATTTGTTGGGAACGTCACCTTTACTTACACCGTGACAGACGATGACGGCGCAAATTCTAACGTGGCTAATATTACCATTCCCGTTAGTGCCTTCTCCGTTCCCACCCTTCCCCCAACTCCCTCTATTCCGTCAATTCCCTCTGTACCTTTTGAACCCCCCGCTAATTTACCGCCTGTCGTTGAAGATCAAAGCAAGACCGTTCCCAATGACGGAAATCGTTTTCCGGTTCCCCCGTTAAAAGGGAATGACCGAGATGGTTCGATTAAATTCTACACCATCACCGAATTACCCCCGAATGTTACTCTGTTTCTCAATGACGAAGAAATCACCAGCTTAGAGCAAGTTCGGCGTCTAACCCCTGAACAAGCCGAACAACTCACCTTTGAACCCAATCCGAATTTTACAGGAGAAATTCCCTTTACTTATACCGCCACCGATGATGACGACGCCGTTTCTAACGTGGGGACTGTACGCCTGACCGTGGAAGATGACGGTTCAATTCCTCGGGGTGAACCCATTGATGATGGCGGTTGTGACTGTCCTCCTTTACCTGAGTTTGGTACCGTTCCCCTACCCGAACCTTTAGGCTTGACTCCGAGAGCGTTTAATGCCTTCGATAACATTATTGATGCTAGTGATAACGCTGATGATATCGTAGCCGGTTCGCTCGGTAGTGATGTGGTGTTTGCCTTTGGGGGAGATGACCGTATTGAAGCTTTTGAAGGGAATGATACGATGTATGGCGGTGTTGGTAATGATCTCCAATTTGGCAACCAAGGTAACGATTTGATCCTGGGAGGAGACGGTCGGGACACCCTTATCGGTACTGAAGGCAATAACGCCTTGACAACCTTGGCTAATATTGAGGATGATGATACCCTTCACGGTCACGGCAACGATGATTTAATGCAAGGTGGCCCCGGTGCTGACCTGATGTATAGCGGCAAGCAAGATGACTTCGCCTTCGGGGGCAAAAACAATGATATGATTTTCGGAGATCAAGGTAATGACACCCTGCACGGCGATGAAGGTAATGATACTCTCGTGGGTGATACCGTTGATGAAAGCGAGATCGAATCTGAACGCGGTCTGAGTGGGATGATTGATTTGGTCTGGGGGGGTGCTGGCGATGATTTCATCAATGGCGGTCGTAGTAATGATACGCTTAGTGGTGGTGTTGGTAATGATACCGTTCGAGGGGGTAAGGAAGATGACCTCGTTTATGGGGAAGCCGGAAATGACCTGATGTACGGAGACTTGGGTAATGACCAACTCTGCGGCAATGAGGGTAACGATACGATCTATGGTGATCTTAACGACAACGAAACCATTAGTACACTTCCCGGACGAGATACTATCTGTGGGGGTAGTGGTAATGACATCCTATTTGGGAATGAAGACCAAGATCGTCTCTGTGGGGGAGAAGATAGTGATACTCTGTTTGGGGGTTTAGGTGAAGATACCTTAGCCGGTGAACTGGGCGATGATTGGTTGTTTGGTGATCAAGGCAATGACCTGATTTCTGGGGGAAGTGGTAGCGATCGCTTTA
>NZ_AUZM01000119.1 GCF_000478195.2 Lyngbya aestuarii BL J | reverse complement strand
GTAAATCAAACTTTACTGCCAATTTGGCAACAACGGTTGCACTCCAAGGATATCGGGTTGGGGTCGTAGATACCGATTTACCTTCTCCGGGTATTCATAACCTATTTAGTCTGGAACTCGAACCCACCGATAAAACCCTGAATAATTACCTTTGGGGCGATACTCCCATTGAAGAAACAGCCTATGATGTGAGCGCCAATGTGGGAGTAGAAAAAAACGGCAAACTGTATCTGGTTCCTTCTAGTTTTAAAGCCGACGATATTGCCCGGATTTTAAAGAATGGCTACGATGTCAAGCTGATGAATGACGGCTTTCGTCGTCTCGTCAAAGAACTTCAGTTGGATTATTTATTTATTGATACCCATCCCGGACTCTCAAAAGAAACCTTTTTATCGATTGCTATTTCCCACGTGTTGATCTTGATTTTACGCCCCGACAAACAAGATTATCAAGGAACGGCAGTGACAATGGATGTGGCACGACAACTGAAAGTTCGCAAAATGCTATTGGTGATCAATAAAGTTTACAGCACCCTGAATCGAGATGCGCTCAAACAAAAAGTCGAAGAAACTTATAACGAAAACGTAGCCGGAGTATTTCCCCTATCGGAAGATTTAGTGCAGCTTGCCAGCGAAGGGGTCTTTTGTGTGAAATATCCAGAACACCCCGTTAGTCAGGAGTTCCAGAAAGTCGCGCAGCAGATTCAGGAGGCTTAAGCAAAAATGTCAAATCTTGGAGATATGCAGTCCCTCGCCAGTTCAATTAGTGCGATGACTTCTCCCTTTCGGAACTATTTGAACGATCTCTATGAGAAGTATAAATCATTCAACGATGGGGCGATCGCCGATTATATCCCAGAACTAACCCTCGCCAAACCGGAATGGTTTGGGATTTGCGTTGTCACCACCGACGGACAGATGTTTGAAGTCGGGGAATGCGACCAATTATTTACCATTCAGTCGATCTCCAAAGCCTTTGTGTTTGGTTTGGCCCTCGAAGATCATGGGCGGGAATACGTTAACAGCAAAGTTGGCGTTGAACCCACTGGAGAAGCGTTTAACTCGATTGTCTTGGATGAAGTCACCAACCGCCCTTATAATCCAATGGTGAATGCCGGAGCCATTGCCACAACGGATTTGATCAAAGGAAACAATAGCACCGAACGCCTGAAACGACTCCTAGAGATGTTTAAGCGTTATACCGGGCGAGATCATGAAATTAATGTTCCGGTGTTCCTCTCTGAAAAATCAACCGGCAACCGCAATCGGGCCATGTCCTATCTGATGCTCAACTTTGGCATGGTCGGCGACAAGATTGAGGATACCTTAGATATCTATTTTCAACAATGTTCGATTATGGTGAACGCCCGTGACTTGGCGATGATGTCAGCCACCTTAGCCAATGGCGGAGTCAACCCCGTTACCCAAGAACGAGCGTTGGATGAACGTTATGTCCAAGATGTGATTAGCGTGATGCTCACCTGTGGGATGTATGATGGATCGGGCGAATGGCTGTATCGGATTGGCATCCCGGCTAAAAGCGGCGTTGGGGGCGGTATTACGGCCGTTGCACCGGGAAAACTGGGTGTTGGTACGTTTTCACCCCTGTTAGATGCTAAAGGCAATAGCCTGCGGGGAATTAAAGTCTGTGAAGATCTTTCACGGGATTTTGGCTTACACTTGTTTAACGTTGCTAAACCCGATCGCGATTTAGCCGCTTGGATTGATGGCAGTGAGGGTGACAGTTGGTGAACAAAAATCGTGTTTCTCTATCATCTCTGTTCAAAACCCTTCTATCCTTCCATCTGCCCTTGAGAGTGGTGTTAATCTTGATGTTTGTGCTACAGATCGGGGGAGTGGTGGGTTTGGTGGGTTATCTGTCCTTTCGCAATGGACAGAAAGCCGTTAATGAATTGGCAACACAACTTCGCTCTGAAATTACAGCCCGCATTGAAAAAGAATTGAGGGGATACTTTGAAACCCCTCACGAAATCAACCGCCTCAATGCCACTGCTTTTCAGTCGGGCATCCTGGATATCAGGAATGCAGCCTTCGGTGAGAGGCTCCTGTACCAACAGATGAGGATTGCTCCGAGCGTTGCCCTCGTCTACTGTGGAAGCGCCCAAAACGGCGAGTTTTTTGGGGTGTTGCGATCGCCTGAAGATGGTTCGCTTCAACTCTCCTATAGTAATCCCTCCACTAATTTTATTCGTCAGTATTATGGATTGGATGTTAGAGGTGAACGCACCTATTACTTGAGGGAAGCCAATAAGCCCTATGACTCTCGTCAACGTCCCTGGTATCTTGCTGCGGTTTCTGCACAAGAATATGCTTGGACGGATATTTATATTGCCTTTACCACAAAATTACCTAATATTACAGCCAGTCTGCCCGTGTACGATGAATTGGGGAATAATTTGCTCGGAGTTTGTGCAACGGATGTTGTCTTACCCGAAGAATTTAGAAATTTCTTACAGCGTCTAAAAATTGGTAAAACTGGGCAAGCGTTTGTGATAGATCGTCAGGGATATTTGATTTCCAATTCCAGCGATGAACCCTTGATGGTTGGTCGCGGCGAAACGGCTCAATCATTGCTTGCAGTAGATAGTCAAGATAAATTAGTTCGGGAAGCCGCAAAATACTTAGTTGAAAGATTTAAGGGGTTTGATCAAATTAATCAAGCTCAACAGCTAAAAATAAAAATTGGGGATCAAAAAAAGTTTTTAGATGTTTTGCCCTTTCAAGATGGTTTTGCATTGGATTGGCTGATTGTGGTTGTGGTTCCTGAAGCTGATTTTATGGAGCAGATTAATGCTAATACTCGCAATACTATTCTATTGTGTTTTGCGGCATTACTTTTAGCGATTGTGATGGCTATTCTTACGGGAAAATGGATGACTCAACCGCTACAACGGGTCTCTCAGGCTTCCGATCAACTCGCCCAAGGTCAGCTTAATCAAGAGGTAGAACCCAGTTTTATTACGGAAATTTTGACTTTGGGTAACTCCTTTAATAGTATGGCAAAACAACTGAAAAGCTCTTTTAAAACTCTAGAACGAAAAAATGAAGAATTGCGAATTGCGGAAGAAAATTATCGCAGTATTTTTGAAAATGCGCTAGAAGGGATTTTTCAATCGAGTCCTCAAGGCCGATATATTAGTGTTAACCCCGCACTGGCTAGAATTTATGGTTATGATTCCCCAACAGAGATGATGAATAGCATTACGAATATTGGCGAACAACTTTATGTTAATCCCCAACAGCGGACACAATTTAGAGAGTTGTTACAAAAACAGGATACAGTTAAGGGTTTTGAGTACCGTTGTTATTGTAAAGATGGTCGCATTATTTGGACAGAAATTAATGCCCGTGTCGTGAAAAATAGTCGGGGTAAAGTTCTTTATTATGAAGGCATTGTCAAAGATATTACTGAACGCAAACGCCAAGAAGATGAACTCAGACGACAATTAGAAGAATTGAAAATTGAAATCGATCACAAAAAACGACAAGAAGAAGTGGCAACCCTCACTGAGAGTAGTTATTTTCAGGAGGTGCAGCAAGAGATGGCAGAGATCAACTTAGATGAATTTTGGACTGAGAATTCATAATTATGAACGATCCATGTTCTCTGACCCGGTGTCTCCTGTTCCCTATTCCCGATCATAATATCCACTCGGAAGCCCGTTCTCCGAGATCGAGAGGAATACTCACCGCTTTACCCAGGCGAGGTTTTTCTTTCGTATTTTGAATGTAGTCTTTCACCAACTCTACACTTCCCCATCCGTTCAAATACTGGGCGATCGCATTCAAATGAGCGATGTAGTCCGCCTCACTCAAGGGAAAAGACATCTGTTCGAGATACTTCCACATGATCTGTAAGAAAACTTTGCCTCGGGTTCGCCGTAGCTGAACGTCATAGGATACGCCCCACTTGTCCAACACTAGCTGATGTAGTTCTTTTCCCGTCATGGCTCGCTCCTGAATAAACCCCTCATATTTACATTCTGTAATAATAAAAGACCAAGTTAAAAAAATGTAATAATGCTCTAATGATGGGAAAAAACCGTACAGAATCATTCTTTAAGGTCTTGACCCATAGCAGACTTGGTGCAATAGTTCAAGCGAATCTGCAATACATTTTTTGTTTGTTGGCTCCAAAGTTCTCGAAAACTAACATAAGACAGAATCAACTGCGTCAACTATGACTCAAATTTCTGAAACGCCGGAAGTCCCCGATATGGGGCGTCGTCAATTTATGAACCTTTTAACGTTTGGGTCAGCCACAGGCGTAGCTCTGGGTGTGCTTTACCCCTTCGTTAAATATTTTATCCCTGCTTCAAGCGGTGGTGGTGCAAGCGGTGTGACTGCTAAAGATGCACTCGGAAATGACGTAATTGCTAGTGAGTTTTTAGCCAACCATAACCCTGGCGATCGCACTTTAGCCCAAGGCTTAAAAGGTGATCCGACCTACTTGGTGGTAGAAAATGACAGCACCTTAGCAGACTATGGCATTAATGCCGTCTGCACCCACTTAGGTTGTGTTGTTCCTTGGAACGGTAGCGAAGACAAATTCATCTGTCCTTGTCACGGTTCACAGTATAATGCCCAAGGTAAAGTTGTTCGCGGACCTGCTCCTTTGTCTCTAGCGTTGGCTCATACCAATGTTGAAGATGATAAAGTTAGCTTTACTCCCTGGACAGAAACCGACTTCCGTACCGGTGAAAACCCTTGGTGGGCTTAATAAACTGATAGCAATTGAAACGGTGATTAGGGTAGAGAGTAATGACAAATCCTAGACGGTGAACTGTTTGTTCTACTGGTGTCTGTTCCCTCTTGTCTGTTCCCTGCCATACATAAAATTTGGGATTGGGGAGATTTAACGGTAAGATTCCTAATCTCAAGTAAAATCCTTTGACTTTGAGCGAGTTAAGAACATTACTAATGTCAAAATCTGACCAAACTGCAATGCTGCATCGTAGCATTCGGGCAACTTGGAAGATGGCGCTGGTTGCGATCGCAACGGTGACTTTCTTTCTAACCAGTGATATTGCCCTTCCTCAAGCGGCTGCTGCCTATCCTTTCTGGGCGCAGCAAACGGCACCGGCGACTCCCCGTGAAGCGACTGGACGAATTGTTTGTGCAAACTGTCACCTCGGTGCTAAACCGACTGAAGTTGAACTGCCTCAGTCTGTTTTACCGGATACTGTGTTTAAAGCGGTGGTTAAAGTTCCCTATGACACCAGCGCCCAGCAAGTTTTAGGGGATGGTAGCAAAGGCGGTTTAAATGTCGGGGCTGTTTTGATGCTTCCCGAAGGCTTTAAAATTGCTCCGTCTGAACGAGTTCCTGAAGAATTAAAGGAAGAAGTGGGCGATCTCTACTTCCAACCTTATAGCGAAGATCAAGATAATATTGTCTTGGTTGGGCCGCTACCGGGTGAACAATACCAGGAAATTGTCTTCCCCGTTCTCTCTCCTGATCCGAGAACAGATGCTTCTGTGACTTACGGTAAATATGCTGTTCATGTCGGTGGAAACCGAGGTCGCGGTCAGGTTTATCCGGCTGGAAACCAAAGTAATAACGCGGTTTACAAAGCTTCTGCGGCCGGTACAATTACTCAAATTACCTCTGAAGAAGGCGTTGGCTACCAAGTCAGTATTGAAACGGCTGAGGGTAAAACGGTGGTGGATACTGTTCCTCCTGGCCCGGAACTGATTGTTTCAGAAGGTCAAGATGTCACCGCTAGTCAGCCCTTGAACCAAGATCCTAACGTCGGTGGTTTTGGTCAAGCGGATACTGAAATTGTCTTGCAAAGTGCAGGTCGCATTCAGTGGTTGTTGGCTTTCTTTGCTTTGGTGATGTTGACTCAAATTCTGCTGGTTCTCAAGAAGAAACAGGTTGAAAAGGTTCAAGCTGCTGAAATGAACTTCTAGAATTGGCTAAGGTTCAATCGAATCTTAATGTTGAGGAGTTAGAGGTTAGTTGTGAGGGAGACTTCAAGGTTAACTTCTGACTCCTCAAATTTTCTTCTTTTTGTTCAACCTGTTGACTTAGCAATACACAAACACTCTATTTTGTCAAGATGCCGATTTTGGGCTTTTGCTTCCAAGCTGAAAATTGATGCGTCGCTGTTTAAAAATTTCTGTCAGGATGTGCTGATATTTAACCACAGAATCAGGGTTTTAGGCTTTATTTTGACGTGTAGACAGAGTAACCCCTTGGGAGGTGTTTCTTCAAGTGTACCAGAACCCCTATGATTTCGTCAACTATTTAAGAAATTTTCTCAATTAAAAAACCGATTTTACCCATAAACTTTTATTTTTCAAAACCATTTCCTGTTATTGATTAGAAAAACTTAACTTTTGAATCTTTATCTTGAGGAGTTAGAGGTTAGTTGTGAGGGAGACTTCCAGGTTAACTTCTGACTCCTCAATTTTTAGGGGATTGTGTAACATAGGTTTATAAGACAATCACTAAATCAGATTTAGACAAAATACATGGTAAACAACCTTAAAATTGATGAAAAACTGCTGGAAGAAGCTCTTGCTTTAAGTGAGTATTCAACTGCAAATCTCTTGATTGAAGCGGCTTTGCGCGAATACATTCAACGTCGAAAACAACTCAAAGTCTTGGATTTATTTGGGACAATTGACTATGACGAAGATTATAATTACAAGCAACAAAGACAAAACCAATGAATAATTATCTTCAATGTCTGATTGATGTTCTTCCAGCACTTATAGGTTTTCTTATAGCTGGATGTATACTACGGTATTTTATTTATGAGAGAAATTCTAGAGGAATATTGTATTCAAGTTTAGGCTTTATCTTATCAGGTTTTATTACTCAGACGGGGTTTGATAATTATGAAAATTTTAAAAACTTTATCGTTGAAAATAAAGACCTTTTA
The DNA here is from genome assembly GCF_000478195.2 of Lyngbya aestuarii BL J. GTDB lineage: Bacteria > Cyanobacteriota > Cyanobacteriia > Cyanobacteriales > Microcoleaceae > Capilliphycus > Capilliphycus aestuarii. The sequence goes on along the minus strand of NZ_AUZM01000119.1, from coordinate 4,813 downwards.
AATTTTCCAATTGTATCCACAGTTTTAGCTCTTTATCTAGTAAATAAAGCTTCAACAGATCGTGCTAATAAAAAAGAAAGAAGAGAAACATCAATTCTTTTTGTCAACGCTATTAATTCTCAGGTAGATTCCTTGAATTTTATTCAAATCTATTTTTCCTGGGAACATCTTAAAGAAAATCAAAAATATATTGATTTTTATTTGGAAAGATTCAAAAAGAATGAATACTTTATTACGGCTTTCAATAAAATTGGTATCTATGATGAATTTGCAATAGATTTAATATCTAGATACTTCGTTAAGTTTGAAGAGACTTTAACCTATATTGAAAGACTATTCATAGAGCTTAATTTCGATCTGAAGGAAAAATCTTTAGAAGAGGAAGAAAAAAATAAATATATCCCTCAATATAGGCTAACTTTCATTTACCCAAAAATATCAATAACTATCACTTTAATTTTTGCTGCTTTGTGTATTTATTTTTTGGATAAAAATTATAAAAAGGAAGATATCAACAAAGTTAACAAAAGATTTTTAGATGAATTTCAAAAATATCTTCAACCTTTAAGAGAAGACTTTCAATTTACGCACATCTGTAAAATCAACCAAATAGTTGCTAGTGCTTTAGTTCAAGATCTCAAATATGTTAGAGAAAAGTATAAAAAAATTAGTCGAGATGCTTATATCACAAACCCAATTAATGAAGAACCTATTTATATCATTCAAATATTATTTAATGATATTCTTATCAGTCAAATCTTATCCGATAATCTGATCTTACAAGAAAGATATCGCATAGCAACTCATAACTGTACAATTGTAACATTTGGACGCTCAGAAATAGAAGCCAGACAACATGGCGAAAGTCTTTTGAAGAGTTATATTGATAATTATATTTCTGAAACACAGGATGTGGATGAACAAAAATTTCAGAAAATTATACAATATTCTGAAAGAAAAATTGATATCATTTCTCCTTGGGGATAACTGTTAAATTCTATCAATATATAAAATTTGTGGCGATGTCATGCTTTTTGATTTCATCAGCGCGATCGCTATCTGGAACGCTCAAAAATCGCCAAAAACCAGCTATTTTCTAGAGATATTGTAATTTTTCAGGCTTTGAAGTTTTCAATAAATTTCACAACTCAACAATAACGGGAGTATGATCGCTAGGTTTTTCTAATTTTCTAGGCGTTTTATCAATCACACAACTTTTGGCTTTTTCATACAGAGATGAACTTAAATAATGATGATCGATGCGCCATCCTTTGTTGCGAGGAAACGAGGCGGCGCGATAGTCCCACCAACTAAATTGTCCGCTTTCGGTGTTAAACTTGCGGAAGGCATCAGCTAACCCCAAGTCTAGAATCTCTTTTAACGCTTGACGTTCGGTGTCCGATGCCATGATATGATTTTCTCGACCAATAGGATCATGAATATCTCGATCTTCTAAGGCGATGTTAAAGTCTCCACAAACGCAGATATTTGGGGTTTTTTCTAGAGTTTTTTGGAGATATTCTTTTAAGAGTTTTAACCAACTGAGTTTGTATATGTACTTCTCACTTCCGACACTAGCACCGTTGGGAACGTATAAATTAATAACTCTAATTCCGTCAATTGTTCCAGCGATGACTCGTTTTTGTTCATCAAAAGTTTGAACGGTATTTTCATCTAAAATAGCGGTAAAACCCAGACTAACATCTTCTAAAGGTTGACGACTAAAAATTGCTACACCATTATAAGCTTTTTGTCCAGAAATATACAGATGATACCCTAAATATTCAAAAGGTGATCGGGGAAAATCTGGATCAATAACTTTAGTTTCTTGTAAACACAAAATATCAACAGGGTTAGCCTGCAACCAAGCTAACACCTGTTCTTTGCGGGTACGAATAGAGTTAACATTCCAAGTCGCTATTTTCATTATCGATTAATAGAATGAGTAAATCCTAAATTTATCCCTTTGATTATTGTTACATAAAACAGTTCATTTTGACAATCTATATTATTTTTCAAAGCTACAACTCAGTAGGGTGGGTGAGAGTAAAAACTTGATCATCTCAGCAGTTGAATCATGGGTTGTCACCCACCCTACAATAAACCGAGTTTTGTAACTTAAATGGGACAGGATAACCCTTCTGAACGTTGGCTAAATCGAGCATTTTCTCGATAGTCAACTGGACAATCAATCACAGTCGGAACATCTTGCGCCAGTGCTTCTTTTAAAATCGGAACTAAGTCCGTTGCTGAGTTTACCCGATAGCCTTTTAATCCCATACTTTCGGCAAATTTGACAAAATCAGGATTTCCAAATTTAATGAAAGAAGAATCACCATAATGGTCTTCTTGCTTCCATTCAATTAACCCATAACCGCCATCATTAAAAACAATTGTCACAAAAGGAGTTCCCACCCGTAAAGCTGTTTCTAACTCTTGGCAGTTCATCATAAACCCGCCATCCCCTGTCGCGGCGACGACCTTCAAATTAGGATTAACTAATTTCGCCGCCATTGCACCAGGAATAGCAATTCCCATCGCTGCAAACCCATTAGAAATAATACAAGTATTCGGGCGATCGCAATGAAAATGACGAGCAATCCACATTTTATGAGCGCCAACATCAGAGATAACAATATCTTCTGGCCCTAACACCTGACGTAAATCATAAATCAGTTTTTGAGGTTTAATCGGGAAGCCATCATCATCGGCATATTGTTCGTAATCGCGACGAATATATGAGCGTAATTTTAGCCCATAAGGTTCAGGTTTTCCGGTGCGATCTGAACGGCGCAAAATTTCATTGAGTGAGTCTGAAATATCTCCGACAATTTCCGCGATGGGGATGTAACTACTATCGACTTCAGATGGAGTCGCACTAATGTGAATAATAGGAATTGTGCCTTCGGGGTTCCACTTTTTCGGAGAATATTCAATCAAATCATAACCGATAGCAATCACCAAATCAGACTTCTCAAAAGCACAACTAATATAATCGCGCTTTTGTAATCCGGTCGTCCACAATGAGAGGGGATGAGTGTAGGGAATCGCACCTTTCCCCATAAAAGTATTCACAACCGGAATATTGAGTTGGGTGGCAAACTCAGTCAGAGCGTCACTGGCATTAGCTCGTAATGCTCCATTTCCCACTAAAATAATCGGATTTTTAGCCTTAGAAATAGCAACGGCTGCCTCATTCATACTGTGATAAGCAGAATAAACTTTTTCACGCTTATCTCGTTGGAGGGGTTCTCCGATTGCTTCCATTCCCGCAATATTTTCGGGGAGATCAATATGTACAGCACCGGGTTTTTCCGCTTGGGCAAGTTTAAAGGCTTTCCGAATAATTTCCGGGGTGTTACTCGGTCGAACAATTTGGGAATTCCACTTCGTTACAGGCGAAAACATTGCCACCAAATCTAAGTATTGATGGGATTCAATGTGCATTCGATCGGTTCCCACCTGTCCGGTAATCGCCACCAGAGGCGCACCATCGAGGTTTGCATCTGCCACTCCTGTCATTAGGTTAGTTGCTCCTGGCCCCAGGGTGGATAAACAAATTCCAGCTTTTCCGGTCAGGCGTCCATAGACATCTGCCATAAAAGCGGCCCCTTGTTCGTGGCGGGTGGTAATAAACTGAATGGAGGAGGCTTTTAAGGATTCAAGAACGGCCATGTTCTCCTCTCCCGGTAGTCCGAAGACATACTGTACTCCTTCATTTTCGAGGCATTTGACCAGAAGTTCTGCTGTGTTCATGTCAGGTCTAAAAATTGGAAATTAGGAAATTCGATGAAATTGATTGCCCATCGGAATGAAAATGGATTCAAAGCTGAGAATGAATCGGTTGACTTGATTACTAACTGCAATCAGGATCAACTTAGATTCAATGGCTCAGTTTTGCCTGAATTATTTTAGCTTTGAATCCTAAATTCCGAATTTGTGTTACTTAATCCAAACGGTTTTAATGTTGACAAATTCGTGAATACCCTGAATACTTAACTCTCGTCCGTAGCCTGAGCGCTTGATTCCGCCAAAGGGTAAACGAGGATCGGACTTGACTAAACCGTTAATAAAAACAGCACCCGCTTCGAGTTCGGAGATTAAGCGATCGCGCTCCGCTTCATCTGTCGTCCATGCGCTTGCACCCAAACCAAAGACAGTGCTGTTTGCCAGTTTTATCGCTTCATCTAGGCTGGAGACTCGGAACATCAACGCTACAGGGCCGAAAAATTCTTCGGTGTAGGGAGGGGTTCCGGGTGGAATATCGCTTAAGATGGTAGGCGGATAAAAGTTTCCCGGTTGTGCCAGGGGTTGACCGCCAATCAGCACTTTTGCACCTTGTTCGACGGAGGCTTTCACCTGTTTGTCGATGTCTTGTAAAATGTCTGGGGTGGCTAACGGCCCGATATCGGTATCGGTTGCCATCGGATCACCAACTTTTAAGGCTTGGAATTTTTCGACCAAACGCTGTTCAAATTCATCGGCGATCGCGGAGGCTAAGATAAACCGTTTTGCGGCAATGCAGGACTGACCATTGTTTAACAACCGAGCGGTAACTGCCGTTTCAACTGCCGCTTCTAAGTCTGCACTTTCGAGAACGACAAACGGATCACTACCCCCCAATTCTAATACAGTTTTTTTAATGTGTTTTCCGGCTAGGGAAGCGAAACTCATCCCCGCTGGTTCACTTCCGGTAAGCGTGCCTGCTTTCACCCGATCATCACTGATCACTTGCGCGACTTGACCTGATCCGATCAACAGGGTTTGAAAGACGCCTTCGGGAAAACCCGCTTGAGTAAAGATGTCTGCGATC
>NZ_AUZM01000118.1 GCF_000478195.2 Lyngbya aestuarii BL J | reverse complement strand
CGGTTCTCAGGTGGTTGAAGACTATGTATTTCTAACTCATCCCTTACCGGAGCCGCCGATTAGTCAAGCTTTACAAGGCTGTAATCAGGATGACAATGCCGCGTTCGAGTGAATTGGAATAGGCGGGTCGTCAAATTTTCCGATATGATCGGTATAAACCCTGTATAGACAGGTATATATTCTAACAAAAATTGTAACGTTATTTCGGAATTTACAGAGATTGCCCATCATTGTTGTTACCTCTTGCCATTGTAAGAATCAACTCAACTGCTTAGAACCTGATCGGTTGTGAAGCCCACAGTTAAACAGAGGTTAAGCCCGCTCCACTGTTCAACTGATGATGGCAATTGCAAATGTCGCGGGATTTCCCAAGGGAAAATTTCAAGATGACGGACATCAAAACTGGAGAACAAAAACAACTCATGCTTGTGGATGATGACCCGAATCTCGTCCTCCTGGTGAGGGACTATTTAGAGTTTCGGGGATATGAAGTAAGCACAGCGGAAAATGGACTCAAAGCACTAGAATTGCTAGAGTTACAGCTTCCTGATTTGATTATCTGCGATATTATGATGCCAGAAATGGATGGCTATTCTCTGGTGAAGGTTATTCGAGAAGATCCACGTACAGGCTGGATTCCGGTGTTGTTTTTATCGGCAAAGGGTCAAAGTCAAGATAAAGTCAAAGGTCTTAATACCGGAGCAGATGTTTATATTGTTAAACCCTTTGAACCCGAAGAATTAGTCGCTCAAGTTGAATCTTCTCTCAGACAAGCTTCGCGCTTAATTAAAATTAATAGCCGTCAGGCGGATGGACAACCCAGTATTCAAGCTCGTCCGGGAGTCGAGTTAACACCGACAGAAGTCAGAGTGGTACAACTGGTTGCTCAAGGATTGGCAAATCGGGAAGTTGCTAAAGCCATGAAGGTGAGTCAACGTACTATTGAAAGTCATGTCAGCAATATGTTGAACAAAACCGGACTTCACAATCGCACGGAGTTAGCACGTTGGGCGTTAGAAACTAAAAAGTTTTAGCGATCGCGCATCGAGTTTTAATGAGATCAACCTGTTTCCCGAAGCTGTATACTAGAGGAAAGTCATATTGTACTCATTATTTTATAAAGAAAGTCACAGATTACTCCGCCCTCCGGGTTCGGGGTCTGTCCGCTGCTGTGACCGTTGGTCAACTCTGCTAATGACTCTCCTATAGGGATGAATCCATTGTGGGGTTGATAGGAAAAAAAGTAGCTTGTATCGTTGGGGTACTCCCTCATCTGGGAGTTAGCCCTTCTCGCAGAGTTAGGTAAATGTGAGTCAGCGACTTCGGTGATGACGACGAGATTTAAACATCTCTATTGATGCCTCGGCTGGAATAACTGAGGTTGTTGTGTCTATTTCATACAACCGAGATCCAGAAGTGGAATAACAAATTGAGGAGATTTTTTCAAGTCTCTAAAGTAAATTTACTAAAATCTTAGATTGAGGAGGATTGATACACCTAAAGACTGGACTCAAAATCATCCGGGATCAAGGCAGAGTAGTAAACAATCTTGACCTAAATGCTTGGTGACAGTCCAGATGTTAAGATAAGATAATTAGCTTAAATTCTTTTCTACAAATATCTAGGTCTATAGTTTCTATGCTTAACTCAAAAAACCGTCTCTCTATATTTGTAGACGGTAACAATATGTTCTACGCACAACAAAAAAATGGTTGGTTTTTTGATCCTCGACGAGTATTGACCTATTTCAAACATGAACAATCTGATGTGATTCTAGTCAATGCTTTTTGGTATACAGGCCTCAAAGATCCCCAAGATCAAAGAGGCTTTCGAGATGCTTTGATTAGTTTAGGTTATACGGTACGCACAAAAATTCTTAAAGAATACTACGATGATAGCTCGGGTCGATACTCCCAAAAAGCGAACTTAGATATTGAAATTGTAGTTGATATGTTTAATACTGTAGATCAGTATGATCGAGTTGTTTTATTTAGTGGAGATGGTGACTTTGAACGGGCGATTGAACTCTTACGCTCAAAAAATACTCATATTACCGTTGTCTCCACCGAAGGCATGATTGCTCGTGAACTGCGAAACGCAACAGATCGATACATTGACTTAAATGATATTCGAGATCAAATCGAAAAAGTAGACTATTAATCAAGAGAAAATCAATAACCAAACGGAAAAGCAAAATCAAAATCTGAAGTTTTTCTGAGTTGGGGTTTAATGATTCACTTACAACTAGAGGTTCGAGATCGATGAAAATTCAACCGAGTTCTGACCGTATTATTATCTTTGATACCACTTTGCGAGATGGCGAACAATGTCCAGGCGCCACCCTCAATGTAGACGAAAAGCTGATAGTTGCCCGACAACTCGCCCGTTTGGGAGTCGATGTGATGGAAGCGGGTTTTGCCTTTGCAAGTCAAGGGGATTTTGAGGCGGTTCATCGCATTGCCGAAACCGTCGGGACTGAAGATGGCCCTGTGATTTGTAGTTTAGCCCGGGCGGTGCGTTCTGATATCGAAACGGCAGCCCGAGCCTTAGAACCTGCCGTTCACAAACGCATTCATACCTTTTTGGCGACTTCCGACATTCACTTGCAATATAAGCTCCGCAAGACCCGACAAGAAGTCTTAGACATCGTTCCGGAGATGGTGGCTTATGCCAAGTCTTTTGTCGAAGATGTGGAATTTTCCCCCGAAGATGCTGGACGATCTGATCCCGAATTTCTTTACCAAGTTCTCGAATTAGCGATCGCCGCAGGCGCTACAACCGTTAACATTCCCGATACCGTGGGTTATACAACGCCCGCCGAATTTGGCGCTCTCATTCGCGGAATCAAAGAAAACGTTCCCAATATCGATCAAGCCATTATCTCTGTTCATGGACACAACGATCTCGGTTTGGCGGTGGCGAATTTCCTCGAAGCGGTGAAAAATGGCGCTCGTCAACTCGAATGTACGATTAACGGGATTGGTGAACGGGCGGGAAATGCGGCTCTCGAAGAATTGGTGATGGGGCTTCATGTGCGGCGACAATATTACAATCCATTCTTGGGTCGTCCGGCAGATTCAGAAACACCCCTGACTCAGATTAAGACTCAGGAAATCTACAAAACCTCTCGTCTGGTTTCTAACTTAACGGGAATGTTGGTGCAACCGAATAAAGCCATTGTGGGGGCGAATGCCTTTGCTCACGAGTCGGGAATTCACCAAGATGGTATTCTCAAAAATAAGCTCACCTATGAGATTATGGATGCTCAATCGATTGGGTTGAATAATAATCTGATTGTCTTGGGTAAACATTCTGGCCGTCACGCTTTCGCTCATCGCTTGCAAGAATTGGGGTTTGAACTGTCGGACTCGGATATTAACAAAGCCTTTATCAAGTTTAAAGACTTAGCCGATAAGAAGAAAGAAATCACCGACTGGGATTTAGAATCAATTGCCAATAACGAAATTCACCAAGCCCCAGAATTGTTCCGTTTAGAATTGGTTCAGGTGTCCTGTGGCGATCGCGCACGTCCGACGGCAACGGTGATTTTAAGAACGCCAACGGGTGAAGAATTGATGGATGCCGCGATTGGGACAGGGCCAGTGGATGCGGTTTATAAAGCGATTAACCGAGTTGTTAATATTCCCAATGAGTTAATTGAGTTCTCTGTGCAGTCGGTAACGGCGGGAATTGATGCCATTGGAGAAGTCACAATTCGGTTACGGGCCGAAGGTCGGGTTTTTTCCGGTCATGCAGCAAATACGGATATTATTGTTGCTGCGGCTACAGCTTATGTTAATGCGCTGAACCGCCTCTATGCGGCTCTAGAACCGTCAAATGCAACAGGTGACTTGAAAACCGTCATGGCATAGTCGCGCGCGGGAGATGGGGAGATGGGGAGATGGGGAGATGGGGAGATGGGGAGGTAGGGAGGTAGGAAGGTGGGGAGAGAGAAAAAAACGTCTGACTTTCCCCGTTCCCTGATTTAGCCTCGTTGTTGAGAGTCTCGTCGTCCGAGTTCATAGACACCGCCACTGATACAAGCGATCATTCCCATTGCGATCGCCCAACTGCTATCTAATCCCGCTTCAACCGCCCAATTACATAAGCTACCCACGATTAAAAACGGCACAATGCTAAACAAGGAAGCATAAAAAGCGTTTTGAGATTCTCGGGCGACGCGAGTTCGTTCAAACTCTTTTTTTGAGGTATAGAGTCCTTGTTCAGCAAAGTTGAACCAACGATTGAGTTGTTCGATTACCCATTCACTGAGCGGAGAAAATCCCCAATAGAGGGCAAGTGACCACAAAGCTGCCCCGGCGATTGTTGTGGTGTCAAGGCTAAACCGGAAAAGGAAAATATCAAATAGCATGGGTGATGTTATGGTAAATGTCTAAAATGGGGAATTTGTGATTAATCCTTGACTTATACCTGTTAATGCCGCAAATTTGACTTGATCATAAACAAATCGTTACACTAATTCAACTCAGCTATTCTCTATAGAACAAACATAGAGTAGAATACGGGGTCATATGTCTACGGCAATTCAATCCGGTTGGTTGCCGATTGTCATCGAATTTAATTTTTGGGGTGACAAGCAGACATCAGTTCTCCATTCCACAAACCCGACAGCCCGGAAAATTAATTCCGCCTACTGTCAGCCTGCATATTAACCGTTGCAGAGTTCGGTGGAACGTAAACCAGTAAAAACAGGTGACTGTTACAGGCAAAAGAGAATAGGCAAAAGGATCACCGAACAGGGAATAGAAATCCAATCACACCTGTTACCGCTGACCACCGATTAACTGTCCTCTCTCATCTGTAATCTTTCACCTATCAGAGTGAGGAGTCAAACACACTAATGGTAGAGTCAACACCAAAACGCGCCCAAAACTGGATTCGTCCAAAACGGATTTTGATGTTAGCCGGGTTAATTAGTTTGAGTCTGATGCCGCTTGGATGGCAGAAGCTAGTTAACGCCAGAGAATCCACTACAAATCAAGTTGCGACTGGACTCGATTGGTCAGGGGCGTCTTTCCCTGTGGAAAATTTTCTAGAATATACATCGGGTTTCGGCTATCGTTCCAGTGGATTTCACTATGGTCTAGACTTAGCAGCCCCGATGGGTAGCTATATTCGCAACTGGTGGACGGGAACTATTGTCGAAGTCTGGGAAGATGGCCGTTGTGGGACAGGGATTGCCATTGATTCGGGACAGTGGACGCATATTTACTGTCATGTTCAAGGACGGGTGGAGAAAAACGCCCAGGGCCGTTATTTTATCGATCATGATGGCGGGATTCAACTCATGGAAGGTCAAGTTGTACCTGCGGGAACCCGAATTGCCCGAGTGGGTATGACTGGACGCACAACCGGCCCTCATTTACACTGGGGGTTAAAATATGGCGGTCGTTGGGTTGACCCCGGTCAGGTTTTACTGGCAATGTACAACCAACAATCACAACGGGTTTCTAGTCGGCCTCGTTATTAAAATTCAGGGAACGGGGATGAATGATCAATCTTCCCCAATTCCCCATTCTTTAAACTTGAGAGTGTTGACAACGTTGTAAATAGAGTAATGCAGCTTTGTCGTCTGGATTAACCGTTAGAATCTGCTGTAAAATCGCTTCAGCTTGTTGGAATTCTTGGCGATGATATAAGAAAACTGCTTGTTCAAAGTCTGACTTGGTTTTAATTTTTAAAGCTTGTAGAGATTCGGGATTACCATCATAAATTTCAAATACACCTGCTGCAATATTTTTCCCTTTCACTTTAACCCGATCTAGAAACCGATAACCATAATTTTGAAAATCACTCAAGCGAGATAAGGTTTTTTCACTAACAATAATTCCCGCACCGTAGAGTTTGGTTAATCCTTCTAAACGAGAGGCTAAATTAACCGCATCTGCTATCACGGTACTTTCCATGCGTTCCTGTTCACCGATTGTCCCTAACATCAACGTTCCCGTATGTAAACCAATCCCAATATTAATCGGAAGTTTACCCTGTTTTTGTAGTTCTTGATTGTACGCACTGACTGTTTTTTGCATCGCAATCGCACATTGTACAGCATCTTCAGACGACTGAGGAAATAAAGCCATAATGCCATCCCCAATATATTTATCAATAAAGCCGTTATGTTTACGAATAATCGGACTAACTTGCTTGAGATAACCATTGATAAAATCAAACGTTTCTTGGGGTGACATTTCCTCAGATAAGGTAGTAAATGAGCGAATATCAGAAAACATCACCGTCATTTCTTTTTGAACATGATCTCCTAATTTAACATCAATTATACTTTCATGTCCTAAAAATCTGAGGAAATCATGGGGAACAAAACGGCCATAAGCATTGTTAATTTTGAGTAAACGAAGATGGGTTTTAATCCGGGCTAATAACTCTTGCTTAGAAAAAGGTTTACTTAAATAATCATTGGCACCTGAACTCAAGCCATCAACTAAATCTGTCACTTGATTTTTAGCGGTTAACATTAAAATAGGAAGTTCACTATGGAGATATTTTTCTCGGAGTTTCTGACACACTTCATAACCCGTCATCCGAGGCATCATCACATCGAGTAAAATCAAATCCGGCTTAAATCCTTCTTCGATTAAGGTTAAGGCTTCTAAACCATTTGTGGCTTGAGTAATGGCATAGTTTTGTAGAGAAAGATTGTTAGCAATCACTTGAATATTAACAGGTTCATCATCAACGACTAAGATTTTGAATTCTCCACTATCTTCAATTAAGATTTCGGGAGTATTTTCAAGTTCGAGTTGGGGTTCTGATAGAGAAACATTTGTAGACAGTTTTGAAGGTGGAATCGTTTGATTTTCAGTCGCTTCAACAGGTGATTTTGCTTTAGGTAAGGTGAAGGTAAATTGAGAACCTTCTGCTACTTTTGAACGGACTTCAATCGTACCACCGTGTAATTCAACAAGCTGTTTTGTTACGGCTAAACCTAACCCTGTTCCGCCATATTGACGCGCAGTTGAACCGTCTCCTTGTTCAAAAGATGCAAAAATTTGTTCTAATTTGTCTTCTGGAATGCCAATTCCAGTATCGGAAATAGTGACAGCAATATAATGATTAGATTCGTTGATTATTTTCTCACAAGCTGTGATTTCTACTGTTCCAGATTCAGTAAATTTAATTGCATTTCCGATTAAGTTATATAAAATTTGTTGTAAACGGTTTTCATCGGCTTCAACTCCGGGTAAATCATCGGGTACAGAATTAATCAGTTTGATATTTTTTTGTCCGACTAGAGACTGAGAGAGAACTAAAACCATATCTAAAATTTCCCATAATCCCAAAGATTTTAGCTGAAGTTCGATTGTATTATGTTTGAGTTTAGAAAAGTCTAATATATCATTGACTAGCGTTAAAAGTCGTCGCCCGGAATTGGCAATCATCGTTAAATTTTCAGTAGTTTTGGTGGGTAATTTTCCGGTTGCACCATCAATTAAAGAGTCAGCCAGTCCAATAATTCCATGTAGAGGTGTTCGCAGTTCATGGGAAGTATTTGCGAGAAATTCATCTTTAATTTGACTGAGACGTTTGAGTTCAATATTTTGATTTTCTAGAGTGGCGAAAGAGGTTTGTAATTGTTGCGCCATGTAATTAAATACTTTGGCTAATATTCCTAATTCATCCGCCCGATTAACATCAACGGTTTGATCAAATTTTCCTTCTGAAAAAGCGAGGGCTGAATTTTTGAGTTTTAAAATGGGTTGAATAATCCAACGAGCGGTTAAAATGGCTAAGGTGGTGGCTAGAATTAATGTAATTATACAAAGAATGATTGTCGTGCGAGTATTGGCGTTAATTTGTGCCATGAAATCGGATTCGGGTATTGCGACAACCAGCAACCAATTTAAGCCTGATTCTGTTTTCCAGGGGGTAAGTTGAATGAATTGTCGTTCATTTCCTAGAGTTAAATACAGTTGTTGAGGGGTTTGAATTTGACTAAAGTTTCCAATTTTTTGTTGTAACTCTTGAGTGATAATACTAATTTTTTTATTTTGACTTTCTAAGGCTAAAATCTGCTTAACTTCTTGGTTTTTTTGAATAAAGGATTGAGTTTGACCCGAATTCGCCACCAACATTCCATTCCGTTCTACTATAAAAATGGTCGTGGCTTCACTGAGATTAATTTGATTCAAATATTGACTGATATCTGAGAGGTTTAAATCAACTCCAATCGCTCCAATTAATTGATTATTGGGATTGTAAATCGGATAACTTGCAGAAATTGATAAAATCGGTTTATCTTTCCACTGATAAATTTGACTCCAAACGGGTTGACCTGCGTCAATTACATCAGTATACCAACCTTCAGTCCGGTGGTCTGCATTTTCAATAAAAGTGTTAATATTTTGTTTATTTCCTTGTTCGTCCCGAGTGTAAGAAAACCAATATAAATCTCCGTCTGCGGCTTGACGGTAAAATTCAGTAATTCGAGGCAGATTATCCCTTCGGTTGTTGACCCCAACAAATTGATTGATTTCTAGCCCCCCAAAGTTAATATAACTAACATTAAACACCTCAACTTGTTTGGCAAAATACAAACCCAGTGTTGATAAATTATCTAAATTCACTAATCCCAACTGAATCGCATCTTGATTAATTTGATTAATCTGTTGAGGAATGGTAAAATAATTATCGAGGAATAATTGTATACGAGAGTTGGCTTGTTCTTGTAACTCAATGGCTAACTTATTAACGGCTTCCTGACCATTTTTAAAAGAAAACCATCCGACTAATCCCACAGCGCCGACAATCTGCAAAACAAAAGGCACAACCAACAGCGTTTTTAAGGGAATTTTCGCCGAAAGTTGAGCGAGGGATTGATTGAGCGATTTAATCAACATTCAATAGACCCTGATAATCTAAATGGAGGGGACTATCGGTAAACTACCTCAGTTGTCTCCCCCTTGTGGTCTATTATGCCCGATCTTTAAGTTAAGATTTATTTAATTTCTTTAAAAAGTGGCTTCGTGTAAATCTTCTGGGGTGAGATGAGAGTGAATGACTTCACCATCTTTAAACCAAACAATACGACGAGTTTGACGGGCGACTTCGGTTTCATGCGTCACCATCATCACCGTCATTCCACTGGCGTTAAGTTCAGTAAAAATATCCATCACTTCTTGGGTGGTTTTCGAGTCTAACGCCCCCGTCGGTTCATCAGCTAATAATAACACAGGACGATTTACAATTGCTCGCGCTATCGCCACCCGTTGCTGTTGTCCTCCTGAGAGTTGATTGGGTTTATTTTGAATGCGATTTTCTAGCCCAACTCGAATTAAAGCTTCTGTCGCCCGTTTCCGACGTTCCCCGGTTGGAACTCCTGCATAAAGCATTGGTAACATCACATTATCTAAGGCGCTTAATTGGGCTAAAAGATGAAATTGCTGGAAAACAAATCCGATTTTAATATTCCGAATTTTAGCTAATTCTTGTTCGGACATTTGAGCAACATTCACCCCATCCAAATAATAGGCACCTGTACTCGGACGGTCTAAACAACCGACAATATTCATTACCGTTGATTTTCCAGAACCTGAAGCCCCCATAATTGAACAATATTCGCCCTGTTCAACGGTGAGACTCACGCCTTTTAACGCTTGAACTTCTATCTCGCCCATTCCATAAACTTTTTTAATATTTTCAAGCTTAACAATTGTTTTTTTTGAGGGCGGTTGTTGATGATTTTGTAAGGGAGAAAGAGAAGTTTTCATCTGGTTTGATTGATAGGTTTAATCTATGCACTTCTTAAGGCAACAATGGGATCAAGTTGGGCCGCACGTTTAGCCGGAATTACCCCAAAAAATAAGCCAATTCCACCGGAAACACTCACGGTAACTGCAATTGTAACGGGAGAAATTCCCGCAGACAAAGGCGTAACAGCAGCGACTAAAAACACCCCACCGACGCCAATAGCAGTTCCGAGCAATCCCCCTGCGGCAGAAAGAATGACTGCTTCTATGATAAACTGGGCGAGGATATCTTGCTGAGAGGCACCAATTGCTTTTCGCAGACCAATTTCTTGAGTGCGTTCGGTGACAGAAACTAGCATAATATTCATAATACCAATTCCGCCGACAAAAAGGGAAATTGCTGCTGTTGCTGCTAACACTAATGTTAACGCTCCGGTAATTTGTCCTAATGTATTCATTAGATCTTTTTGGTTACGAACGGTAAAATCATCTTCGTCGGTAATTTTGTGTCGAAGTCGCAGCAAGTTTTCTATCTGAAATTGAGCTGCTTTCATGCTATCTGGATTTTTAATAGAAACAGAAATAAAGGTCACTTGAGTTCCATAAGGTGAAGTTTCTCCCACGATTCGATTAGCCATTGTCGTAATCGGAATAAAAGCATTCATATCCTGATTGGTGCCAAATGTTGAACCCTTCGGTTGCATGACTCCGACAACTTGTAAGCTGATATCTTTGAGGCGAACTTGTTTTCCTAAAGGGTCTTCATTCCCAAATAATTGTTCGGCGAGTTCTGAACCTAATACGACAATTTGTTCATTTCTTTTCAAGTCTAAATCACTCATAAATCTTCCCCTCGCCACATCAAAACTTCGCACGGAAAGATATTCGGGAGTCGCCCCAATTAAAGACGCAGACGCATTTTTTCCGCGATAACTCATCAGTTCACTTCCGTTTAGAGATGGCGCCACTTCTTCAACGACAGGGACTTGTTCAGCAATGGCTTCTGCATCGGCTAAAACAAGGGTTTGAGGAGGATAAACAGGGCGACTTTGGGCTTCTGGACTCCCTGGAATGATAAATAAAACGTTTGGCCCTAAAGAGTTGACTTGAGCATTTACGAAGCTTTGAGCGCCTTCTCCGATGCCGATCATTCCAATAACTGAAGCGTTCCCAATGATGATTCCAAGCATCGTTAAACTACTTCGCATTTTGTTCGCGAGTAGCGTGGTAGATGCCATTTTTATGTGTTCGAGAAAGTTCATTTGTAACGGATGGGTTAGTTGTGGGTTTTTGGGGTTGATGCTTTTGTAACGGATGGGTTAGTTGTGGGTTTTTGGGGTTGATGCTTTTGTAACGGATGGGTTAGTTGTGGGTTTTTGGGGTTGATGCTTTTGTAACGGATGGGTTAGTTGTGGGTTTTTGGGGTTGATGCTTTTTTAACGGATGGGTTGATTTGTTGTAGTCTAGCCAATAGAGTTTAGTTAATTTAGTTGATGATGTCTTCTAGTTTTTTGCCTTCGGGTAACTCAGTGAAAACGCGATCGCCTGCTTCGATTCCTTCTAAGATTTGAATTTGATTTCCAATCGTTGAACCGATTGTTACGGGATGAAATTGGGGTTGATTTTGTTCGTCGGGAAGTAAAACTCCGGTTTCTCCTTTATTAGTAATAATTGCCACGGTTGGCACCACTAACGCATTATTAAGTTTATCCCCAATAAATTTTAAATCAACATTCATCCCGGACTGAAGTAAATCTTTCCCGGTGATCATTTCAACTCGGGCTTGAAACAGGGTTACATCTCGTTCTTTTACGGCTTCTGGGGCGATTAATTGTACCCGTCCTTTAAAGACTTGATCGGGGTAAGCATCGGCAATAATTTCGACTTTTTGATTGGGTTGAATTCGACCAATATCGGCTTCGGGAATTTTCGCTAAGACTTCTAAATCTTTTGCCAAAGCCACTATCGAAGTTGAAGTTGCTGAAGTCGCATCGGATGCCGATGTTGCCGGGGTTACAAATGCCCCTTCTACTGCATAACGTTGAGCAATAACTCCTGCAAACGGGGCGCGAACTTTTGTATCTTCTAACTGCGTTTCATAGTAGCGAACTTGTGCTTGAGCTTCTCGAACTTCCGCCAGGGCTGCGGCTATTTCTTCCGGACGAGTTCCATTAATTAACTGATTCAAATTGCTGCGAACTTCTGCAACTTCGGCGGTCGCTGCGGCAATGTCTTCAACCCGAGCGCCATTTTGCAATTGTCGCAAAGCTTGACGTTCCATCTCAACTGTTGCAACGAGTCTATCAACTTGACTTCGCTGACTTTGTTTAAGTTGTTCGATGCGTCTGGCGGCTTCATCAACGACAGCACTCAGTCGGCGTTCATTTTGCAGATATTCCTCTAAACTATCTTCAGAAACCGCCCCTTGATTTCTCAAGCCTTGATAGCGACGCACCCGTTCACTGGCCAGTTCCAAATCCGCTTTGTTGGCGGTGAGTCTAGATTGGGCCTGAGCAATTTCATCATCCAAACTTCCCGAACGTGCATCGGCTAACCTGGCTTCGGCTTCATTGAGTTTAGCTTGAGCGACAGCAACTTCCTCCATCCGGGTTCCGGCTTCGAGTTCAGCTAAATTGGCTAAAGCCCGATCTAACTTGGCTTGGGCGGCGGCGATTTCTTCGGGACGACTACCCGTTTGTAATTTGTTCAAGTTCGCTCTTACCCGCGCTAACCCCGCTTCGGCTTGTAACACCTGCGCTTCTATTTCTCCGCTTTCCATCCTCGCAACAACTTGACCCGCTTCGACATAATCACCTTGTTCGACAAACAGTTCAGATAGACGTCCTTGCGTTTTTGGGCTGAGGTTCACCCGTCGTACAGGTTGAACAACACCA
>NZ_AUZM01000117.1 GCF_000478195.2 Lyngbya aestuarii BL J | reverse complement strand
CTTTTGCCAGATGAGCTGTTGCCTATTGCGAGAGCGCTTCGCGCTATACCTTCTGCCTTTTGCCTAAATTATTCTGCCTTCATTCAATTAAAACGGCGTATAAGTAATTGAGAAATAAACCCCGGCTTCTTGTAAAGAATTTTCGTCTCGATCATCAACTTCATTGAACGGAATTCCATAATCAATTCGAGCGTTAAACCGTTCTCCTAAACGCAATTGTAAACCCAATCCAATCCCGGCAATCGTATCATTTTCTTGGCTATCTTCTTCCTCAACATTCCAGCCTCGACCCAAATCAAAAAACGGCACAATTTGCAATACATTTCCTTCGCCAAAACGAGCGACTGGAAACAAAGCTTCAGCAGAGAAAAACACACCATTATCCGTTAATAAAACATCCTGACGATAGCCTCGCACACTCTGATAACCCCCTAAAGGAAACTGTTCTAACGGCACCAACGCTCTAGTCGATAATTGTATATCTGATCGCACCACCAACAACAGATCGGGCGCTAATAATCGCACATATTGACCTTGACCTCGCCAAGTAAAAAATCGACTATCGGGCGGTTCATTATTAATTGTCGCATCAAATGCACCCACACCTAAACTAAACTGTGATCGCCCAGCCAAAACCGATCTTGAAGTTCTTCGAGTGTATTCTTGAAACACACGAATTGCCGAAATTTTGGTGCTTCCATCTTCTTCAGCACCCACAGAAAGAGGTTCTTCTTCTCCTAAAATAGTGGTTTGGCTATTTTCCCGAGAAAGGGTTAATCCCACCGCAATATCTTGAGTCGGAGTTTGATAAATCGGTTGACGAATCGTTAACCCAAAGCGATCAGAATCTCCGGTGATATTCAGGCGATCAAATGGTTCTTCAATAACTTCCGAATCTGTGCCATAATAATCAAAACGAATTGTACCATTGCGGGCATTAATTGGAAAAGTGTAGTTGATATCATAGCGATCGCTACCATCGGTATTCGTATAAGCAGTATTAATGCGATCGCCAAATCCCAATAAATTAGCTTCTGTAACACTCAAACCTCGACGAAAACTTCCCACACTCGGAATCCGACCATTATCAGCAATTAGTTGTAAACTAAAGGTATCTGCGGTCATAACTGTTACCGTTAAAACACTCAGTTCAGGACGAGAACCCGCAGCCAATTCCGCCGAAATATTTTCAATTAAGGGATCAAGTTGTAGGAGTTGTAAAGCAGTCAATAAACGGTTAACATTTAAAGGGGTTTTTGTGGCGACTCTGATCCGACTGCGAACATAACTGGGTCTTAAACGTCCTGTTCCGGTCACATTAATTTCTTCTAAACTCCCCTCAATAATTTGTAGCGTAATCACCCCATCCGTCAAATTTTGACCCGCAGGAAGAATCGCCCCAGAATTGACAAAACCCGACTCCGTATAAAATTGAGTCACCGCCGCTTCTGCTTGTAAAAGTTCAGCAAACGTAATCGGACGACCGACAAATTCCGCCGTAATTTCCGCTAATTCCTGATCAGTATAAGCAGTATTGCCAATGAATTCAAACCGTTCAATCGTGATAGTATCTGGAATACCAGGGAGATCTTCTGGAACAGGAGGAATCCTTGGAGACGGTTCGACCTCTAAAGGTGGGGGAGGAGAAGGCTGAGGAATCGGAACAGGTGTAGGAAAGGGTTCAGGAGGGTTAATCGGTTGAGGAATTTGAGCAAGACTGAGTAATGGATTTCCCGTTAAAATTAACAGAGATAACCAGAATCCCTCAGCAAGTTGACGAAACGGCATGAACTCAAAAGAATATCTTAATTTTATATCCAGAATAAGTCAGTTTGATGCTCAATGCCAAGAGCTTCAGTTGACAAATATTGATTTGAACTTCAGTTTCAAGTCCTGATATTTCCCCCGGTTTGAGTTAAAAGATTTTTGGAGTTAAACTTTATTGAATATGTTCTCTTGAGAGGGGCTTAGGCGGTCGAGGTACGGGTCTAGTTTGTGTAGTTTGCAGTTGCTTAATCGCGATAATCAAACGCTTGAGATGAGGCTTGATAATCTCTTGATGTTCTTGAGAAAGTTGATTAACTTGGGCTTGAATTTGTCCGAGATCAACATCGGGTTTATAAGGGGGAATGGGTTGTCCTTTTTGCAATGTGGCGATCGCTTGTTGAATTTCATTGACTTGCCCATTTACACCCTGCAAATGCTGCTGAGTCGTGACAATTTCTTGACGCATTTGTTGCCGCATTTCTTCTAGGGCAGCCGAAATGTTATCCTGCATAGAAGAAACATTTTCAGTCAGAATAGCAACCTGCTTGGAACGATAAGCGGTTTCGAGAGAGTCTTGCTCAGGGAGTTGTTCTTGTTTCTCTCTCAGGGTGGCAATCTCACGGGTCAGTTGTTGTTGAATCAGCCAAATTGCCCGAACTGCATTGCTTTCTAGCTTATTGATTGACTGCTGCATTTCTACAACATCCTGCTGAGACCGTTGAACTTGGTGTTCGACTCGGTAACGATTGGCAACATTCAGTGAAAGGGCGACCGTTAAAGGGGCTACCCCGTAAAAGGCTTGACCCGATAGAGCAACGACCACCGAACCCACCGCCGAACTGAGTAGAGAAACATATTCTGCCAGTTCTAACCAGTGTCGTTGTTTAAGTTTCTGCACAACTGCACCTGAGGAATTAGAATTGAATGAAGCCATAGCCGGATTTGGAATTTGATGCGATCGGCGTTGATCGCGGTGAGAGAGTTCAGGAAACATTATCTTGATCTCAATAGGTGAAGGACAGAAGGCACTCAGGTCGATCTTGAAAAAGAAGTTGTCTCTACCCTAGTTTAATGGGTGGAGGATGTCTAGGCTTGAAATTGATACGGAACGTTAAAATATCAACTTGAATGAAAATAACTGGACGAAAGTCTTTATAATAGACGTGGACATCGGTTTAAATGTTGTTTAGCAGAGTTGAATTTCAAAAATGAAACCTGAGAATCGTCGTTTTGTTGATCAAATCCGACCCCTTTTGAGTGTAACGACATTTGTTATCCTAATTATCGGAGTCGGGTTTTTAAGTGTTAATTTTATTTTAGCTTTAATCTCCAAATTCAGTTAAGATTAATCTCACCGTTAATGAAGAAATTTTCGGACTTGGTATTCATAACTTTTAACGATCGGCATTCTTAAATCTCCCATACGCTGATCTAAGGCATCAATTTCTTCTTGAGGAATAGATTTCCACTGTTGACGAGTTTCCCACCGAATCACCAAGACAATTTCTTCTTTTTGCGGATCAATCCAAGTTTCTTTTCCGATAAAACCCGGATATTGTTGGAGTCCTTGTGTCCAGACTTCTTCATCTCGCTTGAGAAAAGCTTCCCATTTTTCTTGAGGAACTTTAAGCTGTAACCATTCAATCACCATTTCCATCTCTACTCAATCTCAAAAACTGAGGGAAAACGATTTCATTTTCCCTATACTGCTAAGATAATCTTGGGTTTAACGATTTTGCAAAAATTGTCCTGCTAACCGCATGGCATCAGCAACATCGACATCCCCATCTTGATCGGCATCCAAAAAGCGATTGAGTACCGAATTTGAACCCTGTTGAGGATTTTCAGTCGAAGTCCCTGTTTTCAAGAGATTCAACACCAAAGGAATTAAAGCCGGTAGTAAACTTTGAATCGTACCTGCATCAATTCCTGTACGGCTAGAAATCGCTTCTGCAACTTGAACCTGTTGTTGGGTCGAAAACAGCGAAGTCACCGCTTGAGGGTTTGTACCCGTACCGCTATACTGATTCACAAAAGCTTGCACCGACTCATTTCCTTGATTCGTCCGCTTTTGTTGCAACGCCGAACGTACATAGCCCCCTAAAACCGATAAAGCCGTTTGAGTCGTCTCCGAGGAAACGCTCTGATTATTCGTAAGCTGCTGTACGGTACTTAAAATGTCATTGAGCTGAGAATTACTTGCCTCACGGTTTGGATCACTCAATGCACCAACAATTTGATCAAACAGTCCCATAATATAAAAAGGGAATTGACGGAATTAACCATAGTCTACCCTATTCGTTCGAGCAATCAAAGCAAACATTTGCTAAAATTTGTCTTCGGTCGATCAGACTTGCTAGGATTGACACAATTCCCATACCGATATCTTTTCCATCATCCGGGTGAACTCAGTCTCTAACAGAGGATTGTGTATTTCTTCCGATCTGAGCGTAAAATTGTCTCTATCTTCGGTATATCTGTCTCAACTGATTTAAAATTGATCTAATTCTTCCAAGCTGATTGCAACCTCACGGATGTCTGTAAGCTCACCCACTCACAACTCTTCTGCTAATAGCCCGACTCCAGTGGGGCTAAAACTGTCGTTATTCAATCGTCTGGGTATTCGGCAGAAAATTGGCTTGGGCTATGCTCTTGTGATTGGAATTGCCATGTTGGGTGCAATCACAAGCTTTGTCGTCGAAGGATACTACAAAGGAAAACTCAAAGAACAGTTTCCAATCGACCAAGAAAAAGCACAAGTTTTAACTCGGATCAATAATAATGTCTTTGAACTCAAATCAAACCAAGAAGAATTAGTGGGTTTAATTACTCAAACTTCATCTATTTCTGAAGATATTTCAGACATCCGTTCGGGTATTTTTGAAATTAACCGTCAACTTCAACAACTCAAGTTTGTTCCCAAAACCCAAAATACAGAAGTTCAAAATGACTATCTAAAAATTCAAAATCTATCTCAACAATATACCGAAAATCTTCAAGCATACGCTCAAAATTTAGAACAGATTTTGCAAACTATAGAAAAGGGAAGAAGTGCTCCCCAAACCCAACAATCTCTGCAAAACGCTTTAAATCAATTTAGCCGTAGTCCGGAAGCTCAAAATTTATATGATTTATCAGACGAATCAATTGCCCTCACCGTCAGTCTAGGAAATCGGGTATCTCAAGGATTAAAAGCTAGTGAAAAAGCCGAAATTTTAGGCAACCAAATCCTCTTATTTAGTCTATTAATCTCCGCGTTTCTCGGCTTAGTCTTAGCTGTTTATATTAGTTGGGTAATTGCGTATCCGATCGCAACAATGATCAAAGTGGCAAATCAAGTCGGTGAAGAATCAGATTTTGCCATCCAAATTCCTGTCACCACAGACGATGAAATCGGAGAACTCACCTACGCTTTAAATCATCTGATTCAAAGAGTCGCAGAATACACCGAGGAACTGGAAAAAGCAAAAGTTTTAGCCGAATCTGCTAACCGTTCTAAAAGTGTCTTTTTAGCAAATATGAGTCACGAACTTCGCACCCCTCTCAACGCGATCATCGGCTATAGTGAAATGTTACATGATGACGCCGATGATCTCGGCTGTCACGACTTTCTTCCTGACTTAGAAAAAATTCAAACAGCCGGAAGACATCTACGAGATATGATCAGTGATATTCTCGACATTTCCAAAATTGAAGCGGGTCATGTCACCCTTTATTTAGAAGATTTTTCGGTCGAAAAACAGTTACTTGAAGATGTGATCACAACCACAAAACCCCTCGCCGAGAAAAATAGAAATGCCGTTAAAGTAGAAGTTAAAAATGAGATTGGTCAGATGTATGCTGATCTCCCGAAAGTCAGACAAATTCTTCTCAACTTACTCAGTAATGCCTGTAAATTCACTCAGGATGGTGTGATTACAATTGTTGTCAAACGAGTTAAATCTAAACCCTCCTCAACGCGAAGAAGTTTGTCTTCAGGAAGTCGTTTTGGCAGAAATCAAATGCAGCAATATCTGATCTTCAAAGTCATCGATACTGGAATTGGAATGAGTGACGAACAACAAAAACTCATATTTAAAGCCTTTACTCAAGCTGATGCTTCGACAACTAAACGCTTTGGTGGAACCGGGTTAGGACTTGCCATTAGTCAGCGCTTATGTGAAATTCTCGGCGGTGGAATTACAGTTGAAAGTCAGGTCGGAAAAGGTTCAACCTTTATCGTTTGGCTTCCAGTTCATGTCAAAATGTAAACTCTACAGGACTAACACTATCCTGGGATGATTAGACAAATTGTTCCAATATTTTACCCTCCATAGACGACTGCGGCTATCCGTACCTAACAGGGGAGGAAGATTGTACAGAATGTTAATTCAAGGTAAGCTACAGTTTAATAGTCGTCACGGGTATAAACTTATTGACAATTTCTCTTAGAGATATTCACTCTCAAATCGAAGTTAGACATTGGGGAATTGAATTGAGGATCTTCGCACTGAAGTTCACTTCTAAAAATCATCTGTTAGATTTCTAGATCAGTCGTTCATCTATTCTGGAAACCGTGAATATTCAGTTCCATAAATTTTAGCGTTATAGGCGAACATTCTTAACAATTTACTCTATATATTCAAAACAGGGAGGATAAAATCAATGCAACCTACAGATCCGAGTAAATTTACAGAAAAATCTTGGGAAGCTTTAGCCCAAACTCCAGATCTCGCCAAACAAGCTCAACAACAACAGCTTGAAAGCGAACATTTAATGAAATCCTTACTCGAACAAACAGGACTCGCAAGCAGCCTATTTACAAAAGCAGGCGTCGATATTTCGGCGTTGCGAGAACGAGTTGATACTTTCATTAATCGTCAACCCCAAGTAAAAGGAAGCAGCACCAATATCTATTTAGGTCGGAGTTTAGACCTCTTACTTGATAACGCTGAAGCCTATCGCAAAGAGTATAGTGATGAATATATTTCTATCGAACACTTACTCTTAGCCTACACCAAAGATGATCGCTTTGGTAAATCCCTCTATCAAGAATTTAAACTAGATGAAGCCAAGCTCAAAAAAACGATTACTCAAGTCCGAGGAAACCAAAAAGTGACCGATCAAAACCCCGAAGGAAAATATCAATCACTCGAAAAATATGGGCGAGATCTTACCGAAGCCGCTCGTCAAGGAAAACTCGATCCCGTAATTGGGCGAGATGATGAAATTCGTCGTACCATTCAAATTTTAAGTCGTCGAACTAAAAATAATCCCGTATTAATTGGAGAACCTGGAGTCGGAAAAACAGCGATCGCAGAAGGACTCGCCCAGCGAATTGTTGCCGGAGATATACCCCAATCTCTCAAAGATCGTAAACTGATAGCATTAGATCTCGGAGCCTTAATTGCCGGGGCAAAATTCCGAGGCGAATTTGAAGAACGTCTCAAAGCAGTCCTCAAAGAAGTCACCGAATCAGAAGGTAAAATAATCCTTTTTATTGATGAAATTCACACCGTTGTCGGGGCGGGTGCAACTCAAGGTGCAATGGATGCGGGTAACTTACTCAAACCCATGTTAGCCCGAGGAGAATTGCGTTGTATTGGGGCGACTACTTTAGATGAATATCGCAAATATATCGAAAAAGATGCCGCTTTAGAACGCCGCTTTCAACAGGTTTATATTGACCAGCCCAACGTTGTTGATACCATCTCCATTTTACGCGGTTTAAAAGAGCGCTACGAAGTCCATCATGGAGTCAAAATATCCGATAGTTCATTAGTTGCTGCTGCCACCCTTTCGACTCGGTATATTAGCGATCGCTTCTTACCCGATAAAGCCATTGACTTAGTGGATGAAGCCGCCGCCAAATTAAAAATGGAGATAACTTCCAAACCGGAAGAACTCGATGAAATTGACCGTAAAATTCTCCAACTGGAAATGGAACGGTTATCATTGCAAAAAGAAAGCGATCCGGCATCAATTGAACGATTAGAAAAAATCGAAAAAGATCTCGCCGATCTCAAAGAAGAACAACACGCCCTAAACGCTCAATGGGATGCAGAAAAAAATGTGATTACTAATATTCAGTCGATTAAAGAAGAAATTGATCGCGTGAGTATTGAAGTCCAACAAGCCGAACGCAATTATGATCTCAACCGGGCGGCTGAGTTGAAATATGGTAAATTATCCGAGTTGCAAAAACAGCTACAAGTCGCAGAAACCAAACTGGACACCACTCAAACCAGTGGAAAAACCCTACTGCGAGAAGAAGTGACTGAAGCCGATATCGCTGAAATTATTTCTAAATGGACGGGAATTCCGATTAGTAAATTAGTTGAGTCAGAAAAAGAAAAACTACTCAACCTCGACTCGGAACTTCATCAGCGAGTAGTTGGACAAGAAGAAGCCGTAACAGCCGTTGCAGAGGCAATTCAGCGATCGCGGGCCGGGTTAGGAGATCCCAAGCGTCCGGTCGCCAGTTTCATCTTCCTCGGGCCGACGGGTGTCGGGAAAACCGAACTCGCCAAGGCATTAGCGGCTTATCTGTTTGATACCGAAGAAGCAATGGTGCGGATTGATATGTCCGAGTACATGGAAAAACACGCCGTTTCTCGGTTAATTGGGGCGCCTCCGGGATATGTGGGGTATGATGAAGGGGGTCAACTCACTGAAGCTATTCGTCGTCGTCCCTATGCGGTGATTTTGTTTGACGAAATTGAGAAAGCGCATCCCGATGTCTTTAATGTGATGTTGCAAATTCTCGATGATGGTCGCGTTACCGATGCCCAAGGTCACACCGTTGATTTTAAAAATAGTGTGATTATTATGACCAGTAATATCGGATCTCAGTATATTCTCGATATTGCCGGAGATGATTCACGCTACGAAGAAATGCAAGGTCGAGTCATGGAGACGATGCGGGCGAGTTTCCGGCCAGAGTTTCTCAATCGGATTGATGAGATTATTATCTTTCATGCGCTGCAACGTCAACAACTCCAAAAAATTGTTCAGCTACAGATTCAACATTTGGTCGAACGGTTAGCCGAACGGAAGATGTCATTGAAACTGACGGATGCTGCTGTTGAATTTTTGGCAGAAGTCGGGTTTGATCCGGTGTATGGTGCGCGTCCGTTAAAACGGGCGATTCAGCGAGAGTTAGAAACCCAGATTGCTAAGGGAATTTTGCGCGGGGAATTCAATGATGGGGATACCATTTTTGTAGAGGTTGAAAATGAACGGTTGACGTTTAAGCGGTTGCTTGTGGAGTTGGTGAAAGCGCAGTAGCTAGGTCAATTCAGTGATCGGGCTGAGACTTTGATAGGGTGCGGTATGTCGTACCCTAACTCTTTAGGTAGGGATAATGATCAAGTTATTTCTCAATCCTCTCAAGTTTTAGAGATTGATCTCGATTTAATCAGAATCGGAAAAAGTTAACAAAATATTGCAAACTGTCATCTATCTATCAGTATAAAAGCTATCATCAATTTAGACGATATACCGTTTATTCTCTACATTTAGATAGATCAAAAGTTGGAAAGTTTATAATATATAAAAGCTTAATTTTGTCAAGGAAAAAAATGACAGTTAATAAATTGTCATAAAAGGAAACACCGAGATGGACAAGCAGCAGCTATACCTATTAAGTGATTACACTGAGAAAATTAGTGAAAATCGTCTGAAGCCGAATGGTCATTAGGGTCGTATCATGCAAATTGATGGTTTGAGTTGTAATACATCAGAGTTTTTCGGCAAACCTGAAGCTGTATTGTGGAAGACAAGCAATACATTCCATTACAAAAAGACAATTGTGAGAATGGTCAATTTATCAACCTCAAGATAGAAGTTTTAAGCCACAAAAAGGTTTAAAAAGGATTAGGAGAGTTAAAAAAGCTTCTATCCCGGTCAAATTATTTCCCATCTATATCAACAAATTTTGTACAACCTACCCTCAATCTGCAAACTTTAGCAAAGCTAAGTTTCTCAATCTTGTCTAACAGGACTTGAGTTTTTCTATGACTAAAAATTTTAGTCGCTCAATTTGGGTTCCAATGTAATCAATTAAAACCCAAGCTTTTAACGGTAAACCCTAGCCTTTTTAAATTAGATTGATTCGACCAATCCCTAATTAAAATCCCCAACCCATTTCTAGAATATCAGACCTGAATCATCCGATTTTTATCGGCGCGAGGATGATCTTGAATGTAGTTTTTTTATCAAATTAATGATGATGTTTTCTACTCCGACACATACCCAAACTTTCCCCTCTACTACCAATTCTCAGAACGTTATGAAAAAACCGGAATTTTCTCAAAATTCAATCAAAATGACTCAACTTGTCATTATCGACACCCAAGTAGAAGACGTAGAAAAGCTACTAAAAGGCGTTATCCCCAGCACAACAATCATTCTGCTCGACTCTACAAAAGATGGAGTCCAACAAATCACTCAAACCCTGCAAAAATATACCAATCTCTCAGAAGTTCATCTGATTTCTCACGGTTCACCCGGCTGTTTACAACTGGGTAATACTCAACTTAGCCTCGACACTCTCAACCTCTACGCCAACTCACTCCAAACCTGGTCTGTAGACACCTTAATGCTGTATGGGTGTAACGTCGCCGCAGGAGATGCAGGGATTGAATTTATAGACAAACTCCACCAACTCACAGGTGCTAAAATTGCCGCTTCTGCCAATAAAACAGGTTATTCAGGTTTAGGTGGAGATTGGAATTTAGAAGTCAAAACCGACAAATTTGAAGTCTCATCTCCTCTGACCTTAGAAGTCCGAGAAAATTACCGCTTTGCTTTCCCCATACCCATTGAAAATCTAACAGTTGAGAGAAGATTACCAGACGATGACGTAGGTGATGTTACCTATATCGCTCCCGATATTAGAACCACTGTTCCCGAAGGCACAGAAATAGAATACAACTTCCAAGAAGGGGACGGCAATCTTCTGGAAGTAACCAGTTTTACCTCGGGACAAGATCAGTTTCTCGCCGGTGATGTTCTCAACGACTTTGAGTTAAGGCGAAATGATAATGACAATGTTCAAGGTAGACGACAACTGCTGTGGTTTGAACGGGAAAGCCAAACGAGTGAAGAACTCAACCTTCGATCTCCTTTTCCTTTGACTATTTCAGAAGACCCCGATGATAGTCTGATGGAAATCGCCTTGTTTGATGATATTATCAATCTCGGTACAGACAATATTTTTGCCAATCAGACAACCCTAGACGATCAAAATGTCAACAATATCGAGCGGGTGGACTATATCTCCACAGATGGTTTGCAAGCCCCCCAAGAAAACTTAAACGAGGTTGGTTTTCTCATTTTAGAGCGAGACGGAAACGATGCGTTTAAAATTGCGCCGATATTAGATGTTGATAATCAAGGTCTCCCGACTGAGTTTGGTGATTTAATAGAAATTGGAGCCGATGAATGGGGTGTTGATGAATCTATTACACTCAATACATCAGTTTTACGTTCAGATAACTATCCCGAAGAACAACTTCAACGAAGAATCAACGTTGATGGTCAAAATATTGGTGGAATTTATATCAGTTTTGAAGATCTCGGTATCGAAGCCAGTGAAGAATTTAATGGATATGCCTTGTTTGCACCCGATGTGGACGAGACGACCAATTTAGTAGACTTTGAAAGCTTTCCAACCAATACACCGGAACGACCAGACGTAGGTGCTGGAGGAGGATTAGACCTGATTGCAGGTGGAGTCGTTTATGGTCGGATTTTCATTAATATTAACGATGTCACCGTTACCGAAGGAGAACAAGCTCAATTCACCGTTAATATTCCTTCTCCCCTCGAGACACCCCTCACCGTTAACTACAGCACCAGTGATACCGATTTAAATCCTTTAGATCCCGATCAGCCGACAGCAACAGCCGGAGAGGATTATATACCAATCACAGAAGGCTCCTTGACCATTCCTGCCGGGGAGACTGAAGTTACGGTTAATGTTGAGACATTAGCTGATAATCTCATAGAAGAGAACGAACAGTTTCGGGTGACGCTTTCTGACCCCAGTCGAGGCTTCGTCATCGATCGCGAAGGAATTGGGACGATCATCGATAACACCGAAGATACCCCGCCCGTTACTGAACCGGACACCACAGACACACCCGCAGATACCGACGTCAGCCTCAATATTCTCGACAACGATACCGATCCCGTCGGGAATATTGACCCGACAACCGTAGACCTCAACCCCGATACTCCCGGACTACAAACGACTCGCACAATTCCAGGACAAGGAACTTACACTGTAGATGATACAGGCGTTGTTACCTTCGATCCTGAAGCTGAGTTTAGCGACAACACCTCAACGATCAACTACACCGTACAAGATAACGCAGGGAACACCTCCGAACCGACAGAAATTAGTGTTCTTGTTGAACCCCCGGCAAACTTTGCGCCCAATGCAGTCGATGATACGGGTACAACTGCTTTTGAAACCCCTGTTACCCTGAATGTTCTTGAAAATGATACCGACCCCGAAGGCGATCCATTAACAATTGCCGATATCCAACAAGACACGGACAATGGCGGTACGGTGAGGATTGATAATGGTCAGTTAGTCTATACCCCTGCTGATGATTTCTCAGGAGAAGACGAATTTACCTATACCGTCAGTGATGGGGAAAACAGCGATACAGCAACCGTTAGCGTGACTGTAGAACCCTCTGCAAACGTTCCCCCTGCAAACGTTCCCCCCACAACCGTTCCCGATCAAGGCGTCACAACCGAAGGTGAACCCGTTAGCCTGAATGTTCTCGAAAACGATACCGACTCAGAGGGGAATATTGACCCGACAACAGTAGATCTCAACCCTGATACACCCGCACAAGAAACTACACGGGAAATTCCAGGCGAAGGCACTTATAGCGTAGATGATAATGGAGTTGTTACCTTTGAACCCGTACCCGGATTTACCGGAGACTCCACTATTAACTACACCGTAGAGGATGAAGAAGGTCAACCTTCAGAACCCGCACCGATTAATATTACAGTTAATCCCCCTGCAAACGTTCCCCCCACAACCGTTCCCGATCAAGGCGTCACAACAGAAGGTGAACCCGTTAGCCTGAATGTTCTCGAAAACGATACCGACTCAGAGGGGAATATTGACCCGACAACAGTAGATCTCAACCCTGATACACCCGAACAAGAAACTACACGGGAAATTCCCGGCGAAGGCACTTATAGCGTAGATGATAATGGAGTT
>NZ_AUZM01000116.1 GCF_000478195.2 Lyngbya aestuarii BL J | reverse complement strand
GATTGTGACAGTAACGCCGCACTCAACATAAGAAATGAAGGCATCAGAATAATACATTTTGGCGGAGGGAACCCCGTCTCTGCTGAGGGAGCCTGTTTAAGACCAGATAACCGCGACGGTGAAAGGGCATCGGGCTGAGAAATCAGAAGCTCACATTGTACCGCGGCGGTCAGTGTAAGTAGTTCACGTCTACTTTCAAGCACCAGTTTTAATCAACCTGTATCGGGCTTTGAGATTTTGAAGCCTGATCTTTGAATTCGGCAGTTAAATTGGCAAGGGTGTTTCAAAGGCGAGAAACATTTGGCTAGAACCTCTCCCCCAGCCCCTCTCCTAAAAGGCAAGGGGAGAACTCTATTGTCGTTGGTTTCCGATGTCTATCAACGTTGACAAAACTTACGTTGTCGGGTGAATTCGGGATTTTGCCAATCATAAGAATAATGACTAATTGCGTTAATTTGAGGGGCGACATTATGAATATCTTGCATCTGATTTTCTAAAGAGGGACGATTATTAAAAGCTTTTCCCCAATCTCCCGCTAACGCCGGAATAATTTTTACCCCCGAGGGCGCTTGATTAAGCACCGTTTGCACTTGAGAAACAATACAACTTGTATCACCACAAACCCCATAAGACATCGGGTGCCATTCTAGCCGAGTCGAGAATTGATTCCAGGGTTGCAAACGCGAGTCAAACCCCTGTTGACGAATGCGACGGTTTCCTTCTGGGAAAAATACCGCCCCCGCAGAAATCCCTCGTTGTTGAACAGTTTGACTCGCCAACCCTAAAAACTCCAAAATTCCCTGATGGGCATGAGCGACACTCAGACGCCATAATTGCTGTTGGAGGCTTTCTCCCATCGAGGGCAAAGCGTTGAGAGGCGTTAAAGCTTTTTCATCTTGCCAGAGTTGCTCCGGTTTAGCTTCAGAATTGGGATTTTTAGCTTCAGAATTGGTATCTTTGGCTTCAGAATTGGAATCTTTGGCTTCAGAATTGGGATCTTTGGCTTCAGAATTGGGATTTTTGGCGGCTGGAAACAGGGTGTCAATTTGTTTAAAATCCGTTTCGGTTAGATAACCTTGACGCAAAAATCGCCGTATAAATTCTTGTCCCCTGTCATTGTTAGCCCGTTGGAGAAAAGCCTGTTGAGAAGCCTCTCCATAGATCCACAAATCTTTCACTTTAGCGGCTACAGAAGCCCCACCTAAGCCTTTTGGATAGCGAACATAGTCAAATAATACCCCTTGTGGACGACGGCTTAAAATCGCATTTAACAGGGTTTGATAGTCTTGACGGGCTTGGGGATTATACGGATCAACAAATCCTTGATTGGTATAACTTTCCCCAAAATCATCACTGTTGCTTCCCCCTGCAATTGCGGTGACTGTAGTTTCCCCGTTTCCATTACGAGCTAGAACGTTTTGTCGATCAGGGAGTAGCGTATAAGTATAACCATAATTGAGCAAGAACGCCCAAGCATAAACTTGTAATCCTCGTCGGCGTCCTTTTTGAACCGCTTCTGCAAATAAATCAACCGTTTCGGTTCCTGGCGATCGCAATACAGACGGCCAAGGTGTATTATTGTCTGAAACGGGGAGTAATACTTGACCATCATAAAAGACTTCTAGATAAACTTTGTTATATCCTCGATTGACAAGATCATCTAAAATTTGATCAATTGCTCCGGGTTGAGCATCACAAGGATACAGCCTCAACCAAATCGCTTGATCTTTGAGCCAGCTTTGACGACGACATTGAAAAACGGCTTGAGCGTGTTGGGTTAAAGTATCTTCATATTGTTTTTGGGCTTCAGGACTATTGTTCGCCGCTAAACGTAGACTTTCTTTAAAAGTAATCTGTTCACTTGAAAGTTGACAATAAGGTGAAACTTGAGCCAAAACAGATTTACTTTGGAAAAGCGGAGTAATAAGTACAGAGAGAAAAGCACTGATCACTCGACGAGATAGGGTTTGACTGGGAACAATTGTTAACCCCATGATCATCAAGCGAGTCGTGAGTTGGATGGACAAATTAGACATCGGGTTCAATACAACACACATCTAATCACTTCAGAAGATTATTCAAGCGAAAAAAGCCACTTCAGTATTGTTAAATTTTCCCAGATTAGGAGTTGTTTAAAACCATCAATACCTGAAAACAAATGTCCCCGCCTCAAGCCAGACGGGGAGATGAAAAAATATTGGGCGTTAACTCATCAAGCACCCCGCTTGACAGCGGCTTCGACTTGATCAAATTCCTGTTCAAGACGCTGTTTTAATTTTTCAGGTACAGGACGGTTCGGATAGGAGCTATAATGTCCAGCTAAACCGTTTAATGCAGTTCGCATGGTGGTAAATGAGCGTAACTTGGCGATCGCCGGATCACGACGATAGCGAGACGCAAAATCATTGATCAATACACGGGCTGATGCTTGGGCGGGTGCCTTCTCAGGAGAGTCGTCGGGTAACTCAATTGCGGTTCGCAAGCTTTGAACCACAGCTAAGGTATCCTGTTGATAGTTTCCGGTTAAACCATCTGGAGAACTCGCACACCCGAATAAGCACAGCGAAACGGCTAAAACGAGAGCCAACAAGCGTGAGAAGTAATTTTTCATTTTTATGGGGTCAGACTGACCAGTGAGATGTCAAAATTATCTAACATCCTACCTCTTTTACAGTCACCAGTCATCACTCATCCGTCATCAATAATTCTAGAGGCGGGTTTGTCTAAATGTATGTAAACCCACCCCCTCCCTCTAAAAACCTGGTGCGCGAGAAAGTTACCGGGTTTTTGGGCTTCTAACTGTAGATGGGAAGGTTTTGCAGCAGAACGGGCAGATTTATTGAATTTTATCGAAAAAAATAACATTAACAATTTAGAAGGTTCTCCCCTTGATGCTAACTTATTGAAAGGGGAATATATTGCGGGTCATATTTAGTAGCATAACCGTTTATTGTCAGTTAGTTTGAAGTCACTTCGATGTAAAGAATCAAAAGACGAATTATAATAAAAGTATTGAACTGGAGAATACGATGACGATTGCTCAGGATTTAGAAACTCTCCAAAATGAAATAGAATTTGAAGATATTGAATGTCCGCCTGGTGATTTAGAAAGTCAGGAGCCACCCTTGGAAAGTGAATTGCATCTACGACAAATTTTATTGCTGATTCAAATGCTAGAATCTCTCTGGCAAGATCGTCAAGACTTTTATGCGTTTGGAAATCTCACTATTTATTACAGTCCCGAACAACAAAAAACTCAAAACTTTCGAGGGCCAGATTTTTTTGTGGTATTAAATACAGAACGTAAACCTCGCAAAAGTTGGGTTGTTTGGGAAGAAGGTGGAAAATATCCCAATGTCATTATCGAATTATTATCCCCTTCAACCGCAAATATTGATCGCACAACCAAAAAAGAAATCTATCAAGATATCTTCCGAACACCAGAATACTTTTGGTTTTCTCCCAATACCTTAGAGTTTCAGGGGTTTGAAATCATACGGGGAGAATATGAGCCAATTCAACCGAACGAACAGGGTAAACTTTGGAGTAAACAGTTACAACTCTTTTTAGGAATACATGAACAGAAATTGAGGTTTTTTACGCCCGAAGGTGAATTAGTTCCCACTCCAGAAGAATCCGCCCAAATTGAAAGACAACAACGGGAGAATACACAACAACAATTAGAAACTACACAACAGCAACTTGAAATTGAACGCCAACAAAGAGAAAAGTTAGCCGCTAAACTGCGAGAATTGAATATTGATCCGGAGACACTCTGAATTGCATAACCAACTCCACTTTCCAGGAATTAAGTGAACGATATTTTGAGGCTAATTTTCTTGAGTTTTTGGGTAATATTTATGTTCATTTAGATCCGTTTAATAATAACCTCAATTATTCTGATTATTGGGCTTTGTAGCTGACCAATAACTTCAACCTAAAAATGAGTTAGAGGTGATCAATATTATTCTTCTTTAGAATGCCAATCTCCGTCTTCTCCTTTTTCATATTTTTGTTTAACAGCACTCCAAGCCACTTTAAAAGCTTGTTCTTCGGTTTCATATTCTTGTTCAGCATTATTAAAAGCCGCTCGAAAAATTTCTTGAGCGTGTTTGGGTAAATGGCTACGAACCGACTCCGGTAAATCTTGTAATTGGTTATAAGGCATTGGATCATCCTCTTTTATGATTGTTATAATTTATATAAATTTATAAAATTTATGGGTTTTCCTAAATCTACACAAAGATAGAATTCAAATTAACTCTTATCCTAAAACCTCAAAAAAAATTCTCTAAGTTTCTATCAAAGGTGAGAGAACCTATAATAGATATGCCCTCTCTTTAAACTCTCCTCTCTCTTGAGTTATAAAAATTTTAGCCCTGCAATAAAAAAAATATTTCTTAGGCTAGAGGTAAAATATTAGCTTTTTTTTTAAGCTATTAAGTAGCGAATTTTAAATGGCTAAATTAAAGCAGCCATAAGAACTACTACAGGAGAGTTTGCATGATTAGAAGATTAATAGACACAATCAAATCCATTTCTTTAAGAAGTGTTTTAACCGTTGTTTTAGCGGGTATTTTAGTTGTTGTAACAACAGCGTGTAACAGTAATCCTCCGGCTCCTAAAATTACAGGTTCAGGAGATTATCACAGCAGCAAAGGACAAGATAAAGAACTTTATTCACCTGTTCAAAGCAAAAAGTCGGATGGAATGTATCCCTATGAGGATATGGACCCCTCAGCTAGCACTCGTACTGAACGGAAGGCAAAAGAGTTAGTTGAAAATGCTAAGAAAAATGTCAGTAAATCGAGTGATCCTCAAGAATTTGCACAGAACTTTAAAGAGGGAACTCCCCTGGACAAACGGGTAAAAAATCTGACTGAAGATGTTAGCGAGTCTGCTCAACAGTTCACAGAAGATGTTGCTTCTGGTACAAAACGTAATGCTCGTAAGTTAAAAGAAAATACTCAAAACGCAGTAGAAAATCCTGAAAGTGTTGTTGACCATTTAGACTAAGCTTGAGACAGAATAGAGTTTTTACAAGGGGCTTAAGCCCCTTGTTTTTTGAGATAAACTGACCTAAAAACTACAGACTTGCATAACCAAATGTCACGTTAAACTGACGACACCAAATTCCAACAGACTTATATTGGCTAAGATCGAGATCATCGGGAAGTAAATAACGTTGGGAACCCTCAAAACTTTGGAGTGATGTTAGGGTGATATATTCCCCTTCTTTAAGATTAACTGGAATTGATTGATTTTGATGGAAAACTATCTTAACATCTGGGCCTTGGGCTGTGGTGAATGCACTATCAAATTCTAAGTAGCGCTTCCCATTTTCGTTGATAATACGGGCTATTCCCTCAGTGGGATGATCTTGCTCAACGGTTAGAAAAGAACCCGAAGCTAAAATATTATTTTGAGCGGTAATTTCTGTATAACCAGAAGCGGGAAGTGCAGAAGCAACAGATGTAAAAGCAACTTCACCAATCCCTATATTTAAAAGAACAACAGCAGCCATACTAACTATTTTAAAACCGTTGATGATCATTAGACTTATCTCCGTTTTCAATTTCCTTACATTGACTACGATAGAAGCCGGAGTTGGGAGATAAATGATATTCAGTATAGAAAATGCTGAAAACAAATGAAATTCACCTCAGACTCGTCTCAGCGTTTTCTCACATTAAGTGAGTCAATCTGTCTCTATTTCCTAGAGAATTCGCTACAATAGAAGATTGAAGATTGCCAGTGACGAGCTGCTATAAACCCCATGCCCTTACCTATTGTTGCGATTGTTGGACGCCCAAACGTAGGCAAATCTACGCTAGTGAACCGCCTCAGTGAAACTCAAGATTCTATCGTTCACGATCAACCCGGGATTACTCGCGATCGCACTTATCGCTACGCCTATTGGCAAGATCGAGAGTTTTCTGTTGTGGATACGGGTGGTTTAGTTTTTGATGATGATACCGAATTTTTGCCCCTGATTCGTGAACAGGTGATGGTTGCTTTAGCAGAAGCCACAGTTGCAATTTTTGTTGTTGATGGACAAACAGGGTTAACGGGAGGAGATGAAGCGATCGCGGGTTGGCTGCGAGAACATTCGGTTCCGGTACTCTTGGCGGTGAATAAATGCGAATCTCCGACAGCCGGATTAATTCAATCGATGCAATTTTGGGAACTGGGTTTAGGAAATCCTTTCCCCCTTTCTAGTATCCATGGTAGCGGCACTGGTGAGTTACTCGATGAATTAATTAAATACATTCCGCCTGCTGATGAACTCGAAGAATCGGAGGAAATTCGCGTCGCAATTGTTGGCCGTCCAAATGTCGGCAAATCCAGTTTATTAAATGCGTTTCTCGGGGAAAATAGAGCGATTGTCAGCCCCATTTCGGGAACCACTCGCGATGCGATCGATACTGTTGTTGAACGCAATGGCAAGACTTACCGCTTAGTGGATACGGCTGGAATTCGTCGGAAGAAAAATGTCGAATATGGGGCGGAATTTTTTGGGATTAATCGCGCTTTTAAAGCCATTCGTCGGGCGAATATTGTACTGTTAATTATCGATGCAATTGATCGCGTCACCGAACAAGATCTGAAGTTAGCCAATCGGATTTTAGAAGAAGGGCGTGCTTGTGTAATTGTCGTCAATAAATGGGACACAATTGAGAAGGATACCTACACGATTTTAGAGTATGAACGGGAAGTCAAAGCCCGATTGTATTTTATGGATTGGGCGAAAACGATTTTTGTGAGTGCGATTACCGGACAACGAGTTGAAAAAATCATTGATTTAGTCGATCAAGCCGTCGCTGAACATCAACGCCGAGTCAGTACCGCTGTGATTAATGAAGTGATCGAAGAAGCAGTCCGTTGGCATTCTCCGCCCACTACTCGCCAAGGGAAACAAGGGAAAATTTATTATGGTACTCAAGTCAGTAGCCAACCGCCCACGATGGTCTTATTTGTCAATGATCCCAAACGGTTTAATGAAAATTACCGTCGTTATATGGAAAGTCAATTTCGTCAACAATTGGGCTTTTTAGGAACACCGATTCGTTTGATTTGGCGAGGTAAACCCGCCCGAGAAGTCGAACGCAATACCGCCAACCGAGCGACCAAAGTTTAAGGGTTTGTTTGAAGATTGATGCTGGGTTTGGGTTGAAATTATGGATTTATTGCGATCGCTTCCACTGGGTTTATATTTAGAAGAACCGATTACCTGGTTACATCGGATGGATGCTCGGGTGAAACTGGGATGGTTAATGAGCTTTTTGTTGACTCCGCTGCTAGCCAGTGAGTTGTGGAGACTGGCTTTAGTCGGGTTGCTGATTCTGATTACCCTGAGTGCGAGAATTCCTTTACGGGTTTGGAAGCGACAAATGGGTTGGCTGTTGGTCTTTTGTAGTTTACTGTTTGTGGTTAGTTGCATTATGCCGGATGGAATTGTTGCAGAACATCAACCCCGTCTCCCGGCCTCGGAGATTAGCTTTGCCCTTCCAAACTCTACAGAAACAGTTTCTCCTCCTTTACCCCAACCAACATCTTATAACTATGTATGGGTAGAGCAAGGCCCTCTGATGATTACTCGTTATTCTGTCGATTTGGGGATTCGGATCAGTACGTTGCTGTTTACACTGGTGTATAGTACGAACTTGTATTTACTGACCACGGCTTCTGAGGAAATTGCTACCGCTATCGAAAATGTCATGGAACCGCTACAACGGTTTAACTTACCCGTCACAGAAATTGCCTTAACGTTGACGCTTTCCCTGCGGTTTTTTCCCCTGGTTTTAGAAGAAATTCAAAATTTAGTCCGGTCTGTGCGAACTCGAGCGATTAACTGGAAAAAACTAGGATTTCGACGAGCAACTCAAGTTTGGTTGATGGTTGCAGAACGCTTGTTAGAAAATTTATTATTGCGGGCTGAACAGATGGCGAGTGCAATGACCGTGAGGGGTTTCACCACTCCTAATCAACATCATGTCCAGTGGTATCAATTGCGAATTCAATGGATTGATGGGTTAGCATTGGTCAGTTTAATGGTATTCTGGACGCTGCGGTTTATTTTGGGAGCGCAAGCTTAGGGGAAAGACAGTGGGATTTGAGTCGAAGGGATTGAATCAAGGTCAATTTTCCACTAAACTTTAGCTTTTAAGTCCCTTTTTACATTGATGAGTGACCCTT
This sequence comes from Lyngbya aestuarii BL J, assembly GCF_000478195.2. Classification (GTDB taxonomy): domain Bacteria; phylum Cyanobacteriota; class Cyanobacteriia; order Cyanobacteriales; family Microcoleaceae; genus Capilliphycus; species Capilliphycus aestuarii. The sequence continues at coordinate 4,951 of NZ_AUZM01000116.1, read as the reverse complement.
ACCCTTCTATAATTGTAGGTCTAAGATCTCTATCTCTAAGGAACTCCCTCTCATGGGTTTTCTGAGTACCCTCGAAAGACAAGGGAAGGGGGAGAGGATTCAATAGAGTCTATAAAGGTAAAATTTACATGAAAATTTACATGAACTCCAAACCCACTCGCTATGATGCAATTTAAGATTATTTTAGTTTTGTTCCGCTCAAGGTTTTAAGTTCTCACGTTAAGCTGTAAATATTCTGAGAATCCACTCAGTTAAATCTCAAAATTCACTCCAATAACACCAAAAGTAGTTATAGAAAAGAGAGATGATGTTACAGGATCAAGAAAGAATTCCTTTGAATGGAGTTTTGATATTCCCGGTCAATACCTGATCTAAAATATTCACACCTTTCTAAATACCAAGAAATGGTAAAGTGAGAAAATCTAACTCTCTTAATCTGACTGCTATCGATTGTTCTACAGAACTGCTTATTTGCTAATTGTTAGACTGAATGACAACTGAAACCTACATGAATCATCCCAACTTTGGCTTACTCTTTAGAGTTTGTCCTGTTGAGGAAAATCAAGAACTGTTTACGACGCTTTATGCCCAACGACTGTTTTTTTTAGTCACTCATGGGCCTAGCGGTTTGAAGTTTGAACCTCTGACTCGCTCAGATGCTCGGCTGGCGGTTGAAATTCGTTTGAGAATGTTACGTCGCAACAGCCAGCTTGAGGAATACAAAGAGCTACAAGCGATTCATAAACGTACATTTCAATAACTGGGGAGTGTTTGTTGTTTGTGTCGAACTTACACCAAGACCTAGAAACCCGGTTTTTTATGACTGACTCAGGGCTGAACGCTTAATCTGATCTGATGAAATCGGGTTGTTGTCTCAGTCCTGTTGTTATTTTATAGAGAAGGAAAAAAAGAAGATCAGAACCCGAAAATCAGTATTTTTCTCAAGACTCTGACTTCCCCAACTTTCCCGAACTGATATCACGAGATTATGACCCATTCCATCGCCGAACGTATTGCTGAAATTCGCTCCCAAGTCCCGGATTCTGTGCGGATAGTCGCCGTTAGCAAAACGGTATCTGTAGAAGCCATTCGCATCGCCTATGCAGCCGGAATTCGAGATTTTGGTGAAAATCGCATCTCTGAAGCTATGGAAAAACAGGAGCAACTCCAAGATTTATCCGATATTACTTGGCATTTAATCGGTCATGTCCAAAGTAATAAAGCGATAAAAGCAGTACAGCACTTTCAATGGATTCACTCTGTTGACAGCCTGAAACTGGCTCAACGCTTGGATAGACTCGCTCAAGAGTCTGATTGTCAACCTCAAGTCTGTCTACAAGTCAAAATATTAAGTGATCCCAATAAATATGGCTGGACGGTTTCTGAACTTTTAGACGATTTAGCGGAACTTAATCAATGTCAGCAGATTCAAATCAAAGGTCTGATGACCATTCCCCCTTTAGGATTAAATCATTCTGAAACGTTGAGCGTCTTTGAACAAACTCGCGAGTTAGCCCACAAAATTCAACAACAAGGGTGGTCAAATATCGAGATGAAAGAACTCTCAATGGGAATGTCAGGGGATTATACTTTAGCAATACCAGCAGGGGCAACAATGATTCGACCGGGACAAATTATCTTTGGTGTACGCACCCCCTAGACAAGATAGTATATTTTCGGGTAAAGATATCGAGTTCGAGAAAAACTGAACTATAGTCAATCCCCCCAGGCTCCCCTAAAATGGTTGTCTAGTCGGGGCAAAGAGTCGTTATGGAGAAGAAACCGTGAACTCAATTTTTGGTAAGCTACGGGATTTTGTTGGACTCAATGACTCTGTTGAGTACGATTACGAATACGATGAAATGGAAGGCGATCAATATCAAAATGTTTATCCGCCTTCCCAAGACTTGACTCCCCCTCCACCGGTTGAGGAGGATCGTCGGAATGTTCGTCGTCCTAGAGAACGCACAGTTGGTGCTGCCAATCCAGCAGCAGGTACGGTAACATCAGAAGGATTAGGGTCAACCATGAACAATGTGATCGGTATGCCAGGAGCGTTAAACGGAATTTCTGAGGTCGTGGTTATGGAACCTCGCACTTTTGAAGAAATGCCTGCGGCAATTAGAGCGCTAAAAGAAAGAAAGTCTGTTGTTCTTAATCTGACGATGATGGACCCAGACCAAGCCCAAAGAGCGGTAGATTTTGTAGCGGGAGGAACCTACGCCCTTGACGGTCATCAAGAACGAATTGGCGAAAGCATTTTCCTGTTTACTCCCAGTTGCGTTCAGGTGAGAACTCAGTCCGGTGTTGTGAACGAAATGCCGGGTCAAGGTCGCACTCGTATTCCCTCACCGATGGCCTCGATGTGGCAATCTGAAAAGGTGCAACAAGCTGTGCAGTAGCTCGATCAATTCCAAAGTCAGAGATCAGAAATCAGACGTTACGAGCGTGATGTGTAAAGCCCCCGTATTTCAATCGGGGGATATAAGCGATCTGGCCAAATTTATTTGGCAGTGAAAAGAAGGTAACTTTGTGCTATTATAGTTTAGCGTGATTGACGACGATAAGCTATGCTTGTATATGAGATGAAGTTGAAAGGAACGGAAAGTCAGTACCGAAGGCTTGATGTTGCCATTCGGACGGGGCGTTTTGTTCGGAACAGCGTCATCAGAGCATGGTTGGATGGCCAGGTTAAGAGTCGCAACGATGCCTATAAACACTGCAAGGTGCTGTCAGACAACCCGGAATTCCCTTGGGTTGCCAGATTAAACTCAATGGCGCGACAGGCACACGCAGAGAGAGCATGGGCATCAATTGAACGGTTTTATAGAAATTGCAGGCAAAAGACACCAGGTAAGAAGCGGTGCGACCTCGCGGCTTCGCAAGCCGCTAGAGGAAGCGCACCAAGAAAAGGATTCCCAAAGTTTAAAAAGTACCAAGTCAGAGCGTCTGTTGAATACAAGACATCGGGCTGGAAACTATCGGAAGATCGGCGTTATTTAACCTTTAGCGACAAATTTGAAGCGGGTACATTTAAACTGTGGGGAAGTCGAAATTTGCACTTCTATCAACTCCAACAAATTAAACGAGTTCGAGTGATCAGAAGGCACGATGGGTATTATGCACAATTTCTGATAGATTACGAACGAGAGGAAAAAAAAGAACTCACAGGAAAACAAACTGGGTTAGATGTCGGTCTTAACTATTTCTACACTGATTGTTCTGGTAATCAAGCAGACAATCCTCGTTTTTTGAGAAAGGATGAACGCCAACTCAAAAAGTTGCAACGCCGACTATCAAGAACCAAAAAGGGGAGTCAAAACCGTAAAAAAGCCAGGAATAGATTAGGTAGAGCGCATCTCAAGGTTTCACGCAGGCGTAACGATTGGGTCTGTAAATTGGCTCAACACGTCATACAGTCTAACGACTTGGTAGCGATTGAAAACCTACGGATACGGAATTTAGTCAAAAACCAGCATCTAGCCAAGTCAATTAACGATGCCGCTTGGTACAAGTTTAGAGAATGGTTAGAGTATTTTGGGAGGATTTATGGGGTTCCAGTCATTGCCGTTGAACCTGCTAACACCTCCCAAAACTGTTCAAACTGTGGCGAGAAAGTAGCTAAAACTCTCAGCACCCGAACTCATAAATGTCCTCACTGTGGATACGTTGCAGACCGAGATCATAACGCTGCTCAAAACATTCTCAAAACCGCATTAAAGCAGCTAGCAACAAGAAACGGAACAGAAATGGATTTAACGGATTAACTTGACTGTAAAACGCATAAATCTAGGCTGATCACACGTAACTTAATCCGTTTTTCCGCGAAAGTATCTGTTTTTCAAATACCGTCGGGCAGACGGAAATCAACGCCTCCCGAGAGAACGATCTCTGCTTTGTTGGGGAAACTCAACCTAGTAAATCAACTTGTAGAAAGAGGAAGCCCAAACAGTAATGTTTGGATTCCCCCGCGATTTATCCGGGGGAGGATGTCAAAATGCTGATGACTGACTCTGACCCTTTTAATTTTTACTAATGACAGGATTCAAATTTGGTTTGATTGGTGGTGGAGTGATGGGAGAAGCTCTCCTGTCTCGTTTAATTGCTCAAAAGATTTACCTGCCTTCAGATGTGATTGTTAGCGAACCCCAAGCGCAACGTAGAGAGGTTCTTCAGCAACAGTACGGGGTAGAGGTCACGGGTGATAATAGCCAAGCTGCAAAGGTTACAGAGGTGTTGCTGTTGGCGGTTAAACCCCAAATTTTAGATACCATTATTTCCGATTTAGCGGCTCTGAGTTTAGGAGACTCTACAAGCCCCCAATCTGAGGTAATGATTATTTCGATTTTAGCGGGTGTACCTTTGAGTAAGTTAGAGTCCGCTTTCCTTCATCGCCCTGTGATTCGGGTGATGCCGAATACTCCGGCAACGGTTGGGGCGGGGATTAGTGCCATTGCTTCGGGTCAAGCGGTTAAACCTGATCATCTCAAACTGGCTCAACAAATTTTAGCGGCCGTGGGTGAAGTGGTGGAAGTGCCAGAATATTTGATGGATGCGGTTACGGGTTTATCGGGGTCTGGGCCTGCTTATGTTGCCTTGATGGTTGAGGCTCTAGCTGATGGAGGGGTGGCGGCAGGACTTCCCCGAGCGATTGCTTCTAAACTGGCTTTACAGACGGTTCTCGGTACCGCAGAGTTGCTACAACAAACAGGTATGCACCCGGCAGAGTTAAAAGATCGTGTGACCAGTCCAGGGGGAACGACGATAGCAGGGGTGGGGACTCTTGAACAAGCGGCTTTTCGTTCGGCGTTGATAGAAGCGGTGAAAGCGGCTTGTCAGCGTTCAAAAGAGTTAGGGAGTTAGGGAGGTTGGGAGGTTGGGAGGTTGGGAGGTTGGGAGGTTGGGAGGTTGGGAGATTGGGAGATTGGGAGGTTGGGAGATTGGGAGGTTG
>NZ_AUZM01000115.1 GCF_000478195.2 Lyngbya aestuarii BL J | reverse complement strand
GTTGGGAGGTTGGGAGATTGGGAGATTGGGAGGTTGGGAGGTTGGGAGGTTGGGAGGTTGGGAGGTTGGGAGATTGGGAGGTTGGGAGGTTGGGAGGTTGGGAGGTTGGGAGATCTTGCCTTTTGACTTCTAACTTGTATAGCATTATTTTTTTGATTTCATATCCCGATTGTCTGGGTCATATTATTGCTTGAAAAACAGATTAATGACCAATAAATTAACAGAATATAATTTCACTTTTATTGATTTATTTGCAGGAATTGGAGGAATTCGTCTTCCTTTTGAGGAGTTGGGGGGAAAATGTGTGTTTTCTTCTGAATGGGATGAAGCCGCCCAAGAGACTTATGAAGCGAATTTTGGTGAACGTCCTCTGGGAGATCTTACCACAATTGATTCGGGTTCTATTCCTCACCATGATATTTTATTGGCGGGGTTTCCCTGTCAAGCGTTTAGTATTATTGGCAAAATGGAAGGGTTTAATGAAGCTAGAGGAACGTTATTTTATAATATTGAGATGATTTTGAAAGCGAAACAACCGCAAGCGTTTTTATTGGAAAATGTTAAACAGTTGAGAACTCACGACAAAGGAAAGACGTTTAAAGTGATTACAGAACATCTGCAAAATTTGGGCTATCATGTTTATACAGAAGTTCTGAATGCGCTAGATTTTGGTTTACCGCAAAAGCGAGAAAGAACTTATATTGTTGGATTTTTAGAAAAGATTCATTTTTCTTTTCCCAAACCCATCCAAAAAAGAGTTAGTTTATCCGATATATTAGAACCCGATGAACGGGTTGATAAAAGTTTGTTTGCTTCCGAGTTTATCAAAAAAAAGAGAATACAAAGATTGAAAGTTAAACCCTTTTATCCTTCAATTTGGCATGAAAATAAATCGGGAAATATTTCTGTACTTCCCTATTCCTGCGCCCTGAGAAGTGGGGCTTCTTATAACTATCTTCTTGTCAATGGAGTTCGACGGTTATCTTCACGGGAACTTTTGCGTTTGCAAGGTTTTCCAGAATCGTTTAAAATCGTTGTATCTCACGCAGAAATCAGAAAACAGACGGGTAATAGTGTTCCGGTTCCTGTTATTCGGGCGATCGCAAAACAGATGTTAAAAGCTTTAGAAGAAAAACAACCTGCTTTAGAAAAACCTGAGCAGTTATCCCTAGATTTTGCCAATTTTGAATAAAGGAGTAATAATAAAAATGTCAGTCAGTTTAAATGAAGCTAAGGATGCTTTAGACAATATTATAAATAAAGCTAGAGTTCATTTGTATAAACCAATTCAAGTTGCTGAAATTCTTTATCATCATCGAGTTTTTGATGACTTGACTCTCTCTAATCTTAATACCTATAGGAAATCTTCAAAAAAATGGAGAGATATTATCTGTAAACGTTTTTTAGGAAGGATTACCACTTCTAGTTCACGCTATCAAGATAATTTATTCGATAAAAATGCAACTCCACCTGAAGTTTTGATGGTTCTTGGAGAAGATAATAAAAGCAAATCAGGTATTGTTGAAGCTTATATCTATCGTAAATTTATAGAAAGATATTCACAAATGACTTCTGGGCTTGCTTATTGTATGAAGTCAGATATTGAAAACTTTAAACTCACTGAATTTATTGGACAATTTCAGAATAATCCTGGATTAAAGAGAAGTATAGATAAAATTTATGAAATTGTTGTTTATGCTCTTTTTAAAGTTCTTATAGAAGAACTCAATGTAACAGTTAAAGTACAACTTGATTTTAATAAGCTAGACTTACTCAAAGAATTTGAGGAATTTACACAAAAAGTTCTCTCGATTAATAGTCAAAATCCTTCTTTCACTGCTAGTGCCAAGTTTTATCGAGTAGGAGTTACTAATGCTGCTGATCGAGGTTTAGATATGTGGGCAAATTATGGCCCTGCTGTACAAATTAAATATCTTTCACTCAATGAGAGCCTTGCTGAAGGTATAGTTTCTAATATTACAGCAGATCGGATAGTGATTGTTTGCAGAGATTCTGAAGAAAGAACTATTGTGTCATTACTCAATCAAATAGGATGGAAATCTAGAATACAATCTATTATTACTCAATCTCATTTAGAAGCTTGGTATGAGAAAGCACTACGGGGTAGTTTTCGGAATATTTTAGGAGCGAGACTCATTGAAATTTTGATTGAAGAAATTAAATATGAGTTTCCTTCAAGTGAGAGCAATGATTTAGTAAGTTTTATGGAAGAGCGGGAATATACTTTATTAAGTGACCCATTTTGGTCAGTATAAACTATTGATTTTTGTAAGTTATCACGGTAAGTTAGATTAATATTGGAAACTCAGTTTATAAATCTTAAATTTGAGTGATGGGTTACAAGTTTTGTTAACCCATCCTACGATTAATTGATTGTAATTTATTGGGCTTCCGTCGATAACGTTTCACCAATGCGGGGTTCTGTTCCTTTTAGTAACCGTTCAATATTCTCTCGATGACGCCAAATCACATAAATTCCCCCAACAATCCCAAAAATTTGATAGGGTAAAGGTTGACCTGTAATCACCATTAAACTGGCAATTCCCACCGCCCCCGCAATTGAACTGAGAGAAACAATCCGAGAAATCGCGATAAATAAGGCAAAAATTCCCAACGTTGCTAAACCCAATTTCCAATCAAAAGCCAATAAAATCCCTAAACTGGTAGCGACTGCTTTTCCGCCTTTAAAGGCAATCCAAACGGGTTTTGTATGACCTAAAAGAGCCATTAAACCTGCTGCTGTCGTCATCCAATACAACAACGTATTAAGATTTGAAATATTAGCAGAAGCGGCAATTTTAGGGGTAATTTCCAACGAATAAATCAACAAAACAAATGCGATCGCCAAAACGCCTTTGAGGACATCCACTAACAAAACGAGCAACGCAGGTGACTTTCCACAACTTCTTAAAACATTCGTCGCCCCCGTAGAACCCGAACCCACTTCTCGCAGATCAATTCCATAGAACCCCCTGGCGATCAGATAGCCTGTCGGAATTGAACCCAACAAATAACCCGCCACTAATAGTCCGAAATTTAATCCGATCCACTCAAGCATCTTTCTCTACCCAATGCGCCATACTCGCTTTTTATCCTAATCCAAAATCGTGCAGGTTTGGTATTGCATTTTAGCGATCAAAGAAGATTGGGGGTAATGTCTGAAATACCCAGACATTACTCTTAAACTCTTAAAATTCACGGTAAAGCGGTTGCTGTTGTTGTTGAGATTGGGGTTCAGGCGCAAAACCCAACCAGAGAGGATATTGCAGCAAAGACAAACTAATTTTTTCCTCGCTATCATCGATAACAATAAACGGTAATTTTCCCTCTTGAACCAAGCGATCCGCCTTCAGTGCAACAACATTGGCATCTTCAAACAATGTCACCCCCCGTTCTGGGCTAAAATCTCGCCGATCGAGGCCTAGACAGTCCTGAAAGCCTCGCCGCCACTCCCCTAAGCGTTCGGGGCTATTTGCTAAAATTAACGTGCGTAGACGGCGATCGTAGAGCGTTCGCAGAACAGAGGTAATCGCCGAGGCAATTAAAATATTTTGTAACCGACTTCCCATGGTGCGTAATGCACCCCGTCCCCCTTGATTAAAAAACCAGGTGGAAACCCGTTTAGCGTGGATCGGTTCAAATGTGCGTCGCAACTGCCAGGGCGGGCCATAATAATCGGGTAAGGTGCGATATTGATCGAGAAGGCGACGAATTTGTTGGGATTCTTCCTGAAATCCTTGTTGACCAAACTGAGGGGTAGAACTGATTTCCGGTTCGATGTCTCGTTGAGCAGGAAAAGGGCGTTCGCCAAATGTATCGTCAGATCGATCGCTTTCGATGATGGGTTCTGGAGATTCGGGAATCAGTTCTAACTGTTCTGCGGTACTGACTAAATCCTGTAAACTCCCGACAAGATAATCTTTGAACCCCTGAACCCGAATGGCTAAATCTTGAGAAACGCCAGCAAAACTGGTTCGCATTTCTTGACGAATACGTTCTCGACGACGTTCGAGTTTTTCGACTTCTATTTGCAGTGCTTGTCGGCGTTGTTCGAGTTGGCTTAACGTTTCTGAGACGACATTCTGCATCGTTTCGGTTAAAGCCATCTGTTGCTGCTTCATTTTGGCTGATTCAGCTTGTAAACCCGCGATTTCCTGTCTCAGTTGCTGAATTTGGTCTTTTAGATTGGTCGCCGTTTGCAGGTCTGTCGTAGCTGGTGTCGGCGTAAAAAGTTCGTCCGATCCAGAGTTTTCGTCTGGTTCGGATACATCTTGCGATCGCTCGCGAGGCTCTTGATTTTGAGGTTCGTCTAAATTCATGGAATCAACAGAGGTTCAATTCGGGTCAGACGAGTTTGAGATTAACATAAACTAACTGAAGCCAGGGATGCACAAACGCGATTTGACACGGGCGAGTTTGTTTCCATTATGCTCAACATTATGCCGAACAACAATCAAACTCATCAAAAATTTCCCATCAGGGTTAATTTTATCAACAGGATGGGAGATTGACACATAAAGGAGAAGTCTAAATTCAGTGGGGAGTCACTCGGGGTTGACGCTCGGAGTTTTGAGATTTCCACAATTTGCTTCTAAACAGGCTTTCAGCGTTTTTGGATCAAAAATAATTGGCAAAAAGTGAATACTGTTAACCTCTTTGAAGTAAAACAAAATGGGTACACCGGGCCAGAAAATTTCCCAGTTGATCCAATCTGCATAGGGGAAATGTCGAAGTAATTTACCGGAACGGGAGACATCAAGTGCAGTCTCGGTAAACTGGATGCGAATCGTTGCGGTCTGTATGAGTAGAAACAGTCCCAGTAAGGCAATTACGAATCCTAGCACTTTCTGCACCAAGATTAACGGAATTCCAGTTAATAGGAGTACAGCCGGGATGATAAAACTGGGTGTCAGTTCTACCTTTGAGGGAACAGTGGTCTTTGATGGTGTTGTTGTCATTATTTCGGTTCCTGTGCATCCAGTGCGAGTGATGTCAACAAATGTTACCAAATTATGGGTAAAACGAAACTCCATCAGAAGTCAGACGTTTTTTCCGATTTTCCCAACTCCTGACTACAGGACAGAATTTCCAATCCCGTGAAACATTGACCAAGAGAGGAAAAAGTCGAGGATAAAGATAGAAAGCAAACACGTAACAACAGCAGTTGTGGTTGATTGTCCAACACCTTTGGCCCCGCCTGTTGTGGTTAGTCCCCAATTCGTACTAATGACTGCGATCACTCCCCCAAAAACCAAAGCTTTGATTTCGCCACTGACTAAATCCCAAAGGGTGAGAAAATTCTGTACAGACTCTAAAAACAAATTTGGAGGAATGTTATATAGACTACTGGAAATTAATAATCCTCCTGCTAAACCTGTGATTAGACAAATAATATTTAGTAAAGGCAACATTAAACAACAGGCAATCACACGAGGGATCACGAGATAATCAACAGGATCAGTTTTTAATACATACAGCGCATCAATTTGTTCCGTGACTTGCATCGTACCAATTTCTGCTGCAAATGCTGAACCGACTCGTCCGGTGACAATAACCGCAGTTAAAACTGGACTCAATTCACGCGCTAGAGAAAGAGCAAGAACCCCCCCCGCTAAATTCCCGGCACCTAATGTGATAAACTCACGAGAAACTTGAATCGTAAACACCATTCCGACAAAACCTGCGGTGATCAAGGCAATGAGCAACGACTCTGGCCCGACGGCTGCCATTTGTTCTAACGTGTTACGACGATAAATTTTACCTTGTATGAGATGAACAATGACCTGTCCGCCCAAAAATAAAGCAGCAACGAAGCGGCGCGTCCAAATTCCGAGACTTGAATTAATTTGCATCTGACTTAAGAAAATCCTCACCTTAAAATGACAAAGAAACATAACAACTATGTACAAATCTTAACCAAGATTTTTGAACATTAATTTAAGTTTTCTGACAGAGTGGAACGAAAGGAGAAATTACGATTATCTTAGAAGTTAATAGTCTAGATTCTCTGATACCTCTGACTGAGGGAAAGTGAATTCAATTCTCAATTTTCCTAACCTATGGGCATTTTTCCTAATTTTCTCCGCTCTATCCTACTAACGATGGTTCTAAGCTTTGTTACTCCGATCCTGGTGATCAGTTTTGGATTAGCTGGCTCTGTAATGATCGCTTGTCTTCCCTTTCTCAAAACAATCGGTCAATTTTCCTGCCAACAAATTTTACAATTTCTGGCAACTTTTGGCAGTGGACACCCCTTTCAAGGGAGTATGATCATCGCCATAACCTGTAGTTTAGTTGGTGCTTTATTTGATACTTATGCCTCCTATCAAAGTCCTCGCAGTCAGTAAAATCACGCAGTCAAATGTTACGTATTTTACAAAGCCTCCCGACGGAGGCTTTCGCTTGGTTTCAAAGACAATACAAACTATTATTTGCCATTTCCTCTATTTCGATTTTAATCCTATCAAGTTCAAGCTGTAATTTTCACCGAGCTTTGATCATTATTTCAGAAACAATCATGTTAAACTAGAGCCACATAAAAGTATTCCTGAACGCAATCGAGTTAAATACAATCAATGGCTGATATTGTTGATATTGCAGTGAGTGCAGGATCATTTAATACTCTGGTACAAGCGGTTCAAGCCGCAGGTTTAGTGGAAACCCTGAAAAGTCCTGGCCCTTTTACTGTTTTTGCCCCAAATGATGATGCTTTTGCTAAACTTCCTCCCGGAACGATACAAACATTAGTTCAAAATATACCTCAACTGACTCGCATTTTGACCTATCATGTTGTTTCGGGTAAATTGATGAAAGCAGATTTAGAGCAACTTCAGACGCTTACTTCCGTTGAAGGTTCTCCCCTTCCCTTAATGTTTATCGAAGGATTTGAAGTCAAAAATGCTACGGTTGTTGCGCCTGATATTGAAGCGGATAATGGGGTAATTCATGTGATTGATACCGTACTTTTGATGGGTTAAAGTTTGCAGTTTTTGCTAACAACAAAATCCCCTAAATCTACCCATATGGGGATAAATTCAAGCTAAATCCCGATCATAGATTTTGACGCGATCAATTTCGACTTGTTGCTATTGGGGATTAATTAACCATCCCCATTTTACCCCAGATTCTATATATTCTTGCATTTTTTTACCTGTTTCTGGCCTGAGTTCAATGACAAAATCCGCTGCAATGGCAGGAAATTGGCGGCTTTTGTCTTTTTTCGGCTGTTAATGCTTCCCAACGTTTCCGTTGAATCTATGCAGAATCGGGAGAATAAAATGTAAGAATAGATTTAAACTTATTCAAGATCGTACAAAATTAAAATGATGAACCACTGGAAACCTGAACTATTAGCCCCCGCTAAAAACTTAGAACGATTGAAAGTTGCCATTCTCTATGGTGCAGATGCGGTTTATGTGGGCGGACAAAAATATGGTTTGCGGGCGAGGGCGGATAATTTTACCGACTATGATTTAAAAAATGGGGTGGCATTCGCCCATAAGTATAATGCCAAAGTTTATGTCACTTTAAATGCGTTTTTACATGATGCGGATTTAGAAGGATTGGGAGATTATTGTCAGTTTTTAGAATCGATTGGAATTGATGGGGTTATTGTTTCCGATGTCGGCGTTTTGAGAGTTGTTCGCAAGTCTTCAAATCTGAATATTCATCTTTCCACTCAAGCCTCTTGTTTAAATTCCTCATCGGCAGAACTTTGGAAACAATTTGGCGTTAAACGTTTAATTGTGGGTCGAGAATTGAGTGTTGCAGAAACGGGTTTAATTGGGGAAAAATCCGGTATTGATGTAGAAATGTTTATTCATGGGGCGATGTGTATGGCCTATTCGGGTCACTGCACAATTTCTAATTTTACCGCAGGACGAGATTCTAATCGAGGTGGTTGTATTCAATCCTGTCGATTACCTTATAAATTAGAGAATCAAGACTCTAATCCGATCACATTTATGTCGTCCAAAGACTTGTGGGGAGTGCATAAAATTGAAGACTTTTTTAAACATAAAATTTGTTCTTTAAAAATCGAAGGACGGATGAAATCTTCATTTTATGTGGCGATGACCTGTAAAGCCTATCGACAACTGATTGATGCTTATCTTGAGGGAACAATCACACCCGAATTACTAGAGAAAATAGCCAGTAATCTTGAGTCGATTCCACACCGGGATTATTCTTCGGGTTCGTTAGAAAATCCGGCGGATAGTGATTCTGTCTTTGGTCAATTGTCAGGAAATAATCGGGGAACTCACGAATATTTGGGGATTGTCATTGATACCACTTCGGATTATTTAGCCCTTCAGTTACTCGAACCATTAAGTGTGGGAGATGAAATTCAAATCATTCCCCCCAAAGGAGAAATTATTAACTGGAAAATTACTCAGCTTTTATCGGTAATGGGAGAGGCGTTAGATAGCATCCAAAAAGATAGCGTTGTTTGTATTCCCCGAGTTGATATTTTACAGGATATTAACCAATTTACCGTGATTCGACTGTCCCGACAAAAAACTGTTTATAAACCCGAATTAGTCACTCATTCTTAAAATAGAATGCAATTTAATACGTTTATCTCATCTATTTCAGACTTAGAACGGTGCGTTAATGCGCCGAACTTACAAGAGGTTTTACTAGAACCTTTGTTACTCGCCCGTCAAGGAAGACTTTCTCTTGAAGAAGTAGAATTTCTCGCCTCTGAAGCGGTTAAACGTTCGTTGCATCCGGTGTTAGTTTGGGATATTTTAATGCCGGAACAAATTATGATGGAAATCTGTCAAAAAATATCTCAGTATAATCTTAGCAAATTTTCAGCAATTCGAGTTTGCGATCCGGGTGCGGCTTGGTGGGTGAAAACTCATTTTCCGCAATTGAAAATACACCTGATTGTAGAAACTGGAAATCACAATCTAGAAGCCTTGCAGGGATGGTGTGAAGTTCTTTCGGATTCATTAGAACGGTTGATTTTATCGATAGAACTTCCAGAAAAACAACTCATAGAATATTGTCAAAAATTACCTGTGGGTTGTGAAATTTTAGGCGTGGGGCGAATTTTGCTGTTTTATTCTCCCCGTTCTTTGTTATCGAAACATTTGTCTGTTAATAGTTCCGATGAAGCAATTCCTTATCTAGAAACAACTGTCGCCTCAGAAGAAAGTCACAATCGACCTTTTCCGACTTTAGAAACGGTGCATGGTACGTTTATGTTTTTGGATAAAGATCAGTTTATTTTAGATCAGTTAGCTTCTTTAGAAAAGGCGGGTTTACAGAGGGTTCGTTTGGACTTGCGACATTTAAGCCAAGATGGAAATATTGCAGTCAATATCGATAATATTTGTCAGCAAATTTTAGACAACCCGACAACATTAAAAACCCAATGGCATCAACCCATTCGCGCACCTTTTTTCAAAGCAAACCGCACAACTTCTATCTTTCATCGCATGAAGTCAAAGGCAAAATTGGCGGGTTATCGCAATGAAATTGGACTCGCTGAAATTGTGGCGGTGGAAAGTAAAACTGCGGTGATTTTTTATGCGTTACAAGCTTTTGAATTTGCTCAAATTAATAGTCTAATTTTACCAACGGGAGAAGAACGAGAACTTCCTGAAGATATTGAATTTCGCAACTTACAAGGCGAGGTTATAAAAAAATGCGATTATGAACAAATCTTGATTACAAATTGGTTTAAAAAAGCTATGCCGGGTACTTTACTTTTAGGTAAAATTGAGAATGTCTAGGCGTTCTAATCCTTATTTCCAGTTTAAACAGTTTACCCTCTTTCAAGATCGTTGTGCGATGAAAGTGGGAACCGATGGGGTATTATTGGGAGCATGGACAGATATAAAAAATACTCAAACCATATTAGATATCGGTACGGGGACGGGTTTGGTAGCGTTAATGCTGGCGCAGCGTTCCACAGCACAAATTGACACCGTAGAAATTGATAAAAATTCTTCTATTCAAGCCAAAGAAAATATTACGCAATCGCCTTGGAAAGAGCGGATTAAAATTTATCACAGTTCCGTTCAGGACTATACAAAATATTGCTCAAAGCGGTATAATTTAATTGTCTCTAATCCCCCTTTTTTTGAGAATGCTTATAAAGCCTTAAAAGCATCTAGAACTGTGGCGCGACACACCGATCTCTTATCGCCAGTTGATTTATTAAACGTCTCACAACAGCTTTTAGATCGGGAAGGACGGTTAACTGTGATTTATCCAACAGAGGCGGCGAATCGTTTTTTAACTTTGGCTGAAAAATCTGGTTTTTTTTGTACTCAAAAGTTACTCGTTAAACCGACTCCCAACCGTCCAACAAAACGCATTTTAATGGAATTTAGTCAAAGTCAAAACAATCAACCCGAAAACACTCTAACCATTGAAACAGAAAGGCATCTTTACACACCGGAATTTATTGATTTAGTTAAAGATTTTTATCTAAAATATTAAATTATTGATGTTTTTAATCACATTTATTGATTATGTTTACCGCAACTTTTAAACGTTTTACAATTTCCGAATATCATCGCCTAACAGAACTGGGGATTTTACAACAGAGCGATCACATTGAATTAATTCGAGGAGAATTGGTTGAAATGGCGGCGAAAGGAATGGCTCACGAAGTCTGTTTAACAAAATTACTGCGAGAACTTTCTAAATTGATATCTGATCGAGCAACTTTAAGATGTCAATCTCCGATAATTTTATCCTCAAATAGTGAACCAGAACCCGATTTTACAATTGTTATTAATTCTCCCGATGACTATCTCGTTTCACATCCTGCTGCCAATGATATCATATTAGTAATTGAGATTTATGATTCATCTTTAAACTATGATAAAGAGATAAAACTACCCCTGTATGCTGAAGATGGAATCTCCGATTTTTGGATCTTTAATCTTGGCGATCGCATTTTGGAAGCTTACAGCAAACCCTATCAAAAACCCCAAGGAAGTTGGGGTTATCGTATCCAAAAGATTTCTTTACCCAACGAAACAATTTCACTCCCTCAGTTTTCTGATTTATTACTTGACTTGACGAAAGTTTTCCCTCAGCAATAGTCAAATTTAACTTAATTAAAATAACAATGAGCAATTTATTTAATACCGAACTCTATTTTAGTTCAGAAAAAGATGAACTTTTTGAGAACGGAACCTGGCCAAAACCTTTTGTGTTTAATGAAGAAGTTGTCCGGGTTTTTGATGATATGGTTTCCCGTTCAGTTCCCCTTTATCGAGAGGTTGTTGCTTGTGCGGCACATTGGGGTTTAGCCTATTATCAAGACGGAACAAAAATTATCGATATTGGTTGTTCTACGGGAACTTTTTTAGAATTATTCGGACGTTTTTTGAAGCAACCTGCAACCTTAGTCGGGATTGATAGTTCTAAAGCGATGTTAGAAAAAGCCGAAAAAAAGTTAGCTGAAATTTCCAAAATTCACGAAATAGAACTCATTTGTAATCAAGCCGAAAACTGTTCTTTTAATCAAAGCAGTGTTGTAGTAATGAACTATACTTTACAATTTTTACCTCTCCATCAACGTCAAAGATTACTGCAAAAAATTTATAAGGGTTTGGTTCCTGGCGGTTTGCTTTTTCTCAGCGAAAAAATTCGTTCGGCTTCTCCCCAATTTCAAGAAACAATTACCCTACACTATGAAGCATTTAAAACTCGTAATGGTTACGCCAAAAATGAAATTGAACGGAAAAAAGAAGCATTAGAAAATGTGTTAATTCCGCTTACAGAAAACGAACAAATTCAAATGCTGCATGAAAGTGGCTTTGAACAGGTTGACTCTATTATTAAACTACATAACTTTATTTCGTTTGTGGCTTTAAAGTCTAAATAGGGTTTAAGAAAATATCAACTGTTGAACTTCGATTAAAATCTTTGGAAAAGGTAGAGGTGAAATTGTTCCTGTTGTTAAAGTTAATTCTTCAGTATAATTATCATTACTTAGATTTCTAAACACTTTTAACTCTGATCCTTTTAGATTCGCCACCCAATATTCTTGAATTTTTGCTTCAGCATAGATGGATTTCTTTAAGCCTAAATCTTTCTCTAAGGAAGTGTTAGAAAATTCAATAATCCAAAAAATATTCTCAGGATAGGGATGATGATTGAGGTATTCTTTACCCAAAGGTTGAACAATTGCAATATCGGGTTCGGGTTCAGAATTATTCGGTAATGTTATCGGATGACCTTCTCTAACTTTAACTTGAGTCCCTAGCAGTTCCCGCAAATAATCACTAACTTTTGAAGTGTAGTAAGCATGAGGTTCTCTCTCAGGTGACATAACAACTAAATCTCCTCTTAATAATTCTATGCGATCATCTTCTCGAATTGACCCTTTAACGAGCGCTTCGTGATATCGGTCTAATGACCATTTAAACATCGTAACGGTCATGGTTTTCTCCTAAATACTTACTTTTTATTATGCAATATTTTTCTAAGTTTTGTCTAGATTACTGTTATCATTAAAAATATCGGTGTTATCTCGAAGTGAAATGTTAGATGAAAGCCTGGGTTATGTCGCGCCTGACTATCTTGAACAATACAATGATGATATTGAATCTGAAACAATTTTAGCAATCCGTCAGGAACGACAAACACAACTATTTGAACCCAAAAGTAAGCGATATTATCAAGCGGTTCAAGCGGTTAGAGATATTCAAAGTAACGAGTTTAATTTTTCGGGTTCAGTGGTCAAAGTTGGTCAAGGAGATGAACTCTCTCTCGAACAACAGCAACGATTTAATCAAGCCTTAAAAGTATTTTCTCCCTGGAAAAAAGGGCCGTTTGAACTATTTGGAACCTTTATAGATGCCGAATGGCGTTCTGATTGGAAATGGGAACGAATTTTACCGCATATTCAATCACTAACCGACCGTAAAGTTGCAGATATTGGCTGTCATAATGGTTATTTTATGTTTAGAATGGCGCATCAAAAACCAGCCTGTGTGATTGGTTTTGAACCCTATGCTAAACACTTCTGGAACTTTCAACTGGTTCAAAATATTGTCCAACAGAAAATGCTTCACTTTGAACTGTTAGGGGTTGAACATATTGACCTTTATCCCGATTTTTTTGATACCATTTTCTGTTTGGGGATTTTGTATCATCATACTGACCCAGTAGGTTTACTGCGAAAACTGCACAAATCTCTGAAAAAAAACGGAGAAATTATTATTGACTGTCAGGGAATACCCGGAGATTTACCTGTAGCATTAACCCCTCAAAAACGTTATGCACGGGCGCGAGGGATTTGGTTTCTCCCGACTCAATCATGCTTAGAAAATTGGATTAATCGAGCAGGTTTTAATAAAATTAATTGTTTCTTTGCTGAACCGCTCTCTACC
>NZ_AUZM01000114.1 GCF_000478195.2 Lyngbya aestuarii BL J | reverse complement strand
GTTTGACATTCTCAGATTTCCTGCAAAGACCGATTCTTTCCAATTTAGCCGACATTTAACCCCCTGTTATGACTCTAGAGACAAAAATTTTCTTCCTTCCTGAGTTGACCCTTGATCCGTACCCCAGAAAACAACGGTGTAAAATCTCAATGTTGTTGTTTTGCCAGCTTCCAATATGATTTTAGGTAAGTATTAAGAGTTAAATTAGATTATCCCAGGCCCAAGAAGTCTTGGCCAAAAAAATGATCAAGTCATCAGTTAAATCAGATATGAGACGATTGACATCTACACGAAAAAATTCATCTAACCCTAACCCAGATTATCATCATCACCGGGACTCAAGCCCCGAAAATCAAACGGTAGAAACCGATCCGATTGATCCTCACTCCCCTTTTCAACATCAAGTCGAACCGATGACCAATTCACCCTCAATTTATCAAGGACGCCGCCGAAAAGCGGCTGTAGTCCTCAGTATGATTTGGGGAGGAACAATCACCCTACATCTCGTTTCTTGGGGTTCGTGGTTCATTTTCGGCTTAACAGGGTTAATTTCGATTCATTCGTTGCGTATCCTGTTCACCCGATATCGTCACCCATCGTCTGATCAGACGGCAACAGGTGATCGCGACTATTGGCCCTTTGTCTCTTTGCTCGTGGCTGCCAAAAATGAAGAATCTGTGATTCACAATTTAGTCGAAAACTTGTGCAACCTCGATTATCCATCTGACTCCTATGAAGTTTGGATCATTGACGATCACAGCACTGATAACACACCCCTTTTATTAGATCAACTGGCGGAAAAGTTTGAGCAACTCAATGTTTTACATCGTCAAAATGGAGTCGGTGGAAAATCGGGGGCGCTCAATCAAGTTTTACCCTTAACTCAAGGTGAATTT
Source organism: Lyngbya aestuarii BL J (assembly GCF_000478195.2). Classification (GTDB taxonomy): domain Bacteria; phylum Cyanobacteriota; class Cyanobacteriia; order Cyanobacteriales; family Microcoleaceae; genus Capilliphycus; species Capilliphycus aestuarii. The sequence continues at coordinate 12,824 of NZ_AUZM01000114.1, read as the reverse complement.
ATTGGGGTATTTGATGCCGATGCTCAAGTGTCCCCCAATTTATTGCAGCAAGTCGTTCCTCTGTTTGACAGCGATCAAATTGGTGCAGTCCAAGTCCGAAAAGCGATTTCTAACGCCCCTCTCAATTTTTGGACTCAAAGCCAAGCCGCAGAAATGGCACTGGATTCATTTTTCCAAGAACAGCGCATTGCCTTAGGAGGGATAGGAGAACTCCGAGGAAATGGTCAGTTTGTTCGTCGTGACGCGATTGAAGCTTGTGGCGGTTGGAACGAAGAAACCATCACCGATGATCTCGATCTCACCATTCGACTCCATCTCAATGATTGGGATATTGAATTTTTAGCCTTTCCCCCCGTCTACGAAGAAGGAGTCACAAAATCTATCTCCTTGTGGCATCAACGCAACCGTTGGGCTGAAGGCGGATATCAACGCTATCTCGATTATTGGAAACCTTTACTCCGTAATCGTCTTGGCTCTCGTAAAACCTTTGATTTATTCGGGTTTTTAATCATTCAATACTTAGTCCCGACTGCTGCTGTCCCTGATTGTTTAATGTCGTTAGCTTTGCGTCGTTTACCGATTACCAGTCCTTTATCATTGCTGGCTTTAACGCTGTCGTTTGTGGGAATGTTTATTGGGTTACGTCGCACCCAGACCCCTCAAAAAGCATCCCAGACTCGCAGCGTTTCTCAATCAATAATGACCGTCTTACAGGCTGGATTACAAAGCTTGCGGGGTACGTTTTATATGCTTCACTGGTTTATTGTGATTAGCAGTACCGCCATCCGCGTTTCAGTCCGCCCGAAGCGTCTAAAGTGGGTGAAAACGGTTCATCAAGGAATGTAAATTCTGCAATGATCCCGTTCTATACACTCTGAGATGGATTGTGTTGTTACAATTGCAGTCCCAACTCAATTAGCGATATCAGGGAGAAATTAGCAATGGATTTACTAGAGTACCAAGCCAAAACCTTATTTCGGGAGAAAGACATCCCGGTGTTACCCTCACAGCGGATTGATCGCGCTCAAGATGTCAAGGGATTGAGAATTCCCTATCCGGTGGTTCTCAAGTCTCAAGTGCGTTCAGGGGGAAGGGGTAAGGCTGGAGGCATACGATTTGTGGAAAATACTATTGATGCAGTCGCGGCGGCTCAAGCGATTTTTAATCTGCCCATTCGGGATGAATATCCGAAAGTGCTATTAGCTGAGGCTAAATATAACGCGGATCAAGAGTTTTATTTGGCAGTGACGTTAGATCCGAGTAGTCGCCGTCCGATGATGTTAGGATCGATTCAAGGTGGAGTTGCTGTCGAAGAAGCGATCTCAGAGGTTCAGCAAGTTATTGTCGATCAAGAGTTTTCCTCGTTTTATGCTCGTCGCCTCAGTGTCAAAATGGGACTGCATCAAGATCTGATTTTAGCGGTGAGTGCCATCATCGAAAAAATGTATTGGTTGTTTGTGGAAAAGGATTTAGATCTGATCGAGATTAATCCATTGGGTATTAACTCTAGTGGCGAGGTGATGGCTCTTGATGGCAAAGTGATTGTCAATGATAATGCTCTCGGACGTCATCGAGATTTAGCAGCTTTAATTCAAAATCATCATAATCCCGCGAAAGCCTCGTTAACAGATGTCTATTCTTTTCCTTTTCCTTGTCCGTTTGATCGGGTTCTGCTTCCCCGACTAAAAATGGTGGAACTTGAAGGTAATATCGGCATTTTATCAAATGGTGCGGATATGACACTGACGACTGTTGATTTGATTATTCAAGCAAAGGGAAAACCTGCAAATTACCTTGATTTGGAGGCAGAAGATTATACAGAATTGACCGAGGCTTGGGGTGATCATCTCTATCAAGGTTTAGAATTGGTCAGTCAGTCTGATCAGGTGAAAGTTGTTGTGGTCAATCTTCTCAGTCACGTTGTATCTTCTCAAAAAACGATTTTAGAAATAGCCAATTATCTCCAGAAAAAGGCGAATATTGGCTATCTACCTCAGTTTGTTCTGAGATTAGCGGTTAATCCGCCTCGTGAAATTCTCGATCAGTTGGCACAACTACCTGTTCAAGTTGCTGAGAGTTTGGATGAGGCGGTGAAGCTTGCTGTTTCTTTAGCGAAGTAATGGAAAGCGGATCTTCTCCTCTGTCGTTTGGGTTCTCGATTAATCCGGTGGGTAGAAGTCCGGGACAAACTTTGAAAATCGCACGCCGACTAAAATAGAAAAATCTCGTATCTCATACAGTTAGATACTGTCCGATCTGAGTCAATTGCGAACTCAGTTACAGTTTATTTGTCGTTGCTGCATCAGTCTAGGGTTTACAACTAGAGTCAATAACTATGGATTTAACGTCAGAGAGTAAAGTTTTAATTCAGGGGAATGCAGCATCTCAAGCTTTGATTCATGCGGTTCTCAATATGAAGGCTTATGGGACTAATATTGTCGCTTGTATAACTCCCGGTCAAGGCGGTACTCATTTGCAAGAAGTTCCGATTTTTGATTTGGTTGAACAAGCACAGATTAAAGTAGGCTCGATTGATACCAGTGTGATTTGGGTGAATCCCTATCAAGCGCTAGATGCTGCTTTAGAAGCGATTGAAGCTGGAGTCAAACAACTGGTTATTCTCACCGAGGGGATGCCGCCTTTGGATATGGTCGGTTTGATTCGTAAAGCCGAAATCTCGGAAACGCTTCTCCTTGGGCCGAGTTGTGCTGGGATTATTGTTCCCAATCAGCTTTTATTGGGGCTTCATCCTGGTGAGTTTTATAGTCCGGGTTCTATTGGGTTAATTAGTCGGGGTAGCAGACTCAGTTATGAAATTGCTTCTCAACTCACTCAAGCTAAACTTGGACAGTCTCTGAGTGTAAGTATTGGGAGTGATTTGATTATTGGTTCTTCTTTTATTCAGTGGCTACAAATTTTGGATGAAGATGATCAAACTGAGGCGATTGTTTTGGTCGGAGAAGTCAGCGGCAGTGGTGAAGAAGAAGCGGCTTCTTATATTGCTGAAACGATTGATAAACCTGTGATTGCTTATATTGCTGGACTGTATGCACCCCCAACTAAACTGCTAGGTCATTCCTGTACGCTAGCGACATCTAAACTACTCGCCCAAACTATTTGTCCGCCTACAATAGAAAGCAAAATAGAAGCGTTTAAAAAAGCTAAAATTCCCTTGGCTGACCGTCCGTCTCAAATTCCAGGTTTAATTAAAAAAGCTTTGAAAAAATAACGATGTCTAAAAAGTCTGATCGATCTTCACAATCTTCGAGTTCTTCTGCTTATCTTTCTGATCAATGGCATTCTCTTATGAATGCGGTTGCTTATCGCTTTAATCGGGAATATCAAGGGGAGGCTTTTGAACTTCCCGAAGAAGTGGAAAACTTGCCGATTTTTCGCGATCGCATGGCGGGAACTCTACAAGCTAAAATCACTTCGCCCTTTTGGGAACTGACTAAAATCCAGAAAAATCAACAGTGTTTAGATATTGGTTGTGGAGTCAGTTTTTTGATTTATCCTTGGCGAGAGTGGAATGCTTTATTTTATGGTCAAGATATTAGCAATGTGGCAATAGATGCTTTGAATGCTCGGGGACCACAGTTGAATTCTAAACTGTTTAAAGGGGTAAAATTGGGGGCGGCTCATCATTTAGAGTATGATGCAGATCAGTTTGATTTAGCGATCGCAACGGGGTTGAGTTGTTATTTTCCCCTTGAATATTGGACGGAGGTTATGGCTGAAGTTAAACGAGTCTTGAAGCCCACTGGAGAGTTTATTTTTGATGTTCTCAATCCTGATGCACCATTAGCAGAAGATTGGGCAATTTTAGAAACTTATTTAGGAACAGAAGTCTTTTTAGAACCACTAGAAAATTGGGAAAAGATGATTAAATCTAATAGTGAAAAGATTGTTAAACAGAAGGAAGGAGAGTTATTTAAAGTTTACAAAGTTCGTTTTTAAAAGTTATCAATTTCAATTGATTTCCAGTTAAAAATTAAATTAAATCCTAAAACAATGAAATTTATAGAACAAAAAAATTACACCCAAGAAGAATACTTAGAATTAAAAATAAATTCTGAATAATGAGTGGTTATTTATCGAACTTATAAATAAGCCTGTCTAACGCTTTTGGGTCGGGGAACAGTAACAGTAATTCCTTTTGTTTTAGATTCAGCAACAACAACGCTTGATTGTCGTTTTTTTGATTCTAAACCTTCTGAAGTTTGAGATTGACGCTTCACGGCTACATCAGAAACCCCAACTAGAAGAGAATCAGCTTGATTAATTCCAAATTTCCCCGTTTAACATTTGTAGCGTAGACCTTTAAAATAGAAAACGATTGTGCAACTCAAATCAAATAATGCTAGATCTCGTATTAATTAGTACGTTAGGATTTTTAGGAAGTTTTGGTCATTGTGTGGGAATGTGCGGCCCTCTAACAGTAGCATTTTCTCTCTCAAATACAGATGATTCAAAAGAACCCGCTTGGCAGTTTCATTTATTATTAAATATTGGACGAATTATCAGCTATGCCTTAGTTGGTGCCGCCATTGGCGGATTAGGTTCGGTCTTAGTTGCCAGTGGACAAATGGCAGGATTAGGAAGTGTTATTCGACGGGGAATGGCAATTTTAACAGGATTAATGTTAATTGGGTTAGGATTGGCACAAATCCGACCCGATTTGATCCCTAAATTACCAATATTACACCCACTTTCCCCTAAAGTTTGGCATAACCGTTTTAGCGGTGCAATGGTCAATTTATCCATGCAAAAAAATCCCTTGACTCCTTTATTTTTAGGTTTAGTTTGGGGTTTAATTCCTTGTGGTTTTCTCTATACAGCCCAAATCTAAGCCGCAGAAACGGGAAGTTTAAAGATGGGAATGGTGACAATGTTGGCTTTTGGACTGGGAACATTACCCACAATGTTAGGGGTCGGTTTATTAACCAGTAAATTCAGTTCAGACCGTCGCAGTCAATTATTTCGCTTAGGGGGATGGATTACTTTAACCATTGGAATTTTAACATTATTACGAACTGGAAATCATGTTGATTATACCGGTCATGGAGCATTAATTTTTTTAATGTTAGCTTTAATTGCCCGTCCAATGAGTCGGTTTTTCCCGCAACTTTTACAGTATCGACGTTTTTTAGGGGTGGCTGCTTTTATCTTAGCATTAGTTCATATGGGTCAAATGATTGATCATACTTTTAATTGGAATATTGAAGCATTTTGGTTTATGGTTCCCCAACATCAATGGGGAATTGGACTGGGAACAATTGCTTTATTATTGATGACTCCTGCGGCGTTAACGAGTTTTGATAAAATTCAACGTCATTTAGGACAATACTGGCGGAAAATTCATTTATTAGCGGTTCCTGCTTTTATTTTGGGTGTGGTTCATATCCTCTTAAGTGGGTCGAGTTATTTTGGCGGATTTGAGTGGACTGTTAGCCATCAAATTCGGGTAGGAATTTTAGCAACAATCAGCCTTTTTGTGTTATTGGTGAGAATGCGTTCAATTTGGTGTTTATTTTCTCTGGAAAAGTTCTATGTTTCACCGAGTAAGTCACAGTAAACGGTTTAGAAAATTTGTTATACTAGGGTTGATGAGTATTCCGATTCTGGTTAATTTTAGTCATCGTTTAACTATTCCGACTCTCGCCCATGAAGTTGAAGTTTCTGGAGATGTAGCGGCGACTTTTCACCTCGAACCTAATCACAATCCAAAAGCAGGAGAAACCGCCCAAATTTGGTTTGCATTAACTCGCAGAGGAGGGGCGATTATTCCCCTCGAACAGTGTAACTGTAAATTAGCGGTTTATCGTCAACCCCGTCAAGCCGAAGATCAACCAATGATGACTCCAACATTAAAAGCGATTTCTGCTGAAAAATATCAAGGAATTCCCGGAACAGATGTGGTGTTTCCCAAAGCGGGAAGTTATGAATTAGAGTTGAGTGGAACCCCTAAAACTGAGACTAATTTTAAACCGTTTAAGTTTAGTTATTCAGTCACCGTTCGATAATTCTTTTAAAAGACTGGCTGTTTTTTTATTGAGTTCAAGGACATTATTTGATTCTATTCCCTAATAATATTTGTTGGTGAGGTAAAATTTATTAAAACCTTTCACTTTTTTCCTTGATACTTATCCTTATAGCCCGGTTTATCTCTCATTACAACCGGGCTTTTATCCTCAACTGGAACTAATTACTTTGTAAAAATATCAATAGATAGAGGAATCTATCCCAATAAATATTTAAACTGAGTCGAATGTTAGAAAAAGGATTTTTCATTTTTGGTTTGCTAATCTTGTTAATCTCAGCAAAAACTAAGCAAGGTTGGAAGCGAATGACTTAGACTGTTGAACTTTGCGTAAAGATTGAATTGTTGAAATCGTGTGTTCGGCGACTTGATCGATTTCGTCAGATGTATTAAATCGACCGATTCCAAACCGAATAGAAGCATAAGCCAACCCATCGGAACGTCCTAAAGCGGCTAACACATGAGAAGGTTCAATTTTAGTGGAAGTACAAGCCGAACCCGAAGAAACCGCCATCACAGGTTGTAGTCCTAAAAGTAATGCTTGACCATCGACTCCAGCAACGCTAATATTCAAATTTCCCGCCAGACGTTGAGTGGGATGTCCGTTGAGATAAATATCACCCAAAGTTGTTAATTTTTCCCAGAGTTGTTGTCGCAATTTCGTTAAACGTTCGGTTTCTGTTTTCATCTCTTTTAAAGCCAATTTAACCGCTTCACCAAATCCAACAATTTGAGGAGTGTATAATGTTCCTGATCGCATTCCTCGTTCATGTCCGCCTCCGTGAAGTTGAGGGGCGAGTTTGACTCTGGGGTTGCGACGACGAACATATAAAGCCCCAATCCCTTTTGGCCCGTAAATTTTATGGGCGGTTAATGACATTAAATCAATGTTCATTTCTTCTACATCCAGGGGGATTTTTCCCAAGGCTTGGGCGGCGTCGGTGTGGAAGAAAATATTGCGATCGCGACAAAGTTCTCCAATTTCTGCGAGCGGTTGTAACACTCCGATTTCGTTATTAGCTGCCATTATAGAAACTAAAATTGTATCGGGACGAATAGCATTTTCTAGCACGTTTAAATCAATTAAACCATCAGATTGAACCGGAAGTAAAGTTAACTCAAATCCCAAATTTTCTAAATAGTGTAATGGGTCGAGAACGGCGTTATGTTCACTCACAACGCTAATTAAATGACGGCCTTTGTTAAAATAGGCTTCAGCAACGCCTTTTAGGGCTAAATTGTCGGATTCTGTGGCGCCGCTTGTCAAGATAATTTCTTCGGGTATGGCGTTAATAGCATTGGCTAAAGTTTCTCTTGCTTTTTTAACTGCGGCTTCGGCTTCCCACCCGTAAACATGATTAATACTGGCTGGATTTCCAAAGTGTTCGGTAAAGTAAGGAATCATTTCAGCTAACACCCGTTCATCCATCGGTGTTGTGGCGTTGTTATCGAGATAAATTGGACGGTTTGACATAAGAATCAGTGGGTTTAAAACAATCGGTTTTCAAGTTTAGCTTTTTAGACAGAAAGAATCAGGATGATTGCCGAATTAAACGGTTTATTGTGAACGATCGCAAAGTCAGATAGTCTTTTCTACAAATTTTAAAAGTTAAAGATTTAATTTAGTTGGAGAGAGAATAATTTCTCATTCTGATAAAACTCAATGACTATTATATAATAGATAGACGTTAGTTTTGGACGACCATACTTCCATGACCGAATCAACAAACGCTCGTGACGTTTTTCGATCTGCTTACGAACACCGCTACACCTGGGACTCGAACTTCCCCGGTTATAGTGCTGACATCGAACTCAAACAGGGTTCGGAGATCTATAATGGTCAGATTCGCATCAATCCTGACATGAGTGTAGAAGTCATGGGGATTGAAGATGAGGAGGTAAAACAAAGCGTTTACACGCAACTCCGAGATATTGTCACCCACCGCAAACGCAACTCTTTTGAGAACTCTCACGGTAAAAATAGCTTTAGTTTTGGCGAAAAAGATGAGACGGGCGCTGTAGAAATTCTCGTCGAAGGGGATTCGATGGGTTCCAACTACAAAGTCCGAGATGATCAAATTTGTTTGGTGAGTCGGGTTATGGGTCGGATGGCGTTTGTCATCAATACCCACGAAAGCCTCGATACAGGAGAAGGTTTTGCAGCGAGTCACTATGATGCGGTTTTCCGCAATCCCCAAACCAACGATATTATGCGAGAATTGGAATTTGAGGATAAGTTTGAGAAAATTGGCAATTATTATGTGATGACTCACCAAGTCGTTCATTCTAAGGAAAAGGGAACACTCACGACAACTGAGTTCAACTATTCCAATATCAAACTGTTAGAACCTGCAACAGTGAGCTAAAATTTGAACTCTTAATGTTTCTTTCGTGACGTTAGGATTAAGATAAGTTCAGACTGATCGTTTTGAAGAATAAACAACAAGAGGTGAGCCATGTCCACTCTAGCCTTAACACCAGACAACGTTGAAACCGTTTTGGACGAACTCCGCCCCTATTTAATGGCGGATGGCGGTAATGTTGAGATCGTTGAACTTGATGGCCCGATTGTACGGTTGCGCTTGCAAGGGGCTTGTGGGTCTTGCCCGAGTTCAACAATGACGTTAAAAATGGGAATTGAGCGTCGTTTACGGGAAAAAATCCCCGAAATTGCAGAAGTTGTAGCGGTTGCATAGTTGAATTTTACCGTTCAATTATCTCGAATTAGGGATTAGAGAAAAGGAAAGTTAAAAAGGCGATCGCTGCTAAATCTCCTTGAGACTTTCTCTACTCTAATCCCTTGCTAATTCGGAAATATTGAGAAAACTAATGCTTTAAGTGCTGAGTAATTCAACCAATTCCTGTTTTTTCTTCTTACTGTAACCTGTCAGTTGACGTTGCTTCGCGAGTGCTTTCAATTCTGTAGTCGTTAAACTCTTGAGGATAGCCGGATCTTTGATTACATCTGGCATCGGTTGAGGAATCAGATCAAAGACTTCCTCTAATGCTTTTAACTTGCCTTTTGTAATTCCACACTTGAGTTTTGTAATCGGATCTAAAGTCTTCCAGTATTGACGGGGTGCTGCATCAATTCGGTTGGTTGCTGTGAGCAGGTTAACCCCTTTTAGAAGGCTTCCTGGCTTTTCAATTAAATACTGCAAGGCATCTTTAATTTCATCTCTTGTTGCTTGAGAGAGATTAATTTTGGGTGTTACTTCACCGGATAATACCTGAGTTAGCTTTTCTGTTTCCTCTCGCTCATCTGCGATAATGCACCAAATCTTTTCTAACCCCGCTTCTTCGGCAACAGCATAGATAAATGTATTGCCAATCACTTGATATCGATCTTCACCGATTTCTTTAACAATTACAGGAACCCAATTGCGATCGCCATATTGATTTAAAGCTTTTGCTGCTGCTGTAATTAAAAATTTCGGCGCATCAGTTCCATTTCCGGGATCAATCTCATCGAGATAGAGATACATTAAGTTGCCAATATCACTTAAGTTACTCATTGTAAAAAATACTCCTTAGCTAAAGCTAAATAATAGTCACGCGCTGTTTTACTTTTATAAGCCGCAGGGATTTGATCAAACGCTGCATTAGAGATGTGTGCGTAACTTGGCAAATCAAAAACGTAACGATTTTTTTGAGCTTTAGTATAACGAGGATAAAAGTAAGGAATTAAGTTAAACTCTCGCCGGACTTGTTCAATAATACGGTCTATGGCGTTCTGAACAGTTGTTCGCTGAGACTCTGTAATCTTCTCTCCATTAAAGAATATTGGCAGTGCAATTGGCCCCCCATCTTTTCTGTATTCCTGAACCTCCGGAATATATTTCTGAATGGCTATCGCTGCATTTTTTAATGAAAAGATATTGTTGTGTTTGGTAGGAATTAACACAACATCTGCCGCATAAATCGCACTTGTACTGACAAAACGCCAGTTGGGAGAACTATCAATCAAAATATAGTCATATCTAGACTTGAGAGGCTCTAAAATTTGGCGAAGCCTGAATATTTTAAGTTCTTGTCGCAACTCATTTTCACTTTTATCAGCAAATGTTTGATCTGATGGAATAATATCAATTACAAATCTCTTATTTTTTAAACTCACCCTGTGATGCTGAATGACCTGATCATCAATATTTGCTCGTTTATTTTCCATACAAGCGTAGAAACCTTGTTCACCTACTTCAACACCAAGAGAATGGGTTAAATCTTGCTGATTTGGATCAAAATCAATCACAAGAACTTTTTTACCATACAGGGTTAAAACGGCAGCTAAATTGGCGGTTGTTGTTGTTTTTCCCACACCTCCCTTATTGTTATAGATAGCAACAGTTAAAGCTTTTGTAGGTGCTTCAATTTTTTGACGAATTTTTAAAAGTATCTCGGTCACATTGTCTGGAGTCAGTTTTAAACAGAGAGTAGCTGGGTAGACAACTTTACCGTGTTTTCTAAATAGTTGAATATGTTGTGAATTGGTGATTATTCCCCAGTTAACGGTTTTACAGTTCGGAGCAAGACAATAATTTTTAAGTTGCTTAACTGTTCTTCCATATTGCGGAGAACCTTCACATAGATTGATATCTCTCCCTTTGACTTCAATCAGTAAATAGGGGTTAGTTTGAGTTTGAATAAATGTATCATCTTCAATTCTTTTTCGTGCAGCATAGTCGACTGCTTGCGATCCTTGTCCTGTAGGAAACTCAGGAATTTGATCTGCCTGTTGAAAACCAAGTGCAAGTAATAGCTTAGAGATAAAAACACTGTTAACTATTGCTTCAGAGGCATTTTCAGGAAGATGAAGTAAGGCTTGCTTAAGATCTTGATCGCTCACTTTGAGTTAATCTCCATACTCATCTTACGACACTTTTTGAAAATTATTGAAACCCTTGCTAGAAAAGAACTTTGGACTTTTTCTAAAAGAGCCATAATTCAATTAAATTTGGTACGAAACTTATCCCTATCAGAATAGCACTATCAGTTAAAGATCATTAAACCAAAAAAACAACCCCACCTGTGAAGGCGGGGCGTTTATTTTAACTTTTAACTAAGCGATTAACTCAACAATTCCAGAAGAATTAGTCGAGGTCGGGCATAGCCAATACAGGTTCAGTTTCACGTTCAATTCCTTTCTCGAAACCAGCAGCAGCAGCGCGAGCGCGGCCAGCGTGCCACAGGTGTCCAATCAGGAAGAAGAAACCGACGATGAAGTGGAAACCAGCCAACCACGCACGGGGGTTAACGTAGTTAAAGCCTTGAGCTTCTGTGATGATACCGCCCACGGAGTTAATAGAACCGTTGGGAGCATGAGTCATGTATTCAGAAGCACGGCGAATTTGCCAAGGCTGGATGTCGTTCTTGAGCTTGTTGAGGTCAAGACCGTTAGGCCCACGTAGAGGCTCTAACCAAGGGCCACGGAAATCCCAGAAACGCATAGTCTCACCACCGAAGATGATTTCACCAGTGGGAGAGCGCATCAGGTATTTACCCAAACCAGTGGGGCCTTGAGCAGAACCGATGTTCGCACCGAGTTTTTGGTCACGAACTAAGAACACAAAAGATTGAGCTTGAGATGCTTCGGCGTTTGTAGGGCCGTAGAACTCACTCGGATAAGCGGTATTGTTAAACCAGACAAAAGCCGCAGCGATAAAGCCCATCAGAGACAGAGCGCCTAAGCTGTAGGACAGATAAGCTTCTCCAGACCAGATGAACGCACGACGCGCCCAACCAAAGGGCTTGGTGAGAATGTGCCAGATACCTCCAGCAATACAAATCAAACCAATCCAAATGTGACCACCGATGATGTCTTCCATGTTGTCAACACCGATAATCCAACCTTCACCCCCAAAAGGAGCTTTGGTCAGATAACCGAAGATCACAGCCGGGTTCAATGTGGGGTTATTGATGACTCGGACATCTCCACCACCGGGCGCCCAACTATCGTAGACACCGCCAAAGAACATGGCTTTAAACACCAGCAACAGCGCACCACCACCCAACAGGATTAAGTGGTAGCCGATGATGTTGGTCATTTGGTTCTTGTCTTTCCAGTCGTAACCAAAGAAAGAAGAATATTCTTCTAAGGTTTCTGGGCCACGAACGGCGTGATAAATCCCACCTAAGCCGAGAACCGCAGAGGAAATTAAGTGCAGAACACCAACAACGAAGAAAGGAAAAATATCGATAACTTCACCACCAGGGCCAACACCCCAACCGAGGGTGGCGACATGGGGAATCAAAATCAAGCCTTGTTCGTACATCGGCTTTTCTGGAACAAAGTGAGCGACTTCAAATAGAGTCATCGCACCAGCCCAGAAGACGATTAAGCCAGCGTGAGCGACGTGAGCGCCCAGTAGCTTACCAGATAAGTTAATCAAACGGGCGTTACCTGCCCACCATGCGAACCCAGTAGATTCTAGGTCGCGGCCTCCAACATAAGAATTAGAGAGCGTTACCACGTGGTAATACCTCCTCAGGGAATACAAAGTTTTGGTGAGGTTGATCGACGGGAGCCATCCAGGCGCGAATCCCTTCGTTCAACAAAATGTTCTTGGTATAGAATGTTTCAAATTCGGGATCTTCAGCAGCCCGCAATTCCTGAGACACAAAGTCATAGGCTCGCAGGTTGAGTGCTAATCCGACAACACCGATAGAACACATCCACAGTCCAGTCACGGGGACGAATAACATGAAGAAGTGTAACCAACGCTTGTTGGAAAAAGCAATCCCGAAGATTTGTGACCAGAAACGGTTTGCGGTCACCATGGAATAGGTT
>NZ_AUZM01000113.1 GCF_000478195.2 Lyngbya aestuarii BL J | reverse complement strand
AGATTGGCATCCGGGCCATATATTGCCCAACAGGTTCGTCAAAGCTTAACTGAACAATCCCAACAAGGGGAAATTATTCGCAATTTAGTTAATCATCAACTTGATAATATTACGGCCCAAATCGTTAGTCAAGCGGCAAATGAGGGTGATGAACTCTGTCAAAACGCCATCAAATTAGCAGGATGGGCGATTGGGGTGGGAATTGGTAATACGGCAAATTTAATCAATCCTCAACGGTTTATTTTGGGCGGTGGTGTGACAAAAGCGGGGGATTTATTTTGGCATCAAGTTCGGCAAATTTCTCGTCAAACCGCCTTACCTGAAGTTGATTTTGAAATCGTTCCCGCCCAACTCGGAGATGAAGCCCCGCTTTGGGGTGCCGTTGCATTAGCAGAAACAGCCTTAGAAAATTAACCGATACAAAACTTGATTAATTGTGATAATTTAAAGCAATTGTAAATTTAATGAAATTATTCCAGAAATTATAATTTTATCTAGAAAAATAATAGGAATTCGGCATTTGTACGGTTGTAGCCACTTGAATAAATCGTTTATTATGGAAGTAGACAGCTCGACGCCGAGTTGAGGTTCAAACCAGAAAAAGGAGAAACCATGCTGCTGTCACACCTATCGATCAAAAGTTCATCCTCGTCACAAAAGAAAAAAGCGGAAGCTGTGAGGAAGCTAGAACCCTATATTTGCCCTCAGTCTGAAGAAAAGCCTCATTCTGAGACCAGCAAATCCTCTGATAAAGAATAAATGAATTAAATTATGATCACTTGAATCTGGCTTAATGCTATCACGGGTGTACTACTATTGAGGGAGTTTAGCATGAATGAAACCAATAGACAACTTAAGTTCTCAATTCAACTTTAGAGAAGCAAACCCTCAAGATATAGGAGAAATTATTGGCATTCATAACTCTCATGTTAGAGAACTAAATGCCTTAAATTCTCATGGTTTTCTTTTGGCGGCAACCACCGAACAAGAAATTATAGAGAAAATCAATCATCAAACTCAATATTTTGTTGCGGTTCATCAGGACTTAGAAAAAAACAATAAAGTTCTCGGATTTTTAGCTTTATCCAAACCCAAAATTAGCCCAGAGTTTTTAAGTCAAATAATTTGGAAAGATGATTCTTGCCAGAATAAGATTCTGAGTGATCAACATCTTTATATTAACATCGTTGCAACTCATCCCGAACACATGAGTAAAGGAGTTGCTCAATTTTTGTATAAGTCTCTCTATAAAACCTTTCCAAATGCTTTCTTTTCAACCTTTATTGTTTCTCAACCCATCTCCAATAGTCGTTCAATTCTATTCCATGAAAAGCAAGGATTTTACTGGGTAGGAACCCTGAAACGTGAATCCTTCCTCGAGTTTAAAAATTACGAAAGTGTGTTAATGGTGAAAGAAATCTAAATATTTGAGGGAAATACAAAGCCCTGAAAAACCCTTGTTACTCTAGAATTATTAATCGTATAAAATGATTTATATAGAGAAAAATATATTCTCATAAATAAATATGGCGCAACGCGGGCGGGAACAGGGAACAGCGCTTGCCTTGCGGCCCGGCGGTTTCCGGCGAGACTTAGTTTGCAATCTTAGGGATCAGGGAATAGGGGATTGAAAAACCCTTTAAATCAAGGTTTTAGGTTTCTGGGTTCTCGAAGGTTTGTTAACATACCAGCGCGAACTGCTATATTATCGATGATAGAGTATACAGAGTATTGATGGCACGGTTAAACTATGGAAATCTGAACGATAATTTTATGGAACTTGGAAGGATTAGAAATTGATGGTTTATTGAAGCATGGTTGTGATTGGTTACAGGACTATTTTAATAATCCTAATGTTAATTTGAATCGAGAAAGTCGCCGTATCTGTGATAGTTCTATGTCCTTGTAGGGGAGAGGTTTGGAGAGGGGTTTAATTATCGTTCTTAATAAAAAAACAACCCAATTAAATTGAGTTGCTTTAAATGAGTAACAAAACTCGCGTATTGAGTGATTAAGCGCTGAACGACTTACATCATACCCATGCCGCCCATGCCGCCCATGCCGCCCATACCCATGCCGCCCATACCCATGCCGCCCATGCCGCCCATGCCGCCCATGCCGCCCATGCCATCCATGTCGGGGGCTGCGGGTTTCTTCTCGGGTTTCTCAACAACTAAAGCTTCAGTGGTTAAGACCATTCCGGCAATTGAACCTGCATTTTGCAGCGCTGAACGAACAACTTTCGCCGGATCAATAATCCCTGCTTTGATCAAGTCTTCACATTCCCCCGTCAGAGCATTGTAACCCATGTGAAAATCGGTTTCCCGAACCTTTTCAACGATTACCGCTCCTTCTGCTCCGGCATTATTAGCAATTTGACAGAGCGGAGCTTCTAAAGCTTTGGCAACGATTTTACCGCCAATCTTTTCTTCTCCGACCAGTTCATCGAGAATTTGGTCAACTTTTTTCGCTAAATGAATCAGAGTTGTACCGCCACCGGGAACAATTCCTTCTTCAACTGCGGCTTTCGTGGCGTTGAGAGCGTCTTCAATTCGCAGTTTACGAGATTTTAATTCGGTTTCTGTCGCCGCCCCAACTTTAATGACTGCAACACCGCCTGAAAGTTTAGCAATTCGTTCTTGCAGTTTATTGAGATCATACTCTAAATCAGTTTCAGCCCGTTGTCGTCGTAGTTGAGCAATGCGGGCTTCAACGTCGGCTGTATTACCAGAGGCGACAATGATGATCTTGTCTTTTTCAACGGTAATTTTGTCGGCTGTTCCTAGCATTTCTAGGGTAACGAGATCCAAACTTAAACCGACTTCTTCAGAGATCACTTGACCATTGGTGAGAATGGCGATGTCTTGCAGCATGGCTTTTCGGCGTTCGCCAAACCCTGGGGCTTTGACTGCAACTGCATTTAAAACACCTCTGGCCTTGTTAACAACCAGAGTCGCCAGAGCTTCTCCTTCGACATCTTCTGCAATAATTAGCAGAGGCTGACCTTCCCGTGCTATTTTTTCGAGGACTGTGACTAAATCCTGAATAGCACTAATTTTCTTATCAACAATCAGAATACGAGCATTTTCATACTCGGCGATCATCCGTTCATTGTCGGTGACAAAATAGGGCGATAGATAACCGCGATCAAATTGCATCCCTTCAACAACATCGAGTTCGGTTGTCAAAGATTTGGATTCTTCAACCGTGATTACACCGTCTTTGGTGACTTTATCCATCGCTTGGGCTATCATCTGACCAATTTCTGGATCGTTTCCGGCTGAGACTGTCGCCACTTGCGCGATTGCATCTCCTTCTACGGGTTTTGCCACCGCTTCGATTTCGGCCACTAAACGGTTGATGGTTTTTTCAATCCCTCGACGTAGGGATACAGGGTTAGCCCCTGCTGCAACGTTTTTTAAGCCTTCCGCAATCATTGCTTGAGTTAAAATCGCTGCCGTGGTGGTTCCATCTCCGGCGACATCGTTGGTTTGAGAGGCGACTTCTTGAATGAGTCTAGCGCCCGTGTTTTCCAGGGGATCGAAGATTTCAACTTCTTTGATGACAGTAATCCCATCATTTACAATATCGGGCGAACCAAATTTCTTCTCTAATAATACATTTCTACCTTTCGGGCCGAGGGTAACACGCACTGCATCTGTGATGGCGTTGATACCCTGTTCGAGCGCCCGTCTTGACTCTTCATTAAACGCAACAATTTTTGCCATGTAACGACCGTTAGCTCTCCACTTAGTCAATTTAGCACTCTTAGGTGGTGAGTGCTAGTTCGTGGAAACCGTACAAGAGGAGGGAGTAGGGGGGTGGGGTGCAGGGGGAGGTTGGGAGATAGAACATCTTGGTTGCCTATTGTCTCGACCTCCTACCTATATTGCCACATGAGCTCTTGCCTTTCTAGGCCATAACCATGCCACCATCAACATTAAACACCTGACCTGTGATGTAGGCAGCAGCCGGATCTGCGGCTAAAAATCTGACCATTCCGGCAACTTCTTGGGGTTGACCGTACCGACCGAGGGGAATAAATTTTAGAATGTCTTCGGTATTTTTGAGATCTTTGGTCATGTCAGTTTCAATAAAACCGGGGGCGACGGCGTTGACCGTAATACCCCGACTGGCGAGTTCTTTGGCAACGGTTTTGGTAAACCCAATCACACCGGCTTTGGCTGCACTATAATTAGCTTGTCCAGGATTTCCCATCTGACCTGCGACAGATGCAATATTAATAATTCGACCGGATCGCTTTTTCAGCATAATTTTACTGACGGCACGAGTGCAGAGAAAGACACCTGTCAGGTTGAGGTCGATCACCGCTTGCCATTCTTCGGGTTTCATCCGCAAAAGTAGGGTATCACGGGTAATACCTGCGTTGTTTACTAATATGTCAACTCGACCCCATTTTTCCATCACGGTGTTGATCAGGCTATCGACTTGATCGGCTTGGGAAACATCGGCACCGATCGCGACTGCTTGTCCTCCCGAGTGCGTAATTTCGTTAACCAATTCGTCAGCAGCCTGAGAAGAACTGGCATAGTTAACAACAATGTTAGCCCCTTGGCTGGCTAAAGCGATCGCGATCGCCCGACCAATTCCCCGTGATGCGCCTGTAACAATTGCAACTTGTTCTTTGAGATGTTGTTGGGTTTCGGGTAAAACGTCCATTGAGATTTCCTCAGCAATTTTTCAACGCTTAAACTTTCCATCCTAGAGGTTAACAGCTTTTGGGACTTCTATAAAATCAAACTTTCTTCATAAACTGTAATTTCTATTTAGATTTAATTGACAGTTAATCGAGTGAAACAGGATTTTAAATCAAGTTTGAGCTAATTCAATCAATTGTTAATTCTTAATGAAGGCTACTTTCACAATCAAAGTTTGAAGATAAAACTAACCCGTAAAGACTGTTAACTCTGATCAGGTCAGATTATAATACAAACATCAAGTTAGAGGGAGTTTCTCTCCATGTCAGTCAAAAAGACGTTTAGCAGCTTCAAAGAACTTCTAGAGGGTTCGGATCTTCCGGTTTTAGTTGATTTCTATGCGACTTGGTGTGGCCCTTGTCACATGATGGCTCCGATTTTAGAGGAAGTGAATCAGCAAATGAGTCAACAAATCCACATTGTGAAAATTGACACGGATAAATATCCACAGATTGCATCTCAATACGGAATTGAAGCTTTACCGACTTTAGTCTTGTTTAAAAAGGGTCAACCGATTGAGCGGATCGAGGGAGTTGTCCGAGCGCCGGAACTGATTCAACGGCTGTACGGTGCGCTCTAAATTTGTTTCTATGTTACGCAAATCTAGAGAAGGATGGGAATTTAATAATGAGGCTGCTTTGGAGAGTTTTGTCTGGAAAAACTTATCGAGTTTACTCGGATTAAAACCTCTGAAGCAGCAATATAGAGTGCAAGGAGAAGTCTGCGATATTCTGGCAATAGATTCCTGTAAGCGATTAGTCATACTAGAACTAAAGAATGTAGAAGATCGCTATATTGTTCAGCAGCTTACTCGATATTATGACAATCTTTTAGAAGAACGACCGCTCAGTTCTCAAATTGATTATACTCGGCCCATCCGTTTAATTGCGATCGCACCCTGTTTTCACGAATATAGTTTTATCGATCTCAAATATCATACTCTTGATTTGGAGCTTTTACGGTTTCGGATTACTCAAGTAGAAAGCCGGATTTATTTTGCTTTTAACGCCCTTCGGGGAGCGACGATTTCAAAAGTAATAATTCCCCGTCCCGAAAAATATATTATTAATCCTGAAAATGCTCCGAATGCTAAAATTTTACCCCGCCCGCCAAAAGCACTGCTAAATATAATTGAAAAGGATAGTGTAGAAAAACAAAATATTGTTTTAGATCTTCGAGAAAAAATTCTCAGATTTGATGAACGGATGGCGGAAAATAGCACGGAAGCAACGATTAGATATGGTAAAAGAAAAGGTAAAACTCAGCTTTATCGTGCTTATCATACCCGTTGTGTTGAGTTTCATCGAGATCAATATTCGGTTTCAGTTGATCAAAATTTAGACGATCCAGATATCGTTGTACATACACAAACCACCGATCTTTGGGGCGAACCTTTGGATAAGCCTCGGTATTCCTATTCTAAAAAAATAGTTAAAATCGAACTGTTTCTCTATCTTCCTTTTCCTCACGATGAAACAAATCAAAGAATTATCAAAGTTTTAGTTAGAACAAATGACTGGAAAACCGTCTCTGGGATAGTGCTTCCCTCCCGCTATAAAGAACCTTGGAAAGCCGGAACGTATTATCCTTTTGAACAGTATCTCAATCTTTATCGTAAAATGACCGGAAAATTAGCGGAGTCCAATTCATTACAAATATTGATTGATCTGGCGTTAGATGAATGGAAAGCTAGAAATTAAGGTGTAATTCAGAGAGAGTGGAAAAATAATGCTAACGAAGAATGAGGGAATCTGGAAATTTAACAGTGAAGCCGACTTAGAAACATTTGTCTGGGATAATTTAAAGAATTTGTTCAATTTACAACCTTTGAAACGACAATTCTCAATTCGAGGAGAATTTTGTGATATTTTAGCGATTACAGAAAATAAAACATTAGTCATTATCGAGCTAAAAAATACTGAAGATCGATATATTGTGCAGCAATTAACTCGTTACTACGAGCGGATTTTGTCGGAGAAACCTTTTCAAGCTGATATCGACTATACACAATCAATTCAACTGTTAGCGCTCGCTCCGAGTTTTCATCGACATAATTTAATTGATCGCAAATATAACCAGCTAAAAATAGATTTTTTGTGGTTTGATATCCGCGAAATAACTAATTATATCTCTTTTGATTTGAAAAATTCGAGTCAAGAATTAATAACTTCTCTAAAAATTATGGATTTAGCTAACTATAAAGTTTCTCAATCTCCAATGCAAGTGAGTTTAAGGAAACTCCCTAAAATCCCGAAAGCACTTGATCGGATGCTAGAGTCTCAAACTACAGAAGTTCAAAACATTATTCTCAAACTGCGAGAAAGAATTATAAATTTTGATGATTTCATGGGAGAAAAGAGTACAAGCGTTACCCTAACTTATGGTAAAATCAAAAAAGATGGTCAACTTTGTAAACCGACCCATTTACTCTGCGGTGGATTTTACCAATCCAATAAAGATAGAAATCTAGAGCTGTTTCTTTATCTTCCCTATTACAACGTAAAAAATGCAAAACTAAGCATTCTGACAGAAGATTGGAAAACGGCATTAAAAGTAAGAATTCCCAGTCGTTATTCATCGGGCGGAAAATGTGATGATCTTGATATTATGTACTACTTAAAATGGTATGAAAAAATGACTGAAAAATCAGTTCAATCTAATTCAATAGAGATTTTAGTTGATTTAGCTTTAGAAGAATGGAAAGCTAGATGTCACAATAAATGATAAGATCGATAGCATCCCGAACAGTTACGATCAAGGATGAATACACCGAGTCATGCAATTTTAAATCTGGCTCTTTTGAGTCAAGCCCATAATTCTCAAGCTTATTTAATGATTGTAATGGGTGGAATTTTACCGGATATTCCGATTTTTTTATTTTATGGTTGGGCGAAGTTTATTGCTAAAATTCCCGCATCAAAAATTTGGTCAGAGGCTTATTATCAACCCAATATGCAAAATATTGTAGCAACTTTTCATTCGATTCCTCTGGCGATGTTTGGATGGGGAATTGCTTATTTTTATAACTGGGAAAGTCTACAAATTCTATGCTTGAGTTTAATTTTACATTCTTTGTTTGATTTACCTGTTCACCATGATGATGCTCATCGACATTTTTTTCCGGTGAGTAATTATCGGTTTATCAGCCCCATTTCTTACTGGGATATCAACCATTATGGTCGAGTCGTTGCATTTGTAGAAATGGTCGGTGTTTTGTTTGCAACGGTTTGGGTATTTCCGTTACTTGATTCAGTGATTGGAAAAGGTTTGATGTTATGGGTTAATGGGTTCTATGGATGGGGTTATTTTTATTTTTATCTTCGCTCTCAATGGAGTAAACAAGCGCCCCCTCTAAAGCTGAATTCGCGGAGCATGAGGGGGCGATAGATCCAAACTAATATCTATTGAATCTTAGGGAGATGAATTTTTGCTGAGAACGAGTTTTAGGGGTTTATGGGGCTTGCCAAATTCGTTGATGGTATTGCTGCGGATCAGCATAGGGGTCAACCGCCTCATGAGCATGACCGTGATCGTGACTATGATCATGGTGAGCGTGAGCGTGAGCGTGATGATCATGAGAGTGTGAGTCGCCAGAAACTGCTGCTAACCGGAACTTACAGGCTTCACAGTTCATCTGAACTTGACCGAGTTGGGTTTCAATTTCGCGATCGCGTAATAGTTGCAACAGTTCGGGTTGAATGCCCATTTCCGGCAAACAGGTCATGCTAATCTCAGGATATTGTTCTTGCTGTTGGGCGGTGATGTCAAAAATTTTCTTGACTAACACGCCAGTAAACAAGAAATAAGGCAAGACAATAATCCGTTTGGGCTGATATAAACGGGCGCGACGGAAACCTTCTTCTAGACGGGGATGAGTAATGCCAATAAAACAGGTTTCGACTGTCTGATAACCGCTTCCTTCCCAGACCATGCGAGCGAGTTTGTAGACATCGCTATTGGCATCTGGATCGGAAGAACCTCGTCCGACAAAGAGTATAACCGTTTCAGAACGAGGAATATCAGGGCGATCAAGTTCTGCTAAACGAGTTTTCCACAACTCAAAAATCAGGGGACTGATCCCGAAATGACGCCCGTAATGAAATTTCAGTTGCGGATAGATTTCGCGGGCGCGATCAAGTTCGTTCGTAATATCAAATTTGTTGTGGCGGGCTGCAAACAATAGCAACGGTAATGCAGAGAGATCGGTGTAGCCTTGTTTAATGCAGCGTTCAACGCCTTCTTGAATCGTTGGGCCGGTCAGTTCTAGAAAACAGGGAACAACGGGGCGAGAATGGTCAAGAGCTTGATAGGCTTCAGCAAAATCAAGGAACGTTTGACGGCCTTCTGTATCGCGAGTCCCATGTCCGATCAGCAACAAAGGACGTTGCAACGGTAGAGGCGGAAGGCTGAGGTTGAAATTTTCGGTTTGATGAATAAGCATTTAAGCCCCTTTCCTGTGCTTGGCAGGATGTAGAGTGGTGCGTAACCAGCTGGCCTTCTGGCTTGTCAATTTGCTTGTGAATGACTTACAGTTGCCGCACAGCCCCGGACTTTCACCGGAGTTTCCCAACAGGTTACAGTTTAACGAGTAGTCACTTTATAGCATAGCAAGTTCAGTTCATTTTGCTAAAAATGTCACGAATCAACATAATTGACCAACGGTCACAGCAGCGCGACAATTTGGAGCAACTGGTGTTGAGCGAAGCCCACGCGCGCAGAGTACCCGTTGGGTGGAGTAATCTGTGACTCAATCAATGGACAAATTTAATCGGATCTGTTGCTCTAGCAATTAAAAATTTGTCCCCTTGTCTGTTGATGAAAGTGATCGCGATTAGTTGTCCATTTTGTTAGTTGGGTTTCCAAGCGGTTTCAAATCAATTTTCCTCAATCTTTCCCACAAAGCTGGCAGGATTGCTAACATAACGATAAAATCCTGTGTGATAACGTGAACTCTAATCTTGCTGTTTCTGATTTTGCTATGAACGACATAACGAATGATGCACAAGAAGTGTTACCCCGTGAGGTTAGGGTTAACCAACTTCGTAATTTGATAGAAACCTTGCATATTGCTGATGAAATTGCAAGTAAGGGTTACTTGATCAGTAGTTCGGAATTGGCTGATCTGATGGATGTCAATGCTAGTGCTGTCACCAGTCGCGGTGATAACTGGGCTTGGCGGAATTGGGAAGTTTCCAGAGTTCGCCGTGAGGGAAATCAAATCCTTTGGCAATTGGAACGGGTAGACTAAATGTTTGAGCCTGTATTGAGTCTCTAAATTTTTGATCGATCTATGCTCAGTCTCAGAGTAGGAAATAGGGTTCAGACTAGACATTGAACCTTTTCTCTGCTTTTCTTGTTTTGGGGATGGCGATCGCTGTGAATTGTTTGGGTTTGTCTTTATGATCAATTTTCTGATATTTTACCCCAAAGTTACATCTAAAAACATCATCACTACAAAACCAACCATAACACCGAGAGTTGCTTCTTTTTCCTGTCCGAGACTGTGAGATTCGGGGATAATTTCATCACTAATCACAAACAGCATTGCACCTGCCGCAAAAGCCATCGCCCAAGGTAAAAGAGGTTGAGCAACTGAAACCACTCCCGCCCCAATTAACCCGCCCACAGGTTCGACTAATCCGGTTAATAGAGCAATACTAAATGCAGTCAAACGGGAGTATTTTTCAGTCAATAAAGCAATGGCTACGACAAATCCTTCGGGGATATTTTGTAGACCAATCCCAATCGCTAAGGCGGTACCATTGGCAATATATTCACCTCCAACCCCCCCCCCAACCGCCAATCCTTCGGGAAAGTTATGGATAGCGATCGCAATTACAAACAGCCAAATTCGTTTTAAATTCTGATAATTTCCTTCGGGGCCTTTAATAAAATGTTCGTGAGGAAAATATTGATGACTGTACAATAAAAATGCCCCCCCAAGTAATATTCCGGCGACGACAATTAAAGCCGACAAAGTATTACTATTGGTTTGTTGGGTGGCGGATTCTAGACTAGGAACAATTAAGGAAAATGAGGTTGCGGCTAACATTACACCCGCCCCAAACCCTAACATTATCCCTTGAATTCGTTGACTAATCTGACTTACAATTAACACCGGAATTGCACCCACACCCGTTCCCATTCCCGCAATAAAACTTCCGATTAATCCTAAATAAACTGTGGGAATATCTTTGATAAAATCAAGCATAGAAGTATTAAAATTTAGGACAGGATCAACTACACTCTTGCACTCTAGGGGCTTGATCACCTTCTCTGCTGAATTTCCCCTTAACCTCGAACTATGATAACGGATCTGGGTTAAAAGTATTGGCGAAAAACAGTTTTTAGTTCAAATTAAAATACGATAGACTCAATTGACACTATATTCACACTGTATCAGGATCAACGCCCAACTCTCGTAATCTAGCGGCTAATCTTTGATTGCGTTGTTGTTCGGCAACATTTTGTTGACGTTCTATTTCGAGTTGCTGTTCGCTTGCTTCCCGTTGTTGCTTTTCGGTTTCGGCTGATTCTTCGGGGGTAGGAACTAATTCAGCTTCAGGAGTAAAAAATCTCAATTTCTGTTCATAAACACCGAGAAAGAGTTGTAATTGTTCACTCCAAAGCCACCCCTGTTCGTTGGGTTGAATCTCTTGATATTGTCCTCGGAGTAACTCAAATCCTTTAAATTCTAAAGTATTTGGATCAAACCAAAAATAGTCGGGTGTGCGGAAAATCTCTTGATAAATTTTTTTCTTCTCTGTTCGATCAACCTTGGCGGTTGAATTCGATAACAGTTCAATAATAACGTGAGGATATTTACCGTCTTCTTCCCAAACGACCCAACTTTTCCGGGGTTTGCGTTCGGTATCGAGTACCACAAAAAAATCAGGCCCTCTAAAATATTCAGATTTTTTCTGATTCGGGCTATAATAAATGGTGAGATTTCCGGCTGCAAAATAGTCTTTTTTGTCTTTCCACAGCCAATCCAAACATTTCATCAACAGCAATAATTGTTGCAGATGTAAATAGCTTTCCAAGGGTAGCTCCTGACTTTCTAAATTCCCAGGGGGATACTCAATTTCTTCAAACTCTGGTGAGGGACGGAGCAAGTCTTCAGCAATGGTCATAATATTAACTCGATCAACGATAACCTACCCTCAATTTTATATTGTATCTTTATAATTTGTAGGGGCGCTCTTGAAAAGCGCCCTTGTGAAGCAAAGAAACCCAGTTGTGAATAAATTACCGGGTTTCTATAGACTAACTTAACTCACGGGAGAAGGTTGTTTACTGAAAAATAATTCTCGAATTTGTTCAGAAATTTGAGAACTGGTTAACCCTAAATCTGCTTTCGCCTCATCCGGTTTCGCATGATCAACTAACTGATCAGGAACTCCGAACCGCTTCAACGGAACCAAAATATTATTATCCATTAACGCCTCAGCTACAGCCGAACCAAAACCCCCTATGACACAGCCTTCTTCTAAAGTCGCGACTTTGCCAATTCGTTGGGCTAAAGGTAGGATTAACTCAGTATCTAAAGGTTTAACAAACCGGGCATTAATAACCGTTGATTCTATGCCATGTTCGCTCAAGATTTCTGCAACTTGCATTGCCGAATAAACCATTGAACCATATCCCAACAGCAACAAATCATCACCACTGCGAAGAATTTCTCCTTTACCAATAGGTAACGGTTCCCAACCTTCTTCCATTAACGGAACACCATAACCCGAACCGCGCGGATAACGCATGGAGATCGGCCCTTCGGTATGGTTAATTCCGGTGACAACCATTTGCTGCAATTCTGCCTCATCTTTTGGTGCCATCATCACCATATTAGGTAAGCAACGAAGATAGGCAATATCGTACATTCCTTGGTGAGTCGGGCCATCTGCACCGACAATTCCCGCCCGATCTAAACAGAAGAAAACAGGCAGTTTTTGGATGCAAACATCGTGAATAATTTGATCGTATGCCCGTTGTAAAAAGGTCGAATAAATGACTGTAACCGGACGCATTCCTTCACAGGCTAAACCGGCTGCTAAGGTAACAGCGTGTTGTTCTGCAATGCCAACATCAATGTATTGTTTGGGGAGTTTGGCTTGGAGTTTATCCAAACCCGTTCCGGTTGCCATTGCTGCGGTAATTCCTAATATTTTAGGATTATTTTCTGCAAGTTTAACCAAGGTATGGGCAAACACTTTGGAGTAACTCGGAGGTTTAGGTTTGCTAGAAGGAACCGCTTTTCCAGAAGCGAGGTTAAAGGGAGACTGGGCGTGATAGCCGACTTGATCTTTTTCGGCGATCGCATAGCCTTTTCCTTTGGTGGTGGAAACATGAACCATCACCGGGCCAATGATACTGTGGGCTTGTTTAAAGGTTTCGATCAATTCCTCTAAGTTATGACCATCAACCGGGCCAAGGTAGGTAAAGCCGAGTTCTTCGATCACCGCCCCGACTTTGGGAACAGCTAAACGTTTCATTCCTTCTTTGAGACGTTCCATTTCTGGGGTAAAGGTTTCGCCAACAAAGGGAATCTGTTTAAACTGTTCTCGCAGGTTGTCTTTGAGGAACTGAACAGGCGGGCTGAGGCGCATTTTGTTGAGATAACGAGGAATGGCGCCAACGTTAGGCGAGATCGACATCTCATTATCGTTGAGGATCACCAAAAACTTGGTGTGAGGCATATGTCCAGCGTGATTGATCGCTTCGAGGGCCATGCCTCCGGTTAAAGCCCCATCTCCGATAATCGCCGCAACTTTGAAGTCTTCACCGCGCGCGTCCCGTGCTAACGCCATTCCTAAAGCGGCTGAGATGCTGGTGGAGGCGTGTCCGGCTCCAAAATGGTCAAATTTGCTTTCACAGCGTTTGAGGTAGCCTGCAACGCCGTTTTTTTGTCGCAACGTGTGGAAGTTGTTGTAGCGACCTGTGATAATTTTGTGGGGATAGGCTTGGTGGCCTACATCCCAGACGACTTTATCTCGATCTAAGTCCAGAGTTTGGTAGAGGGCGAGAGTGAGTTCTACGACTCCTAAACCTGGGCCTAAATGTCCGCCTGTTGCGGCGACTGTTTCTAAGTGTTTTTCACGAATTTGTCGGGCAATTTCTTGCAATTCGTGAATCGATAAACCATGTAGCTGATTCGGATGAGTAATTTCACTCAAATGCATACGTCTAAATACCCGCGCTAGCCATTACTTAAGGTAACGTGTAAAAAGCAAATATGGATCGGTTTACTTACCGTCCAAGTTAATGCACAGATGTCATGGTAGCAGGGGAAAGGGATCTGCGATCAAGTTGATTGTAATTTGTTATCGATCAGATCCGTCTCAGAACTCAGGTTTTCGGGGGTCAAACAGGGTAAATTCCGGCTTTTTGCGAGGGAATTTTGGGTGAGCGAGTGCTGTGGTAATTGCGATCAG
>NZ_AUZM01000112.1 GCF_000478195.2 Lyngbya aestuarii BL J | reverse complement strand
ATCATGTTCATCTTCTTTTTCAGTACCATCGGTGACATTGCTTTAAGTAATTTGGTTAATAATCTCAAATCTGTAACGTCCCGAAAGCTTAGACAAGAATTTTCCGACCACTTAAATTCTTTTTACTGGAAAGATGTTTTATGGAATGGCTCTTACTTTGTTGCTAGTTGTGGCGGAGTTACTATTTCAACCTTAAGACAATACATTGAAAACCAAAACAAACCTAATTCCGATAAACCCTGACCGCAATTCATCTCACGCTGCTCTGTCGGGTTAGACGTGGGGCTTCTTGCGGAAGAAGCTAAAAAACAGGCAAGGGAAAGCCTCGATGAACTCAATAAGAGCTTCCCTCACCTGAGTTGAAGTGTCGTCAGTCAACGCTTATAAGTTACTTGCAATCACTTCTCGATATAGACTTTTTGGTTGAACACCATTAAGCTGTTTAACAAGACCTTTTTCTTTGAAGATCTGAATAGTTGGGGTACCACTCACGCCAGCATTTTGAGCAATTTCGGGATCTTGTTCGATATCAATTTCTACGAAGTGAATTTTCCCCTCAAACTCATCAACCACTTTATCTAAAATAGGCTTCAAACGGTGACAAGGCCCACACATTGGAGAGACATATTTCACCATAATCGGGCGATCGCTATCGTGGTATAACTTCCGTAGCGCATAGCCGCCGACGTGACGGGTTGCTTGAGGATCGAAGGTTTCTTCGGTATCAGCAATGCTTTCTGAAGGGGTTTCTTCTTTTTTAGCGGGTTCTGAGGTTTCCGCTTGTTTAAACTCCTGCACCAATCCCTTTGCTGATAACCACCGTTCGGCTAACATCGCCCCCATACAACCACTTCCGGCGGCGGTAATGGCTTGACGGAATTCATGGTCTTGAACGTCTCCGACCGCATAAACGCCTTCTACAGAGGTTTCTACACCGCCATGTTGGGTCACAACATAACCTACATCATCGAGTTCGAGCTGTCCTTTGACAATTTGAGTATTAGGCGTGTGGCCAATTGCATAAAATAATCCTCCGACGGAGAGTTCTGTTTCTTCGTCTGTTTGGCGGTTTTTCAGCCGAATGCCTTCCATTTTGCCATTTCCGAAGACATCTACGGTTTCTGTATTCCAGTGAACGGTGACTTTCGGGTGATCGAGTACCCGTTGCTGCATGGCTTTACTGGCTCTGAGTTCATCCCGACGGACTAATAAATGAACGTGAGAACCATATTTTGTTAAATATACCGCTTCTTCGGCTGCACTATCCCCGCCCCCAATAACCGCCAATTCTACGCCTTTGAAAATCGGACTCGCTCCGTCACAAATTGCACAGGCGGAAATTCCATGACTCCAGAATTTATCCTCGCTAGGTAGGTTTAAACGTTTGGCTGTGGCTCCGGTTGCCAATATAATAGTATGGGTTTTGAATTCTCGTTCGTCTGAACGCACGGTAAAAGGACGTTGACTGAAGTCCACTTCGATCACGTCTTCGGTGTAGAGTTCGGCCCCCCAACGTTCGGCTTGGGCTTTCATTCTATCCATGAGTTGTGGCCCGGTGATGCCTTCGGGAAAGCCTGGAAAGTTCTCAACTTCGGTGGTGGTCATTAATTGTCCGCCCGGAATTCCGCCCATTTGATAGCCTTCAAACATCACAGGTTTGAGGTTGGCTCGTCCGGCGTAGATAGCTGCGGTGTAACCTGCTGGCCCTGAACCGATAATGACAACGTTTTCTACTGCTGGATTGCTCATTGCTTTTTAATATAAACTCATAACGACTTCGCTTTAGCTAATTATAGCGAATTTTGAGGATAATTTCAAAATAGGGGAAACGGCAGAGGCACTCATACAAGCGGGAACTAACTTTCAACTCTTGATGTTTTGATAAACTATTGAGAGAATTTTATCGCTTCGGCACTTAAAAATTACAACAATAGACCATGCAAAGAGTCTTAGAACCAGAAGTTATGGACACCAGGGAAGAAGCAGTTGAGTATGACTCAATGGACTTCACCTCCGTCAATACCGCTTTTGCGGAACACACCGTTAGTTTGGGGCCAACAACCGCCCAAGTTCTCGATCTAGGAACAGGAACCGCTCGTATTCCCATTTTAATTGCTCAACAGCGTCCCCAATGGCAACTTATCGCAATTGATTTGTCAGAAAATATGCTCAAAATTGGTCAGCAAAACGTTGAGCGCTCTGGTGTACAAACTCAAGTCAAATTAGAACGAGTGGATGCCAAACAACTCCCCTACTTAGAGGAGCAGTTTGATTTAGTTATTTCTAATAGTATTATACATCATTTGAGCAATCCGATCCCCTTTTTAAGAGAATTAAAACGAGTCCTCAAACCCAAAGGTGGAATACTTTTACGAGATTTATTACGGCCAGTTGATCAAGTTACAAGAGATCATTTAGTTGAACACTATGCCGGAGAGTGTAACGAGCATCAAAGACAACTATTTCGAGATTCATTGCAAGCGGCATTTACGCTCGAAGAAGTTAGTCAAATGATCACAGAAGTGGGGTTCGAGGGCGTAAAAATCTATCAATCTAGCGATCGCCATTGGACGGCCGAACGGGTTCATCAAAGTTGAGAAGGGATTAAAGGATGTGCTGAACGACTTCTCGTAAACAATGATAATCCTCTCGACTGTGAGCCACTAAAAACACCTGTTCGATAGAAGTCTGAGGAAAGGTGTGAAAAAACCGTTGAATTTCTGTTACCGCAATTTGAGTAGCTCGTTGTAACGGAAACCGATAAACCCCCGTACTAATACAGGGAAAAGCGATAGTTTTAACGCCATTTTGTTGAGCTAAACTTAAACTATTGCAATAACAACTGGCTAATAATTCATCTTCATGGTGATTGCCGCCTTGCCAAACCGGGCCAACAGTGTGAATCACCCAACGACAGCGAAGATCGTAACCTGCGGTGATTTTAGCTTCTCCCGTTGGACAGCCCTGTAACTGACGACATTCTGCGAGTAAACCAGGGCCAGCTGCCCGATGAATGGCGCCATCAACGCCACCTCCACCCAACAAGCTTTCATTAGCGGCGTTGACAATTGCATCGACGGGTTGAGTGGTAATATCGCCTTGAATCACTTGAATTTGAAACATGGCTGAATCAATTAACAATTACAAATAGTCTAGGTAAAATATAGCCCTATTATCCTGTATGACGACTCAACTCAAAGTAGGATAAGGATAACCTCAGATTTTTCTTTCTGACCAAATTTAAACTGCTAAACTAATGAGCATTCGCGGTATTGACGTTTCTGACTATCAACCCAACGTAGACTGGAAAAGCGTTGTCGATGCGGGGATTACGTTTGCATTTATCAAAGCAACCGAAGGCCAAACTTTTGTTGCTGAATTCTTTGACACCTACTGGAAACAATCCAAAGCGAGCGGTTTACAGAGAGGAGCCTATCATTTTTTTAGGCCAGCCAGTGATCCCAAAGGACAAGCGGATAATTTTCTCAAGACAGTCAAGCTAGAAGCCGGAGATTTATCCCCCGTTTTAGATATCGAAACCACTGATGGTTTAGACGCTCAAACTTTGTGTGATCGCGCTCAAGAATGGGTAGATATTGTTGAACAAGCAACTGGATTTCGCCCGATTATTTACACTTATCCCGGATTTTGGCAAAGTTTAAATACTAAAAGGTTTTCGGAGTATCCACTGTGGATCGCTCACTACACCAAAGCTGAACAACCGATGATTCCTGGCGGTTGGAAAACTTGGTTATTTTGGCAATTTACGGATCGAGGTCAAATAACAGGGGTGAGTGGTGGAGTTGATGTGAATTTATTTGAAGTTTCTAGCGTGGGAACGACGGGTTCAAAAGTACAGGATTTACAAAGTATATTAAAAAATCGAGGATTTGATCCCGGCCCGATTGATGGAATTTTTGGAAATGGGACTAAAAGTGCAATTTTAAAATTTCAGAAGTCTAAGGGATTAGCTGAAGATGGAATTGCGAATTTAAAAACTTGGACGGCGCTATTAACTCAGCTTGAATTAGCAGTGAGTCCAATACCAGAACCAACACCAGAACCAACACCAGAACCGACACCAGAACCGATACCAGAACCCACGCCTGCACCTCCACAAACGACATTAGATTTCATCAAAGTTTGTAAGGCTTACAAAGGGGAACCAGTCCAAAGTGAGGCGTTAAAATGGTTACAACAGCAAATTTCTGAGACTACATTGCTAGAATTTGCCCAACGTTGGCGCAATTTCTCTCAAGCTCCGAGTCGTTCAATTGATTTAGTAGATGTTTGTAAATATTATCGGGGATTGTCGAATCAAGATGAATCTTTGTTGTGGTTATTTCGACAGATTCCGATTTTCACCTGGATACAATTTGAACAGAAGTGGAATCAACCTCAAGTTCCAACTGTCCCGCCTGATATTCGCTTAGTTGATGTCTGTAAATACTATCAAGAACTTCCCACTCAAAAAGAAGCACTTGAATGGTTACAAGGTCAACTTTCACCAGAAACACTTTCGGAATTTGCTCGACGTTGGCGAAAACCCAATTCTAGGTCTTAAAATTATTTTATAGATAATTAGGAGTTTTTTGTTATTGGTGAGCGATTCTCCGGACGAGACGCTGCGCGAACGCGAAGAATTTCTAATAGACCCTTCCTTTCACTCAGGGTGACATCAAAAATGGGGTGCAGGGGGAGGTAGATAGTTTTTGACTTCTGATTTCTGATTTCTAATCTGAAATTGAAAAAATAATCCTACCGATCATTGTCCGGACTTCCCTTGCTGCCTCTGCTTCTCCTGCTTCCCTGCCACCCTTCTGTCGCAAATATTTAAGTCTTTGATTTGACTTCTGACTTCTTCTGAAACCAGTAGCTTTGAACCTCTATTCGCCAACTGAGGCCGTCGGTATAGGGTATGTAATGAGTTATGATAACCGTCAATAGGGTTTCACCTTCAAGTGAAAATCCAGTTGTCAGATGATCAAATCTGTGATCAAACCTGACGAACAGGTTAAGATATGACCGCAGCCCAGAAGACCAGGCATTTCAACCGTAGTGAGTAGCCGAACCCCTAACGCTTATGGAAACAACTTCCTTTGACATTACCGTACTGATGGTGATCACAATCGTCAGTGGGATAGGTGCTCAAGTGTTAGCGGACTATCTAAGAGTTCCTGCAATTGTCTTCCTACTGCTATTTGGTATCCTAGTCGGCAATGATGGCTTAGGGCTAGTTCATCCCAACTTACTTGGTGAAGGGTTGGAGGTGATTGTTTCTCTATCCGTTGCTCTCATTCTGTTTGAGGGCGGTTTAAACTTAGAATTACGTGCTTTAGGACAAGTTTCTGGGAGTATCCGCAATTTAGTCACCGTTGGTACATTGATCACCCTCACAGGGGGCGGAATGGCTGCCCACTGGTTAGGTGAATTTCCCTGGCCGATCGCCTTTCTCTACGCTTCATTGGTGGTTGTTACCGGGCCAACGGTGGTCGGGCCATTACTCAAACAAGTTTCTGTAGATCGCCGGGTTGCAGCTTTGCTAGAAGGAGAAGGAGTTCTAATCGATCCTGTGGGTGCAATTCTCGCGGTATTGGTTCTGAACGTCGTTTTAAGCGGGAATGCCAATCCTTTAGAACTCTTTCAAGAATTGATAATTCGCCTGGGAATTGGCGCCGGGATTGGTGTGGTTGGAGGTTGGTTACTCGGGTGGAGTTTGAAACAAGGCCAAACGCTATCTGAGGAGTTGAAAAACCTGATTGCTTTAGCCGCCGTGTGGGGTTTGTATGATTTAGCAGAAGTGGTTTACAGTGAATCTGGACTGATGGCGGCGGTGGTTTCCGGGATTACCGTGCGAACTGTTGGTGTACCAGAAATGCGACAGTTAAGGCGGTTCAAAGGTCAGTTAACGATACTGTGTGTTTCAGTGTTGTTTATTTTGCTAGCCGCTGATCTGTCTTTAGAAAGTATTGTCGCTTTAGGTTGGGGAAGTGTTCTCACGGTTTTGGCATTGATGTGGATTGTTCGTCCGATCAACGTCTGGCTTTGTACTTTCAATAGTAATCTCAACTGGCGACAAAAAGCCTTTGTTTCTTGGGTTGGCCCCCGAGGAATTGTCTCTGCTTCAGTTTCTTCT
Organism: Lyngbya aestuarii BL J; assembly: GCF_000478195.2. Taxonomy (GTDB): domain Bacteria; phylum Cyanobacteriota; class Cyanobacteriia; order Cyanobacteriales; family Microcoleaceae; genus Capilliphycus; species Capilliphycus aestuarii. Next base: position 8,146 of record NZ_AUZM01000112.1, on the reverse strand, counting down.
CTGTTTGCGATTTTATTAACGCAACGGGGGATTAACGGGGGAGATTCGATTAAGGCTTTAGTGTTTTTAACGATTATTATGACGGTTGTCACTCAAGGTTTAACCGCTCGTTGGATGGCGAGTTTATTACAAATTAATTCCAGTGCGGCGACTGGTGCGGTGATTGTGGGGTCTAATCCGATGAGTCGGTTGATCGGAACTTTGTTTCAGGAACGGGGTGAATCTGTCGTCATTATAGACACGAATTCTGAAGCGTGTGAACAGGCGAAAAAAGAAGGTTTGCGAGTTTATCAAAGTAGTGCTTTAGATCCAAATGTATTAGAAGAAGCGGGATTAGAATCGATTGGTACGTTTTTAGCAATGACAAGTAACGGGGAAGTTAATCTAGTTTTAGCAGAACGAGCAGCCGAAGAATTTAAACCGCCGCGTGTGTTGGCGCTGTATCCTCGTGATCCCCAATCAAAAGCATCAGCAAATAAGGAAAAAGTACAACAAGCTTTTATTCCCGATGTGCCTCTGAAAAAGTGGAATAAGTTCATGGAAAATCTAGAGGTGAAGTTAGGAGAAACAGTTCTAAAACAACCGGGCTTAGAGTTTCAAAGAGCGCATTTACAAGCTTTGATTCGTTCTAATGAGTTAATCCCGCTATTAATCGAAAGACAAGGGAATTTACAAGTTTTACCCGCTTCGGAAACATGGCAACTTGATGATCGGATTATTTATCTTCTTCATGATCCCAAACCTAAGCTTCTTAAGCGGTTATCCGGTTCACAACAATCAACTCTAACCTTAGAAACACATCCCGTTGTTGAAGCGGTTCCTATTCCAACTCCGACACCCAAAGAAAAAGATAAAGAAGACGAAGCGTTAGAAGAAGTTCCTGTTGAGTAGACGTTAAATATGACCTCACCTCAACCCTCTCCTACAAAGAAAGGGATAAATTGAAACAATCATTTTTATTTTAATTATGGTTAGCACCCCCTCAAAAACTTTCAGCTTAGAGGAATTTCTTCAGTTTCCAGAAACAACACCTGCAAGTGAGTTTATAGAGGGTTATATTTATCAAAAACCCATGCCTCAAGGTAAACATTCCCGCCTTCAACTCAAGCTTTGTAATGCTATTAATGACGTTGTAGAAGATAGAAAAGTTGCTTTGGCATTTCCCGAGTTGCGGTGTACCTTTGGGGGACGTTCGATGGTTCCCGACGTAGTTGTTTTGAGATGGGAAAAGATTCCTTTTGATGGGGAGGGAGAAATAGAAAATCGATTTGAAACCCATCCAGACTGGATGATTGAAATTCTCTCACCCGAACAAGCTTCTACTCGTTCAGTTCGCAATATTTTACACGGTTTACGATGGGGAACTCAATTGGGTTGGTTAATTGATCCGACAGAACGATTTATTTTGGTGTTTCAAGCCGAACAGCAACCTGTTGAATCAATGGGTGAAAACAGTTTAATTGTGCCGGATTTTGTAGAACTGAATCTAACTGTTAATCAAGTATTTGATTGGTTAAAACCCGGAAAATCCAAGTCATAAACCTCACTTCAACCCCCTCCTGCGAGGAGAGGGAGAAGTAATATGATGTCAAATTCATCAATAATTATTCTGTAGGGGCGGGTTCTATCAGATCTATAATACCCATCAGAAATTGAACTAAACCCGCCCTCCTCCTCAAAAATTGATTAAGCGATATTTGGGTACTGTAACCAGAATTGATTAACCTGTTTTTGCCACTGTTTCCAATATTTGTTCATTTCTAGACGGTCTATAAAAGTAATATCGACTTCATTTGGAGTAATTGTAATTAAAATTCCGCTATTAATTTGCACGTTATAGGGATGGCCATAATGTCGATTTAATCCCGCCGTATAAGCCGCCAGTTGTAATTTTTGTTCGTCGTAAATGCGGATACGGTCAGAAAATTTAAACTCAAACACCATTTCATCGGGTAAATTATCAAACTTTCCGACACAATCAACTCGTCCGGCGTAGCCTTCATAATAATGGAAAATCGGACTTTCTACCAGTCGAATATTATGGATTTTGTTGAGGACGGGTAACGCTTTTTCCCAATGACGCTGAAGAATGACCGGACAAGATTTATCCCCATTGTTGAAATAGTTTTCAATTTGGCGATGTCCGAGTCTTCCAATTTGACAGGCTAAATTTGCTTGATAACCTTTATTTTTTCTCCAACAGGCGAGTCGTGCTTTTTCCGCAGGCGATCGCATTTTATCGCGAATCGTTGTGAAACTCGGAAGAAAATTTCCGCGAAGGTCTTGCATCCCACCCAGACCATTTTTAGTGCAGGGTTTTCCAAAGTAACGGGGAAGGGGGTTATTAGACCAGAATTTGTTGTTCATATTTTCAATGCAATTAACTCGACTGAATTAACTGTCGCATTTTTATTTTGGAGTTATTTCCCTGACTTGAAACTGACTTAGCCTGACTTTCCTGACTTAGCCTGACTTTCTGAGTTAACAGTTAAAAAAGCAGTTAAACTGGTATGTTAAAGAAGTGGTTGGTGTAGCAGATGGGGTTCCCAAAGGACTTTTTAGACAAGTTAGCCGATGAGAAGGGACTAACTCACAAAGAAAAAGAGGTTTTTCTTCCACTGTTCGGAGAGGGTAAAACTAGAATAGAAATTGCCCAGATGCTTTTTGTCAATGAAAGTGCTGTTGGTACTCGGCTGACTGGAATTTACAATAAGTTTCAAATTGTAGATAGTGGCCCTGTTAAAGAATGTGGATTAAAGGATTATCTCAATAACCGATATCAACGTTGGCAAGCTGAGAACTCTAATAGCTCATTGTTTACTGAGAACATAGATGTAAGTATCCAAACATTAGTACAAAAAACACGCCAGCAAATTCAGCCCTATATTCAAGAATGTTGCGGTACAATGCGGGTACTTGATATGACGCAACCTATTGAGTTAGGTAAAATCTACACAAACGTTAATATTTTAGAGAAAATTACGGGGAAAACTTGGCGGGAAATTGCCCAATTGCAAGAAAAAGTCAGTCGAGAAAATTTTGAACGTTGGTGTCGGGGTACAGTAAAAGAAGAAAGGATTCCCGGTATAGAAGCGGCTGAAAAGTTCTCGAAGTTGATGATATTGGGAAAACCAGGAGCGGGAAAAACAACATTTCTCAAGCACTTAGCAATTCAGTGTATTGGTGGAGGATTTCAAGCCGAACGAGTTCCAGTATTCATCACGTTAAAAGATTTTGCAGATCTTACGGAACACCCAAATTTATTGGAATACCTTCAAAATTTATTGAAACGTTATTCTGATAAAATGGAAGATATTTCGACTCTATCAAGTCTGTTAAAAGCGGGAAAATTTCTAATTTTATTAGATGGCTTAGACGAAGTTAGAGAAATTGATTCTAGCCGAATCTTGGCTGAGATTAAACAGCTTTCAGAGCAATTTCCTCAAAACCAGTTTGTAATCACCTGTCGGATTGCAGCAAAAGAATACACATTTGAAAAATTTACTGAAGTCGAAGTTGCTGATTTTAACGAAGAACAAATTGCTGATTTTAGTCAGAAATGGTTTCACAGTAAAAACGATCCAGTCAAAGCAGAACGTTTTCTCGAAAAGCTAAAACAAGATGAACCCATTATGGAACTTGCAAGCAATCCTCTACTCCTAACTTTATTGTGTTTGGTGTTTGAAGATGTGGGTAGTTTTCCCAGTAATCGTGCTGAACTTTATGAAATTGGACTTGATGTTTTGCTGAAAAAATGGGATGTAAAGCGTAATATTGAACGCGATCAAGTTTATAAAGGATTATCCCAAAAACGGAAGGAAGACTTACTGAGTCGAATCGCTCACACAACTTTTCAAGGGGGTGACTACTTTTTTAAAAAACGGGAAATAGAAGGTTATATTAGTGAATATATTCAAAATTTACCAAATGCAAAGACCGATCCCAAAGCATTAGAGCTAGATAGCGAAGCTGTATTAAACTCCATAGAAGCACAGCACGGCTTGTTAGTAGAACGAGCAAGAAATATCTATTCTTTCTCACATCTAACATTTCACGAGTATTTAACTGCTCGTAAGATTGTCACCAGTTGTAATCAATACGATCTTATAGAATTAGTTAGTCATATTACAGAACCTAACTGGCGAGAGGTATTTCTTCTGACCGTTCAGATGTTAGATAGTGCTGACAGTTTTTTACTAAGTTTAAAAAAATCAATAGATTTATTAGTACAGAACAATAAAGAATTCCAGAAATTTCTTCTATGGCTATATCACAAAGTTGACTCTATAAAAATTAGAGACAGTCCTAATTTAGCAATAAAAATTTTTTACTTTTGTGCTGAATCGATTTATTCATTTGGCATTTTTTACGAGGCTCAACTTATTGAGATGGTAAAAGAATTTAATGTTGATATTCAGTGCGAACCTGAAATTGATTTAGATTATGAGCTTTATATGTTAGATGATTTTAGTGATAGTCTTTGTTTTTTACCTAAAGATGCTATCATAACCAGCATTGATGATATTTGCAAGCACTATACTTTTAGTTCAGATATTAAAATAAAATTACAAAACCTTAAAACAGAATTGAATAATAGGCTTAGAGAGTTTCCTGACCCTCATCAAGAAAAAGAAGAATTTCAAAAATTATGGGCTTCTGTTCGTCCAATATGGTGCGAAGAACTGAGAAGCTTAATGATTATGTGGCGTAATATTGGACATAAGTGGGACTTGAAGTTAGCTGAACAAGACCTCTTAGAACAGTATTATGATGCTAATTTGTTGCTTGTTGAATGTTTAAATAGTGATTGTTATGTGAGTCGAGAGGTTCGACAAGAGATAGAAGAAACGTTATTATTGCCTATAGAGGAAATTGAAAAGTGGAAATCAAGGAGAAAAGATGAACACTAAAATCAGTATTCAAATCGAACAAAATGAAACCGGATATTCTGCGTATAGTCCAGAAATTGCTGGATATCGAGTTGAGGATAACTCTCTAGACGGAGTAATTGACCAAATTAAAGAAGCTATCAAAGCTTATTTAGTTCAACAGAGTGTCGAACCTCAAACAACAGGACAATCTTTGCTAGAACTTTTTGAACAGGTTACAGGTGATATGACGGATGAGGAAATTAAACAGCTTCCCAAAGATGGCGCTGAACAACACAATTATTATATTTACAAGACTCCGAAACAAGATTGATGAAAACTATATTCGCTGATACATTTTACTGGGTTGCTTCAATAAACCCAGCCGATAATTGGCATAACAGAGTTTTAGAAATTACTAAGACTTTGCAACGGGCTAATCTGGTGACAACTGAAGAAGTTTTAGTTGAAGTGCTAACCTTCTTTTCAACATACGGATATCAAATGCGTCAACGTATTGTTAAACTGGTTGAGGGAATTATTATTAATCCGAATGTTCGGGTAATTCAACAAACACACGAATCATTTATGGATGGTTTAAACCTCTATAAAAATAGACCTGACAAAGGATATAGTTTAACAGACTGTATCTCAATGCAGACTATGCGTCAATTAGATATTATTGAAGTGCTAACCAATGATAAACATTTTACCCAAGAGGGATTTATCATTTTATTACAAGAGGAATAAAATATTATTCCATCACCTTACTGGAAATCATTGGAAAATAATCGTTGAACTATTCCGTCGATGGGTTGCAGAAAATCGTCAATAATGACTGCATTGTATTGAAAAAATACAGATGTATAAAACTACTTCCGTTTGGTCTTTGCTGCTCTTGATTCTATCGTAAACTCTGGAATATCTTGCAATTCAGTTTCACTCAAATTATACTGTTCACAAACTAAACTTAAACGAGTCCCAGTTGTTTTAACTGCATTCACAGAATGGGTGAGATTTCCCTGAAAAAAGAGTAAAGTATTCACTTGAGGTTTAATCTGTCCAACTTGCTTTTTATAAGAACGTAAAACCAGTTCTCCCCCTTGTAAAGAATCGGGAACTTGCACATATAAAACACTCACAAATGCAGGTGGTTCAACGGTTTTACAATAAGATCGTAAAGATCGATCAATATGAGGATCAACTCTTGAACCTGCTTGTAACACCAGAGGGTTAAGATAAAACGCATTACAAGAAGGTTTTAACGCCTGTTCTAGATAGGTTTTAAAGAAAGGAAAGCGCCGTTCAACTTCCGTTTGTTTTGAGCGTTTAAAGACGACTGAAAACCCTTTTGTGTCGATAAAATCACGGTTAAGGTTGTTGATAGCCAGATAAGGACAAGCCAAAATTTCTCCGCGCAGAGAGTTGAGATAGGTTAGAGAGAAAGCATTTTGTTTTTGAGAAAAATAGTTCATTTCTGGATCGAATCGTTTAAAATTTGTGAGAGATCAGTGAGGTTACTCCATGGCACAATCAAATTTTACCAAACTCCAACCGTCTCAACGTTTAATTTCTGCATTATTGTGGCTACTCTCGGCTATCTACATTTATATTTTACTGCTTTCTCCGTCCCAACAACTCCTTCCTGGTGAACCCATTTGGGCTGTTCAACCGGAAACTCTCAAGGAAATTGTCAACGAATCTATTAATTTTTTCTTTATTTTACCACTTTTAAATCTAGCGGGAATTGAATATATGCAAGCCCCAATTATTCATCCTTGGATTGAGAGTTTATTCAACTTTGCGGAAGCCTGGATTTTTATGTTTTTGCCTTTATTACTGGTTGATTCTAAAGGTAAAGAACTCCCAAAGATTATCATTTGGAGTTTGGCAATGTTCCTCACCAATACTTTTTTACTTCCTTATATGGCGTGGCGATTTACTGTTTCTGAACTGCAAACAGAAGAAAAACCAACTAAGGGTTTATTAGCGAAAATATTTGGATTTGTTGGCTTGATTATAGGAATACTCTCTCTTTTTTGGGCGGTTTTTGCTCGACCTGAATTTGGAGATATTCCTACTAAAACCGAATTTTTTATTGAAAATTTAATGAGTAATCGCGTTACGATTGCTTTTTGTGTTGATATGGTTTTATTTTATATTTTTCAAATCATCTTGATGGGAAGTATTGAACCCTTTAATCGTCAAAAGCGATGGCTAAGATTTGTTCCTTTTTGGGGTTTAGCAATCGGGTTAATTTTATAAGCAGTTTTATAGATAGCAACCCATAAAAACATCATCTGAATGAGAGAAAGATCTTGACAACCTTTGACTTTCTCATCCAGATGAGTAGGATAAAAACTATTAACATATCGAAAGTTAAAACTCAGATTATAACTGATTTTAATTGATCTCTAACGAACTCCTGCACAGGATAAAATATCTCCAATCGAGTTAATAATTGAAGCACGACCATAAAGCCGAGGAATGCGAATTCCATTCGGTCGTACAGCCGGATTATGCAAATGGTTTAAATAGCTGTTGGGATCTTGTTTGACTAACCCAATTAAAGTCTCTGCAACAATACTACTTCCTACAGCCCCTAGCGTGTTTCCTCCGGTTTGTAATGCGGCTTCTTTGAGGATATAATACCATAAAGGTGTTCTGTCTCCAAAATTCCCATATTCAAGTGCTTGCTTCAGTTTTTCATTCGGTTCTTTATCAATTAAATCTTCTTTTGTTAGGGGTTGAAAACCAAATGCTTTAGCCATTTTTTGTCCGGTGGGTAGACTCAATGAATAACCTCTGACTAGATTTCGTTGAGCTAAATGAGACATGAATGTATTCGCTCTTACTCCGTCGAGTTGAAGATCAAATAAGCCTTGAGAAATCTTCGGATCGATTTTACGAGCGACGTTAGGAATCGGTTCATCCGGTACAAATCTGACAAAGTTTTCCCAGTCAACACTAAAACTTTTCTTGAGTTGATAATTGTCACCGTTCTTTTCTAGCAAATCAGACTCTTGAGGTCGATCTTTGGAAACACCCAAGAGATTCATAATTTTGACTTGAGACTGACGATTGAGTTGATAAAACGGACGAATCATTGAGTGACCAAACCGAAATCCGGCGACGGAAAATTCTAGCGGCATAAAAACCGAATTTCCACTAAAGCCAGGGAGATAAAAACGCGGCCCGTTGAGCAGGATATCGTCTACAATATTGGGGTCGCAAACTGCTCTGAGATAGTCATTAATGACAACATACTGATAACACCA
>NZ_AUZM01000111.1 GCF_000478195.2 Lyngbya aestuarii BL J | reverse complement strand
CCTGATTTGCTTAAAGAAGGGGACTTGGGCGGTATTATCGTGGGGATGCAACCGAAGGTCGTTTATCACACTCTCGATCGGTTAGAGGAGGAGAAAACGGGAATTCATATTGAAGCCCTGTATCGCTTCCAACTTAACGAATACATTTCTTTGATTCCGGCTGTTTTCATTATTACTGACCCTGAACATACCGATGAAAATGATACGATTGTTGTCACTACCTTTAGAACGACATTCCGTTTCTAAAACTAGCGGTTGATTTCAACAAAATTGTATTTCAAAACAATCAAACTTTAAACTATCGGTTTCTGAATACAGAAGCCGTTTTTTTATTCGGGTAAAAAACTGATATTTTCAGGAGAAACAAAAATATTAACGGTTTCACCAATAGCATACTGTTGAGTCTGATCGCGTTGTAGGTTTTGTTGACGAATAATCATTGAAGTATTAGGGGTTAATTTGACTCGATAACGGGTATCTGTTCCCAGATAAATGGCTTCTTCTATTATTCCCTGCCAATGGTTATGGCTTTTGTTTTCACGGAAAACAAGACTCGCTTTTTCAGGACGAATAACAATCGTTAAGAGTTGTCCGGAAAAGACTTCGGTTTGAGAAACCATAGAAACTGATAATTGTTCATCAACTAATAAGTTTATTTTACGCTTTTGGGATTGGGTGACTCGTCCCGTGAAAATATTACTTTCACCAATAAAGTCAGCGACAAATCGAGTTTTTGGATACTCATAAATCTCGACTGGAGTTCCCACTTGTAAGAGTTGACCCTGGTTCATTACCCCAATTCGATCAGACATTGTGAGGGCTTCTTCTTGGTCGTGAGTGACATAAATAAAGGTAATTCCTAACCGTTTTTGCATTTGTTTAAGTTCGAGTTGCATTTCTTTTCGCAACTTTAAATCTAACGCCCCTAAAGGTTCATCAAATAGCAAAACTTTAGGTTGTTTTACTAACGCCCTGGCGAGGGCGACTCTTTGCTGCTGTCCGCCGGAAAGTTGACGGGGATAACGATTTTGTAAGTCTACTAACTGTACTAATTCTAAGACTTCAGAAACTCGTTGACGAATGTCTGGGCGAGGTATATTTTCCATTTCCAGTCCGAAAGCAATATTTTGGCTAACGGTTAGATGGGGAAATAGGGCATAGTTTTGAAAGACGGTATTCACTGGACGATGAAAAGGTGGATGATGATTCATTGCTTGTTTATGAATATAAATTTCCCCTGATGAGGGGATTTCAAATCCAGCAATCATCCGCAAAGTGGTTGTTTTTCCACATCCTGAAGGGCCGAGAAGTGAAAAGAATTCTCCAGTTTTAATTTCAAGATTGAGAGAATCAACAGCTAATGTTTTTCGACTTGGTGTTCCTGGATAAAGCTTAGAAACATTGACCAGTTCAACTGCAAGATTAATAGAATTCATTGACGTGTAAATTGATCAGATTTAAAGGATAAGGTCATACTAAGTCCCAAAGTTTAATTTGACTTCGTTCCAAGCGTCATCATAGAGAATGGTTGCGTCTCCGACATCTTCAAGATACTGAAGTTTTGCAAAGACTTCTGGGGAGGGATAAATACCAGGATTTTCTAGATTTTCTGCTTTAATTAACTTTTGTTGGATAGCGATTTTATTCGGTGAAGCATAGTTGATAAAGTTAGAGACTTTTGCCCCAATTTCGGGTTCAAGGATAAAGTTAATAAACTGTTCGGCTAGTTGTTTATGGGGTGCATTTTTAGGAATAACCATGCTATCAATTGCAACCAGCGTTCCCTCTTGAGGAATAATATATCTTAAATCTGGATTTTCAGCCATGACTTGAAACAAATCACCGCTATATTCCATCGTCAGATCAACTTCACCTTGATTGAGAAGATTTTGCCCTGTATCGGGAACAAATGCTTTGATATTTTTCTGATTATTAATTAAAAATTCTTTGGCTTTTTCGATTTCTTCGGGATTCGTTGTATTGGGATCATAACCCAGATAAATTAGTACCGCCCCAAAGGTATGACGCATATCATCTAATAATGCTGCTTTTCCTGCAAATTTAGGGTTAAATAACGCCGCCCAACTGTTAATTTCGGCTTGGGTTGCTTTAATATTATAGCCAATTCCCATCGTTAACCATTGATAAGGAATGCTATATTGATTTTCGGGATCATACGGGGGATTGAGAAACTTTTCGTCAATATTATTGAGATTGGAAATATTACTTGTATCGAGTTCTTCAAGCAGATTTTCCGCAATCATGACTTTCACCATATAATCGGCTGGAAAAGCAATATCATAACCGGGATTTCCGGGCTTTAGTTTAGCGTAAAGGCTTTCATTACTATCGTAGGTATCATAATTTATTTTCACATTATATTCGTTTTCAAATTGAGTGAGAACTTCAGGGGCGATATAGGTAGACCAATTGTAAATATTGAGAACATTGTCGCCCGTTTGACCCGATTGTGATAGGTTAGAATTGCTGGCCGTGCAACCCAAGGGTAACAGTACACTAATGAGAAATAAAAGAACAAAAGTTAAAAATCGTTTCATTGTTTGACTCAATTTAATTTATTAAGGTTTTGTTGTCGGTTGAGTACGGTTAATTGTTAATGAGGATAGCACAAGAAGTAGGGATGCGAATAACATTAATGTAGAAAGGGCGTTAATAGCGGGAGTCACGGAAAGTTTGATCATTCCATAGACAAATAGAGGTAAGGTGGTGGCGCCAACTCCGGTATTAAAGAAAGTGACGACAAAATCATCTAAAGACAGGGTAAAAGCTAACAAGGCACCGCTAACAATTCCAGGTAAAATTAAGGGGAAGGTAATGCGGGTAAAGGTACGCCATTCATTCGCCCCGAGATCAAGGGCGGCTTCTTCTAAAGCTGGATCTAATTCAGCTAAACGCGCCCTGACAGTAATCATAACAAATGCAATGTTAAAGGTAATATGACCTAAAATAACTGAGGGTAATCCTAAAGTTAAACGAATTCCGGTGAGATTTTCTAGAATCCTAAAAATTAAGGTAAAAAAGACCAGTAAAGAAATTGCTAGGGTGATTTCAGGGATAATAATGGGAAGTAAAATTAACCCCGCAATAATTTGATCACCTGGAAACCGAAAACGTTCGAGGGCGAGGGCGACAGTTGTTCCTAATATTGTCGCAATTCCTGTAGAAATTACCGCAATAATTAAGCTATTATTTAAGGCTTGCCAAATTTCCACAGTGGAAAAGTTAGCGGTTATTTCAGTCGTTTTACCAAATAAACTCCAATACCAATCGAGGGTAAATCCTGTCCAAATCGCGTTAAATCGAGAGGTATTAAACGAGTAAATGACTAAAATTAATATCGGTAGATACAAAAAAGCAAGGGCAAGTGTTGCTTGTATCCATAGCCAGTATGTTCCGGGTTTTATTTGAGGTAATTTTATCATTAGTAGTCATTTGGATGAGATTGTAAATAAATCAAAATTGGAATTAAAATGACTCCCATTAAAATCATCGATAATGCTGAACCAAAAGGCCAGTTTCGGGCTTGTAAAAATTGATTTTGAATTAGATTTCCGACCATTAATGTTTTTGCTCCTCCTAAAATATCGGGGGTAATAAAAGCCCCGAATGCGGGAATAAACACTAATATCGATCCGGCGATAATTCCTCGTTGGGTTAAGGGAAAAATTACCCGCCAAAAACTCCAAAAATGATTTGAACCCAAATCCTGGGCAGCTTCAACGAGAGAAAAATCAAAACGTTCTAATGTTGCATAAAGGGGTAAGACCATAAAAGGTAGATAGCCATAAATTAAACCGATAATAACAGCAAATGGGGTAAAGAGTAAATCAATAGGTTCATCAATCAATTTTAAGCTGTCTAAAATAGAGTTGATCACACCTTCGTTCCCTAAAATTATAATCCAAGCATAGGTTCTGACTAAAAAATTTGTCCAAAAGGGAATAACAACTAAACCTAAAAGAATATTACGCCACCGTTCAGGACGAGTTACAATAAAAAAGGCTAAGGGATAAGCGATGATTAAACAAACAATAGTCGTTAAAGCCGCAAGTTGAAGCGATTGCCAAAATACACCCCCATACAAAGGACTGATTAAACGTTGATAGTTATCGAGGGTAAATATCCAGTTAATTCCACCATAGGTTCCCCGTTGGAGAAAGCTACAAACTAGAACAAAAATTATGGGTAAAACAAAGAAAATTAATAGCCAAATTGTGGTGGGTAAAAGGAGAATTAATAAAGTAGTTTGTTTGCGGGTTTCCACCGATTTAGGACTAGACTGATTTTGCGGTAACAAAGTCATTTCAATATATCACTTAAGATTCCGAAGGAGTGAGTAACTGAGGAAGGATAATTTAGGAGTAATCTCTACGGTGACAACCACATCCAAAGGGTGAGTAAAATTATGGCTTGATCTGTGAGAGCAAATGGGCTATGATTCAGCAGAGTTAAGTCTATTTTGAACAAATCTCTACTGATGGTGCAAACGCTTCATCTCTCCGAATCAAATCACCCCCTGGTGAAGTCGCTATCTCATCATAGCGATCAAGAGTTGCTAACGATGTTTCAAAATCATCCAGATCGAGGGAAATATTTTGTGACTATTTTCTGTCGTTATGCGCTGATTGTATACACATTGGTGAGTCATTCTGTGCGATCGCCTGTACAAGCTGAGTATTTATTTTCTCAGACTTGGCGACATATTTTTTATGAAATGCGAGGGTTGAACCTGCGCGAGTCTCAAGACATACAAGGGGAAGCAACCCTACAAAATTGGTTAATTAATATCACAGCAGTTTGTATTAATCGCGCTGAACTTCCTCCGGTTGAGTCGATTCAATATTCTCTCAAAGCCGCACCTTCGCCGTTGTGGTGTTATGTGGGACAAGCCTTAGATCAACTCGATCCATTGTTACGTTTGGCGGTTGTGATGGCGCAAACCTTTCATTGGAGTGAAACTCGGATTGCAGCCTATTTACAAGCCGAAGGAGAAGCAATTTCTCCCAATGAAGTTAAGGATGTTCTCAAACAGGGATATGAACAACTTCAGGGGAATCTACCTGAAGATATTCGCGCGATTTATTGGGATGAACCTCTAATCAATTCCGAACAAAATGGAAAGTCAGAAGTTCTTCAGTCTTAACTGAAAATAGCTTTTAATGCGTTTTTTTTACTAATAATGATAATGGCGCGAATATATTTTTAATATAAAGCAATGGTGATTCCCATTTTATCCTAATGGGTGGTGTTTTTTTGAATAATATTTGGAAGCTTCAACACTTGTACGTGGGATTTGATGGGATTGGTGATAGAGAAGCCAAGGGTTAGTGTAGTTATTCCCGTTTATAATTGTCCGGATTATGTCGGGCAAGCTGTGGAAAGTGTTTTGAATCAAACAAATTGTAACTGCGAAGTTATCATAGTCGATGATGGCTCAGAAGCCGAAACTCGCTTAAAGTTGCAGCCATACCGCAAGCAAATTCATTATCTGTATCAAGAAAATCAGGGGGTAGCAGCCGCTCGGAATCGCGGAATTGAAATGGCACAAGGAGAATTTGTGGCATTTTTAGACCATGATGATTTTTTCCTCCCCAATAAACTAGCGTTGCAGGTGAGTTGTTTTGAAGCTCAAGCGCAAGTCGGAATGGTTCACACGGGTTGGCGTCGGGTGAATCAAAAAGGGGAACCCATTCAGGATGTGAAACCTTGGCATTGGGTGCCAATATTAGATCTAGAAAATTGGGTGCGGTGGATGCCAATACTGTTGAGTGCCATGATGTTTCGTCGGGAATGGTTGCAGGAAGTGGGGGGATTGGATACGAAGTATAAACAAGCATCAGATTTGGACTTGGTGCAACGTTTGGCACTGATGGGTTGCGAAACCGCTTGGGTGCAAGAAATAACAGTTTGCTATCGCGAACACGATCGCAATGATTCATTAAATACCCCTTTACAAGCTGAGGAATCATGGCGAGTTCGAGACCAATTTTTTGCACGATCTGACTTGCCAATTGAGGTGCGTCGTTTGGAAAGGGAATGTCGTTATCGCACTCTAGTTTGGGTGGCTTGGCGGTTATATTGTACAGGGTATTTAGCCTCAATGATTGAGTATTTAGAAAAATCTTTGGACTATTCTCCTTATTCACTAACGAAAACAGTCTCAGATTGGCTAAAAAGTTTTACTCGATACGCGGATGAGTTTGGTTATGAATTCGATCCGATTACCTTAAGTCAATCAAAACCTTGGCAAGAAATGTTGAGTTCTTTAATGAAATCTTAGAGGTTAAAACCATGCAAAATCTGAAGTTAGAAGATCTCAAAACTGAGTTGGATCAGACTAAGGAAGAGTTAGAGCGATCGCAGTTGCAGTTGAATCAACTTTTGATTGAGTTGGAGCAGTCTCAGACTCAGTTGTATCAGATGCAGAGAGAAATGGAGGAGATGAAGTCGCAGAATGTGAAAGCGGAGGCGGATGAGACGAAAGAAGAATCTTCGCGATCGCAGGTGCAGTTATGTCAGCTTTTGATGGAGTTGGAACAGTCTCATACGGAGTTATTTCAGACGCACAGAGAACTGGAGGAGTCTGAGTCATTTAGAAAACAAATAAAGGTTGAGTTTGAGCAGACAAAATCCAACTTAGAGCAGACTTACAGGGAGTTGGTTGAAACCAAGTCGGCGTTTCTTCAAACTCAGGGTGAGTTGGATAGATATAAATTTGGAGAAGCGATCGCCAGTCAAATTATTTCAGAGAGAGAAAGGCAGTATCATCAGTTCGTGTGGGATGCTTGGTATGCCTATCGAAATGGGGATATTAATCAGATGGTTGATTGTTTACAAAAATCACTTAAATATACGTCTTTCTCGCGCACTAAAACGGTGTCTCACTGGCTAAAAAGTTGGAGTTATTTTTCTCTACAAAAGGGAGAAAAGTTTGAAGTTCGTAATTTAAACAGTCTTCTAGAGTGGAAACAGTTATTGCGACGGATGACAGTAGTTAAATCGAGGGCTACTAAGAAATAGTCCTGATTGCTTGGCGATATCTAAGAAGAGGGTGAAAGGTTTAGTTAGTTTCTGAAACAATTAATTTTGTACCCCATGCGTTTATCATCTTTATTCTCAAAGAAAGATTCCTCCGAGCTTATATAACTTCAAGATATAGATATAGCACACCTCAATGAATCGTAAATGGCTAGCGGGCGAGGATGCCCGCACTGTAGGCTTATTGGTGCAGCAAATTTCACAAATCAGAGAGGATTGCTATATATTTATTTAACTAGCTCTGCAAAAATACTGCCTGTGAGTTGATTCCTATCTGGTCCGGGTCGGTATTCTCGAAACTTGATACCTGAAACAGATCCATTTTTGGAATTGAACAGGGAGTGGCTGTAACCTACAATGCGAGCCATCTCCTCAATTATTCCTCGTGTAGGGACATTGACATGACCATGCTTTGTCCACTCCTCAGTGTGGACTCCCTCGAAGCCCTTAGAAAAGTCAGATCCTACTCTCATTGAATCTGCGATACAAGGTGTGTTAATTCGATGAATACATGAGGGTTTCAAAACTCGTCTGGCTTCTGCTAGCAGCAAAAACTGGTGCATTTGTGATAAATGCTCAAACAAATCTTGATGAAAAATAAAGTCTACAGAATTATCAGGAATGGGTAAGGCTTTCTCTAGCCAGGGAAACAGAAAGATGCGCTCGTGCATATTTCTAGAAATAGCATTTCTGGCTTTTGGAACAAGCAACACATCAATATTGAGAAAGTCTACAAAGGGTGTATCACCAAAGCCAAACTGGAGGTAGATTGGCAACTTCATAGATTGAAGTTGCTCTACCTTTGCTCTGAAGCGATCATTTTCTACTTCTGGTGTTCCAAAGTCTTCTGGTTTTAAATAATCTTCAGATGCGGCTCCCGCCTCATGCTTAAGGATAAGTCTGTCTAAAATGAATTGAAAACCATCTGGGTTGGGGTGTAATTCAACTAATTTTTGAAGACAGTCAATAGCACGGGGGTAATCTTTGTTGGCTTCATATAGTCTCGCCATTTGATTCAAGCAAGCTATGAATTTAGGATTGCTTTCGAGTGCTAAACTAAAACATTCTAAAGCAGCCTCTGTATCTCCAGCGTTTACGAGATCAAGTCCTTGTTGAAAATGGCTTTTAGATAGGTTCAATATCTTTTGTTGTTGAATATTTATAACCATAATTTTGAAATCTTATAAAAATTGATTGGTGTTGTTAACTCGCCCGGCTACTTTGCATACAGAGCGTCTCCCCAATTCTTACCATTCATAGCAAGGTTTTTTAACTTAAAACCGTAGAGCTTCAACAGACTATCTATTTGTTCATAAGTGCAGCCTCCATCATACAAAGGATATTCACTAACCTCGGCATAGACATAGCGAACACGCTTTAGCAATTGATGAGCGCCTTGAAGAACTTTTAGTTCAGCACCTTGAGTATCCATAACCAGCAGATCAAATTGCTCCCCAGCAAAACTCTCTTCAAGAATACTATCGAGTGTTCTAGTCAAAATTTTGAAGGAGTTTACATAAGAAATACCTGGATAAGACTGTTTTATAGATTCTCCTAACGGGAGCATACTAGAAGCTAATCCTCCCAAATTAGCTATGTTAAAAGTTACTTCATCGCCATTCACATCTGAGCAACAGTGTTGAACAGCATAATGAGATTTGTCAGCAGAAATTCGGGAACAAAGCTTTTCATAAACAGTTGGGATAGCTTCAATCCAAAGAACTATATCAGGATTCGCAGCCTGGTAAGCCTCAAACTCTTGACCTTCATTTGCTCCTACATGAATGATCCCTTTAGGAAGATCGTGACCTAACTTTTTCTCGATATACCACAATGGAAATGACATGAATATTAGTCCTAAATAGTATAAGTTTAAAAACCAACGATAGCAATAAAGTTTGGCAGCTTATAAGAATCAAAAAGTCTTCAATCTTCCCTCAAAAATTATCGCCATTTTTGATTAAATCCTCGTAATTTTTAGCAAAATATTTAAGTGTTAACAGTCAAATTTTAATTTTTTTTTGTGTAAATCGTGCATATGTAGTATTTTTACATCTTTTATCTTTCCATCATTTTTAAGATTTTGAATCATATTTGAACGAACATTATAGACAGTATTTGTAAAAATCTTCCTTTTGATTCCGTGTTGCTCACAAAATCTTTGAAAAATTAGTTGATTAAAAAAGAACTGGTCATTAACTCCAGGATTATTATAGTAGTCTTTGTCTAGAGTGGAGGAAGCCAACATTTTCTCTAACCAAGTGTTAAAAAATAGTTCTACTTTATCGGACTTTCGATACAATAGAACTCCAGTATTGTAGTTACCTTCACCTTCATAAGCCAGCAACTCTTGAGGCTTATCCTTTGCCCACATTGGGCCATTGGCTACACAGAGATCATACTCGTCTAGCCAATTAAACATCTCATCAATAGGTTGCAAAACCTGTGTATCAGTATCTAAAAATAGCGTTTTATCAAATGGAGATTTATACATAAATTCCACTTTAACTTGAAGCGGTTGTAACTCAGTTTGTATTGGTATGATGTAATCAAAGTAATCCTTGGGAAAATCCAGAAACTTATCAGATAAAACAGCAATAGGCAATTTAGGACAGTATTTTTTCAAACTGGCAGCGGAAAATATACACTCATGGACATATCTTAAGTTAGTACCAGTAATAATATAGATAACACCCGCCTGTTGATTTTCCTTTTTATCACTAAGGTTGTCCAGAATTTCATTGGGTTGGGATTTAAACAGCAATTCAGATTTCCTATATTTTTGATCTTGATCTATGTAAAGTTCTGCGTACTCGCTAAAAGTTAACTTCCTACCTAAACCTTTCAACGAGTATACCTCATTGGGTGTAATAAAGTTTAAGCCAAGTTTTTCTCGAACGCTAGGATATATGGGAACCTGCAAACCTCCTAAAACTTCTTTGTGAAAAGGCAGCACGTTTTCTGATAGTTTGGGCATATTGAGAATCTGAAGAATTTGATTTGCAACTTCACGACCAACCATATCTGTCGGATGATTGATTGTATGAAATAAACGATAGTTTTTGTAGTTCTGTCTAATAAATTCAGAGATCTTAACATCTGTATATTCTTCTCTTTTTGATATTTCGTTTAAAGTATATTCCAAGTTATCTATTAAGTCTTCATGGTTATAGAAGTCTAGTTTATTTATTCTTTGAATAATTTCTTCTTTAGGTACACCTTCCTCTATCATCTGATTTAGATTAGTATCTCCATAGGAAAACAAAGATTGTATATCACCCGTTATTTTGCTGTAAGGATTTGCTCCATGTTGCGGCCAATAACCTTTAAAATATAAACGTGGAAGCGATATACAAATACATTCTGATGGGAGTCTACTTAATATAGAGTTGGTGCTAAGTTCTCCATATTTATCGTCTAGAGGTTGGTATATGAACAGTTTTGCATCCTTTAATATATTGTCTGATATCTTAATCCCTTCTTTAATAGCCGTATGATTATGCGGAACTTTATCAAGCTCAACTTTGAACTCCTTCATAAATTCGTTTGACAGCTTTAGAAATTCAAATATTAATCCTCTTTGACAATTTGTATACATTAAGCTCAAGGTCATTTTTTGATCTCCGTTTTCAATTGTATTTAAAAAGTATTCGTTACTGCAAAAAATATGCATATACTCAATCGGCTTATTTTTATTGTATTACAAGCCAAATACTTTGAATTAAATAAGCGATTAAATTATACATTTTTTTTTCATTTAAGTCAAAAATAATTATTAAATTTAATTCAAACTTCCCTTTAGGGAATACCATATTGAAGCTCCTCCCCCTGGATATTTTCCTCGCATCAATTTTTTTGTTTCTTTGGGAAAAAATTTGTAAAAATATATGCTGGAAAATAAAACTTCTACCTTTGGATTATCTAACATATAGGCATATAACAAATATTGTTCTGTCCAGGTAATATGCTTGTCAATTATTTGATCGGAATCAAATGGAAATGGCAACTTAACATCGTGAGTATGAACAATTACATCTTTTTTTATTTCTGGAAGCATTTTCAGATAAATATACAAGCAATCACTTCCATTCTTAACTGTGTGAGTTGAATCAATAAAAACTATATCACTGTTGTCTGTATATCCCAAAAGTTCAGAAATTGGAATATCTTGGATAAACTTAGTGACAATATTCTTCACTTCGCTAATTTGATGTAGAAATGGCTTGGGATAAGGTTCAATCAGAACTAAGTTTCCATTACCATTTTTCTGAAGAGCTTTACTAGCAACCAATGTCGAATATCCAGATCCTATTTCTAAAATTTGATTGGGCTTAAAATGCCTAATAATACAGTAGTAAGCCATAGCATCACTGTATGAAAATGCAGGATTCTTCCAGAAAAAGCTTTTTGGTGAATCTAGATCTCCAAATTCAGGAGGGTCAAATTCATCAGCATAAATCTGAATCTCTTCCAAGAAATGAATCATCTTTTTTTGATCAAAAATCTTCTCAGAATTAAAAGGCCCTTTTTAGATCTCGATACTCAAAAGAATTTTTAACTTCCTCTATAGTTGGTATTTCTGAATAAAATCTTGCTGGAATAATATGAATTCCATGTTTTTGTATTGCCTGCTTAGTTGCTCTATCACACCAAAGAACTTTTTTTGCAAGTTTAATTAATAAACTGAGTTCATCTTTGGTAATTTCTTGATTTGTCATTGTATTTTCTCCAAATTTATTTAAAAAAAAAGCAAAATACCGTTAAGAAGCTAAAGTGTATTGACCGTGACTATTAATAAGTATTCTAAACTTTTGTTATAGGATTATAAAAAGTCGATCATTTTTTGCTTCTCAACTCTGCTTTCATTTTCAAGGCTCTACTAACTCTAATTCCTCTGCTAACTTTTCAGTTAGAACTCTATCCCCTACTCGCCATAACATTTTATCTAGTTTATTCCCTTCTTCTAGTTCATTTACCATTTCCTCTCCTAACACTGCTGCAAGTTTATTCTTGATTTCCTCTTCTAGTTTGACTTCTTTTTTATTCGTAACATTGAGAAAGGTATATTCGAGATTTATCCCCGGATAATCTTGAACCAAGATTTTATTTGCTAATTCCAGAGTTTCTTCATATCTTTCTACCGTACCAACCACAGCAGTACCCCTTATATTTTGAAGAGCTATTTTTAAATCCTGTTCTGTTGGAATTTTACTCCCTTCACTTTTATTCTTTCTTGCACAATAATAAGTTTGATAATTGCATAACATCGTTGGTGTTTTATCCAATCTCCATCTTACATATCCCTTAAAGTCTAATTCCTTTGCCTTGATTGCTCCTTCCGTTTGAGCATTTTGTTTCTTCTCAAACTTATAAATTGACTCGACCCTCGCCAATGGATTTCTTAATAAGATAATAGATAAAGTTTGATAATCCTTTCCTTGAGGAGTCGGCATACAGATATGATGCCCCGATATTGCTAAGGCTTGAGGATGTTCTAAAATAAAGTTTTTCAAGTCATCTTCTGTCACCATTTTACTTTGTGGTAATTCACATTCAAAATATTTGTCTTCAAAATATTTTTTCAAGGCATATTGTAAGGATGTCCCTGCATTTTTAAAGATGTGATGATGAATTAAGATTGTTCTTTTCATGTTTAACTCAAGATTTGAGATGATCTAGTTGAGAGTAATAAATACTTGGTTTGGTGGTTGGGCTGATAATGATGTATTTATTTAATCTTATACATCATGGGTTTTGAGAAATCAGAATGATTTTGATTTTTTAAAATTAAGTCATAATACTCAAGTACATATCGTCAATAGATTTTCTATACTTTTACCAGATAACTGAGGAAATTCAGACTCAATTTTCAACATTTTTTCAAAGTATATGATAGCCTGATCTCTATCACCATTTTTAGCTAAAGCTTCTGCAAGATTGTAGTGAAATAAAGCTGAATTCGGATTAAGTTCAACAGCTTGATGATGGTGAGGGATTGCTTCTTGATATTTTCCTTGCTTAACTAAGGCTTCTCCTAATATAGAGTGAGACCAAGGAAATGTTGGATTTAAAGTAATAGCCTGTTGGTAACAGTTAATCGCTGCTTCTAACTCCCCTTTTTTCTCGAATTCTTTCCCCTCTTTCAAATATTCTCCTGCTGTTTTACTCCGTTTCAGGTTCAAATCTATTAATAGAAAACCTAAATCTCTTGCATCCTCACCCAAACCTTGTTGTTTCGGATTGAATATTTTTTCACTAACTACTTCTACTCGTATGGGCTGATAACCCGGTATAACTACAGGGATTAAAATATCAAAAGCTTGATTTCCAGGAACACTTATTTCCTGAATCTCTTGATTAACTTTCAGTGTAATATTGTTCCCTTCTGGAAAATGTTTGGGAAGATATCCCTGTAATTTAACTTCTTCGATAGGATATTCACTCTTTAGCATAAAGCTAAACTTTTTACCGATCCACATATCATCAAACAAACCCATGACTTCACTAATTTGTTTGACTGAACCTTTAATGGGAACTTTGATTTGATTCTCTTGCATTTACTTATGTCCTCCGAGTAAATTTTTAGTTTTCCTAGACAAATAACTTCAGGATAATTATTAGCTCATTTTTGGATCACAATAGTTTACCGAGTATTTTACTCAAGTTTTACCTTTGTTTTAGAAACACCTATACTTGTTAAAAGTTTCTCAAATTTATAAGTTACAGCTTCCATTGAATATTGACTCGATATAGTCTCAAGTGAATTTTGAGAAATTTTTCCCCAAAGTTGATTGTCTAAATACAAATTAGCGACCTGTTGAGCAAAACTTTCTGCGGTATCCCCAATTAAAACATCATAATCATCTTGAATTCCCATTCCTTCTGCGGCAATAGAAGTTGCGACTACTGGCAAACCATAACTAAAGCTTGTTAAAATTTTTCCTTTAATTCCTGCACCATATCTTAAAGGAGCTACTGAGAGTTTGCAGTTATTAAAATACTCCGAAATATCGGGTACATGACCTGTGATGATTACATCCTCAGATGATAAATTCAAAATTTCTTCCGGGGCTTTACTCCCGATAACAAAAATTTTAATATCATTCACTTGTTGCTTGATTAGAGGAAACACATCTTGCACAAAATAAAGCACTGCATCTACATTTGGAGGATGTTGGAATCCACCTATAAATAAGATATTTTTTCTGTCCTCAAATCCTTTAGCTGCACCATATATATCTCTGGGCATATTAAAAAATTCTATATTT
>NZ_AUZM01000110.1 GCF_000478195.2 Lyngbya aestuarii BL J | reverse complement strand
TGCTTCTAAATATCAGAGAATGGGATTGTCTTAACTGTAAAACTCACCACGATTGTGACAGTAACGCCGCACTCAACATAAGAAATGAAGGCATCAGAATAATACATTTTGGCGGAGGGAACCCCGTCTCTGCTGAGGGAGCCTGTTTAAGACCAGATAACCGCGACGGTGAAAGGGCATCGGGCTGAGAAATCAGAAGCTCACATTGTACCGCGGCGGTCAGTGTGAGTAGTTCACTCAAGCGACCTTAACTCCGACAAATGGATGGCTGAGAATCTTGTTCTGCTAAGAGGTTATAATCATAATCTTCGTAAGAGTCATGTCTTCTTGGAGCGATATATTCAAGTAATAAATTGATAGTCTCGGGCTTAATCCATCCGGCTTGGACTGCTAATTCTCCAAACCGTAAACGGGTATCCTGTTGCTGTGTGAGGATGGTCTGAATTTGATCATCATTCAACAACGCCGCTGATTTTAGGTAATAACCAATTGGTTTTTTTTGTTGCTGAATTGCCAAGCGAGGAATTTCTTCTGCGAAAAAGTCTACTGTTTCCGGTTTCAACCAGTTTTGTTGAGCGAGAATATCTCCAAACCGTTGTTTTTTCCCTTCCGCTTGAGTGTGTAAGATCATCCGAACTTGTTCGGTGGAGAGTAAACCCGCTTCAATTAAGGTTTGACCCACCGGGCGGTACATCGGGAGTCGAGAGGAAAGTTGATCTTGTTGCGACTCTATCAGCAGTTGTTTGGTGGCTAACCACACAAAGGGAGGAATCGTCTGACTATAGCGTTTCCAAAGCCGATTGGGTTCTTGTACCAAACGATAGAACCATTCAAGTCCAGATTCTCTAACCCACAAGGGGGCGCGAGTGTGTTGTCCTGCATACAGAGGAAAAACGGCTCCAACTCCCAGCATGACGGCTTTAATTTTACCGCGATGTTGAGCCATAAATCGTTCTTGTTTTGGACATCCCAAAGAAACAAATATAATTCCCGCGCCGCTATCATTAATTTCTTGAATGAGAGCATCATCTTCGGTGGGTGTGAGGGGACGAAAGGGTAAAGAACGTAATCCTGCAACTTGAAGTTTAGGAAAATCCTGAGTGAGTCTATTTTCAATACGGTTTAAAGTCTCTTGTTCTGAACCTAAGAAAAAAACGCTAATATTTTCCTCGGGGGCTAACTGACATAAACGTAATAGAGCATAATTTTACTCGCTTTTCAGAGATTTAGACAAGCACAGTGTTTGATTTCTACGTGTATTGTAAAAATTATTCCCAATTCTTTACTGTAAAGTATTGTTTCTAAAATTAGATACTGCTATAATCAAACCCTTTCAGAACTTAATAAACTTAATATAAGTATCGTTACACAATGAAAATCTACATACAAATTAGGCTTTACTCTGATCCCTCTCCTTCTACACTCCGGTAAAAATACCCCTGGATTGTTGATCGTCTATAACTTAACTTTAGCATAGGTTTTGAACGAGGTCATCTTATTTGTTTAAGGTAGATTATCTAAGCGGATTTGTCAACCTTTAGGAATCACAAACAGGGCTTTTTCCCTGGCTTCTATTTGGAATCTCAATTAAATTTTATAGCAAACCTGACCTACACTCCTAAGATGAGCGATTACGAATAGCTTGAGCATGAAGGTAAAGCTTAGTCCACTCACTCAGAACTTGAGTTGTTTTTAACTTCAGATGTTTGCTGATTATTTCAATTGTTTGACCTGCTTGTAACTTTTCAATCACTTGACGTTGCAAGGGGCTAAGACTGTCCCAATATTCCTGCCATTGACTCGGAGTTAAACCCAAATGATGTTCTGATAGCGAAGTTCCTAACCAACTATCGACTAATTCCGGGGAGTGTTTTAAAGCAAAATTACGAACCGCATGATAACTAACTTTTTCCCGCAAACGATAAACTTGTTTAATTGGCAAATTTAATACTTTGGCGATCGTTTCTTGGGACTCACCTTTCAAATAGAGTTGTAACCAATCACCCGCCACCGGATCAACTTTTTCTCTCAGATAGGCTTCAAACTCTGCTTGTACCGTCAAACGTTGAACTTGTTGTTCTTCGATATACTGAGTATCTTCGTATTGGGCGAGGGCTTGTTCATCGAGTAAACTGACTCGTTCTTGGGTATCATCGGAGACAATTTCTTCTGAGACTTGTCGTATCCATTCACCTGTGGGAACCTGGGTTAATCCTCCTCGCTGAGAACGCCGCAAATAGTTAACGAAGCGGTAAACGAGTAAAGGTTGATTGCGAATTGGTCGCAGACAATATTCTTCTAAACTGGTCAATAACAGAGAATTTCGCAACCGAGAATCCGTTGTACATTCAGCGATCCATTGCAGTTGTTGCTGTAAATAGCGATCGCTATTAAGCATTTCTTGAATCACTTCTTGTAAGACATC
Source organism: Lyngbya aestuarii BL J (assembly GCF_000478195.2). GTDB lineage: Bacteria > Cyanobacteriota > Cyanobacteriia > Cyanobacteriales > Microcoleaceae > Capilliphycus > Capilliphycus aestuarii. The sequence continues at coordinate 12,030 of NZ_AUZM01000110.1, read as the reverse complement.
AACGACATTTCGCTGACGATCCCGACTGGTTGCCACCCAAGCTCGAATTTTTTGACGTAAAATTACTAAATTGCCCAATCGCTTCATCAAACTGCGATAGGCTTGTTCTGGGGAAATGTCTAAATATCGTTGTTGTAAAACCCGATAGCGAAAGTTTAGCCCCTGTTTAAAGGCGGATTGTTCTGAGGGCGTTAGCGCATCCAATGCTTCCGAATTCGGCCCTAACAACCACTGTACGATACTTTCGTGTGTATTAGGACTGTGATTTGGATAGTCGTTCTGGAGTTGAGAACGCCACTGACTGGCTAGGGATTCTACAAAAGTCATTCGGGAGGTTGATGATGTCACCGTCGATTGATTGAGACACAAGCGATACAACGATATTAACATTGTCACTCAAAAGCCAACATTCTCAACCCTGAATTAAGATTTCTAGACAAATTAATGAATTTTAGTCTTGACAGTTTGATTTTTTTATGCAGTACCGATAATTCCGAAAAATCTTCTCGGGAAGCTTCCTCAACAGACTCACTTCGTGAATTGAGCAATTAAAAATATGGCGCAACGCGGGCGGGAACAGGGAACACCGGATCAGGGAATAGGGGATTGAAAAACCCTTTAAATCAAGGTTTTAGGTTTCTGGGTTCTCGAAGGTTTGTTAACATACCAGCGCGAACTGCTATAGAAATTATTCGGTGAGTTTGAAAGCAAAACTCATTTTTGAATAAACTCTCAACAATAAAATTAAATCCCTTGCCACTTCAAAAAGAGTTCGATAAAATTCAATCAATAACTTCATCTCTATCCCCAATATCAATTGAACAGCACAAATCAATGCAACAAAAAACAACGCGAGGGTCTGAGGGTGCGGTATTCTCTCCTTTTTTAGATGCAATGAATACTCACTTTCCCGGCTCATTACCCTTAAAATATTATATGAAAAAGACCTATGATTGCTTAAGTCAAGATGGGTTTGAAGACGAAAATACAATGGGAATGATAGCTATTTGTCGAGATGAACTTACAGACCCTCTCTATGAAGAAGTTGTCAAATACTGGGGAAAAACCTTCAATTGTTGCAGTTTAGCCGGATTTATCACCTTGGGAAAAACGGGGTTAGCCGCCGCCACAAATCATACCCCTATTTTTGATAATATTCGTCGCTTTACCTTTTATGCAATGCCTCATATTGCTATCTCCCGTTACGGAGAAATTGGCAAAGTTTACCGAGAAGGAATTCAAAAAGCATCTCACGCTTGTGGAGCCTTAGAAGCTATTGTTAAAGAGTTAGAATGTGGACATCTCAATCTAGAAATGGATTTACAAGATCTCGAACAAAGTATCATTCGTCAAAAAATTCTCTCCTCCTTAAATTATGGCGACAAACCTAATTTAGTCGAGATCACAAAACTCGCTTGTCAGATTATCTCCGAAGATGTAGAACGATTATTAAATCCCCTCGATCCGACCATTTTCAACTATGCCGTAATGACTGGAATTCAGATTCACGGGCCGCTAGAAACCCAATGGATTTATCCGCAAAATTTCTATATCGTCAGTTCCCAGTTTAAACGAACCAAGAAAACCATTGCTATTTTTATAAACTAAGCTCTCCCAAGGTCTAGAGAATAGTCAAAATTAAACAATGAAATCGGATAATCTTGGTCAAAATTAACTCACTCCACTCAATAGACACTGGCAGAATCGGATAGCGTTGAGGATAATTGAACATAAGTAAGTTGTATTCTTTTAGATTTCACATCCTAAACTCAACCGCTAAACTTCATTTTTAGAGTTTCCCGATGTTCAAACCTCCTCTTCGCCTAAACAATACAAAAGCAGCTTTCGCCGCCTTCCTCACCGCACTCGCAATTTTAGCAACAGTGGGATGGGTTGAACACGCCGAACGAGAACGGTTTGAGCAACAAAATCGAGCCAAAGTCCTCGCCCGACTCAGTACAGTTAGAGCAAACCTAGAAAAAGCCCTCAACCAGCGATTATTTCTTTCTCGGGGATTAGTCGCCTACGTTTCCACCGTCAACCCCGACCTTGACCAAGAAACCTTTGAACGCCTCACTCAAGTCATTGTCGCCCAACAGTCGGGAATTCGTAGTATTGTCCTCTACAAAGAGAACACCGTTAGCCATATCTATCCTCTCGTGGGTAATGAAGCCGCTTTGGGGTTTAGTCCCATGTCCATCCCCGAAGAACGCGAAGCGATTGAACGGTCTGTCCAAAATCGTCAAACTGTTGTAGCTGGCCCAGTAAACATAGTTGGACTGACCCAAATTTCTGATGTCTGTCCTGCTGATACTCCCCGTCTTCAAATTACACCTAATTCTAGTCAAAATCAACAGTCTTGTTTAGTCGAAGGCGGTATTGCTTTTATTGGACGAACTCCGATTTTTCTCACCCCACCCAATGAAGTTGCAGAAAGTGGGGCTTACTGGGGATTAGCAGGGATTATAATTGACCAAAATACTCTATTTAAAGAAGCCGGACTTTTAGAAAGTAATAGTGACGTAAAATATGCGATTCGAGGGAAAGATGGACTCGGCGCAGACGGCGAACTTTTCTTTGGAGAAAGCCAAATTTTCCAACAAAATCCGGTGCTTTCTTATATTACTTTACCCAATGGGTCTTGGCAGTTAGCAGCCATTCCTCAAACCGGTTGGCTTGATGATTTTCCCTTGCTCGTTTGGTTGCGGTTAGGGGGAAGTTTTACGGCTATCTTAGCGGGAGGATTAGTCTTTATTTTAGTGAGTGCGCCCGCTCGGTTGAAAAAAGCAGTTGAACGGGCAACTATAGCGTTGATAGAACGAGAAGAAGCCCTCGAACGTGCCAATACTGACCTTCAACATCTTGACCAACTAAAAGATGAATTTTTAGCAAATACTTCCCATGAATTACGAACACCACTAAATGGAATTATTGGGATTGCAGAATCATTAATAGACGGGGCGACTGGTGAACTTTCTGATTGGACTCAATCTAATTTAGCGATGATTGTTTCTAGTGGTCGTCGTTTATCGAGTTTAGTTAATGATGTGCTTGATTTTTCTAAAATTCGCTACAGTAATATCGATTTACAATTAAAACCTGTTGATTTATATACGATTACTGACTTGGTGATTACATTGAGTCAACCGCTAATCGGAAAGAAAAATTTACAACTGATTAATTCTATCAATCCTGAGAGTCCTGCTGTACAAGCTGATGAAAATCGTTTACAACAAATTTTACATAATCTAGTCGGAAATGCGATTAAATTCACGGCTGAGGGTCAAGTGGAAATTTTAGCTGAAAAAGTTGATTATTTAGAGTCAGGTCAAGAGTTTTTAAAGATCGTTATTTCTGATACAGGAATTGGTATTTCTGAAGACAAGTTTGAACGGATTTTTGAATCTTTTGAACAAGCAGAAGGAACGACTGGCAGAGAATATGGGGGAACGGGATTAGGATTGGCGATTACCAAACAGTTAGTCGAATTACAGGGCGGAAAAATCGAGGTTTGTTCACGATTAGGTGAAGGTTCTCAGTTTAGTTTTACCTTGCCAATAGCCTCGGAAAAATTGGCTCAAATAATCCCAGAAAACTCTGTAAAATCTATTTTTAAATCTGGGCAAGACAAGATATTAAATCCTCGATTAAATCTGCAATCAAAATCTCAGCCCGTCATGGCATCAACCCCTGAAAATGGCAATGATATCTCGGTTTTTATTGTCGATGACGAACCGATTAATTTACAGGTATTAATGAATATGTTGTCTCTGCATCATTATACAATTACTCAAGCCAGTAATGGTGAAGAAGCTTTGGCGATTTTAGAGACAGGATATAAGCCTGATATTATTTTACTTGATGTGATGATGCCGAAAATGACAGGCTATGAAGTAACTCAAAAAATTAGAGAACGTTTTACAACCACTGAAATGCCAATTCTATTATTAACGGCAAAAACACAAGTTCAAGATATTGTTACAGGTTTGGGCTTTGGCGCGAATGATTATCTGAATAAACCCATTGCCAAAGATGAACTTTTAGCTCGAATGAAAACTCAGATTAATATGTGTCGTTTAAGAGCAGAAAATCTTCGTTTATCGGCGGAAGTGGAGGTGATTAAAAGATTACAAAAAATGGTTTTACCGAAAGATTTTGAATTAGAATCAATTCAAAATTTAGAAATTGCGAGTTTTATTCAACCTGCTGATGAAGTCGGAGGAGATTATTATGATGTTTTACAATACGATAATCATGTTAAAATTGGGATTGGAGATGTCACAGGACATGGATTAGAAAGCGGTCTATTAATGATTATGGCACAAACGGCCGTGCGAACTTTACAAGAAAGTTCAGAAACCGATCCGATTAAATTTATGGATATCCTCAATCGAACTTTATACGGTAATATTCAGCGCATGAGTTCGAGTAAAAATATGACATTAGCATTATTAGAGTATACAGATAAATCCCTTAAACTGAGTGGTCAACATGAGGAAGTGATTCTGGTTCATACTGATGGAGAAGTCGAGCGCATTGATACTGTTGACTTGGGTTTTCCAATTGGTTTAGATGCAGATATTGCAGAATTTGTTGCTCAACAAACAATTCCTTTAAGTTCAGGAGATGTTGTGGTTTTATATACTGACGGGATTACCGAAGCTGAAAACCTAGAGGGAGATCAATATGGTTTAGAGCGTTTGTGTGAAATTATTGTGAAAAATCATCGACATTCTGCTGAAAAAATCAAGCAAGCCATTGTAGAAGATGTCTGGAGGTATATTGGTCAGCAAAAAGTGTTTGATGATATGACTGTCGTTGTGATAAAACAGAAATAAAGCTTGACTTCAATTTCATGGAGCGCAAGCCGACAATACAGGCCAAGTCTATTGGGATTGGGAAAATGATGTCGAAGTTGATTGGGTTCTCAACTGGGATGGTACAACTGTGTTATTTAGTGTAGAAAATCTCGACCCAGTGTCCTATTCCGTATTCCCCAATTCTGATGCTGTTTTTGATGAAAAACAAAGCCGCCATTTAGTTTGAGCTTAATTAGTGTTAATTTTCCAGCTTGAATACCATATTTTGAGATTGATCTTGCTCAAGTTGGGAAGACTGATTACTAGGGAAATGAGCTTTTTTACATTTTGACCACAAACCATGAAATTTTGCGAATCTAGATTACAGCGAATAGATGCCAATACCGACAATTATTTGTGTAGATGATGAACTTTTTTTACTCAGAAGTTTAGCCGAAACCCTCAAGCGAAAGTTCGGCGAACATTATGCAGTAGAAATTGCAGAAACAGCCGAAATAGCTTTAGAAATTATCGCTGAATTGCAAGCTGAACAAATTGATATTCCTTTAATTATATCCGACCAAATTATGCCGGATATGAAAGGAGTAGATTTATTGATTCAAGTTTATCAAGCATCTCCGAAAACCTTGCAAATTCTGCTCACCGGAAAAGCCAGTGTAGAGGATGTGGGAAAAGCGGTTAATTCTGCTAAACTTTATCGATATATTAGTAAGCCTTGGGAAGAAGAAGATTTAATTTTGACTGTTAAAGAAGCACTTCGTCGCTATTATCAAGATAAAAAATTAGCAGAACAAAACCAGGCTTTACACCGATTAAATACGGATTTAGAACAAAAAGTAATTGAGCGAACGGCTGAACTCGAAAAAGCAAAACAAGCTGCTGAAATGGCTCATCAAGCTAAAAGTAATTTCTTCTCTTTTATGAGCCATGAACTCAAAACACCTCTGAATTCAATTCTCGGCTTTAGTCAATTGTTAGCGGCTGATAAAACTTTACAAGAAGAACAATATAAAAATATTAAAATTATTAACCGCAGTGGCGAGCAACTTCTAACTTTAATTAATGATATTCTGGCAATCTCTCGGTTAGAAGCAGGTTTAATGACCTTGAATGAACGTCAATTTGATTTGCATCGGTTGCTGAATTTTATTAAGGAAATGCTGGAAGTTAAAGCGACCGAAAAAGAATTAAAATTAATTTTAGAATGGAGTTCCAACCTACCCCAGTATATTCAAGCAGACGATCTCAAACTACGTCATATTTTACTTCATCTTGTGAGCAATGCAATTTATCTCACTGAAACCGGAACAATTACATTACGAGTCTTTGAAAATCAAGTTAAAAATCAGCCGATTGATGAATCTATATCACTTCATTTTGAAGTAGAAGACACGGGATTGGGAATCAATTCAAATTGTATAGAGCGTATATTATTTAATCCTTTTAAATCGACTTTAAATTCAGATTTAACCGAAAAAATAGATTTGAATTGGTCAATTAGTCACGAATTCATTCGGTTAATGGGCGGAGAATTAATTGCTCATCCTGGAGTCGGTCAGGGTTCTGTTTTTACCTTTGAAATCAATGTGAAAGCCTATACAAAAGCCGATCATACAGTCCCCGAGTTCACCCTTACAGCCTCTGATCAAGCAGGGATCGTCTTGAGTCCGGAACTTCTCCATTCAGAAAAACTCTGCGCTCAAAGTTTAGCGATGATGCCAGGAAGTTGGATCAAACAACTTTCTCAAAGTGCGGCTCAATGTAGCGATCGCCAAATCCAGTCTTTGATCGAGAGAATACCTCCAGAATATTCGACCCTCGCTCAGACTTTAAAACAGCTCGTCGAAGATTTTCGATTTGATGTCATCCTAGAACTGACTGATCCCTATGTATATAAATAAGTTCAGACAAAATCAAAATTTTGCGGATTTCTCTAACATGGTATAAGAATAAGAAGAAAACACTTCATTATCTGTTTCAAAGCCGTGCCAAATCGGACTTCCTTCCTGACCGTATTACTCAGTCTCTGCGTGTGGAGCATTCCCAGTCCGGCGACAAGCCAAGCACTGGTGCCCTACACTCTGCAACTGAATCCTGACCAACTCGAACAAACAGGCTTAGGCTTGATTGAAGAAGCAGCCCAGTTAACTCGATTTCAGCAATATCAACTCGCTCTCCCCAGGGCGGAACTCGCAACACAGCTTGCTCCCAAAAGTTACCAGACTTGGGCTTTACTCGGCAGCCTATACATTCAAGTTGATCGCATCGATGAAGGAGTCGCCGCCCTCGAACAAGCACAAAGGCTTGAACCAGAAAACGCTCCTGTGCGGTTTGTGTTGGGAGAAGCTTACTTCCGCAATGGCAAGTACCAAGCCGCTATCGATCAAATTGAAGCGGGTTTAAAAGTCCGTTCCGATGTTCCCGGTGCGCTCTTTGATCTCGGGAATGCTTACTATATGCTCGGTAAGTATGACCAGGCGATCACTCAGTATGAAAAAGCATTTGCTCAGGAAAAAAACCTTTGGCCTGCAATTAACAACATTGGTTTAGTTCGCTATGAAATGGGAGACATCAAAGGTGCGATCAAAAAATGGCAAGAGGCAATCAAAATCGATGAAAAAGCCGCCGAACCGATCCTAGCGATAGCAGTTGCTTTATATACTCAAGGTCAACGCCAAGAAGCTTTAGCGATGGGAGAAACAGCCCTCGAACTCGATGGTCGCTACGCCGATCTCGAATTTCTCAAAGAAAACCTTTGGGGCGATCGCTTACTCAACGATACCCAAAAGTTTCTAGACACGCCTCAGATGCAAGCCACAATCGCCCAATTGGAAGACTCACCTGCATCTGTCTCTCCCTAGTGATTCGTGATTTTACCCACACAGGGGATCACCGGGGTCAAGCGCTTGATCTTTTAAAAACCATTTCTAGTCTTTCATAGAGAACTGCTCTCACTCCTCGGGTAGGAGTGACTTAATCTTGTCTACAAATTGCTGATGGTCAATCACCGGCTTAGAAATATAGTCATCAGCACCGCTTTGGGCGAGGAAATCTTCGCGATCGCCAGCCATAGCATGAGCTGTCACTAAGATAATCGGCAACTGTGCCGTTTGAGGATCACCTTTGAGTATTTGGGTAATTTTAATCCCATCGATCGCCTTGCCTTCGTAAACACTGCGGGCGAGGGATACATCCATTAAGATGAGGTCAGCCTCCCGAGAGCGAGCAATTTTGATCACCTCATCGACATTTTCCGTATGCTTAACATCCAACCCGCCTCGTTTTGTCAGGATTTTAGAAAAAACACGGGCATTAACCGGATCGTCTTCTACAATCAGAACGGTCTTCATCTGGGTCTCCCGCGGGACAAACTCTCCGATAAATGAACGATGTGTCATCATATCATGCTCTTTTGGAGCAAAGAATAACATTGACATCTCCAGGAATTGAAACACCCTGGATTTTGCAGATTTTACTACGGGTTAAAACCCGCGTGTCGCCTAAGCGAACACTTAAGCGAGATGGAAACCGACACCGCCTAGTTTCCGCTATTGATCCAGTCGTTGAAACAACTGGCTAACTTCTTCCCGCGTGGGGTTGTGTTTAACCTCATATCCTTGAGTAGATTGAGTGATCAACACTCTCATCTGATTCTGCAAAACTCGGTTGAGAGTTGCAGTTTTCCCTAATCTGATCATAACCTGAAAGCCATCGAGTCTGAGTTTCAGGCAATTGATCAGGGTTTCGGGCTTACTCTACCCCAATATTTGACATGATAGTTGACAACACTTTAGGTCTTGCTTGATCTTAGAGTAAAAGACTTGTGTTCACCAAATATAACGAGAAAGGTTGATATTGGACACATTAGCCCCGAGAAACCTCTCTCAATTGTCTATTCTTAACCCATTAGGATGAGTCAGATCACATACCCCTCGTCAGCGAACTGACAGGATTAACTCAGAACAGTCTAACGAAAAATACTTAAAGTGGCTGTCTAGATTTTCAGAATGGATGGTTCGGTGGAAAATTTTATCTCTTGTTTAAAACCTCTCTAACCTCTTACCAATCAACAGTTTGAGTCCTCTCCGACTCCCGTGATCACTCTGATCAAAATTTCAAATCTCGATATTGAGACTCCATAATAGGGAAACAGAGTGCCAAAGGCATTCACGTTCAACTCCTTTTTCTTCTTGAATTTCTGTTTAGACGTGCTGTGGTGCGTCTAAACTCACGCTAAACTCTCAACTTGATCTTCCTCATGGCTAGACAACTCAACCTACTCTCCGGGCAAGTGATCGCTACCCCACTCCATACCGAGATGCAACAGTCCTATCTCGAATACGCCATGAGTGTGATCGTGGGACGAGCCTTGCCTGATGTCCGGGATGGATTAAAACCTGTTCACCGTCGTATTCTCTACGCGATGCACGAGTTGGGTTTAACCCCGGATCGTCCTTATCGTAAATGTGCCAGAGTCGTTGGTGATGTTCTCGGAAAATATCATCCCCACGGCGATCAATCGGTCTATGATGCCTTGGTTCGGTTGGTACAAGAATTTTCCAGTCGTTATCCTCTACTGGCCGGACATGGTAATTTTGGTTCGGTTGATAATGATCCGCCTGCGGCGATGCGCTACACCGAAACTCGTCTGGCTTCGATTGGTAATGAAGGCTTATTAACCCAAGTCGGAGAAGCCACAGTTGATTTTATTAGTAATTTTGACAACTCTCAACAAGAACCGACTGTTCTTCCGGCGCAGTTGCCGTTTTTACTCCTCAACGGCAGTTCGGGAATTGCAGTGGGAATGGCAACGAATGTTCCGCCTCACAATTTGGGGGAAGTGGTGGATGGTTTAATTGCGTTAATTGATGATAGTGATCTCTCTGATGAAAGATTAAGGTCGATTATTCCGGCACCGGACTTTCCCACAGGTGGCGAAATTGTCAGCACAGACGGGATTGCTGAAGCTTATACTCACGGACGCGGTAGTATTGTCATGCGGGGGGTCGCCAAAATTGAACAAGTTCCCACCGCTCAACGTCGCCGCACTAAAACGGCTATTGTCGTGACTGAGTTACCTTTTCAAGTCAATAAAGCCAGTTGGATCGAGAAAACAGCGAGTTTAGTTAATGCCGGGCGCTTGGAAGGAATTTCCGATATCCGTGATGAAAGCGATCGCGAGGGAATTCGAGTGGTGATTGAATTGAAGCGGGAAGCTTCTCCCCAAGTGGTGCTACATCATCTCTACCAACAAACGGAGTTGATGTCGAAATTTGGAGCGATTTTTCTGGCGTTGGTAGACAGTCAACCTCGGCAGTTAACTCTCAAACAAATTCTCCAAGAATTTCTCAATTTTCGCGAACAAACTCTGATTCGTCAGTATACTCACGAGTTAGAAGCGGCTGTGCGTCGGGGTCACATCGTTGAGGGCTTACTGAATGCTTTGGCTAATTTAGACGCCGTGATTGAAATTCTGCGGAATGCTCCTGATGGGGGAACTGCAAAAATTAGCTTAGAAAGTGATTTGCAGATGAGTGAAGCTCAAGCCGATGCGATTTTAGCGATGCCGATGCGACGCCTCACTGGGTTAGAACGACAAAAACTGCAAGAAGAATTTTCCGAACTCAGCGAACAAATTCGACAATTACGACGGTTGCTTGATGAACGTTCTGAGTTGATGAAATCTTTGAAAAAAGAATTGCGATCGCTCAAGCGTCAATACGGCGATCCTCGACGCACCCGTATTGTCGTTCAAGATCCTGAAGATCAACCCGCACAATCGAGTAGCCGAACTCGCTCTAACAAGCTGAAAAGTAAGGGTTCTCAGACGACTGCTATTTTACAACCCGTTGCCCCGGCAGAAGAAGAAACTTTTCTAGAATTTACCCATCGCGGCTATGTCAGACGTTTATCGCCGAAAACTGGAGACTCCAAAAGTCGCAGTAAAAACGATAAATCTGAGATTACTGTTGAAGACAGTGATGATTTTAATGTCGGTCGTTATCTCACCAAAACTGGACAGAATTTAGCAATTCTCACCCGTACAGGTAAGGCTTATCCCCTGAATGTGGGTGATATTCCCCAAACTTCTAGCCGTTCACGAGGAACACCGTTAATTACGTTACTCCCGCCTTCGGTGACAAAAGATCCACCGATGAGTCTTCAAGAACTAATTTTAGCCCATTTCATTGTGGCTAAACATTCTGATAAAACTGATTTAATCTTGGTGACGCAACAGGGAAAAATTAAACGATTGTCTTTAAAAGAGTTGAGCGATCTCACCAATCGGGGGATTACAATTATTAAATTGAAAGATCAAGATGAACTGGGTTATGTCAGTTTGACTCGCCCCGGTGAACAGATGATTTTAGCGACTTCTGGTGGACGAGTGTTGCGTTTACCTGTTAATGATGAACAGTTACCCCCGATGGGACGTACTGCTCAAGGCTCACAAGTTACTCGTTTACGCAAACAAGAACGGTTGGTGAGTTGTCTGACGGTTCCTCCCAAGTCTAGTTTATTGTTGGTTTCTGAACTGGGGTTTGCTAAACGAATTTCTCTAGATCGAGTTCGTTCGACAACTCGCGGCGCTATTGGCACTCAAATGTTTCAGTTTAAGGGGCCAAAGGATGCGTTAGCAGGTATGGTCTCTGTTAATTCTAATCAAGAGGCTTATCTGATCACCAGTGAAAATCGTATTGTGCGTTTTGCGGTTGATGAAGTCAAGCTTCAAAATGAGGAGGCTACAGGCAATCGTTTATTTAAACTCAATACGGGAGAAAAAATTATTGGGGTTCGTGATCCGTTATTGCTTCATCATCCTTAGGAACTAATTATTGGGTTGAATTGGGTTAACTAAGTATAGAACTGATGGCTCAGGTTGTCTTAGAAAATATTTATCAAACGTTTTCGTCTTCTATTCGAGTTCAAGCAAACCGTTATCGTCTCGAATCGGATGATCATGAACAGGTTTCGACTTCTGAGGGGTTAATGTCTTCTGGGGCAGTTCTCCGACGGATTAACCTGACGATCAATGATGGCGAATTTATGGTATTAGTCGGGCCGTCTGGGTGTGGGAAAAGTACGTTATTACGGTTAATTGCCGGGTTAGAATCGCTCACGGGTGGCAATATTTGGATTGGGGAAACTTTGGTGAATGGTTTACCCCCAAAAGCCCGAGATATTGCGATGGTTTTTCAAAATTATGCTC
>NZ_AUZM01000109.1 GCF_000478195.2 Lyngbya aestuarii BL J | reverse complement strand
AAAAGTCTCGCAGAAAAAAGGTGGGTTGGGGGTTGTCATCGCTACCATTGCGACAAAAGATTTCCGCGTGTTTACTCGATACCCATTGTTCAGAAATGACGATATCATTGTCTTCTCCCCGTCCAACTCGCACGCTTCCAGCTTCGAGCGGCCATAGTTGAGGCGGTGATCCCGAAGACGGGTTTAAATCACTCGGTAGACGTAGCCACGCCCTGGGCGCAATATATCCCAACCAAGTTTGAGAATTCGCCGGGAGTTCTGTTCTAATTTCTTCAAGGGGCTGCATTAATTCTCCGCTAAATTCCGGGTGCATATACAATACCGGAAGTGTCCAAGCGGGTTGATTAAATTTATAAAGGGTTAATAGATGTTGTCTGGCGATCGCCACCGCTTGATCGATGGGTTTCCGGGCGACGAGGGCGGTAGCAAAGGCTTGAATAAAACTTAGGGCTTCTTGATCGGTGATCGAGTCTCGCATTCCTAAGACAGCGGGAACCCCATGATGAATTAGCACTTTCGCTAAACTACTACTGGGAATGGCTTGGAAGACGGTACTTTTGGGGTTGGGTGTCAGAGCAATTGCTGGATGAGCGCCCCAACAGGCGTTAAACACAGCCATCACCACCCCACACCGAACGAGGACTTGGGCGAGTTCAGTCCCGTTGAGGGTGACATCGGGTTGCAAAAATAACAGCCCACCATCGGCGGCGGGAATACAATGACCCCCATAAAATAAAACGTTATATTCTCCGGTTTCTAGTTGAGTGATCAGTTCGGAGACACTGGGTTGAATCAGGGTTGTGACGCGACAGGGGGCATTGATCTCCGGGTCAACGTTGACTGACGAACTACTGTTGGTGAAGACTTGGCTTAGTTGTTGGGCTTCTTGTTCGAGTTGGAGTTGTTGAATATGCTGGGATTTTTGTTGCGGTTGTGAACTTGAGTTGCTCTTGTTTTCAGCCTCTGGTTGTCCCAACACCAGTAAAATATTTAACAACTGAGCGCTTTGAAATTGTGGTAAAGGATTAACATCACTGGTTGTTCGGCTAAACAAGAGTTGTTGACTCAAGGAAATAGCCGGTTGACCTGCTTGGGGTTGCATAATTTCCCAAGGTAAAGGGATGAGATCGGGTTCTCGCACGTCCAACCGAACTCGCAAGGGTTGATCTTGACCAATGGCAATCCCTTGACTGCGATGCAAACTGCTTTGTATTGTGCCTTGGAATAGCCACTGCCACAGATTAATGCCTAAATGTTGCATCAGACGACTACTATAACTAAGCTGTCGGCCTGAGTCTGTGAGTGATACCGAGGGAATTATCGCTTGAGGGGAAGAAAGAGGCTTGATCTGCGCTAAACTTTGGGGGGAAAACATTTCCAACCAACTTTGCCAGGCTTGGTCAAGGCTCTCAGGCCAGAGGAAGTCGTGGTGAACATAGCCACTGGGATAGGGCGACTGCACGACCCAGGTTGCAAAATGGTTGGCTTCACTTGTGCTTAAGCGAGAAATTGCCAGACTAAGGCAGGGACTGTCAGAACGCGACATTCAGTTTAAACCAATGTTCAGTTGAGAGGTTAAGTGAATTTCTTTTATTAGTTTAACATGAAAAAGCCGATTGGTTGTGTAATCATTCTACTCAACGATCAGCATCAAGTTCTACTGGTTTTGCGAGATCAAAAGTGTTCTATTCCCGAACCCAATACCTGGAATTTGTTAGGAGGATTTATGGAGGAGGATGAATCTCCCCGAGAGGCAATTGTTCGAGAAATGTTAGAAGAAATTGAAGTTGATGTCGGAGAAGTCTCTTTCTTTAGAAAATATGAGTGGGATGATTGTGAGGAATACATTTTTTGGAAAAACCTGAATTTAGATCTCAATCAAGTTCAACTGAATGAGGGACAACGTTTAGCTTACTTTAGCCGTTCTCAAATCCAACAAACTCAACTGGCATTCGAGTGTAATAAAATTATAGAAGATTTTTTTGACGAAAGGTTAACCTGATCTCATTCCATCTAAAATTTGATGAAGTTTCAGAGGAATCCTTCGTGAAACAACAGGGCGAATTGTAACCATTATCAGGAGTTCAGTAGATCTATATCAAATTGAGTATTACTAATTTGTATTGCTAATTCTATAATTGCATTATTGATCAGCCTAAGTTAACAACTCTCGATCTATTATAAATCAAGGAGTCTACTACATGAGTATGAATGTTCTAGCGGGTATGAGTTATCCTTTGGGTGCAACAGTTTACCCGAATGGAGTTAATTTTTGTCTTTTTTCAAAGACCTGTGAATCTTTAGAATTACTCTTATTTGACACTCCCGATGCGGCTCAACCCTCAAAGGTCATTCCGCTCGACCCTAATGTTAATAGAACGTTTTATTATTGGCACGTTTTTATTCCCGGAATGAAAGCGGGACAAATTTATGGATATCGAGCTGATGGTTTACATCTTCCAGAAGCTGGGTATCGTTTTGATCCCGATAAAATATTACTTGATCCCTACACAAAAGCGGTTGTTAATGATGAAAATTATAGTCGAGGTGCGGCATCGCAACCAGGAAATAATTGTGCTGAAGCCTTTAAAAGCGTCGTTGTTGATCCAAAAGCTTACGACTGGGAAGGAGATTTACCTCTGAGAATTCCCTACTCAGAAACGATTATTTATGAGCTTCATGTCGGGGGTTTTACTCGCCATCCGAGTTCGGGTCTTCCTGCCAATAAACGAGGAACTTATGCAGGTTTAGTCGAAAAAATTCCTTACTTAAAAGATTTAGGAATTACTGCGGTTGAACTGATGCCAATTCACCAATTTGATGAACAAGATGCTGTTCTTCCCTTAAAAAACTATTGGGGATATAGTACCGTTGCTTTTTTTGCTCCCCATCGGGCTTATAGTTCCCGTCGTGATCCGCTTGGGCCAGTTGAAGAATTCAAAGATATGGTCAAAGCTTTTCATAAAGCCGGATTAGAAGTGATTTTGGATGTAGTATTTAACCACACGGCTGAAGGAAATCATAACGGCCCGACTCTATGTTTTAGAGGGTTAGATAATGCTTTGTATTATATTTTAGAAGAAGAAGACGAGCAATATTATAGTAACTATAGTGGTTGTGGAAATACCGTTAAAGCCAACTATGAAATCGCAGGTCAGTTAATTGTAGACTCCTTACGATATTGGGTTTCAGAAATGCACGTCGATGGCTTTCGATTTGATTTAGCCTCGATTTTCTCTCGGGATAAAAATGGTTATCCGATAGACGATGCACCAATTTTATGGATTATTAAATCTGACCCTGTTTTAGCCGGAACGAAACTGATTGCAGAAGCTTGGGATGCAGGAGGACTATACGAAGTCGGTTCTTTTGCAGGCGATCGCTTTACCGAATGGAATGGGCAATATCGGGATGATATTCGCAGTTTTGTCAAAAGTGATCCTGGCAAAGTTCAACAGCTTGCGGCTCGAATTATGGGAAGTCCAGATATTTATCCGAAAACAGATCGTGAACCCCATTGTAGTATTAATTTTATTACCTGCCATGATGGATTTACGATCAATGATTTAGTATCTTACAATGATAAACATAATGAAGCCAATGGAGAAAAAAATCGGGATGGATGTAACTATAATGTGAGTTGGAATTGTGGAGAAGAAGGATTAACAGATAATCCAGCAATAGAAGCTTTACGCCTTCAACAAATCAAGAATTTTATGACAATTCTATTTGTTTCTCAAGGCACGCCGATGATTTTAATGGGTGATGAAGTTCGACGCACACAATCTGGAAATAATAACGCCTATTGTCAAGATAATGAACTGAGTTGGTTTGATTGGAGTGATATTGGGAAACAAGCCGATATACTGCGTTTTATGAAAGGAATTATTCGTTTTACCCAAGAACGACATATGTTCCGGATCAACACTATTTTGCAAGCAGAAGGTCAACATTTACCTTATATTACTTGGCATGGACTCCATTTAGATCAACCCAACTGGGAAGAAGATTCTCGTTATTTAGCGTTTAGTTTGCGTCATCCCGATACTGGAGAATATCTTCATATCATGTTGAGTTCTCATTGGGAACCCTTAGTTTTTGAGTTACCTCCCTTGCGTTCTGGACAATATTGGCACAGAATTGTTGATACAGGACTTTCTGCTCCTCACGATCTTTATGATGTTAAAATGGCTCCACCTGTTAAAGCCCTTCGTTATCGAGTTAATCCTCGATCATCGGTTGTTTTAATGGCAAAATAAGGGAGGATTTGTCTGTTATTCTTTAATGGACAAACTCCCACTACAATAGACGATCTAATAGAACGTCTCTCTGTTTATAATTGCAAGCGTAAACACATTTCTAGAATTCATTCATTTCTATGTCTGTTCCTCAAAAACTCTACGAAGGAAAAGCGAAGATTGTCTATACCACCGATGATCCCGAAATATTACTCGCCCATTTTAAAGATGACGCGACGGCTTTTAATGCTCAAAAAAGAGGGACAATTCAAGGTAAAGGTGAAATCAATAATACGATCTCAACTCACCTCTTTCAACGCTTAGAAGCTGAAGGAGTTCCTACTCATTTTATTGAGACTCCGACTGCTAATGAAATGAGAGTAAAGCGAGTTAAAATTGTCCCAATAGAAGTGATTGTTCGCAATATTGCAGCCGGGAGTTTATGCAAACAAACCGGAATTCCAGCCGGGACGGTTTTAGAACCAACCTTGGTTGAATATTGCTACAAAAATGATCAATTGGGCGATCCTTTATTGACACGCGATCGCTTATTATTATTAAAGTTAGCCACGCCCGAACAACTCGACGAAATCAAAGCCTTATCGCTGAAAATTAATCAAGTTTTATCCGAGTTTTTTGAACAATGTGGGATTACGTTAGTAGACTTTAAACTCGAATTTGGTTACACTTCAGATGGTAAATTGGTACTCGCCGATGAAATTAGCCCCGACACCTGTCGTTTGTGGAATAAAGGCGAAACCGACCCCAATTTAAGGGTAATGGATAAAGATAGATTTCGCCACGATTTAGGAAACGTTGAGTCGGCTTATCAACAAGTTTTAGAACGGGTTTTAGCCCAAACTCAAAACGGTTAAAAAATCAAAACCTGGGAGCGATGTCTTACGGTGAATTTACCCTAGAGCGAGTCGTCAAAACATTTAACTTAACCCTATCGGAACAGGTTAACTTGTTTGTGGAGATTCCCGAAGTTGAATGTAGTTCTTTTCTACTCCAAACTTTAGAATACAATGTTCCTCTCGCCCTGGCAATTAGCACGGAAAAAGCCCGTTCTGAGTTGATTATTGCTCCCATTTTACTCGAACTCAGACGACAATTGCAAGACCAAATCAGCTTATTTTCGGGAACGGAATTTAATGTCGCTCCCGAATTGGGTTTAAACGGAACTTGTGATTTTATTATTAGTCGAGAGCGAGAGTTTTTGTTTGTGCGATCGCCCGTTGTGACGTTGGTAGAAGCCAAGAAAGAAAATATTAACAGTGGTTTGGGTCAATGTATTGCTGAAATGATCGCCGCCCAACTGTTTAACGAACGAGAAGGAAATCAAATTCAAAGTATTTATGGTGTGGTGACTTCGGGTAATATTTGGAAGTTTCTCAAGCTAAATAAACAGGTGATTAGTATTGATTTAGTTGAGTATTATTTGCGAGATTTAACAAAAATTATGGGGATTTTAGTTCATGGTGCTTCTCAGTTAGGTTAAAGTTATAAATTGAAATGGAACAGTTAAAAAAAAGGAATTTTTCTTTGGAAAAGCTACGCGATCGCACTCTAGAGTCACCCAATTAATAGAGCGTTTTGAAAGAGGCGATCGCGAGATTCGTCAAGAAATAAATCCTAAGCTAAACTGTATTTTTGAGCAATCTCTTTGAGTATTTGAACAAATTTATTCTGGTCTTGTTCATCATTTAATTTTTCTACTAATGCTATCAACTTCGACAAATCTTGTCTATTGTTAGAGTTAGAAATAACTTCTACAAATTCCTGGTTAAAAAATTGAGCTAAGTAGTCATAGCTTTGTCGGTCATCAAATATTTTATTAACCACATCTACAAATGTAAATAATTCCATTCGGGTTTGTTCGTTAGAGATAAGCTTTGCTAGTTTGGGATCAACAAATTTAACTAAAACTTGATAATCTTCGCTGTTTTCATAAGATGTTTTCACTAGCTCTACAAACTCAAACAATTTCTTCGCATCTTGTTTATTGGATAGCAGTTCACCCAATTGAACATTAAAGAATCTAACTAAGTTTTCATAGTCTTTGGGATTGGGCGATGTTTCTACAAAGTTGATTAAAGACCTCAAATGGTTTCTGTCCTGATAATTAGAGAGTAAATACAAGAACTCACGGTTGGATAACTTCGCCAGATCCTGATATTGAATTAAGTCCTCTTTCCAGGTAATTCTTCGATCTGTGAACGCTATGCCATTTTTAGCATCCTTAAATATACTGGTGTCTATTAAAGATAGGACTTTTTCGTTATAATCAACCAATAGCCAAGTAGACAAAGAATTTGAAAGTTTACCTAAGGGAATATTTGGAGCAGAAAAACTATCTTGACTCAGAAAAGACCCATACCGAGAACCCATCATTTCTTGTAACAATTCTCCTATAGAATCAGGTGTTGGATCTTTGGTCAAAGTGTAAATACGAGTTTCCAACTGACGCAATATATTCCCATCTCGTCGCTTTCCGCCCTCCAAAAATGACCAAATCACAACCGCAGTTGCAGAAGCAACCAGAGCAGCGCCGCCTGTCATTACACTTAGTCCACCCAAAACCGACATGGTTGCACTGATAGCCGCAGCGCCCGATAATGAACTTGCGATGCCCAAAGCGCTCGCCGCAGTCCAAGCCGCAAAAACACTCGCCCCCCCTACCAGAGTTCCGGTTGTAATTGCAACACCTAAATTCGTCAAGTCTTGGCTATCCATTTGCGAGACTAACGCCACCGAGACCAGTCCTGCGGCACCAATTAACGCGGCGCCTCCGGTTGCGACAACCAATCCCCCCAACATTCCCAAACCCCCTGCGGCGACGGAACCTCCACCGAGGAAAGCTAATGTTGCATTCGTTGCTGCGGCTCCCGACAAACTGCTGATACTGACTCCTGTGGCGGTTTCTGCTCCAATTTGAGTGAGCAGTTTAGTTGCTTGGGGTACAACTGCACCGCCTCTGTTTTTAGCAACCTCCAATTGTTCTTGGAGTGCATCCGCATCTTGGATAAAAGCACTTACTTTTTCTGTAAAGTTTACTTCCGTGTTGGAATCCTGTTGTCTGGTTAGGAAATAAACAACTTTAGCATTTTCTGGAATATTGGCTTTTTCAATAAATGAGTCTAAAGATGTTAAAGTCGCCACGTCGGATTCGGAAATCGTTTCACCGCTGCGAACTTGATCGTAAATTGCCAGATATTCTTCCTGGCGACCCGGACTCAATTTTTGACTTTCTTTGATTAAATTAACTAAAATAAAGTCAACTGTTAAAGCCCGAGAAGTAGCGCTGGCAAGAGAGTAAATTTGTTGAATCGTCAGAGGTAGTGTAGAGTTCGTGATAATCGTATCGAGATCGGTCAGGGCTTTAAAATCGGGAACGGGTTCCCCCGCACGGACGTATTCATAGGTTCCTCGTATTGTTTTCTTCTCTTTCTCTGTTAAATTTGATTCCGCTAGCGCAGATGCGATCGCTTTTTCAATTCCAACTAAACGGGAGTTTTTGCTGGCGATTTCATACCGTTGTTGAATTTGAGGATCTATCTTTGATGAAGAAATCACATAATCGAGCAGTTCCAATGCAATCAGATCGTACATATATCGAGAATCTTCGACTTGATCGTAAACCGACTTGCATTTCTCTTGACTTGATTGCTCGATGAATTTGGTCTTTTCAATTTCTTCGTAAATTTCCGATCCTATTCTTGTAATCCGGTCGTATAACGTATGGAAAACGACGACAATATCTTCACCTCCCAGACCCACCCCAGAAATAACTTTCTCCTGATTCTCTCGAATTCCTGCTGGAATTGATATCAGTTGAGTGTCTCCCGATCGCAAGGTAATAATCTGTTGTCCGCCTCGACGAGCTTTAGCATAGGGAACGAAAATGTGATAAATCTCGCGAGTTGAAGTGTTATTTGCTGAAGCTGAAGAATCTGCAAATGCACGGGACGGATAAAGCCAGTCCTTCGCCATCAAGCCAAGAGTCAGCAAAGCTATATTACTCAAAAAATGACGTCGGCTCTGAGTAAAAATACGAGGTTTAGCCATGATTAATCTTCCTAAATTTAGTTCTACAAATAGAATGCTTAGGTTGAGAGTTTGATTCTAAAATCTAGTTTATCATGGGAGTTGCTTCTGGGTTTAAGTTTAA
The DNA here is from genome assembly GCF_000478195.2 of Lyngbya aestuarii BL J. Lineage (GTDB taxonomy): Bacteria > Cyanobacteriota > Cyanobacteriia > Cyanobacteriales > Microcoleaceae > Capilliphycus > Capilliphycus aestuarii. The sequence goes on along the minus strand of NZ_AUZM01000109.1, from coordinate 6,257 downwards.
ATTTAGATTAATTTTCAGTCCGCTAACATATCAAGTAAATTTGTTATATTTTGGTATTTATCAACTGAATAAACTCACCGATCATATTATACAAGTAATTTGTCTTTAACTCCTAACAAAATATTAAGCTTCTTCCCAAGTTGCAGAGACACAATACTCGTATAATTCCTTTTTAGAATTTCGTTTCCTAATGATTTCAAAGCTAATTTTTTTATAGCCTAGCATTTTCATAGACTCAGCAAGCAGACTAGCCGTATCAACTCTATTACCAAAGAAAGTCGAATTTCCGACGATATAATCAATCTTAGCACCATCTTTTAGAAGATGTCGAAGCGATCTTAAATGTAGGTGCATATCATAGAAGTATTTTAACACATAAATTGATAATATATGGGCATTTTTACCCTCGGATTTTTTAATATTTTCTACCGCATTATAAACAGATTCGGGTAGTAAATTAACTTCATCTATCTGCCAAGATTTTAGTCTACTGGTTGCAATTCCCCAAGTTCCACCAATTGCCATCCAATCGATTTCACCCGCTTCTTTTGCTTCATTTAAAAATTTAGTCCAGTACATATAGGGACGGAGTTCACGAATATAACTAATTCGATTTGGATAAGGTGGTGAAGTAATAACCCGATCTACTTTGACTTCATTTAGATTAATTATACAACGAGCATCTGCTTTAATTATCTTGGTGCTACCTCGAATCGGTTTTGAAGTCGATTTCAAGATAAAATCAAGGATGTCAATAAAAAGTTGTTCAATTTTATCAACCTCAAAATGGGTTACTTTATTATTAAATGACATGGAAACGTGATTAAATGCTGCCGAGGAAGTCTCAATAATTAGCCGACAAAATGCAATCCAAACAATTCCCAAATCTGCACTGTTTTTAGGTTCGCCAAATTGTTGAACTAAACTATATCTTAGTGCTGAAAGAATTGTTAAGGTTTGACTAGACCACCAGCGTTCAATATTAAAGATATTCGGTATCCAGTGTTCTTCTCCTAGAGAGGATTGAAATTCTACAAGAGCATTATTAACAGCATGACGAATCTTTATGATTTGCTCTTGGGAATAATTTTTACATTTAATATTTCCCAACCAAACTAGAAAGGGATTGATGTCAAAACTATAAGCTTGATATGCGTTTTCAGCCGCCACCAGTGCAGTTGTCGCTGTTCCGGAAAAAGGATCAAGAATAATTAAGTTTTCCTCCCCACTGATTAATAGTTTTTCAACCAATTTTACGCTATAAGCGGGAGTCAGGCGTAGCCATCCATGTCGCCCATAACTACGGTTGTATTTGAAAGTATAATCTGCTCGTTGGCTGGGAGTAGGTGACATCAATTTATTTTGCACTCAATAATATTTCTAGTGTGGTCAACATTTCTTTCTTTATTAATTCAGAGTTTCTCTGAAAGAAGTCTACCAAATCATAATCTAAAACCTCTTTACAAAAAACGAAAAGAGAGGTCGTACTACTACCGGAGACATTCCCCATAATTACTCCGCCCCGGCTCGGATCGATAACGCAATACTAAATCCGCATCAATTTGAGAAGAGAATATTGCAAAAACAGGTAAATACCCATTAGCCCAAGCAACAGCAACATTATCTATATCCGCATTTTGTCTCTTGCTATCTTTGCTTTTGTATCCCTGGCGAACCTCAAAGACTGCTCCATTTGCTGGAACAGGAACATTTAGAAAACGACTATAATCGACTATCCATTGAGTAACTTTTGCTTTAATATCTGAATTTTGAATGGCTGCAAGTTCTAATCGACCATCTAATGTTAACACTTTATCTTTATTTGCTTTGGTTTTGGTTGTATAAGACCAGGTAGAATATTTTACATCTTCATAACCTGTAGAGTCTATTAATATTTGCCTAAATAAGTTTTCACATCCTCTACCAATCTGACGATAAATTGAAGTCATACCACCCGCAGCTTTGTGAGCCGCATACATTAAATCGGAGTCAAGACCAATCCATGAGTAAAAGGGATCGGCTCCATAAAGTGATAAAAACTGGGTTAGATTTAATCCTTGTTGTTTATTGCCTTGACCCAGTTTGGGTTGATATCGTTTACAGACATTCAGAGGATTAAGAAATTTATTGAGATATAGCTCGTCGTCCACCACAGTTGATCATTTATTATTTTAGCTTACTTATTATAATAGATTTTGAAAGACAGAAAAATTTTAAATTTGTAAATGTTGATTCTGTAGAACTTTAAGAACAGGTTTCTATATCTTCATAGGGGCCAAGAAATCTCTCACCGTTGAAATGAATCATGTGATCGGGTTGATCGGCTATCCAAACTTCTGTTTCCCAAGAAATCTCCGCCAGATAACGAGTCATTTCTTTACGACTGGGAAAGGCTGTTACAAATACTAATCCTTTATTACTTGACTGAAATAACTGTTTTAATTCGTTGCGTCGTTTTAAATTAACGGGGCCGTGACTGGTCACCGCTTCAATCAAAACCAACCAATCTTGACGGGTATAATGAACCACAAGATCGGGCATTTTACCCCGACGGTTTAGCTCAATTCCTAATTCTTGGAGTTTTTGAAGTTCATTGATAATAAACTTGTCACCCGCATCACCAACATAAAGAATAATACCTCCAGGAGTAAATCGAGGACAGAAACTTTCCAGAATATCTTTAATTAAGTTGTTTTGTCCACCGGATGAAAGCTGAATAGAACGACCATCCGGTAAAGTTACAAGAATATGAGGTAAATTACGGCTTTTATTTTGTAATAAATTAGCCACCGAAAGGGTATAGTTTCGACGAGCTTCTTCCCACTGTTGAGAGCTATAAGCTTGCAAAAGTAGCAGAGCTTGTTGGTGCAGTTGATAACACCATTTGGGGCTATTAATCGGTCGGTCGGGTTGATCGGGATTTTCAACAACTAACCCCATTTGAATAAATTGGTGCATCGTTTGTCGTCTAACTGTCTCACGGGTATTCGGAGCATATTGTTTCCCGTAATATTGCTGAAACCAATTCATCATTTCGGTTATTCGACGTCTTGGAGCAGTTGCTTGATTCCAAGGAGTTTGAGGTTTAATATCTGCAAGCGCAAGTAAACATAATGCTGAACGTTCATTTTGCTGTTCTTTTGGTGCTGCAATTTCTTTAAGAATCGCTAAAGCTTCTTCAATTCTTTTACTGGCTTGAATTGCGTTGACAGCTTCATTCATAATGGGTAAGTTTTCGTGAATCAGTGTGTCAAGTTTATCCTGATTTAAAATTAAATCACCAACTTTACATCCAAGTTTGATTAGAGCATCTTTACAAGGATATCTAATTCTGCGTAAATCTGTAGCATTGACTTGTGTATGTCCACTAAATTGACGAAAGTAGCGATCAAATAAGCTAGAATTTAGGAATGCTGCTAAACCTCGTGCTAGATTTGCATTCATCCCTTTTCCTTTTGCATGATAATAGTTCAGATGATTCTCAATTCCAAAAACGGGTGCATTTATAGGCGTACATACAGCAGCAACAACACGACGCTTCTCTTCCTTGCTAGAAAAACGTTTGATTAAAACATACCAACCCGATTGAGTTAACCATTTTGAAGTTTCATTATTGTTGACAATTGCAATTGATTTTCGGGGTTTCACTGGTGGAAAAGATACCTTTCCTAATTTTATAGATTCGGGATAAATTAATGGAACATTTTGCTGATTTAAGGAACTTCTCAATTCGGATTTTAGCCGAAAGTCAACAACTGGGCCTGTTGATATTTCCAAGCCTAAATCTTCTAATGTGCAAGGTAACTTCTCCATTTGGATTTTCAAGAAATCCTCTAGTGAGTTCGTGACAATATGGATAAAGCTATCTGAATTATTAGTATCAAAAACTTGGTTATAAGGTATGTATCTAATTCCTACTTCTTCATAAAGTTTGTTACCTATTTGAGAATTTATTTCGATGAATTCAATATATTTTTTAGTTTTTATGCCATGAAAAATAATGTTTTCTTGTAAAACATGATCGTCATAAAAAATTTGCTTACGACTTTCAAAAACATGAATTTTGTTGAATTTTATTTCTTGTAAAAGTGCTTGACGGAAGGAACGAAAATAAGCACCATTGCAGAAACTTCGAGGTGTAATTGCAGCTATCTCTCCATTTTCAGAAAGCTGTAATATAGCAAGCCAGATAAAAGCACTGTATAAATTGACAGTTTCAATCCCTAATTTTGTAAGTAACTTTTTTTCAACAGATTGATTATTGATTTTTTTATACGGTGGATTTGCAATAATATGAGTAAATTGGCGATGGGATTCAGTAAACAGAGGCAAGTTAATTTCGAGGTTGGCTTCTAAAAAACTTTTATTATACAAATAGTAATCCGCTTTTATTCCGTTTTTACCCAAAGCAAAACAACAGTTTTCAAGACATTTTCTTAAAGGACATAAAAATTGATCTTCGACTTCATAGGCGGTAATAAAGCAACTCTCAATATTGTTTGTATTAGATAATAGTCTCTCTACAAAAGCAGCAGTTAACGTTCCGATTCCTGCACCCGGATCTAAAACTTTAATATGACCGGAGAGATGATTAAATTGCTGTGCAATAAAACAGGCTATGGGAGCAGGAGTTAAAAATTGACCAAATTGGCTACGCTGATTTGAGTTGATCTGTGAAGACAAACGAATTCTAGTAATATCTGTGGCTTCTGTCAGAAATATTGTCATCTTTATCGGTCATAAATTTTTATCATTTTAAAGCTCTATTTTAGAGATAATATTTACTGCTGGGAAGATGAAAACCTGTAGAGAAGTCGAATAGCACGCCGAGTTAAGTTTGACGCTTCCAAACCCCAAACACTCCCAAAATGCCAGATTTCTGATTTACTGTACCACTTCCCGTTGGCGATCGCGAACTCAACAAAGCGAACTCAATAAACTGTTCGTGAGTAACAGCCAGAGCGAGGCGAGATGGGGTAATAATAGGTAGAGGTGAAAGATTCGCTCAGTTGATCGGGTTGCGGTGTTCTTAATCGGCTAGGAGTTGGAGAGATTTAACCTCGATCACCCAAAAAGCCTGAAAACAGCGAGAGTTTAGGCTAATTTTAGGGTAACACTCATTCGCTGAACTGACTGTTCTATCAAGGGTTAGAGCGAATTGTTTGTGAATTCCCAATTTTTGGGTACCCACATAATGGTAAAATTTCACAGTTTGTCAGATGTCGGGCGTCAAGAGACTGGGGATTCTTCAATATCTCTGCTTTTGGCCAATGACTGATGACTGATGAGTGATTTTTCGGTGTGTGGATGTCCAAAAGTGTGAACAACATGGGCTTATCTCCTCTTTTCGTTGCAGTTTTTGGGCTGACTGCAACTATGGGACTATCTAATTCTGCAAGTGGTCAAACGTCTCCAGCTTGTTTTGCCCATTCTCAAGACCCACTAAATACATCATATGATTTACATTTAGATTGGCTATTACCGCAGTCTACAATTCAAGCTAACTTTTCTCCAGTTTTAGGTTTAGGCGAAACTGAAGGGGAAATAACTTTTTGTGAGAATAGGTTTTTTAATTCTATCAATCCTACGCTACAATCTTCTTTAGAGATTTCTTTAAACAAAGCCGAGGTGACTCAACCTAAATCTCTCTTTGTTAGCCAAGAGGTTTCTGAAAATATTGTCTTTAATAAAATTAAGCAAAGTTCTCTGTTTCTTTTTCCGGTTTCTTTTAATGAGTCTAATCTATTAGAGATTAAACAGTTTTCTTTAGATCAAAAAGATTTTAATTGGGTTCCATCGGATTCTGCTTTTATACCTTTAGGAAGTTCTTCAGAGTTGGCTTTTTCTAAGTTAAAGTCTGAGGAAGTTTCTGACGAAATCGCGCTGAATAAGTTAGAAGAAGTTAAACCGGAGATAGTTGAACAGTCTCAAGAATTGGCTTTTTATAAGTCAAAATCCGAGGAAGTTTCTGACGAAATCGCGCTGAATAAGTTAGAAGAAGTTAAACCGGAGATAATTGAACCGTCTCAAGAATTGGCTTTATCTAAGTCAAAATTATCAGAAATTTCGGATGAAATCGCACTAAATAAGTTAGAAGAAGTTAAACCGGAGATAATTGAACCGTCTCAAGAATTGGCTTTATCTAAGTCAAAATTATCAGAAATTTCGGATGAAATCGCACTAAATAAGTTAGAAGAAGTTAAACCGGAGATAATTGAACCGTCTCAAGAATTGGCTTTATCTAAGTCAAAATTATC